>NZ_ABCP01000003.1 GCF_000170835.1 Marinobacter algicola DG893
GTTGGAGTACCGGTGCTGTAAAAATTCAGAAAGTACTGAGGAAAGGGGCAACGAAGAGCACTGCGGCAGGACGTTGAAACGCATTCACCAAATACCGCTGTATTTTCACAGCAATTTCAGTATAGACCGAGTTGGGAGGGCGTCAACGCTTTTTTTAGCACTTTATTTAAGTTTTTTAATCCGCAAAAACAACAAGTTGTCATAAAATCGTCACCAAACGGACGCACCGTTGTGGCGCAGGTTCCGATTGGTGACGGCGTCTCGGGGTCAGCTTTTGAACTGCTCGCTGATTTCTTCCAGTATGGCGGGGTCGTCAATCGTGCTCGGCACCGCGTAGTCCTCGCCATCGGCGATCTGCCGGATTACCCGGCGCAGGATCTTGCCGGACCGGGTTTTGGGGAGCCGCTCCACGACCAGCGCTTTGCGGAAACAGGCAATGGCGCCGATTTTTTCGCGCACCATCTCAACCAGCTCTTCTTCCAGTTCGTCGTGGTCAATGGTTGCGCCGTCCTTGATCAGTACTAGCCCCACGGGCACCTGGCCTCTCATGTCATCGTGAGCGCCGACCACACAGCATTCCGCGATTGCCGGGTGGGCGGCAACCACTTCCTCCATCTCTCCGGTGGACAACCGATGGCCCGCGACGTTAATCACGTCGTCCGTTCGACCCATGACGAATACATATCCGTCTTCGTCAACAAATCCGCCATCACCGGAGCTGTAGAACCCGTCAATGGGGGCCAGGTAGGTGTTACGGAATCGGTCGTCGTCACCCCAGACCGTGGACATGCAGCCCGGAGGTAGTGGTAGCTTAACGGCTATCTGGCCCTGTTCCCCGGCTGGAACCTGGCTGCCCTCCATGTCCACCACTTGAACATTGAACCCGGGAGACGGAAGTGTGGCCGAGCCGGGTTTCGTCGTCATCATCTCGACGCCTACCGGATTACAGCAGATCGCCCAGCCGGTTTCGGTTTGCCACCAATGGTCCAGTATTGGCAGGCGGGTATGTTCCTTTAGCCATTCGTAGGTGGGTGGGTCCAGTCGTTCACCGGCCAGGAAGAGGCGTTTCAGGGAGCTGATGTCGTAGCGGGACAGCTGATCAGCCTCCGGGTCCTCCTTGCGCACCGCCCGGAACGCGGTCGGTGCCGTGAACAACAGATTTACGCCGTGGTCCTGGACTACGCGCCAGAATGCGCCGGCATCCGGAGTTTTGACCGGCTTGCCTTCGTAGAGGATGGTGGTGCAGCCTGCGAACAAGGGGGCATAGACTATATAGCTGTGCCCAACCACCCAGCCAACGTCCGATGCCGCCCAGTAGACGTCTCCCGGGCTGGCATCGTATACCAGGTGCATGCTGTAGCGAAGAGCCACGGCGTGGCCGCCGTTGTCGCGTACGACGCCCTTGGGTTTGCCGGTGGTTCCGGAGGTGTAGAGGATATAGAGCGGGTCAGTGGCCCTGACAGGCACCGGGTCTACCGCCCGGGCCCGGCTGACCAGTTCACTCCAGTCGAAATCGCGACCTTCCCGGAGTGTGGCCTGAACCTGCGGGCGCTGGAACACAATGCAGCACTCCGGCTTGTGCTCGGCCTGATCGATGGCTTTGTCCACCAGAGGTTTGTATTCAATGACCTTGCTGACCTCGATGCCGCAGGAGGCTGTGATGACGGCCGTGGGCTTGGCATCATCAATGCGCACGGCCAGTTCATTGGATGCGAAACCGCCAAAAACCACGGAATGAATAGCGCCAATCCGGGCGCAGCCCAGCATGGCAATGACGGCTTCCGGAATCATGGGCATGTAGAGAATTACCCGGTCACCCTTGGTGATGCCTCTGTCCTGGAGAGCGCCGGCAAAGACGGCTACTGCTTGGGTAAGCTCGGCGTAGGTGTATGAGCATGTGGTGCCGGTAACGGGGGAATCGTAAATCAGGGCTTTCTGTTCGCCGCGCCCGGCCCGGATATTGGCATCCAGTGCTACATCGGAGGTGTTAAGGATGCCATCGGGAAACCATTGCCCATGGACGTTATCGGTGGGCTGCCAGATGGTTTTCGGGGGCTCCATCCAGTCAATGGCAGACGCTTTCTCGCGCCAGAAGGCGTCAGGGTGGTCGATTGATCGCCTGAACTCGGAGTGGTAGTCCATAACATCCACCTCGCATCACTGTTGTTGTTGTGTTTTGTAATACCCACAACTTTAGGCGCTTTGAGGTGTAGGACTACTAGACCATAGGCTAAGTTTCTGTCTTTTTGAAAGTTATTGGTTTCCTGATTTGACTGCGGTCACGTTCGCTTCAAGGTGGCCGCTGGCGACACGGGCGGTAATCCTGTCGCCGGGCACGAGTTCACTGGCCTGGCGAACTATATTCCCGTTTTCCTGCTGGACGATGGCGTACCCCCGGCCCAGGGTTGCCAGCGGGCTGACCACGTGCAGTGTTTGAGCCAGGTGCTCAAGCCGCTCCTGACGTTGGACGACGGACTGGCGAGCCACGCGGGCCAGCCGTTCTGACAGCTGGCTGACGCTCCTGCGGTTGTCGTTGAGCCGCTTTGCGGGGGATTGCATTCTCAGGCGCTGGCCAAGGTGCTCAGTGCGTACATTTTCCCGCTCGATGCGTTGTCGCATAGCCTTACCAAGCCGCAGGTCGAGGTCATCCATGCGCTGGGCTTTTTCCATCAGTTCACGCCGAGGGTCCCTGAGCCTGGCGGAAAGATGCTCCAACTGAGTTCCCATTCGTTTGAGCGCTCGACTGGCGGCACCGGCGAGCCGACGCTCCCGTTCCCTGAGCTGTCGGAGCCAGTCCTGTTGGTCGGGTGATATTTTTTCCGCAGCGGCGGACGGTGTTGGTGCCCGCAGGTCGGCGACAAAGTCGGCAATAGTCACGTCCACTTCGTGACCAACGGCGCTGACCGTTGGCAGGGGGCATGCTGCGATGGCGCGGGCGACGGCTTCCTCGTTGAAACACCAGAGATCTTCCAGTGAGCCGCCACCACGACCAATAATCAATACATCGGCGACGCCGTGCCGGGCTGCCCGGTCAATGGCGCGGACGATATCAGACGTTGCTGCCTGTCCCTGGACGGCGGTGGGGTAAAGGGTGACGGGAATGGCAGGGCAGCGTCTGGCAAGTACGGTGAGAATATCGTGAATGGCGGCGCCGGTGGGTGATGTCACGACGCCTATGTGGCGAGGAGTCGATGGCAGCGGTTTTTTGCGTGCAGCGTCAAACAGGCCTTCCATCTGCAACTTTCGTTTGAGCTCTTCATAGGCCTGCTGCAGCGCGCCCAGTCCCGCTGGTTCGACATGCTCGACGATGATCTGGAAGTCGCCCCGGTTCTCGTAGAGCGTTACCTTGCCACGGATGCGGACCTGCTCGCCTTCTTTCGGAATTTCTTTCACCCGCTGGTTGAAGCCCCGGAACATGGCGCAGCGGATCTGGCATTTGCGATCCTTCAGGGAAAAGTACCAATGGCCGGAAGAGGGGCGGGAAAACCCGGACAACTCACCCTCAACCCAAACCTGCATGAAGCTGGCTTCCAGCAGATGGCGGGCCTGGTGATTGAGCTCGCTGACACTCAGCGCCCGGGGCCGGGAATCCTGAAAACCGCTGTCCAAAGGGAATGCTCCTTAGTTTCTGTGGCGTTGCTGTATACGCAAAAGCCGAAAATTGGGGAGTAAAAATAGCGAAAATTCAAAAAGATGCAACTCAATAGGTAGTCAGCCCCGGTTTACTGTCAACCAAGGCCCATTTATAATAGGTCGATTAAGAATTTTGTACTGCCACAGCCGGCGGGGTGTGGTGTCAGAATTCTCCAATCTAGCATGTTCAAAAGGCGGATCCCAATGCTGCGAATTGCCGAAGAAGCCCTCACCTTTGACGATGTACTGCTCGTTCCAGGACGCTCAGAGGTTCTTCCTCACCAGGTCAGCCTGCAAACCCAGCTGACCAAAGGTATCACTCTGAATATTCCGCTGGTGTCGGCGGCTATGGATACCGTAACCGAAGCTGATCTGGCCATCTCCATGGCTCAGGAAGGCGGCATCGGCATCATGCACAAGAGCATGTCTGTTGAGCAGCAGGCCGCGGCCGTCCGCAAGGTCAAGAAGTTTGAAAGCGGCGTTGTGAAGGATCCTATTACGGTAACGCCGGACACCACGGTTCGCGAACTGGTGGACATCACCATGGCCAACAACATTTCGGGGCTGCCGGTGGTGGACGGTGTCGATCTCGTTGGTATCGTAACCGGTCGTGATATTCGCTTTGAAAGCCGCCTGGACACGCCTGTCTCGGAAATCATGACCGCCAAGGACAAGTTGGTGACGGTGAAAGAGGGTGCCAACCTGGACGACGTGAAAGAGCTGCTACATCGCCACCGCATTGAAAAAGTCCTGGTTGTGAATGACGACTTCGAATTGCGCGGGCTGATCACCGTCAAGGATATCCAGAAGGCGAAGGACTATCCCCTGGCCTGTAAAGACGAACAGGGTCGTCTTCGAGCTGGTGCAGCCGTCGGCACCGGCGCAGATACGGATGCACGGGTAGCCGCGCTGGTTGAGGCTGGTGTTGATGTGATCGTGGTGGATACGGCCCACGGCCACTCCAAGGGCGTGCTCGACCGGGTTCGCTGGATTAAAGAGCATTTCCCGGAGGTTCAGGTGATCGGTGGTAATATCGCCACCTCTGACGCCGCAATTGATCTGGCGGACGCCGGTGCAGACGCGGTCAAGGTGGGTATCGGTCCCGGTTCCATCTGCACCACCCGTATTGTGGCCGGCATTGGTGTGCCACAGATCACCGCCGTGTCCAATGTGGCAGCCGCCTTGAAAGACCGCGGCGTGCCCGTGATTGCGGATGGTGGCGTTCGCTTCTCTGGCGATATTTCCAAGGCCATTGCCGCCGGAGCCTACAGCGTTATGATCGGCAGCCTGCTGGCCGGTACTGACGAAGCACCAGGCGAGGTTGAGCTGTATCAGGGCCGTAGCTATAAAGCCTACCGCGGTATGGGTTCCATTGGAGCCATGGGGCAGGGGTCCAGCGACCGTTACTTCCAGGATGCCAGTAAAGGCATCGAGAAGCTGGTGCCGGAAGGCATTGAAGGCCGCGTTGCCTGCAAGGGCCCGATGCGGAACATTGTGCATCAGTTGATGGGCGGTCTGCGGGCCTCCATGGGTTACACCGGCAGTGCCACCATGGAAGAAATGCGTACCAAGCCTGAATTCGTCCGCATTACCAATGCGGGCATGCGTGAGAGTCACGTCCACGATGTGACTATCACCAAAGAAGCACCCAACTACCGTATCGGCTGACCATTGTCGATTCAGGCGCGGCTCATTCAGTGAGCCGCGTTTTTTCTTTCTGCTCCGAGGATTTCATGGCCCACAACATCCACGACCACCGCATTCTGATTCTCGATTTCGGTTCCCAGTACACCCAGCTCATCGCGCGCCGCGTTCGGGAAATCGGGGTCTATTGTGAGATCAAGGCCTTTGATATTACCGATGAGGAACTGAAAGAGTTCAATCCCAAAGGCATCATTCTCGCGGGTGGCCCCGAGTCGGTGACCCAACTGGGTGGCCCTCGCGCGCCGGAAGGCCTGTTTGACAAAGGGATTCCGGTTCTGGGCATTTGCTACGGCATGCAGACCATGGCTGAGCAGCTGGGCGGCCGTGTTGCCAGTTCCGAAAAGCGGGAATTCGGCTATGCCCAGGTCAAAGTACGGGCCAAGGGGCCCTTGCTGAAAGACATTACAGACCATCTCACGGCCACCGGCGAGTCGTTGCTGGACGTGTGGATGAGCCATGGCGACAAGGTTGTGGTGATGCCGGAGGGCTTCGAGCTGCTGGCATCGACGGAGAGTGCGCCGATTTCGGCCATGCAGGATACGTCGCGCAATCTCTACGGCGTCCAGTTTCACCCGGAAGTGACCCACACCCTGCAGGGCAAGCGCATCCTGGAGCACTTCATTCTCAACATCTGCCAGTGCGAGGCGCTGTGGACGCCGGCCAAGATTGTTGATGACGCGGTGGAACAGATCCGTAGTCAGGTGGGCAGTGGCAAGGTGTTGCTGGGGTTGTCCGGTGGTGTGGATTCTTCCGTGACCGCCGCACTGCTGCACAAAGCCATCGGCGACCAGTTGACCTGTGTGTTCGTGGACAACGGCCTGCTGCGCCTGAATGAAGGCGATCAGGTGATGGATATGTTCGCCAGTAACATGGGTGTGAAGGTTATTCGGGTTGATGCCGAAGACCTGTTCCTGTCCAAGCTCAAGGGTATTGATGATCCCGAGAAAAAGCGCAAGATCATTGGCAACACCTTTATTGATGTGTTCGACGACGAAGCCGCCAACATCCGCGATGTAAACTGGTTGGCCCAAGGCACCATCTACCCGGATGTGATTGAATCCGCAGCTTCCAAGACCGGTAAGGCCCATGTCATAAAATCCCACCATAATGTGGGTGGCCTGCCGGAAACCATGAAAATGAAGCTGGTAGAGCCGCTGCGGGAGCTGTTCAAGGACGAGGTTCGCCGTATTGGTCTGGAGCTTGGGCTGCCTTACGACATGGTGTATCGCCACCCGTTCCCGGGGCCTGGTCTGGGCGTGCGGATTCTGGGTGAAGTTAAGAAGGAATACGCCGAAATCCTCCGTCGGGCTGACGCCATATTCCTGGAAGAGCTGCACCGAGCTGACTTTTACCACAAGACCAGCCAGGCATTTGCGGTCTTCCTGCCCGTCAAATCGGTTGGGGTGGTCGGTGATGCGCGCCGCTACGAATACGTTGTGGCATTGCGTGCGGTGGAAACCATCGATTTCATGACTGCACGTTGGGCGCACCTTCCGTACGATCTGCTGGAAACGGTATCCAATCGCATCATCAATGAAATTGAAGGTGTGTCCCGGGTAACCTACGACGTTTCCTCCAAGCCGCCGGCAACCATCGAGTGGGAATAAGCAGGCTCTGTGGCCAGGCTGGATGCGATGACTGGCAACGAGGAAGATGAAGCCTGGATGAGCCGTGCCCTGCAACTGGCAGGGCAGGCGGGCGCTGCCGGGGAAGTTCCGGTCGGAGCTGTGGTGGTGTTGGATGGGAAGGAAATCGGCACCGGCTTTAATGCACCGATCAGCGGTTGCGACCCCACGGCTCATGCCGAGATTCGTGCGCTGCGGGACGCGGCGGCGCGGGTAGGCAATTACCGGTTGCCGGGTGCAACGCTTTACGTCACCCTTGAGCCGTGCACCATGTGTGTGGGCGCCATTGTGCACAGCCGCATCAGTCGTTTGGTGTACGGTGCGGCGGAACCGAAGGCGGGTGCGGTGGCGTCGGCTCGGCAAACACTGAACGAGCCACATCTCAACTGGCGTGTTGAGTCTGTCGGAGGTGTTCTGGCGGATCAGTGCAGCCATGTTATCAGCGAATTCTTCACGCGTCGGCGGGCCGACATCCGCCGCCGGAGGCAACTGTTTTCAGGGAAGGAGTGACGATCGATCATGAAAGTTCTGGTAACCGGCGGAGCCGGGTATATAGGTAGTCATGTCGTAAGGCAACTGGGCGAAGCCGGACACGACATTGTTGTTTTCGATAACCTGTCCACCGGATACCGTTGGGCGGTCACCTGTGGTGAGCTTGTGATCGGAGACCTCGCCGATGAACAGGCCATTGCGGACCTTTTCAGCCAGCACCGCTTTGAAGCCGTGCTGCATTTCGCCGCCAATATCGTGGTGCCGGAATCGGTCGAGAATCCTCTCAAATACTACCGCAACAATACCCGTAACACGCTGAATTTGCTGAAGGCAGTAGAAGAACACCAGGTACCTTACATGGTGTTTTCGTCGACGGCTGCCGTTTATGGCATGCCAGAGGAAACCGTACTGACGGAAGATCTTCCGCTGGCGCCGATCAATCCCTATGGCGCCTCCAAGATGATGAGCGAGCGGATGATCATGGATCTGGCTGCCGCGTCATCCCTCAATTACGTGATCCTGCGTTACTTCAACGTAGCTGGGGCCAATCCGGACGGTTTGCTGGGTCAGGCCACACCTGAAGCTACGCACCTGATCAAGGTTGCGTGTGAGTGTGTGACGGGCAAGCGCGATGGCATGAGCGTGTTTGGCACCGACTACGACACCCGTGACGGTACCTGCATCCGCGACTACATCCACGTGGAAGACCTGGCCAAGGCTCATGTGATGGCGTTGGAGTATATGGCCGGTGGAGGTGAGTCACGGGTGCTGAACTGCGGCTACGGGCGTGGGTTTACCGTCCGCGAAGTTATAGATGTGGTCAAGCGCCAGTCAGGCAACGACTTTCCGGTACAGGAAACCGGCCGTCGGGCAGGGGACCCTGCCGCGCTGATGGCTGACAATTCGCGGATCAAGAAGGTGCTGGGCTGGCAGCCGGATTACGACGACCTGGATACCATCGTCGGCACAGCCCTGGCCTGGGAAAAGATCTGGCAGGACAAGCAAGCCTGAGGCTGCTTGCTCTCGTGTTTTAAACAAATTCAATTTCAGGGTTTTGGTGGATGAAAATTACTATTTTCGGGACCGGTTACGTCGGGCTTGTGACGGGTGCCTGTCTGGCCGACGTGGGGCATCATGTCCTGTGCATGGATGTGGATCAGGGCAAGATTGATAAGCTGAAGAATGGCCATATCCCCATTTATGAGCCTGGCCTTGAGTCCATCGTAAAGCATACGGTTGAGGCAGGCCGTCTGGCGTTCACCACCGATACCCAAGAAGCCGTGGCCCATGGTTCCCTGCAGTTCATCGCAGTGGGTACGCCGCCGGATGAAGACGGTTCTGCCGACCTGCAGTACGTGACCGCCGTCGCGCGTTCCATTGGCCAGTATATGGATGACTACAAGGTGGTGGTGGACAAGTCCACCGTGCCGGTCGGCACTGGCGACAGGGTTAAGGCTGCGGTGCGCTCGGAGCTGGACAAGCGTGGCCTGGAACTTGAATTTGATGTGGTGTCCAACCCGGAGTTCCTGAAGGAAGGGGCTGCCATCAACGACTTCATGAAGCCCG
Organism: Marinobacter algicola DG893; assembly: GCF_000170835.1. Taxonomy (GTDB): domain Bacteria; phylum Pseudomonadota; class Gammaproteobacteria; order Pseudomonadales; family Oleiphilaceae; genus Marinobacter; species Marinobacter algicola. The sequence continues at coordinate 9,021 of NZ_ABCP01000003.1, forward strand.
ACCGCATCATTGTCGGCACCGACAGTGAGCGGGCCAGGGAATTACTGCACGAAGTTTACTACCCGTTTAATCGTAGCCACGACCGTATGATCTTCATGGACATCCGGTCCGCTGAATTGACCAAGTATGCGGCCAACTCCATGCTGGCCACCAAGATCAGCTTCATGAACGAGATAGCCAACCTGGCGGAACGTTTAGGGGCCGATATAGAAAATGTACGCCGTGGCATTGGTTCCGACCCCCGTATCGGCTACCACTTTATCTACCCCGGTTGCGGTTATGGCGGTTCCTGTTTCCCGAAAGATGTACAGGCATTGACCCGCACCGCCAGGGATTGTGGCTACGACTCCCGCCTGTTGAACGCCGTGGAGGCCGTGAACAATGCCCAGAAGCACGTGTTGTTCGACAAGATCAGTCACTACTTCAATGGCAACCTGAAGGGCAAGGTCGTCGCGATCTGGGGGTTGGCGTTCAAGCCCAACACCGACGATATGCGCGAAGCCTCTTCCCGTGCCCTGATGCAGGATCTCTGGAAAGCCGGAGCGAGTGTGCAGGCCTTCGATCCGGAAGCCATGGAAGAAACCCAGCGTATCTTTGGCGACCAGACAGGGTTGACCCTCTGCGGCACCAAGGAGCAGGCGCTGAAAGGGGCGGATGTGCTGGCCATCTGTACCGAGTGGAAAGAGTTCCGTTCCCCGGATTTTGAAGCCATTGCCGCAAACCTGAAGGAGCCTGTCGTGTTTGACGGGCGCAACCTCTACGAGCCTGAAATGCTTGAACGCCACGGTATGATCTACTACGCCATTGGCCGAGGCCGGAACCAGTTCCACGGAGGTTGATATGAGTGGGGCGGAGTCGCTGTTTGTTCTGCACGAGCGTCTGGAGGCGGATACGGTCAGCCTCGGACAGAGCAAGCTGTGTGAAATTCGGTTGATGAACGACAGCAACTGGCCCTGGATCCTTCTGGTGCCAAGGGTTGACGGTGTGCGGGAGATCTATCAGCTGTCTCCGGAGCAGCAGCGACAGTTATTGGCAGAATCGTCCCTTCTCGGGGAGGGTATGATGGAACTGTTCGGTGGGCATAAGCTCAATGTCGCCGCGTTGGGTAACATGGTGCCGCAACTCCACCTTCATCATATCGTGCGTTTCGAAGGCGATTCCGCCTGGCCTGGCCCTGTCTGGGGCAAACTTCCGCCGAAGCCCTACAGTGTCAGCGACCTGGCCAGAATAAGCGAACAACTGAAGCCGTTACTGGGCCGGCTCTCGCAAAGAGTGGCTTAGCGTTTGTGCCGAGCGATGGTGCGCGACCCAACCAGGATCATCCTGAGCTCGGTTTTCAGTTTGTCTTTCAGCGCTTCCTTTTCCAGTGGTGTGGCGTCAAGTGCCTCTGCGCCTTGATTGAACACCAGTGTCACCATGGCGTCTGCCACCAATTTCGAGTCTGATAGCGGGCGATTCTCTTCGTCTGCGATGCGAGCCAGATCTGCCGCCAGCTCGGTCACAAAGTGGTCGATTTCAGCTTTGATGGCCGTGCGGAAGGGTTTTGATACCCCGGTGCTTTCCCGCAGCATCAGACGAAACAGGTTGGAGTTGTTGCCAAGATACTCCATGAAAGTGTCCACCGAGGTGCTGATGGCGCTGCCGTTCCGTGCAATTCGCTTGCGTGCCTGGCGCATGAGTTGTCGCAGGGCGACACCGCCTTCATCCACCAGAGCAAGCCCCAGCTCGTCGAGCTCAGAAAAGTGCCGGTAGAAAGATGTCGGCGCAATGCCGGCTTCCCTCGCCACTTCCCGAAGGCTCAGGCTGCCAAAGCCCCGGTCCGCGCTGAGTTGAGCAAGGGCGGCGTCCATCAGGGCGCGGCGAGTGCGGAGTTTCTGTTCGGCTCGGGCTGACAAAGGCGACTCCAAAGGGTGGTAAATCGGCCCATTCTAGCGGCCAAACGTTTTACCGTCACCCACGGTGATGGAAGCCTGATTTTCCCGTTCATTGTGTTTATAATGGGCCGCTTTTGCAGTAGGGTCCGCCAAAACCATTTTTGCAAACTTTTACGCACACATCAGATACAACGGGAACCGGTATGCGCAGTCATTATTGCGGTGGAATCAACGAATCTCACATCGATCAGGAAGTTACTCTTTGCGGTTGGGTTCATCGTCGCCGCGATCACGGCGGGGTGATCTTTCTGGACCTTCGCGATCGGGACGGTATTTCCCAGGTCGTGTTCGATCCGGATACCCCAGAGAGCTTCAATCTGGCGGAGAAGGTCCGCAGTGAATTCGTAATTCAGGTGACCGGCCGTGTGCGCCGTCGTCCCGCCGGTACCGAAAACGCTAACATGCCGACTGGGCAGGTTGAGCTGCTGGGTAAGCAGTTGTCCATCCTGAATGCCGCTGCCACGCCTCCGTTCCCGCTGGATGAGCATGTGGATGTGGGCGAAGATGTTCGCCTGAAGTATCGCTTTGTAGACCTGCGTCGCCCGGAAATGCTGAACCGCCTGCGTTTCCGTTCCAGGGTGACCAGCTATATTCGCAACTTCCTGGATAGCAACGGTTTCATGGATGTTGAGACGCCCATCCTGACCCGAGCCACTCCGGAAGGCGCACGTGACTACCTGGTGCCAAGCCGCACCCATGAAGGCTCCTTCTTTGCGCTGCCCCAGTCCCCGCAGCTTTTCAAGCAGTTGCTGATGGTGTCCGGTGTGGATCGCTATTACCAGATCGCCAAGTGTTTCCGCGACGAAGACCTGCGCGCCGACCGCCAGCCGGAGTTCACGCAGATTGATATCGAAGCCTCGTTTATTGACGAGGAAGCCCTGATGACCCTGAACGAGAACATGATTCGTTCGCTGTTCAAGGATGTACTGGAAGTGGATCTGCCTGAATTCCCGCGCATGCCGTACGCCGAGGCAATGCAGCGTTATGGCAGCGACAAGCCGGACCTGCGTATCCCGCTTGAGCTGGTTGACGTGGGTGATCTGGTTGCGGGCGTTGACTTCAAGGTGTTTGCCGGTCCCGCCAATGACCCCAAGGGCCGCGTAGCAGCACTACGTGTTCCGAAGGGCGGCGAGCTGACCCGCAAACAGATCGACGACTACACCAAGTACGTGGGTATCTACGGTGCCAAGGGCCTAGCCTACATCAAGGTCAATGATACGTCCAAGGGCGTTGAAGGTCTGCAGTCGCCGATCATCAAATTCCTGGGTGACGACGTTGCACAGGCGGTCATCGAGCGTTCCGGTGCGGAAGATGGCGATATCGTGTTCTTCGGCGCCGATAAGACCAATGTGGTCAACGAAGCCCTGGGCGCGCTCCGCATCAAGGTCGGCCATGACCTGAACATGCTGACGTCCGAGTGGGCGCCACTGTGGGTGGTGGACTTCCCGATGTTCGAGGAAACGTCTGACGGAAGTCTGACTGCGATTCACCATCCGTTCACGGCGCCGTCCTGTTCTGGCGACGAGCTGGAAGCGTCACCGGCAACAGCATTGTCCCGCGCCTACGACATGGTCCTGAACGGCACCGAGCTCGGTGGCGGTTCTATCCGTATTCACGACGAAAAAATGCAGGAAAGCGTGTTCCGTACTCTGGGTATTGAGCACGAAGAAGCTCGAGCCAAGTTCGGGTTCCTGCTGGATGCATTGAAATATGGTTGCCCTCCCCATGGCGGCCTGGCGTTTGGCCTCGACCGTCTGATCATGTTGATGACTGGCGCCAGCTCCATTCGCGATGTAATTGCGTTCCCGAAAACCCAGAGCGCCACCTGTCTGATGACACAGGCGCCCGGAGAAGTGGACGACAAGCAGTTGCGTGAGCTTCATATCCGCCGCCGCAAGCCCTTGGCCAAGGCCGGCGAAAGTAAGGAAGACACCCAGGCAGGCGAGTAACGCAATGCCGGAGCACACCCTCGTGTGCTCCGCGACTGAACGGAGTTGATTATGGCTGGACACAGTAAATGGGCCAACATCAAGCACCGTAAAGCGGCTCAGGACGCCAAACGCGGTAAGATTTTCACCAAGATCATTCGCGAGTTGACGGTGGCGGCCCGTCAGGGCGGGGGAAATCCGGATGACAATCCGCGATTGCGGGGCGTTATCGACAAGGCCCTGACCGCCAACATGAAGAAGGACACTATCGAGCGCGCCGTTGAGCGGGGTGCCGGGGATGGTGACGACAGCAACTACGAGGAACTGACTTACGAAGGTTATGGTCCTGGTGGCGTTGCGATCTTTGTGGAAGTCATGACGGATAACCGTAACCGTACCGTGGCCGACATTCGTCACGCCCTGAACAAGATGGGCGGCAACCTCGGGACTGACGGTTCGGTAGCGTATCTTTTCAGTAAGCAGGGTATTATCAGCTACAGTCCGGAGATGGACGAAGACCGGCTGATGGAAGCCGCCCTGGTTGCCGGTGCTGAGGACTTGGCAACGCTCAGTGACGGCTCCTTCGAGATTGTCACCGTGCCAGATCAGTTTCTCGACGTTAAACAGTCCTTGGTGGAGTCCGGCCTGATACCCGATAACGCAGAAGTCACTATGGTGCCCTCAACCACTGTAGAGCTGGGTGAGGAGGGCGCAGAGCCCATCCTCAAGCTCATCGATATGCTGGAAGACCTGGACGATGTGCAGAATGTCTATCACAACGCCGATATATCGGCGGACGTGATGGAGGCACTCCATCAATAAGGACGCAACGTGTCGATAATCATGGGGGTTGACCCCGGATCACGCATTACCGGTTACGGTATTGTCCGGGCCGAAGGCCGAGTGATCGAATATATTGACAGTGGATGCATCCGGGTCGGCGAGAAGCCCATGGCGGAACGCCTGCAAACCATCTTCCATAGTCTGGCAACGCTCATTGGCGAATACCGCCCTGAAGAATTCGCCATCGAGCAGGTATTCATGGCCCGTAACCCGGATTCAGCGCTGAAGTTGGGGCAGGCGAGAGGCGCGGCAATTGTTGCGGCGGCCAACAGCGGGCTGGCTGTCCATGAGTATTCCGCCCGGCAGGTGAAGCAGGCCGTCGTAGGCAAGGGCGGGGCTGACAAGGCCCAGGTCCAGCATATGGTACAGGTGCTCTTGGCGCTGTCCCGCAAGCCCCAGGCCGATGCCGCAGACGCACTGGCAATCGCGCTGTGTCACGCCCACATGAGCCAGAGCGTTGCCAGGCTGGCGTCTGGAGGCGGCGGAAAAGTGCGCAGTGGCCGGGTCCGAAGACAATAACCGGGTTCATTGAAATCCAGGGAGAAACCCATTGATTGGTCGTATCCGAGGCATCCTGATTGAAAAATCCCCCGCCCAGGCATTGGTGGAATGCGCCGGCCTGGGGTATGAAGTCGATATTCCCTATACCACCTTCTTTAACCTTCCCGAAACCGGCGCTGAGCTGGTTCTCCACACCCACTTTGTTGTTCGCGAGGACGCCCAGAGCCTCTACGGCTTCTCTTCACGGCTGGACCGGGACCTGTTCCGTTTGCTGATCAAGGTCAATGGGGTTGGTCCCAAGCTTGCCGCGGGGATTCTGTCGGGGTTAGATGCCAATCAGTTTATCCGCTGTGTTGAGGCTCGCGATGCCAATGCCCTGGTCAAGCTCCCCGGTGTTGGCAAGAAAACCGCCGAACGCCTGCTTATTGAAATGACAGATCGTATAGGGCAACTTGAAGGGCAGTTCATACCAGCGTCGCCAAATGCGACGGTTACCTCTGACTCAGCCAATGCGGGCGTTGTGGCAGGTCATGACCCCAGGGAAGAGGCGGAAGCCGCCCTGATTGCCCTGGGTTACAAGCCGCAGGAGGCGTCCAAGGCCATCAGCAAAGTGGCGGAGGAAAGCATGTCGAGCCAGGAATTGATTCGGTTAGCGCTACGGGCAATGATTCCTGCCAGTTAGCCGGCTGGTTAAAGGAGTGTCATCAACCACCTCCTGGCCCCATATGTGTAGAGAGCGTAACGTGACAGCAAAAGCGCCGTTTGTACAATTGGGGCATAATGAACCCGATACGAGTGTACAGGCATGTTGTTGATTTCCTCTGAGCGGGTAGTTCAATGATTGAATCGGATCGCCTGATTACAGCCCAGGCCGGACAATACGAGGAAGTGCAGGATCGAGCGATCCGTCCCGGTGTTCTAGCGGACTATGTTGGCCAGCCCGCTGTGCGGGAGCAGATGGAAATCTTCATTTCCGCCGCGCGGGGCCGCCAGGAGGCATTGGATCATGTTCTGATCTTTGGTCCGCCGGGGCTGGGCAAGACCACGCTCGCCAACATCATTGCCAATGAAATGGGTGTGTCGATTAAGACCACATCCGGCCCGGTGTTGGAAAAAGCCGGTGATCTGGCCGCCATGCTGACCAACCTCGAAGAGGGTGATGTCCTCTTCATTGATGAAATTCATCGTCTCAGCGCCGCCGTGGAAGAAGTGCTCTACCCGGCGATGGAAGACTACCAGCTGGATATCATGATTGGAGAGGGGCCGGCGGCCCGCTCCATCAAGCTGGACTTACCCCCGTTTACCCTGGTGGGTGCTACAACGCGCGCCGGGCTTCTGACATCGCCGCTGCGGGATCGTTTCGGCATCGTCCAGCGCCTTGAGTTCTATAACACCAAGGATCTGACCGATATTATTCTTCGTTCCGCGCGATTGTCATCGGTCACTATCGACAACGGCGGTGCCTACGAGATTGCCCGCCGTTCCCGGGGAACACCCCGTATTGCCAACCGCCTGCTACGCAGAGTGCGTGACTTTGCGGAGGTAAAAGCAGATGGCCGCATTAGTGAATCCATCGCGGACCAGGCACTGAATATGTTGAAAGTGGACGCCCAGGGGTTTGATCACATGGACCGGCGCCTGCTTTTGGCGATGATTGAAAAGTTTGATGGTGGCCCGGTGGGTGTCGAAAGCCTGGCGGCGGCGATCAGTGAAGAACGGGGTACCATCGAGGACGTTCTCGAGCCGTTCCTGATCCAGCAGGGTTTCATGGTACGCACGCCCCGTGGGCGAATGGTGACGTCCAATGCCTACCAGCATTTCGGCGTAGTACCATCCGGTCCGGAACGGGAGGACCTTTTTGACTGAGCGTTATGATTCGTCGGCCGGGTTGGCGGTTCGCGTGTACATCGAGGATACCGACGCCGGAGGTATCGTATACCACGCGAAGTACCTGCACTACATGGAACGTGCCCGTACGGAGTGGGTTCGTCACAAGGGTGTCGGGCTTCGCGCCGGCCTGGCGGATAACATCAGTTACGTTGTCCAGCGCCTGTCGATTCATTACGGTGCCCCGGCCAGGCTCGACGATGAGTTGCGAGTGATCGCGGAACCGGTGGCCTTCGGCCGTGTATGGATGGATTTTCGTCAGCAGGTTGTTCGCAGCTCCGACGACAAGGTACTGGCATCGGCGGACGTTCGCGTGGCTTGTATTGCACTGGATTCCGGCCGGCCAAGACGCCTTCCGGCAAACATGCTGGAGTTGCTGGAAAGCAACCTGAAAACCAATTCACAAGTGGAATAATCCAGGAGTAAAAGGTGGAGTCAGAAGTTTCTGTTTGGTATCTCATCGCCAACGCCGGCGTGCTGGTTCAGCTGGTTATGCTGTTGCTTGCCCTGGCGTCCATTATCTCCTGGGCACTGATCTTCCAGCGCCTGAAGGTGTTCCGCAAGGCCAAGCAGGCCCAGTATGCGTTCGAGGAACGGTTCTGGTCCGGAATGGACCTGGGTCAGCTCTACCGGGAAGTGAACAGTAATCCGACGCCGTTCTCCGGTATGGAATCGTTGTTCCGCGCCGGTTTCAAGGAATTTTCCCGTCTGCGCCAACAAAGCCGGGATGCCGATGCTGTCATGGAAGGCACCCAGCGTGCGATGCGAGTGGCGTTTTCCCGCGAGCAGGAGCGGTTGGAGATGCATTTGCCGTTTCTTGCAACCGTCGGCTCCACCAGCCCCTATGTCGGTCTGTTTGGCACGGTCTGGGGCATCATGAATTCGTTTCGGGGACTGGCTCAGGTTCAGCAGGCGACCCTTGCAACGGTAGCCCCCGGTATTTCCGAGGCATTGATAGCAACGGCAATGGGCCTGTTTGCGGCCATCCCCGCCGTGATTGCCTACAACCGTTTCTCCGCTATCTCCGACGCACTGCTGAAGAACTATGAAACCTTCGCCGATGAGTTTTCGAGCATCCTCCATCGCCGTGTGCATAACAGCGAGCAGTCAGCCGCATGAGGATGGCAGCCAGTAAAGGACAGCCAGTCGGGAGAGCCGAAACATGAAAGGCATGGGAATGATGCCGGCGAGAAGTCGCAAGCCGATGTCTGAAATCAACGTCGTACCCTACATCGACGTCATGCTGGTGCTGCTGATCATCTTTATGGTGACGGCGCCGATGCTGACGCAAGGCGTAAAAGTGGATCTGCCGGAAACCACATCACAGCCGATCCAGTCCGACAAGAACGTGGAAACCATCGTGGTGTCTGTGGACAGCAACGGTGCGTATTTCATGGATATCGGGGACGAAAGCAGCGACCCGATGTCGCTCGCCGACATTCGCGACCGGATCGCCAAAATTCTGTCCCAGCGTACGGACCGCGAGGTGCTTGTTCGGGGTGATGAGCATGTTGAGTACGGTACCGTTGTGCGGCTGATGGCACAGTTGCAGGCCGCAGGGGCGTCTAATGTCGGATTGATCACCGAAGCGCCATCCATTGATGAGTAGGTACAGAGCAGGCAGGTTTTTGTGAGAGGTCATGAGCGTGATGTAACCAACACGGGCCAGCCCCCCTGGAAGTCGCCCGTGGCTCTGTCAATCCTGCTGCATGGATTGATTCTGGGCGTGGCCCTGGCCGGGTGGACATGGACCGATCCCTCCGAGGATCCGCCGCCGCCCAGTATTTCTGCGCGCCTGATCACTCCGAACGAGCCGGAGCCCAGCCCGGTGACGGAACCGGTTGATGAGCCGGATCGTGACGAAGAACGCAGGCAGGAGGAAGAGAAAGAACGTAAGGAAGAAGCCGAACGCCGAAAAGCCGAAGAAGAGCGCGAACGGGAAGAGGCCCGCCGTATCCAGCAGGAAAAAGAGCAGAAGCTGGAGCAGCAACGCCAGGAAGAAGCGGCCGAGCGGGAGCGTGAGCAGCAGCGCAAAGCGGAAGAGGCTGCCCGCCAGAAGGCTGCGGCTGAAGCCAAGGAGCGCGAGCGTCAAAAGGCCGAGGAAGAAAAGCGTCGTCAGGAAGAGGCCGCCCGGAAGGCTGCGGAGGAAAAACGCCGCGCCGAAGAGCAGCGAAAGAAGGAAGAGGCCGAGCAGAAAGCAAGGGAAGAGCGAGAGCGCCAGGAAGCCGAACGCAAACGCAAGGAGCGAGAGCGGCGGTTGAAGGAGCAGCAACTGGAAGCTCTGGCGGAAGAAGCGCAGCAAGAGCGCGAGGCTGAAGAGCGCCGTAAGAGGGAGGCGGCTGCTGCCAAGGCACGCGAGTCACAAATGCTGTCGGAAAGTCAGAAATATCAGGCGCTGATTCGGGAACGGTTAAGTCAGGCCTGGTATCCGCCATCGTCGGCAACGGAGGAGATGACCGCAAGGCTTCAGATCACCTTGCTACCGACGGGTGAACTTGCCTCGGTAAAGCTTGTCTCCACCAGTGGAAACACGGCATTCGATAATTCAGCGCTGGGCGCGGTTAAATCGCTGAATCGTTATCCGATTCCCGATGATCGGGACACGTTTGAAAAGTATTTTCGCCAGTTTACGATTGAGTTCAATCCCCGGCGGTTGAGATAAGGGCAATGGGAAATCAAATGACGAACCGGAGTACAACAGGCACAACCCCTACCAGCATGGCGATGACATGGTTGCTTATGCTGATGGTGATGATAGGAAGCAGCCCGGCGGCCCACGCAGAGTTGTTGATACGAATCACGGAGGGTGCGGATTCCGCCATTCCGGTCGCCGTGGTCCCATTCGCTGAAACGGGTCAAATCCCGTCTGGCGATAAGGTCAGCAGTATCGTTCGCGACGACCTCACCATGAGCGGTGAATTCAAGCCACTGCCACCGGAGAAAATGCTCAGTCTGCCGTCCAGTGGCGACGAGGTTTATTTTCGCGACTGGCGGCTTCTTGGCCAGCGATATGTGCTGGTTGGCCAGCTCACTCGCACCGGCGACAAGATCGAGGCCCGTTACGAGTTGTTCGATGTGAACCGCGAGGAGAGGATCCTTGGGGCAACAGCGTCCTCATCGGTGAACAGCACACGAAGCCTTGCACACCACATCAGTGACAAGGTGTATGAGGCTATTACCGGTGTGCCGGGCGCATTTTCGACCAAGCTGGCCTATGTCACGCTTCAGCGCTCCGGTGGCAAAGCCCTGTATCGTCTGCAGGTCAGTGATGTGGATGGCAAAAGGGCCAGAGTCAGGCTGGAAAGTGATGAGCCTATCTTGTCGCCAGCCTGGTCGCCCGATGGCAAGAGGCTCGCCTATGTGTCGTTTGAAACCGGTAAGCCCGCGATTTACATCCATGAGCTTTCATCGGGCAACCGCACGAAAATTGCGGACTTCCGGGGTTTGAATTCCGCGCCAGCCTGGTCTCCTGATGGCCGTTCACTTTTGTTGACCCTGTCAAAAGACGGCAATGCCGAAGTCTATAAGATGGATATCCAGAGCCGCTCGCTCAAGCGGCTGACCAGTCACTGGTCTATTGATACGGAACCCACCTGGGATCATACGGGTAAAGGTTTCTTCTTTACGTCTGATCGTTCCGGGGGGCCGCAGATCTACCATAAGTCCAGTGAGAGCGCGGAACCCCGCAGAATTACCTTCGGTAGTCGCTATAATGCCCGCCCGCGGCCAGACAACGATGGCAAGTACGTCTACTATGTGCATCAGAGAGACAAGGCGTTTCACATAGCGAGGACGAACCTGCAGACGGAGGAAGAAACGATTCTCACCCGGACTGAGTCCGATGAGTCGCCCAGTGTTTCGCCCAATGGCCGGATGTTGATCTATGCAACCAAGCAGGGCGGCGACAGTGTACTAACTGTAATTGCCGCGGATGGCGGAGCGGCCTATAGTCTGCCGGCCTCGGAGGGTGATGTGCGTGAACCGGCATGGTCACCGATCGTAGAGTAAACCGGAACTCCAAACAGAACAGGTTCGTTTGTATTAACGTACAACAGACTCTCAAAAAAGGAAGGAAGTGATTATGAACGTATCAGCTCACCACAAATTGTTCGCCATGGTACTGTCTCTTGGTCTGATTGCTGGTTGCAGCAGCACCGGTGAGACCACTGAAGACGGCGCGTACGGTTCTGATGTTTCTGCTGTCGATCAGGACGGTGGCAGCACTGTTTATGGCGGCGACGATGATGGCGGTGTGTCTTCGTCCGAGATGAGCGAAGAGCAGCGTCGTGAGGCAGAAGCTCGTGCCGCACGGGCTGAAGAGGCTGCCATGCGCGAAATCACCACCTTTTACTTTGATTTCGATACTGCCGAAATCAAAGCCGAAGCCCGCGAAGTGCTGGTGGCTCACGCCCGGTTCCTGCAGGCCAATCCTGGCCAGAATGTCCGTATTGAAGGGCATGCTGACGAACGTGGCACGAAAGAATACAACCTCGCGCTGGGCGAGCGTCGTGCCAACGCCATCGAGCGTTTCCTGATCGTGAACGGCGCTTCCCGTGGCCAGACCGAAACCATCAGCTATGGTGAAGAGAAGCCGGCCGTGATGGGTTCCAGTGAGAGCGCGTGGGCTCAGAACCGTCGCGTTGAACTCGTTTTCCAGTAACAGGCGAACCCCATGAGACATTTGCTCATGGCGACAGTGATGCTCCCGCTTGCCTTCGGGCAAGCGGGCGGCGCGCTGGCGCAATCCGTTTCTCCGGCGTTCCAGGACAATGCGTCTGAGGCTGAACGCAAGGCTGGCAACAGTCAGGCCAATGCGGAACTGTTCTACATGATTCAGCAGCTGCAGGGCGAGATTCGCCGATTGCAGGGGCGGGTCGAAGAACAGCGCAACCTCATTGATCGGCTCACCAAGCAGTCACGGGACCGCTATATCGACCTCGACCAGCGAATTCTGAAACTCTCTGAAAAGATCTCGGAAGCGCCTGCGCCGAGCTCAGAGGGTGCGGGTGACTCGGCCGAAACAGCGGGAGAGTCGGGGGTGAAAACCAGAATCTACCGGCAGCCTTCCGACAAAGAACGAACGGATTACCAGAAAATCCAGACTCTGATTCATCAGGAAAAGAATTACGACCAGGCGATCAATGGGTTGTACGACTTTATAGATGAATATGAAGAGGGCGACCTGACGGTCAACGCCTATTACTGGCTGGGCGAGGTGTACCTCGTTGAGGAGCAGCTGGAACAGGCGCGGCAGGCGTTCACCATCGTTGCGACCCGTTATGGGGATCATCGCAAGGCTCCGGATGCCGTTTACAAGCTTGGCGTGACCCTGGACCGGCTTGGTGATAAGGAGCAGGCTCGTGGGCGTATGCAAACCGTGGTCCGTGACTATCCGAATACCAGTGCCGCTGAGTTGGCGCAGAAGTACCTCGACTCCAATAACGGCTGATCATGGTCATCGCGAGGAATGTTGAGAAACCTGGGAATTAGGGGTTGATCGGCGCTGAAAAATCATTACTATATGCGCCTCGTTTGGGTCGTTAGCTCAGTTGGTAGAGCAGTTGGCTTTTAACCAATTGGTCGAAGGTTCGAATCCTTCACGACCCACCAAATTACGAATGAGGCGGTGGACTGAGTCGTCGCGTTGTTCCGGTCCGGATTCGGGCCGACAGTTATGGGTCGTTAGCTCAGTTGGTAGAGCAGTTGGCTTTTAACCAATTGGTCGAAGGTTCGAATCCTTCACGACCCACCAACAGAACAGGAAGCCAAAGCGGCTCCTGTCGAAAAAAGAGCCTTCGGGCTCTTTTTTTTTTGGGTATACGGTCATACATCTGTGATAGTGGGCGTAGTGAAAGGGTGCATGTGAACAGCCTAAGCAAAACTCTGTGACAGCAGGGTGTCAGCCCAGTGAAAGTCGTGGCCGAAGTGATATACTTCCGACGTTAACGCAATACAGAGATGCAGTAATGACGCGAGTTGAAGACCGTATTCTCGTTCAGGAACATCTGGCACACCAGGCGGAGCCAAAGACCCTGAGCGACGACGAGAAAGCCAACCTTGAGTCCCGTATTCGTGCAGCGCTGAAAGCGCAGGATGCGGTGCTCGTGGCTCATTACTACACCGATCCCGACATTCAGCGCCTGGCCGAGGAAACCGGCGGCTGTGTTGCCGATTCGCTGGAAATGGCCCGGTTTGGCAACCAGCATAAAGCGTCGACCGTGGTTGTGGCGGGTGTCCGTTTCATGGGTGAAACCGCCAAGATTCTGAACCCGGAAAAACGGGTGCTGATGCCCACACTGGAGGCTACCTGTTCGCTGGACATTGGCTGTCCCGCGGACGAGTTCTCAGCCTTTTGCGATCAGCATCCCGACCGCACCGTTGTGGTCTACGCCAATACCTCCGCAGCAGTGAAGGCGAGGGCGGACTGGGTGGTCACCTCCAGTTGTGCTCAGGCCATTGTGGAGTCGCTGGATGCCCGCGGTGAAAAAATACTCTGGGCCCCGGACAAGCATTTGGGTTACTACGTGCAAAAAACCACCGGTGCGGATGTGTTGCTCTGGGATGGTTCATGCATCGTGCATGAAGAGTTCAAATACCGGGGGCTGGAAGACCTGAAGGCGCTGTATCCGGATGCGGCGGTTCTGGTGCACCCTGAATCGCCCAATGCGGTGGTCGAGATGGCCGATGTTGTCGGCTCGACCTCCCAGCTGATTCATGCGGTACAGACGCTGCCCAACGATCAGTTCATCGTTGCCACTGACAACGGCATTTTCTACAAGATGCAGCAGTTGGCCCCCAACAAAACCTTGATTGAGGCACCAACGGCTGGAAACGGCGCCACCTGTCGTAGCTGCGCCCATTGTCCGTGGATGGCGATGAATGGCCTCGAGAACCTGCTGTCAGTAATTGAGAACGGCGATCAAGAGGTTCACGTGGACCCGTCGTTGCGGGAGGATGCGTTGAGGCCGCTTCAGCGAATGCTGGACTTCACGGCCGAGATGAATCTGAAGGCTGCCGGCAACGCCTGATGTCAGCTGCGGCGCTGGTTCAGCCGCTCTGACACCTGTGACAATCGTTCGGTCACGATTTGGCGCAACGGCGCTCCGGCGGGGAGCCTTTCCTGGGCCTGGCGCAATTGGCGCTGGGCCGCCTCAAGGTCGCCCATCAGGATATCGTATTCGGCCCTTGCCCGATGCACCCCGACGATGTTGCGTGCCAACCCCTCGGCTTCTGCCAACCTCAGCCAGAGATGCTCTTTCTTCGGCAGTTCCCGCGTCAGCCTGAGGAGGTATTCGGCGGCACGTTCGCCGTTACCCGCCGCAGTCTCCAGGCGTGCGAGCATGTCGGTAATCGGGTAGTTGCCGGGGTTCCTTGAAAGGGCCTCGGAAAGCAGGCTGCGAGCTTCGTTGAGCTTGTCCTGCTCAATCAGCGCCTCCGCAAGTGTAACCTGGTAGGTGATGCGTCCCGGTGTTCCATCAAGCAGCCTTTCAAGCTCAGTGACCGCCTCACTCTGGTTTCCATTTCGCAGCCACGCAACCGCCAGGCCGTAACGAATGGCATCCGGCTTTTCAGTATCCGAGCGGTTCAGGTAGTCCTTGAAGGTTTCCACAGCGATATCTGCGGACTTGGCGTAGCGAACCTGCAGCCGGGATCGAATCAGATGATATTCCTGGGCATCGGCCACATCCCTGCGAGGGTATTGCTCGGCGCGGTTGCGGGTGTCGGATACCCGATTCTGCGTCAGCGGGTGGGTGGACAGATACTCCGGTACGCGATTTCCCTGCAGGCGGTTCTGACGCATCATGATTTCGAACATTTCCGGCATCCCTCTCGGGTCCATGCCGGAGCTGGCCAGTATGTCCATGCCGACGCGGTCAGCTTCCTGTTCGTGAGCCCGGCTATAAGCCAGCATGTTCTGCACCGCCAGTGCCTGGGTGCCGGCGATAGCCGCAATGCCGACATCCGACTGGGTAACTGCTGAGAGTATGATGCCAGCGATCATGCCGGCAATGGTCAGCGGGGCACTGGTTTCCTGTTGTTCCAGGCGCCTGGCGAAGTGGCGCTGGCTCAGGTGCGCCAGTTCGTGGGCCAGAACCGAGGCAAACTGCTGCTCACTCTCGGCATTCAGGAACAGGCCGCCATTAACGCCGACGACATTGCCGGGAACCGCAAAGGCGTTGATGTCGGGGCTGTCGATGATCGCCAGCGTAAGGTCGCTGCTACTGAGGGGAGCCGAGGGTACGAGGCGATAAATGATCGAGTTCAGGTAGTCCTGGACCAGGGCGTCGGTGATCTGAGGGGCGGATCGACGGATGGATGTCATCACCTGGCGCCCGATATCCGATTCCTGGCGCTCAGAGATAAGCCCGCCGCCGGCGCCACCAATGGATGGCAGCGTGCTGTCCGACGACTGTGCCGAGGCCTGACCGACGTTCAGTGAAAACGCCAGGGCCAGGGCGGGTATCAGCATGCCTGGCCATTGAATTCGGCGGCGGTTTGTTACAGTCATGAATGGGCGATGTCCGTTGTCATGGGGTTCTCTCTGACAGCATTGTGCCACCGAAAGTTCTTTCGGGGTTCGTCTGTTACGATTGAGGTGCAATACAATATCACTGTGGGCATAATGCCGGCTCCTGTTTTGAACATACGGATGCCTTATTGCCATGGCTGACCGAACACTGGATGCATCGGGCCTGCGCTGTCCGATGCCGTTATTGAAAACCAAGCTCGAACTCAACAGCATGTCTCCCGGCCAGGAACTTGAAGTTATCGCCACAGACGCCGGTTCTGCAAGAGATATTCCTGCGTTCCTCAAGCTGTCGACCCATGAACTGGTTCGTACATCCGAACAGGGTGGCTGTTTCACCTTTGTGATAAAGTGCGGCGGTTAAGCCCGTAGTAATGACCCTCCGGAGTCGTTGATGATCAGAATTTTACGTGGTCTTGCCCACAAATACTTTTCAGATGAAGAAGCCGTCATTCTTTTCCTGCTGATACTGGCAGGTGTCATCTTCATCATTTTTTTCGGTTCCATGCTGGCGCCCGCGATTGCTGCCGTTATCGTCGCGTTTATTCTCCAGGGGCTGGTCACCAAGCTTAATCGGCTCGGCATCCCGGAAATCGTGTCCATCATAGGCGTGTTCTTTGTCTTCCTGGGGCTGCTTATTGGCGTCTTGTTCGGGCTGTTACCTCTGATCTGGACTCAGGTGACCGGGTTGGCGGGAGAAGCTCCTCGTATTTTCAGAGAGATGCAGTCCTATCTTGAAGTGCTTCCTGAACAGTACCCAACGCTGATATCCATGGAAGGCATCAACACCATCTACAATCAGGTCACCACCGAAGCCGGCCGCATGACCCAGTGGTTGGTGTCGTTTTCGTTGGAAAGCATTCCGGATCTGGTGGCGCTGCTGATCTACATGGTGTTGTTGCCGATCCTCGTATTCTTCTTCCTCAAGGACCGCCGGGTGCTGCTGGGTGCCATCGCTCGCATGCTGCCGTCCCAACGTCCGATGATGGTCAGGATCTGGCACGAAGTGAATCTTCAGTGTGCCAACTATGTGCGGGGCAAGGCGGTCGAGATACTGATCGTTGGGGGGATCACCTACGTGGCCTTCAAGGTTCTGGGTATGCCCTATGCGGCGCTGCTGTCATTGATGGTGGGGCTGAGCGTAGTGATTCCCTATATCGGGGCAGCCGTTGTAACCATCCCCGTCGCCATGATCGCGCTGTTTGCCTTCGGGTGGGGCAGTGAGTTTATCTGGGTCATGGTGGTGTACGGTGTGATCCAGGCGCTGGATGGCAACGTTCTGGTTCCCATCCTGTTTTCGGAAGTGAATAATCTGCACCCCGTTGCCATTATCGTGGCCGTATTGTTCTTCGGCGGTATCTGGGGCTTGTGGGGGGTGTTCTTCGCCATTCCGCTGGCGACCATGCTCAAGGCAATCTTCTCGGCATGGCCGGTCAAGAACGGACAGGCAGAGGCGCTGCCAAAGGA
This sequence comes from Marinobacter algicola DG893, assembly GCF_000170835.1. Lineage (GTDB taxonomy): Bacteria > Pseudomonadota > Gammaproteobacteria > Pseudomonadales > Oleiphilaceae > Marinobacter > Marinobacter algicola. Next base: position 26,108 of record NZ_ABCP01000003.1, read on the forward strand.
GTCTTAAAGACTCCTGGTGGCCTCCAGCACTTCGTCAACGTGGTCTGGTACTTTCACACCTCGCCACTCCCTGCGAAGAACCCCGTCCTTGTCGATCAGGAAGGTACTGCGGTCAATGCCCATGTATTCCTTGCCGTAGAGCTTCTTCAGCTTGATAACATCGAACAGTTGGCAGAGGGCTTCGTCCTTGTCGGAAATCAGGTGAAAGGGGAATGCCTGTTTTTCGCGGAAGTTTTCGTGGGCTTTCAGGCCGTCGCGTGACACGCCGAAAATGACCGTGTCGAGTGCTTCAAACTGGTCGTGCCGATCACGGAAATCCTGACCTTCGGTGGTGCATCCAGGGGTGTTGTCCTTTGGGTAAAAATAGACCACCACGTTCCGGCCCTTCAGGTCTGATAAACGAATGGTTTGATCTCCGGTAGCCGGAGCCTCAAAATCATCAACAGGACGGTTCAGTTCGGGTGCTGACATGACATCTCCTTTAATTCCCTTGTGTCAGTGGGTGCCCAACATTACCATATCGTTTTTATTCGCACGGAGTTTTTATGATTACGGGGAGCCTTGTCGCACTGGTCACGCCCATGCATTCCGATGGCAGCGTTCATTGGGAGCACCTTGATAAGCTGGTGGACTTTCATCTCGACAACGGAACGCATGGTATCGTGGCCGTTGGAACGACGGGTGAATCCGCCACGCTGGACCCGGAAGAGCACATGCGGGTGGTCGGGCATATCATAAAACGCGTCAACGGCCGCATCCCCGTGATTGCCGGTACCGGCGGCAACAGCACCCGCGAAGCCATAGAGCTGACCGAGGAAGCTCACAAGCTGGGTGCCGATGCCTGCCTGCTTGTGGTTCCGTATTACAACAAACCGACCCAGGAAGGCCTTTATCGGCATTTCAAGACCATTGCCGAGGCTGTCCCGGTTGATCAGATTCTCTACAACGTTCCGGGCCGAACAGCGTGCGACATGTTGAACGAGACCGTAGAGCGCCTGGCGGATATTCCGAACATCATCGGCATCAAGGATGCCACCGGCAACATTCCCCGAGGTGCCGAGCTGGTTGAAGCCGTTAAAGGCCGCCTGGTGGTCTACTCTGGTGACGACGCGACGGCCGCCGGGCTGATGCTCGCCGGCGCCAAGGGCAACGTCTCTGTTACCGCCAATGTGGCGCCCAAGGGTATGGCTGCGTTGTGTGAAGCCGCCATCGCTGGCAATGAGGAGGAAACCGAGCGGCTTAACGAGTTGCTCATGCCCCTGAACCGCAAACTTTTCCTCGAGGCCAATCCCATCCCTGTGAAATGGGCTCTCTACCGTATGGGCCTGATCGGGGAGGGCATCCGTCTTCCGCTCACCCCCTTGAGTGACAGGTTCCACGGTGAAGTGGAAGACGCACTGAAAGCCTCTGGCGTACTCTGAGTCAGGCTGTACCATCTATCGTAACTGGAGTCGCCTGATGGCGTTTAGGTTCAGGACAGAAATCAAAAAATCCGAAAAATGCATCAGGCCCCTGGCGGGCCTGATGTTTGTTGTGGCCCTGTCAGGCTGTAGCCTTATCGAAGACCGCTCCGAGCGCTACGTCGATGCGCCGGAAGGCACGCCGCTGAAACTTCCGGAAACGGCGGATGAAGGCGAATTTGGTCAGATCATGCCGATACGTGAAGCGACCGCTGCCGACTCGGGCCGGATGTTTCGGGGAAGCATACCCAGGCCGCCGGATATGACCTCCGATATCCTTGACGAAAACTACGTGGTTGAGGAGCTGGATGGCCAGATATGGCTGCTGGTAAATGATGTGCCAGGTCGCCTTTGGCCTGCAGTCACCTCCTACATGAATGAGAACGGCCTTGGTGTCGCGTACGACAGCCCTCAGCTCGGCCTGATGCAAAGCGAGCTTGTTAACTTCAGCAAGCAGGCGAGGGGCTTGCTGGGGCTGCCGGATAACCCCGACGGGCAAGAGGCGAAAGTGGTGGTTCAGGCCCGCGTCGCGCCCGGTGTGCGCCGCAAGACCACAGAGGTTCAATTCCGTTCCTTCGAAGTTGCTAATGACCCGAACGAACTGATGGCATGGAGCGGTGGAGACACCCGCAGCCGTGAGCAACTCGACACCAGTCGGAAGCTGCTCGAAGACCTGGGCCAGTATTTACGCAACCGGGAAGACAGTAAATCATACTCCCGCGCGGCATTGGGCATGGCCAGCGAACCGCTGGTCAGGCTGGTATCGGACGACGAGACGCCCCGGGAAATCGTAATGAGCCTGGATTATGGCCGGGCCTGGGCGGAAGTACGCCGGGCGGTGGATGACGCGGGCATACCGGTGATCGACCTGAACCGCGAAGACGGGTATTTCTTTGTGGATTTCCGGCCGGAATCCGAGCGCGAGTCGGGATGGTTTAGCTGGTTCTCCGACACCCCGGAACCGGTACATTCGTTTGATATACGGCTTGAGGCACGCGACGGCGATATTGTCGTTTCCACCGCCATCGCCGAGAGTTACGATGGTGAGAATCGCTCGTCCGAGCTGCTCTCAGAATTGTTCGAATACCTTTACTAATGCAAGCAGTGCCTGCGCAGAGCGGGCACGTCCGGAGACCTGACATGGAAAAGCGTGAAGAGCTTTACGCGGGCAAGGCCAAATCCGTATACCGTACCGACGATCCCGACCGGTTTGTGATGGTGTTTCGCGACGATACGTCGGCTTTCGACGGCGAGAAAAAAGAGCAGCTTAACCGCAAAGGCATGGTGAACAATCGCTTCAATGCCTTCATCATGGAGAAACTGGAAGCCGCCGGCGTTCCCACGCACTTTGAGGGCCTGCTTTCCGATACGGAATCACTGGTCAAGAAGCTGGACATGATCCCGGTGGAATGTGTTGTTCGTAACATCTCCGCCGGCAGCCTGTGCCGCCGCCTGGGTGTCGAGGAAGGGCTGACGCTGAATCCGCCCACCTTTGAACTGTTCCTGAAGAACGACGCCATGCATGATCCCATGGTCAATGAGTCACTGGCGGTCAGTTTTGGTTGGGCGAAAGCCGAAGAACTTGCCAGAATGAAAGAACTGACCTATCAGGTGAATGACGTACTGAAGGCCCTGTTCGAGGAAGCTGGCATGTTGCTGGTGGACTACAAGCTGGAATTTGGCCGCTCGGGTGGCCAGATTGTTCTGGGTGACGAATTCAGCCCCGACGGCTGTCGTATCTGGGATAGGGAAACCCGAAAAAAGATGGATAAGGACCGTTTTCGTCAGGGACTGGGCGATGTGATTGAGACCTACGAAGAGGTTGGTCGTCGTCTCGGCATCCGTTTCGACTGATCAGTCAGGTACAACAACCAGAAAACAGGTGCACTATGCGTAAACTGATTCTTGCCATCGGCGGCTCTTTGGTCATCGCTGCCCCAGTCGCAACCGCTGATGTCGTTGGGGTGGGGGCCAATGTCAGTTATTGGGATTCTGACCTCTCGGGCAAAGCCGGCAAAAACAACGACGTGGTCGACGTCGAAAACGACCTTGACTTGGAAAGCGACACCAATGCCAATCTGAGTGCCTACCTGGAGCACCCGGTGCCGGTATTGCCCAACGTGCGCCTGAATTACACCCGCATTGAACAAAGCGGCAGTGGCGAAGTGTCCACGCAATTTGACCTGGTGTCCGGCGACGTCGATTCGGATCTGGACCTGAGTCAGTTTGACGTCACCCTGTATTACGAAGTGCTCGACAACTGGGCCAATCTGGATCTGGGCGTGACCGCCCGCAATCTGGATGGCGAACTGATTGTTCGTGAGCAGGCCACCAATGGCCAGGTCAGTAAGACTGAGGTCGACGGCGTGATTCCGATGGGTTATCTGGCTGCCCGCTTTGATTTGCCCTTTACCGGTGTTTCTGTCGGTGGTGAGGCCAACCTCATCAGCTTCGACGGCGATTCCGTGTACGACTACAACGCCTATGGCCAATACGAACTGTCGTTGTTACAGCTGCGTGCTGGATACCGTCAGATCAGCATTGATTACGAAGACAGCGATGACCGTCTGGACATCGAACTCGGTGGCCCGTTTGTGAGTGCCGGGCTAACGTTCTGAAGGAACAGGAGAGAATACGTTGAAAATTCTGGTTACAGGTACGGCGGGCTTTATTGGCTCCCATCTGGCGCATCGGCTGCTTGACCGAGGTGATGAAGTAATCGGCGTGGATAACGTCAACGATTACTACGACCCCACCCTTAAGGAAGCGCGGCTTGAGCGCCTGACCTGTAAACCAGGATTCACCGAAGTTCGTAAGGACGTGGCCGACAGGCCTGCCATGGAAGCCCTGTTCCGAGAGCATAAGCCAGAGCGTGTGGTTCACCTGGCCGCCCAGGCGGGTGTGCGGTACTCCCTGGAAAACCCCCATGCCTACATCGACGCCAACTTGGTGGGTTTTACCAACATTCTGGAAGGGTGTCGTCACAACGGTGTTAAGCACCTGGTGTACGCCTCCAGCAGCTCTGTCTACGGCGCGAATGAAACCATGCCGTTCTCCATCCACGACAACGTGGATCATCCTCTGAGTCTGTACGCGGCCTCCAAGAAAGCCAACGAGCTCATGGCTCATACCTACAGCCACCTGTACAACATGCCCACCACCGGCCTGCGCTTCTTCACCGTCTATGGCCCCTGGGGCCGCCCGGATATGGCGCTGTTCATCTTCACCAAGAACATCCTGGCCGGTGAGCCCATTGATGTGTTCAATCATGGGCACCATAGGCGCGACTTCACCTACATTGACGATATTGTGGAAGGCGTTATCCGGACCCTGGACAATGTCGCCACCCCCAACCCGCAGTGGAGTGGTGAAACGCCAGACCCCGGCACCAGCAAGGCGCCATATCGACTGTATAACATCGGTAGCAACAACCCGGTGGAGTTGTCCCGGTTTATTGAGATCATCGAAGAGCGCGTTGGCAAAAAGGCCGAGAAGAACCTGCTGCCCCTGCAGCCCGGCGACGTGCCCGCCACTTACGCCAATGTGGATGACCTGATTGACGATGTGGGCTACAAGCCGTCCACCACGGTGGAAGAGGGCATCGCCAACTTCGTGGACTGGTATCGGGATTTCTACAAGGTCTAGGTTTTTCAGGCGCACACAAAACCGCTGAAGGGCACCTTCGGCGGTTTTTTTATGCCCCCATTACTGGGGGGCGTATTTAGCGTAACGCAATCAAGCGTTTACCGTGTCGAGAGCTTGCTATGTAGTTTATTGCTGTTATTCTGAGATTGGTTTCACAATTATTCAAAATAAAAAGGGAAGATGATGAATAAACTCGCCTGTGTTACTGCAGTACTTGGCCTCACGCTTGGCCTGACTTCCTCGGTCTTTGCCGATGAATTTTCGGATATGGATCCCGTCACTTTGCGCTTGGCCCACGTTGTTAATGAGCAGGATGGCTTCCACATTGCCGCTGTAAAATTTCAGGAGCTGGTCAGTGAGCGCACAGAAGGTGCAGTGACCATCGAACTCTATCCCAATGCTTCCCTCGGCGACGAGCGCACCCTACTCGAGGGTATGCAAATTGGTACCGTGGATATGGGCGTCATAACCAACGGCCCGGTCGCCAATTTTGTAGAAGAAATGGCTGTATTTGAGTTGCCCTTCCTGTTCTCCTCCCCAGAAGAAGCCTATGCAGTGCTTGATGGTCCCATCGGCCAGGAGCTACTGGGCAAATTGAGCGAAGTTAACCTCAAAGGCCTGGCATACGCTGAGCGCGGCTTCCGTAACCTCACCAACAGCGAACGGCCGGTCAGGCATCCGGATGATATTGACGGTTTGCGCGTGCGTGTCATGGAGAATCCTGTTTACGTTGATACGTTCCGTGAGTTGGGGGCAAATGCCGTTCCCATGGCCTGGACTGAAGCGTTGACAGCCATGCAACAGGGCACCATCGATGGCCAGGAAAATCCCGTCAACGTCGTACACTCCTTCAAGCTTAATGAGACTCAGAACTATATGACGATGTCGCGGCATACCTACGCGCCGGCGATATTTGTCATGGGGATGCCAGTATGGAACCGCCTGCCGGAGGCGGCTCAAGGCGTCATCGAACAGGCGGCCCAGGAAGCTGCGGAACATGAACGCCGCGTAAACGCCGAAATGGAGTCGAAGCAGTTGGCGGAGCTTCGGGCATCGGGAATGGAAATCGTGGAAGATCCGGAGGTTGATGCCTTTCAGGCTGCTGTCGCCCCAGTCTATGAAAAGTACGGTAATCAGTTTGGTGAATACCTGGACCGGATTCGTGAATCCCAGCAGCCATAATTAAAGGACCCGACGACGTTATGTTGGGAGTTCTGAAGAGGATTGAACGTGCAATCGATGCCATCATGCAGCCTATGGTTTTTGCGGCCATGGTGGCGTTGATCGCCGTAATCACGCTGCAGATCCTATCCAGGGTTTTCTTCACGGCGGTGGGCTGGACCGAAGAATTAGCGAGGTTCCTGCTCATCTGGATTACCTTTATGGGGGCCACTCTCGCGTTTCAGCGTGGTCGCCACATTGCTGTTACCTTTGTCGTCGACGCACTGCCAGGCAGGCTGCGGCAAGTGACGCGTATCCTAGCTGTGGCCGTTTTCCTAGGGTTCATGATTGCGTTGGTGCTTGTTGGCTATCGCTATATGCAGATGCAAAGCTTCCAGACCTCAGCCTCTCTTGGCTGGTCGATGACGTACGTTTACGCGATTATCCCGGTCTGTGGAGCGCTGATGAGCTGGTACGCATTTGTTGATCTGGTTGAACTGGTGTCAGAAGGATCTGGCACTGACGAGACTGCCTCTGATATGAGTGACCCGCCACTGTGACTGGCCTGCTGTTCGTTCTTTTCTTCCTGTTCATGCTAATCGGCGTACCTATTGCTGTGTCAATCGGTGCCAGTACGATGGCAGCGCTGTTTTTTCAGGGTGTGCCACTGATGGTGGTTACCCAGCAAATGTTTCAGGGGATTAATTCCTTCGCTCTGGTTGCGGTGCCTATGTTCATACTGGCCGGCGACCTCATGGCCCAGGGCAAGGTGAGCGAGAAGCTGGTCAGTTTTGCGGACTCACTGTTCGGGTTTCTGAAAGGCGGGCTTTCTATCGTGGCCGTACTGGCCGGTATGTTCTTTGCGGCGATATCCGGCTCAGGGGCTGCCACCACTGCAGCCGTAGGCTCCAGCCTGGTGCCGGAGCTCCGTAAAAAAGGGTATGACCCGGCGGCCGCAGCGAGTTTGATTGCCGCCAGCGGTACTATTGGTGTGGTTATCCCGCCATCCGTGCCGATGATTATCTACGCTGTTATTGCTCAGCAATCGGTTTCCAAGCTGTTTCTGAATGGTTTTATTCCGGGCCTTATCATGGGATTGGGGCTCATCGCGATTGCCATTACCCAGGGTTACCGGCGGAATTATCCGCGTGGCACCGCATTATCCCTCGCGACCATTTGGGGCACGCTCAAGAGCGCAAGCTGGGGGTTGATGACCCCCGTCATTATTCTGGGTGGAATATTCTCTGGCATCTTTACGCCCAGCGAAGCGGCAGTAGTGGCGGTCAATTACGCACTGTTAGTTTCATTGTTTATCTACCGCGACCTCAAGCTTCCGGATATCTATCGGATATTGATCCGCTCTGCGATTACAACCGCCGTTATCATGTTCGTCATTGCCACATCGGCCGTTCTGAGCTGGACACTATCAAGTTGGCAGGTACCCGGCGCGATTGCTGAATCGGTCCTGTCACTGTCCACTAACCCTTACATCATTATGCTACTCGTCGTCGGTATCATCCTGATAACGGGGGTGTTCATCGAAACAGCGAGTGCCCTGATAATCTTGACCCCGGTTCTATTGCCGTTAGTCATCCAGCTAGGAATCGACCCAATCCACTTCGGTCTCATAATTGTGGTGGGACTGGCCATTGGTATGATTACGCCTCCAGTCGCAATCAACCTTTATGTGGCATCCTCTGTCACCGGTTTGCCGCTCGAGCGCATCACCCGCGCTATCATCCCCTACCTGCTTGGCTTAATCGCAGTGTTGCTTCTGGTGGTTTATATCCCGATTTTTACAGGCATTTCAGGTTAGGCAGGAATCGCTGTGTCTAAGTTGTCTTATGAGACGGTTTGGCATCAGATGGGGGTGAGCTAGTGAACAAGCTGGCCCGGGAGTGGTAGTAGGAATCTTATTGGAAGAGCTTTGAAACAATATCGGGAAAGAAAGACGGTATAGAGAAGGGAACTGCAAAAAACGGATCGTTAAGCAGAAATGGTAGGACCAGGCAGATTTGAACTGCCGACCTCTGCCATGTCAAGGCAGCGCTCTAACCAACTGAGCTATGGTCCTATGTCCTGCAACGGGGTGGAAATATACTGATTCCGATGGGCGTGGTCAACCTCTTTCAGGCGGTTTTCTGCTTTCTGGCCCAGCCTTTTATGGCCTTGCTAAGCACCCCCCACCGATTGATCAGCAGTGCCAGGAATATCAGGCCGCAACCGGCAAGTTGTGTGGCGGACATGGATTCACTGAACCAGCCTGCAGCGAACAGCGCGACCCATACCGGCTCCAACACCAGGATCACGACTCCGTGGCTGTGGGTAGCCAGGCTCTGGGCATAGGTCTGCAGCAGGAAACGGCCTGCCGTTCCTACCACGGCACTGGCAATCACCCAGCCGGCGAGAATGCCGGAGAAATTTTCGATAGTCGGTGTCCAGGGTTCCAGCAGCGCTGACTCGGTTAAGGTGACGGTGCCTACGGTGAGTAGCGCAATGGTCGTGAGGGGCAGGGCGGGGACGCGGTGTTTTTCCACGGATTCTCCCCGGCGGTTGATCACCGTGCGCTGGTTGGCCGCGCGGGTATTGAGGGTGAAATACAGCGCAAAGATAAAGGCGGCGATCACGAAGAAAACCTGCCCGATCTCCGGCCGGAATCCGTTCTTGAGCGACAATAGCGCAAGCCCGCCCACCGCGACCGGAATCGCGAACCAGGTGCTGATCGGTTGCGCTTCCTGAAAGATAACCCGGGCAATCACCGGCACGATGACCACGCCAAGGCTGGTCAGGAAGGCGCCTTCGCCTATGTGGGTGACATGAAACAGCCCCATCACCCAGAAGCTCATGGCCACTCCGAATACCAGCCCCACGCCGGCACTGCGCTTGAATTGGTCCAGGCTTAGCCGTGTCAGCGAAGGCCAGGCTATGGCCGCCAATACCGAACCGGCCAACAGGAAACGCAGGGCCATAAACATCAGCGGTGGCATCAGCAATACGGCTTCCTTGGAAAATATCCAGCTAATGGCGGCCATCAAGGTGACAACCACCAGTAACAGGTCGGATTTATGGGTGTTCGAGAGGGGCATTCACAACCGCCATAGAGTGGATAGGCATTAGAAAGACAGCGGCAGAGTTTATCACGGGCGGGTAAAAAATGGCTCTTCCATGAGCCGGTTGGTACTCCTTCAGACGGTTGGGTCCATCTTGGTATTTTTAGTTGTTGAGTGTGTTGTAGACCAGTGTCGACATATCGGTCTGGTCCGAACCGGGTACTTCGATATATCGGTCACCGGACCCCCACCACTGCCACCAGGCGCGCTTGTTGTAGGTGCGACTGGCGAAATCGACACGCAGCCCATTAAGAGTGGTGTCATTCACTACGGGGACTGAAATGTTGCCGGTTTCCGAGCCCAGAACGCCGCTGTGGGAAACGCCCTCGTTCATCAGGATCGGAAAGTGGTTGTAGTACAGGTCCGAGGGCCCATTCTGGCTGGACACCTTGCCCGCCAGGCTCAGGCTGGAGCTACAGGAGTCGATGCCGTTGCTGGTGGTAGCGCCACAGGCCGAGTGGGTTGGTACCACGCCATCATCGGTGCCGGCAATGAACGGCTTGGTGATGCCGCCGTAAGAGGAGCCGCCGGCGACAAATCGCAGTCGCGGAATATTATTGGGGCTGACGGCCAGGTTGCGTGCTGTGTTGGTTTGCAGGTCGTTGACGACACCCAGTTTGCCAGGTTCAGGGGTGATGCCTGTGAACGCACGAACCGCCTGTTTGAGTGGCCAATTGTACCAACTGTCGTTGTAGGCAATGTTCAGGGCCAGGTCGGCCAGCTCCGTACCGCCGCCGGCGCCGGAGTAGTCGATTGCAGCGAGTATTTTCAGCGGCTGCAGTCCGTCGGCCTGAAGCCAGCGGGCCTGATTCTCGAGAAGATAACGGGTGACCAGGTCACCGGTGGAATGGGACACCACGATGCAGAAATCGTTGCACAACCCTTGCTGGCTGATGTCACGCAGTTGCTGATAGGCCTGCTGGGCGATGTTGCCCTCCACGCGGCCATCGCTGCCCCAGTCTACACGGGCGTCGGAGCGGGACAGCCAGAAGGTACGCCAGTAGTCCTCGCCAGCGCTTTTCACTTCATTGAGGTTGGCCGGTGGGTTGGCCAGGTCTTCCTGCTGGAAGCCGTGAACCAGAATCACGTTGTGGCCCCCAAGCTGGGCGTGGGCGGTACCGGCGAACAAACCACCGGCGATGGCAACCGCGAGGGCGGTCTTACAGGCACTTCTCTTTCTTGTTTTCATAAAGGCTCCGTCTTTGTTTTATTGTTGTATCAGAACTTGTCTGCCAGCTTTTGCAGCAGGGCAGCACGTTGCTCTGATTCGGGGTCACCTGCCGGGCTGTCGGTCAATCCGTCCAGGTCCGGTGGCGAAAACGAGTAGCCGTCATCTGGCCCAAAGCCATAGTCGGTGCGGTCTCCGGGCGAGGCCGGCAAACGCCGGATCTGCAGGTTGCGCAGTTCCAGCTTACCGGTAATCTCGCGATGGGCGAGCACCGAGCCATGAGCTTTGAGCTCCAGGGTGTCTGTGGTTCCGTCGAGTCGCTTTTCCGTCTGCAGCTGCGCGAGTGCGCGGCCGTTGTGGTAAAGCTGGGCAGAAAGCGCGTAGAAGCCGGGCTCTTTGGCGTCGAAATGAACCGGTATGATCAGGTCGTTGCTGGTCACCCGTGGGTCACCCAGGCCGTCAAACTCTCCGAGGTCGGGCTCGATGGTTAGGGTCGAAACGTGGCGTACGGGTTTGCCATCAATGGTTGCCTCAACGATCAACCGATACTCTCCGGGCTCTGCATCGGCCTCAATGATGCCTTCATAATAGGGCGCGCCGGCCTCGTTATTGAGAGCAGTGCTGGCAATCGCCTGGCGAGACTCGGGTGACTCCAGGGTTACGTTCAGGCTGGGGCCTACTACCTGAGAGCCGGTAATACTCGCCGCCACCAGAATGTCCTCTTCCTGCACGAAGCGGTATTTCTCAAGCGTGACGGTAAATTGCCCGCCCCCGTCGAGCGGCAGCTCCACAGGGTCGAAACGGTTGCCGGCGTAGGCCCTGGCCTGATCTTCGGAGATCGGAATGGAGTAGGTCGGGTAGCGTATGTTCTGGCTGTATTGGGCGGCGGCACTGGCCAACATGAAGCCAATCGCATTATCAGAGGGTTTCTGCTTCTCCGTCGTTGGCGAATCTACCGGCGCAGGCTTGGAGCGGGTGGTGTCTGTTCCTGAAGGGGGCGGGCTCCGGCCCCCACTTTCCCCGGTTATCCAGGAGAATCGGTCGGCATTGTCGGCCGCCAGCAGATATCCCAGGCCGACGGCACCGGATACGACGAACGTTAGGGCCAAGAGCAACCGCAGTGGCATCTTTGAATCCTTGTTGGAGGCATTCTATGGCGCGAACGCCATTATTTTTGTTGTTGTATTAACATAACGGGCCAAACTGACTTCGCGCAAAAAAATGGCCCGAATGTGTAACAAAATGTGTCCAGTCTGTGATGCCGTTCACACTACCTCATAACCAGCCGGACTCTTTCACGGCTTCCAGGCCGAACCTGAGACGAACGTCATCGCCCACCAGGTCCTGGTCAATGCCGTAGGTCATGCCCCAATTGCTGCGCTTGATGGTGGTTTCGGCGGTGATGCCAAGGGTGTAGTCCTCGTGCCCGATGGGGTATTCGGCTGATTTGTTAAGGGTCACATCCACATCCATCGGGCGGGTTTTGCCCAGCAGGGTCAGGTCACCGGTCACGATACCAGTGTTGTCGCCAGTGGCTTCGAAATTAGTGATCTCAAAGGTGATATCCGGGAAGGTTCCGCTGTTGAGGAAATCCTTATTGCGTAGGTGGCCATCCCGTTTATCGTGATTGGTAAAGACGCTTTTGCTCTTGAACGTCAGTGTCCCGGAAGTGAGCTGTTTGGTCTCCTCGTCGTAGTCAAACTGTCCCTCCACATCCCGGAACATGCCCATCACCGGGGCATAGCCAATGTGGATCACCTCAAACGACATCGAGAAATGCTCATCGTCGATAACGTAGGTTTCCGGCTCGGCCATGGCTACCGGGGCGGATAATGCCAGCGAGGCGGTCAGTGCAGCGGTGGATAGGAACCTTTTCATGCCTTTCTCCCTGTTTGATAAAGCCAGCGCAGGTCTGTAAAAAACGAATAACTCAGAAGTAACAGCGCGATAGCGAGTGTGGCGGACGCGAAGCCGGTCGGCGTTATGGGTAATATGGCAACCATCAGCGTGACTATCTGCCATACACAGACCGTTTTGCGTCGAAAACTGTCGGGCAGTGGTTGGTCCATGAAACGGAACCAGCGGCCAGCGGCTACAAAGGCGTAACGCATCAGCCCCAATGCCAGAACCCATGGGCCGGCTTTGCTCTGGGCCAGGACCGCAACACAGAGCCCCAGGATGAACAGCGCATCCAGTTCCATGTCGAATCGGGCACCGAACGCCGTCGTCGAACGGGTCGCCCTGGCGACAGCGCCATCCACGCCGTCAAGAATCAACGCCAGTAAACACAATGACCCGTACAACCACAGCCAGTTCCCCAACTCGGGAGTGAAGGGTGCCAGGCTGGTCAGGAGTATGACGAGGGAGGCGCGCACCAGGGTTGCCCGGTTGGCCCAGCCAAAGTCCTGTTCTGCGGGCCAGAAACGAATAACAGGTACTGCAATGGCCAGGCAGAGCAACATGGCGATTGCGTAAAAGCTGGCATGGGGGTGGAAACCGATGCCGGCGGCGGCCACCATAAGCGCCGTCAGGCTACCGAACCAGGCAAGATCTGCGGCCAGGGGCATGCGGAACGAGTGAGTGTGGGAATCCATCATTAAACCCCAGCGTAAGAATGAGCGTGCATCCGGCCAAAGCAGGGTGCTACCAAAAACATCGATGCGCCTGTATGCACTATAGCTGGCAAAGCCGCGTGTACTATAGCTTGCGTGTACTATAGTGAGTTACGTGCGCTGTAAGGAAACAGACGATATGACAAACGCATTTTGGGTGACCGGATCCGGGGAAGGGGCCATTCTCCCAGCAACCTATGATCATGTTTCGACCGCCGACCCTGATGGGCCCACCGTGGCGGTTAGGGCACTATACTCCGGCATCAGTCGTGGAACCGAATCGCTGGTATTCAATAACCGTGTGCCACCGTCGGAATACGATTCGATGCGTGCCCCGTTTCAGGAGGGTGATTTTCCCTTCCCGGTCAAATACGGCTATGCCAGCGTCGGCCGTGTTGTGTCAGGCTCCGAGACCATCGTTGGTCAGTCGGTTTTCTGCCTGTTCCCCCATCAGGATCAGTACCAGGTTCCAGCATCCGCCGTTGTCCCCCTTCCTCCCGGCCTTCCGGAATCCAGAGCGGTGTTGGCCGCCAACATGGAAACCGCCGTCAACGGCCTGTGGGATGCCTCACCACGGGTGGGCGAGCGAGTCGCGGTGGTTGGCCTTGGCGTCGTTGGCCTGCTGATCGCCTGGCTTGCCAGTCGCATACCGGGTACCCGCGTTACCGCCGTGGATATCAATCCACAACGTAAGGTGGTCGCGAACTCCCTGGGACTGAACTTCCAGACCCAGTGCCAACAGGACGACCACGATTTGGTCATCCATGCCAGCGGCCACCCGCAAGGTCTTGAAGCCGCACTCGCCCTGGCCGGGCAGGAAGCACGCATTATCGAGATGAGCTGGTATGGCGAGCAGCCTGTGCCGGTATCGCTGGGCCGGGCATTCCACTCCCGTCGGCTGACGATACGGTCGAGCCAGGTCGGCAATCTTCACCCCGAGCAGCGACCGCGTTGGTGCCATCGGGATCGAATGGCGCTGGCCCTGGAGCTGTTGCGGGATGATGTCCTGGACTGTCTGATCAGTGGAGAAACCGCCTTCGGTTCACTGCCGGATGTGATGCCGGCACTTGCTGGAAACGGTGCTGGCGGAATGGCCTCCGACACCCTCTGCCACCGTATTCTATACCCAGACAACTGACTCCATTTTACTTGCATCGAGGATCCACAACGCATGTTCAGCCTTACCGTCAGAGACCACATGATGATCGCCCACAGCTTTAAGGGTGACATCTTCGGCCCCGCCCAGGGCCTGCATGGGGCCACCTACGTGGTTGATGTCACTTTCGAGCGGGAAGCCCTCGACCGCGACGACCTGATCGTCGATATCGGACTCGCGTCCGAGGTGTTGTCGTCGGTGATTGCCGAGTTCAACATGAAGAACCTGGACGACATTGAGGAGTTCGCCAATCGCAACACCACCACCGAATTCATGGCGATGACGGTGTTTGAGCGAATGGCCGCGGCAATCCGCCAGGGGCGGCTGGCTGAAACCGGCAAAGGCCTGTGTTCAATGAAGGTCACCCTTGGCGAATCCCATATTGCCTGGGCCAGCTACCATGGCAAACTCTGAGCCGTTAACGTCGGTGTTGTTCGTGGTTCCGGGGGATCCGGAACAGAAAACCGGGGGTTACCGGTACGTCCAGCGGGTTGTCGCCGGGCTTAGGGAGAACGGCGTGGATGCGCTCGTTGCCGGGCTCTGTGGCAGCTTCCCGGTGCCAGACCGCATGGCGGAGGCATCCATGGACAGGATGCTTGCCGACCTTGCGGATGATTCGGTGGTGGTGCTTGATGGCCTGGCCATGGGCGGACTTCCGGACGTGGTCGCCAGCCATGCATCCCGCTTGCGGGTTGTGTCGCTGGTTCACCACCCCCTGGCGGATGAAACGGGGCTGACTCAAGAAGTGCAGGATTGGCTTTTCCGGGTGGAGCGTCGGGCGCTGTCGAAAGTGGCCGGGGTGATCACGACCAGTGCCCACACCGCGCAACGCCTGAAAGACTACAGCGTACCGGCCACCGCAATCCGTGTGGTTGAGCCGGGCGCCGACACCATAGCTGGCATTGGTGCTGAAACCCAGCCATCAAGGGCCCACGGCCGCACGATTCATCTGCTCTGCGTTGCCCACCTGTCGCCACGCAAGGCCCAGCATCATCTGGTTGACGCGTTAAGCGACCTCCGGGACTATTCATGGCACTGCACCCTGGCAGGCTCATTGGGTCGCGACGAGCACTATGCCCGCGAGCTTCGTGGCATCATTGCGAACCTGGGTCTTGAACATCGGATAAGCCTTGCGGGGGAACTGGACGACACTGAGCTTGCCAGTGCCTATCGTAACGCCGATGTATTCGTGCTGCCTTCCGTTTATGAAGGGTATGGCATGGTGATTGATGAGGCGATAGCTGCGGGCTTGCCGGTGATCACCACCGATGGGGGGGCTCTTTCTACCACAGGCCTGCGGCCTGGCGTTCGGCAGTATCCAGCCGGTGATGTGGCAGAGCTGCGGGCCTGCCTGGAAGACTGGCTGTCAGATCCTGGTGCTCTTGGCGAGGCGGCCACTCAGGCACGACAGGCGTCTTGCTCCCTACGTAGCTGGCAGAGCACCGCCATTGCGTTCCAGCGGGCGTTGGAAGACCTGCTGCCGCCACCGGACCCGACCACCTTTGACAGTGGCTGGCTGGCACTGCGTGAGTCTGCAGATCACCGTGCTCGCAACAAAAGACTGCTCTCGGAGGTGCTGACGTGGGTGGAACAGGACTACTGCCCCCCGGGCGTTCTGAGCGGTCATCACGCACCACCACTACTGGTGGTGGACCTGGGCACGGGCACCGGCTCCAACGCCCGTTACTTGGTGCCTGCCATGACGGTGCCTCAGCGCTGGGTACTGCTGGACCAGGACGAACACCTGCTTGCCCTCGCGGGAGAGAGTCTGCAACACCTTGATGTCCCGCTGGAAACCCATGCCTGTCACTTGAGTGCCACGCGGCTTGCCGGCCAGATTCCGGATGGCACGCGACTGGTCACGGCCTCGGCCCTGATTGACCTGATGTCGGAAGACTGGTTGGAGGCATTGGCGGTAGCCGCCGCCAGACACAATGCCGGCGTGTTTATCGTTCTGAGTTACGCGGGTGACTTTGAGTTGTCGCCGGAAGATCAGGACGACGACTGGATACGCAAGACCGTCAACGAACACCAGCACAGTGACAAGGGGGCTGGCGCCGCGCTCGGGCCATCGGCGACGAACTACCTCAAGCAACAGCTCGAATTGCGTGACTATCAGGTGTCTGTTGCACCAAGCCCGTGGCATCTGACGCCTGCTCAAAGCGCACTTCAACACGCCTTGATCGAAGGCTGGCGGGACGCGGTGATGCAGCAGTCGCCAGGAGAGCGTCAGCGGGCCGAGCGCTGGTTTGGCCTGCGCCTGAAGCAGGCTGATGAGCAGAGCCTGTCAATCCGTGTGAATCATGAAGACCTGTTTGCCCGGCCAGCCAGAAAAGGCGTTGCCTGACGTGCGACGCCTGCCCCAAACCCGTTATCTGCGCTGGGGTTTCACCCTGTTGTTGTTATTGATCACAGGCTACTTCCTGGACCTGACCGTGCTTGGTCGGGAACTGGCGCAGTTCTCATTACTGGCGTTATTGGCTGCAATGGTGGTGTCCGTTGCACAGGTGGTGCTTTCGGCCTGGCGCTGGTGTTACACCGCCCGGCGATTGGGTCTGGTGTTGCCTATGGCCGTTGCCGTGCGGGAATACTACCTTGCGACCTTACTGAATCAGGTGCTTCCTGGTGGCGTGTTGGGCGATGTTAATCGGGCCTGGCGTCACAGTCTCGACTCCGGTGCCCGTCTTGCGTCCGCTCACGCCGTTATGATCGAGAGGCTGTCCGGCCAGTTGGTTATGATAGCGGTGGCGCTTGGCCTGGGTGGTTGGCTCGTTTGGCACCGACACGGAATGCTTGAAGCCCTCTCGGAATATGGCGAACGGGTGCTGTTGTTGCTGGCCGGCCTGGTGGCGATAGTGGTATTGGTTGCCAGCCTTTGGCAGCGTGCGAAGCGTTATGTTCATGCGCTGCGGAGGGATTTGCGCCAAGCTCTGCTGGAGTGGCCGGCCCTTGGTATCCAGATCGTGTCATCCGCCGGCGTGGTAACCAGTTACCTGGCCGTATTCTCACTGTTGGCTCTGGGCGCGGGTTATTGGACTGATCCCCACATGGCGTTGGTCCTGATGTCTCTTTGCAGTCTTCTGCTGTTGGTCATGGCCATTCCTGTGACCGTCGCAGGCTGGGGGGTGCGCGAGGGCGCTGCGGCGTTGCTCTGGCCCATGGCCGGGCTGCCGGCAGAGCAGGGCGTTGCACTCAGTGTTGGCTACGGGTTAGCGGTTCTGTTGTCGAGCCTTCCGGGCGCGCTGTTCGTGTTCACTCGTCGACAGTCGAACGGCTGAAATCCAGATCAAACAGCATATCACTGCCCAAATCCACCATTTGGGCCTTCGGGCGCAGGGCTCTGTCAAGTTTCTTGATTTCCGGCAGTGAAAACGCCGGGCGTCCACTGCCGATGATCATGGGGGCGACCATGACATGCAGCCGGTCGAGCAGGGCCGCATTCAGGAATTCAGATACGGTAAGCCCACCTCCCTCCACAAAAATCTTGCGAAGGCCAAAGTCCGCGAGAACCTCGAGTATATGGGCAGGGTCCGTGGTGTCATCCCGTCCGAGGCAGGGTACATCCGTTACGCCGTGGCGGGGGGCCAGCTTATCGCCAGCATGGTAGTCGCCGGCAACAAGACGAAGCGTGGGGGATGCTTCGTCGCTGAACAGATGATGGCTGTCCGGTACCCGATGGTTGCGATCAATCACCACCCGCACAGGATTGATGCCGGACGTCTTTCGGACTGTCAGCCTGGGGTTGTCGGTGGAGGCGGTTCCGGCGCCGACAATGACCGCTTCTGACACCGCCCGCAGACGGTGCAGGTGGGTAATGCCGTCCTCGCCATTGATGAACTTGGAGGCGCCGGTCACCGTGGCAATGCGTCCGTCCAGGCTCTGCCCCATCTGGCCCACAACCCGTGATCGTACACCCGGGGCGACCGGGCAACACAGAGGCAGGAAAACCGACAGCAGGTTGCGTGCGTCCAGGTCCGCCGGCAGTCGTAGTGCCCATTCGCCGTTCAGGCCAATATCCAGTGCTGGCTTGTCACTTCCCGGCAATGAGAGTGTCACATTGCTGCGATTCACTGCGTCCAGAATCAGCTCCCACGCGGTGTTTTTATCCAGTGCTTTTGCCGCCATACCGAGTTATTTCCGTTGCTAATGGATTCATTATAGGTAGATTGTGTGTAAAGCTATATGTACGTTACATTTCCGGTTTGATTCACTGAAAGTGCCATCAGACCACAAGATTCACCTCGGCAGAGAATACTCCTATGCGGTACCTGCAAACCTTTAACCGCCGCCTGCGGCAGATTCGGGAAGCCGGGCAGTTGTCGTGTGAGGATGTGGCGGAAATGTGCGGAGTGGATGAAGCACGGGTGGTGAGTTGGGAGTCAATGGACGTGAGGCAGCGGGCATGGCCGGGGGTCACCGAGTTACTGGATTTTTGCCTGAAGACGGAAACCCCACTGGAAGACCTGCTGGATCTGGACGACGCCGGGGACACGGGCCAATTGGAGCTTCCGGGCCTGGCGTTCAGCCAGGGTGATGATCTGTCAACGGCCTTGAAAGAACTCGAGCAGGAAATCAGCCGGATTCAACTTTCAGAAGAAGAAATGGAACTGCTGCGCCGGTTTCGGAAAACCTCCGGTGAAAACCGGCGCATGATCCTGCAGATTCTCGGCAAATAGTCGACTACTTACCTTTCTTGTAGATGTTTTCGTAAACGTAGTTGGTCGCATCCACAAATCCGTCAATGCTGCCGCAGTCGAACCGGCGGCCCTTGAACTTGTACGCCAGCACGCAGCCATTTTTTGCCTGCTCCAACAGGGCATCCGTAATCTGAACTTCACCGTTCTTGCCGGGCGGAGTGCGCTCAATGATGTCGAAGATGTCCGGCGTGAGGATGTAACGGCCGATGATTGCCAGGTTACTGGGGGCCTTTTCCGGAGCGGGTTTCTCGACCATATCGGTAATGCGATAGAGCCCGTCTTTCATGGACTCACCCGCAATAACGCCGTACTTATGGGTCTCATCCTCCGGCACTTCTTCAATGGCCACGATGGAGCAGCGAAACTGATTGTAAAGTTTGACCATCTGAGCGAGTACGCCTTCTCCGGCGCCATCAGCCACACAGAAGTCATCCGCCAGTACAACCGCGAATGGGTTGTCGCCGACCAGATTGCGACCGGTGAGGATGGCGTGACCGAGCCCTTTCATTTCATTCTGACGGGTAAAGGCGAAAGAGTTGTTGTCGATCAGCTCCCGGATCGACGTTAACAGGTCTTCCTTGCCTGAACCGGCAATCTGGTGCTCCAGCTCATAGCTGATGTCGAAGTGATCCTCGATGGCCCTTTTGCCACGACCGGTAACGAAACCGAACTCGTGAACCCCCGCTTCTGCAGCTTCCTCCACACCGTATTGAACAAGGGGTTTGTTCACAATGGGCAGGATTTCCTTGGGCATGGCCTTGGTGGCCGGCAGGAAGCGGGTGCCGTAGCCGGCAACAGGGAAGAGACACTTCTTGATCATAACGTTCGTCCTTATTTCGTTTCGGTCACGGCCTGTTTGAGGTCAGTCGTCCGTGTAGGCTGACTCACGAATTGTGCCAAGTGTAACCAAGTTAGTGATCCAAATGGAGGTCTCGGTAGCGAAATGTAGAATTTGGTAATAAGCGGCACCAGTTCCCAACACCTCCCGCTTGTTGAAATCTATAGAAAAAACTTTCAGAGGTGCTTGTAATTATATGTTTTAAATGAAGATTAACTTTGTAAATTTTGGCAACCAGTGATGGATTTAAGGGCGTTAATGCAATACATTCCGCAGTGACGATTTTTTAAGAATAACCGGCACCCTTCTCAACCGGCGGCCGGCGCTCACTGGCAGGATTAGAAACATTGAGACATTCCCTGTTGCTCGCACTGGTTTGGTGCGTTCTCAGCCAGCCCTTGTACGCCCAATCATCCGGTTCCTGGTTGCGTAACGGCTGGAAACCCTATGCCGATAACTTTGAAGGCACCGTGAACGCGTTCCGTGATGAGCGTGAACATTGGCTCAGATCCCGATTGAAGTTTTCCGGCAAAACCTCCCTGAATAGTGATGGAATGGATGGGGACATTGGTGTGTCTGCTGACAGTCTGGTCGGCAGCAGCGATGCTATCGGGTTTCACTATCGCGATGCCCGGTCCCACAAAAACCGCTCGGACGTTAACGCAACATCGTTTCGCTACCGCTTTCCAGCGGGTGCCAACCAAGTGACCGTGGAAACCGGAAGTTCCTACTACAGCCATGCCGTTACCAGTGGTGACAGGCGCTACAATGCCAGCGGCGAGTCCAGTGTGGTGGGCGTCGGGGCCAGTCGGTCGCTGTTTTCAAAGTTTGGTATGGCGTTTGATGGCATTGCCCACCATACCGGTCGCGACAGCCGCACCCTGGAGAAGGGGAGTCTGGTATCGGAGAGTCGCTACGAGTTGTCCTCAGTTGGTCTCAAGGCGCAGGGCGGCCATGAGCTTTGGGATGGCTTGCAGGCCAACACCGGTCTTCTGGCGGTGAGTGGTCGCGAATACAGTTCGACCGATTATCGGTTGCAGGATGATGTCGGTCGCGAAGACGCCTTCTACAAAGTGGCCATGTCCGCGTCGCTGGAACAGGAACTCTATCGGTGGCGCTGGCGGATTCACGGCCGTTACCAGTTCGCTGATGAAGATCTTCCGGTGTCGGAGTATCTGACCGTGGCTGGCCCTTCCATGATTGCCGGTTTTAACGGGCAATCCGTATCAGTTGTTCGGGGTGGCTGGCTGCGCCTGGACACCGCCAGCCCGTCGTGGCAGATGCCGTTTATGGACGGCGTGCTTTCCAGTGTGAACTTCGCGGTGTTGCACGGTTGGGTTCCCTACTCGGAAACCCAGTCCGACCGCCACGGTCGGGCCTCCGCTGGCCAGGTGTCATTGAAGTTCGAGGGCCGGGCGTTCACGGCCAATGTCAGTGTCGGCCGCATGATTCGTGCCTCGACGATGGCAATGACCATGCCCGAACGTCCGGACTTTCGGTTTTCCCTCACCATGGGTATCTGATTGATGGCGAACGACTCTCTAGCTCCCTCCTGATGCCTCTCTGGCCCTCCGTGGCCAACCTGCCTTACGAAGATGTCACTTGAGACGGCGCCGGTCGCAGGTGCTACATTAAAACGTCGATGGACATATTTAAGGTAGGAGCTACATGCATTCAGGGAAACGATGGCTGATCGGCCTGATATTGCCGGGGCTGCTCTACGCCCACGCGGCGGGGGCGCTTGAGTTCAAGGAAATAGTGGACAAGGCCAAAGCGAGGGCCGAAGGTGAGTATCAGCCTCCTCCGTCGGTGCCCGGGTTTCTCAGGAACCTGAGCTACCGAGCCTACCAATCCATACGATTCAATCCGCAAGCCAGCCTTTGGCGGGAAGGGCGCTCCCGGTTCCAGGTGATGATGGTGCCACCGGGGAGCTATTACACCCACACGGTCAAGTTGAATGAGGTGGATGCCGACGGCGTAAAACCCATCCCGTTTGATAAATCCGGGTTCAGTTTCCCTGATCCCGAACTTGCCAAAAGGGTCCCTGCGGATCTGGGCTATTCAGGCTTCAAGCTCACCTACCCGATGGGCGAAGGCGACGAACAGAACCAGTTTCTTGTCTTCGCCGGCGCAAGCTACTTCCGGGGCGTGGGGGCCGATAACCACTTTGGCCTGTCGGCGCGGGGTATCGCGATAGACACCGGGCTGCCCTCCGGCGAGGAGGTGCCATCGTTCGTTGAATTCTGGCTTGAGCGGCCGGGAGGTGGCAGTGAACGTATGCGGGTTTACGGCTTATTGGATGGCCCCAGCGTAACTGGCGCGTACCGTTTCGATATTCAGCCCGGTGCGACCACACGCATCGATGTGACCGCTGAATTGTTCTACCGCAATGCGGTGGATCAGCCGGGCCTGGCGCCGCTGACCTCCATGTTCTACTACGGCGAGAATACCGCCAGACCGCGCGGTGAATGGCGGCCTCAGGTGCACGACTCAAGCGGACTGCTGATTCATGACCAGGGCGCGGGCGAATGGTTGTGGCGCCCTCTGACGAATCCGTCACGCCTTCGGCTCAGCTACCTTCAGGTTGATCGCCTGGCTGGCTTTGGGTTGATGCAGAGGGACACCCAGTTTGATCAGTTTGAGGACGCCGAGGCCCGATACGATAAGCGGCCCAGTGCCTGGGTTGCCCCAAGGCAGGGATGGTCGAACGGCGAGGTCGTATTGGTTGAGATCCCTACCGATGCGGAAACCAACGACAACATCGTTGCCTTCTGGAAACCGAAAGAACCCGTGAAACAGGGTGACCACCGGACATTTGCCTACAGCCTTCTTTTTGGCGACAAGAACGTATCCGGGCAGGATATCGGGCGCGCATTGCAAACGTTTGTCGGAGATGGCAATCGCCCTGGGGGCGGCACGGAAGAAGGTGCCTACCGAATCATTGTTGATTTTGCGGGAGGGCCGCTGGACGACCTCAAGCCCAACGCTGCCATCGTCAGTAAGGTCAGTGAAGGAAGCGGAAACAGCGATGCCGTTGAGATTATAGAGCATTTCGTTGAATACGTTGAGGCGGATGGCACCTGGCGCCTGTCGATGCTGGTTCGCCCCGTTGGTGAAAAGGCCCCGGTCCTCCGAGGACAACTCCTGCTTGAAAACAAGCCGTTGACCGAGACCTGGACCTATTCCATAGGTCCGGATTCCGGGCTTGGCCAGAAACAATAGAGCGGGGACGTGTTCATGCCGGAAACCTTATGCCAGCAGGCGATCGAGAGGGTCATGACCTATCTGCAAGACGATGGCGTGGAACTGGACGCGGAAACCTGTCGACAGGTGTTGCGTTTGGTTGACAGCGCCATGACGGACGGTGGTGGGCCTGACTTGCCCGCCCGGTGCATTGAACTCGTGCCGGACTACTTCAACCTGCCGGGAATGAACATCCCGGCGCCGATTCCACCCCTCATGCGCGGCCACCTAGGGTACTACCCCCATGACTGAAGTCGTTAATGAGACCCCCGGCGATCGCTCGGGAACCTGGCGACGTACCGCCACAGTGCGTCGTTTTTTCCTGACACTGTTTGTGGTTGGGCAAACCGTTGTTGCCAGTTACTTCCTGCTCTGGATTCTGCCGTATCACGGCGGAACATGGGTTGAGCTCGGCCTGCTTGCGCTTTTTATCCTTCTTTATATGTGGATTGCTGTGGGATTCTGGACGGCCGTGTTTGGCTTTGTGCTCAGGCTGACAGGTGGTGATCGTCACAGTCTTCTCAAGCGCCATCCGGAGTCGGAACTGGAAAACACGGCGCTGGCGAAAACCGCCATCGTTATGCCGATCTACCATGAGCCCGTGCAATGGACTCTCAGTGGGTTGAAAGCGGTCTACCAGGACATTGAACGGACAGGGCACCTGGACCGCTTTGAATTCCATATTATCTCCGACAGCAGGGACCCAAACGTCTGGCTACAGGAACAGGCCGAGTGGCACCGTTTATGCGAAGAACTCGGGGCTGAGGGCCGGCTGTTCTATCGTCGGCGGCGCGTCAATCTCAATTTCAAAAGCGGCAACGTTGCGGATTTTTTGCGGCGTTGGGGCCGCCGCTACCGCTATATGGTTGTGCTGGATGCCGACAGCCTGCTGAGCGCGGGAACCATCGTGAAAATGGTGCAACTGATGGAGCGGGAGCCCAACGTGGGTATCCTGCAGACCGCACCCACCATCATCAACGGCGAGTCTCTGTTTGCCAGGGTTCAGCAATTCGCGAACCGCCTTTATTCGTCGTTATTTGCCACTGGCCTGGCAGCCATACAGATGGGAGACGCCGCTTTCTGGGGCCACAACGCCATTCTGCGTGTTGAGCCTTTCATGGCGCACTGCGGTCTGCGCAAACTGCGGGGCTTTGGGCTTTTTCGCGGGCCCATCATGAGTCACGATTTTGTGGAAGCGGCCTATATGGGCCGCGCCGGTTATGAGGTGTGGCTTGAGCCTGAGCTTGGCAACAGTTTTGAAGAATCTCCACCCACCATTTCGGATGAGCTCTCCCGGGACAATCGCTGGTCCAGGGGCAATCTGCAGCATCTCTGGATTCTGCTGTTCGGGCGGAAGTTGCGCCTGGCTCACCGCATGGCGCTGCTTAACGGCATCATGGCGTACCTGGCGTCGCCACTCTGGTTGGCGTTTCTGATTCTGACGACCGTTGAAGCCGTGCAAATGACGGTTGCCAGCATCAACTATTTCCCGGAAGGGCATCAGGGGCTATTCCCCCTATGGCCGGAGTGGCGGCCGGAGTGGGCTATCGGGCTGGCGTTGAGCACCCTGTCGCTGTTGTTCCTGCCAAAGTTCCTGGCCATCTTTGACGCTGTGATCCACGGCTTTGTGCGGGGCTTCGGGGGCGTCTGGCGGCTATTTCTCAGTGTGTTACTGGAAATTGTTGTGTCCGTCCTGCTGGCTCCGGTCAGGATGATGGCCCATAGCCGATATGTCCTTGGCGCTCTTCTTAATGTCTCTTTGTCCTGGGCAGGGCAGAACCGTACCGAAGAAACGACATGGCGGGACGCTTTTCTGACCCAGTTTCCCGGCATGCTTGTGGGGGCGGGTTGGTCCGCTTTCGCCTGGAGCCTGGACCCCATGTTTTTTCTCTGGTCCCTGCCCGTAGCGGTGCCACTTGTGTTGGCGGCCCCGACATCGGTGGTGCTCAGTCGCGTAGGTCTCGGCCGGGCGTTCCGAAAAAAAGGGCTTCTGGTAATACCGGAAGAGCTTACGCCGGTCGCGGTGTTAAACGACGCCAGACGCGCTAGGGCCGTGACTGATGAGGTTCCGGTGATTACCGCCGTGGAAGCCGCCGTGATCCGGCCCCGATTGAACCAGCTTCACCTTGCCCTGGCGCGCACAGATCGCCACCCCAGAAGGGCAGCGTTGCTGGCGCCATTGGTGCAACGACTCGCTGACAAAGGGCCGGATTCATTGTCCCGGAGCGAACTCAGCCAGGTGTTCTGTGACCGCACGGCGCTGGCGGAGCTGCACCGGCTTGCCTGGCGCTCAGCGCCGGACAGTTTCTGGGGGCGGCGAATAGCGAGTCTTGGCAAGACAGAACCTGACGAGTAAAGCGCTTCAACATAAGACGGGAGCATGACATGGACAGACGCACACTGATCAAAACCTTCGTCAGTCTGGCGGGAGCCCAGGCATTGCCCCTCTCGGCATTGATGTACAGTGGTTCCAGCGTGGCGGGCGAGGTTGGTGAGCCCAAGCCATTCAGTTACGCCTGGTTAAAAGGCCACGCGCGGGCATTGGCCGGCGAACCCTGGGTGTCACATGAAGGGGAGTTGCCCGGCTCGTTAAAGGACCTGTCCTGGGACGATTACCAGGCGATCGGGTTTCGCGCCGACGAAGCGCTATGGCGTAATGACGACAATGCGTTCCAGGTGCAGCTTTTCCATCTTGGTCTCTACTTCAAAACCCCAGTGCGAATCCACGAAGTGGAGGATGGCGAAGCCCGGGAGCTGGCGTACAAGCCGGAATACTTCCGTTATGAGGGAGAGCAACCCCTGGGAACGCTGCCGGAGGATCTTGGCTATGCCGGTTTCCGTGTGCACTTCCACACGGATTACGGGCGCGACCTGGCCGCCTTCCTTGGTGCCAGCTACTTCCGGGCGGTGGGGTCGGAGATGCAATATGGGCTTTCCGCCAGGGGCCTGGCGATTGACACCGCACTGGAAACTGGGGAAGAGTTTCCCCAGTTTTCAGCCTTCTGGCTGGAGAAGCCGAAACCGGGTAGCCAGAACATGGTGGTCTATGCGCTTCTGGATTCACCCAGCACGACCGGTGCCTATGCCTTTACGTTGACCCCTGGCCGGAACATGGTGATGAGCGTGGATGCGGCGCTATACCCGAGGAAACCTATTCAGCGGGTAGGGATCGCGCCACTGACCAGCATGTACCAGACCGGTGAGAACGATCGCCGCATGGCCTATGACTGGCGCCCGGAGATTCACGATTCCGACGGCTTGTCGATTATGAACGGCCAGGGCGAATGGCTGTGGCGGCCACTGGTCAATCCTCGGTCGCTCCGGGTAAACACCTTTGTAGACAATAACCCTCGTGGGTTTGGCCTGCTGCAGCGGGACCGACGGTTTGCCAACTACCAGGACGACGGCGTGTTCTACGAGAAACGTCCGAGCGCCTGGGTTACGCCCCACGACGATTGGGGTAAGGGCAGTGTGATGCTGGTGGAGATTCCCACCAAGGACGAGACGTTCGACAATATCGTTGCCTTCTGGCACCCCGAGAAGCCCCTGGAGCCGGGGCAGGAACATCTCTATTCCTACACCCTGTCATGGGGGGCGGAGCCACCAATGGAGCCAGAGGAACTGGCCACAGTTCAGGCAACGCGTACGGGATTGGGTGGTGTTGTCGGGCAGGAGAGAAAATACTTCTCCTGGCGGTTTGCCGTGGACTTTGCCGGCGGCGCGTTGCCGCTGGTGGGGGACGATGCGGAAGTAGAGCCGGTGATAACGGCCAGCCGCGGAGAGGTGGAAATCACCTCTGCACGGCCACTGGACTCCATTGGTGGTTATCGGGCGATGTTTGACCTCGTGCCCGACGACTCCCTGGAACCGATTGACCTGCGCCTTCAGCTCAAACTGGGCAATCAGGTGCTTACCGAAACCTGGCTGTATCAGTACACGCCGCCTCCCAAGGATGAGCGCACGCTCTATTAGCCTCGCCTCTGAGTGATGAAGCCTGTCTCTCTGTCAACAATGAAGCTCCCGGGGTAACCCGGGATTGTTGACAATAATCGAGTTAGGGCGTAAATTTCCGGTCAATCCAGTCACTATTGTTGACAAAATATGCCGGAAGCTATCGCCCAAACCTATACTCGTGCCGATGAAGCCTTCGATTGTCTGCAAACGGCCATCGTGAAAGGGGACCTTGTCCCCGGCGAAAAGATCGGCGAAGTCGAGCTCTGCTCCCGCTTCAATCTCACCCGTGGCCCGCTGCGCGAGGCGCTTGGGCGCCTTGAATCCCGAGGGCTGTTGGTGCGCCGGCCCCACGCCGGGGTAAAAGTGGTTTCCGTCAGCGCTGATGAACTCATGGAGCTCTACCGCATTCGCGAAACCATGGAGGGCCTGGCCGCCCGCCAGGCCGCCGAGCGGATGACCGATCAGGAAATCGCTGATCTGTCCGCCACCCTCGATAGCCATGAGCGAATGATCGAACAGGCTCAGGGCCAGGCCTACTACCAGGCGGAAGGTGACTACGACTTCCATCACCGTATTGCCACCGGCAGCCGCAACACCAAACTAGCGCAAATGCTGCTGGGTGATCTTTACTATATGGTCCGGATGTACCGTTACCGCTTGAGCACATCGTCCGGGCGCCCTCACATGGCGCTGGGAGAGCATCGCAGGATTGTTGAAGCCATCGCCCAACGTGACGGCGAGTTGGCGGAATTCCTGATGAAGCGACACATCCATGCGGCCCGCAAAAACATCGAGAAAAAGATCCAGCAAGGCGAACTAACGATCTAGGTCCTTCACTCCAAACAACGAGGTTACTCATGTCCAAAACACTATCCCCAGGTGCGCGCTTTCGCAAAGCCCTGAAAGAAAACCACCCCTTACAGATCGTCGGCACCATCAACGCCTATACTGCGATGATGGCCGAGAAGGTCGGTCACCAGGCCATCTACCTGTCTGGCGGCGGCGTCGCCAATGCTTCCTATGGTTTGCCGGATCTGGGCATGACCACCCTGAATGATGTCGTTGAAGATGTCCGCCGCATCACTGCGGCTACCGACGTACCACTGCTGGTCGATATTGATACCGGTTGGGGCGGGGCCTTCAACATTGCTCGCACAATTCGTGAAATGGAACGCGCTGGCGCTGCAGCGGTTCATATTGAAGATCAGGTTGCCCAGAAGCGCTGTGGTCACCGACCGAACAAGGAAATTGTCTCGCAGGAAGAAATGGTGGATCGCATCAAGGCCGCCGTGGATGCCCGTCAAGACGATGACTTTTTCATCATGGCCCGTACCGACGCGTTCCAGAAAGAAGGCCTGGACGCCGCGATCGAGCGTGCAAAGGCTTGCATAGAGGCGGGCGCCGACGGCATTTTCGCCGAAGCGGTGACCGAGTTGGAACACTACAAGGCCTTCTCTGAAGCCCTGGACGTGCCGGTGCTGGCCAATATTACCGAGTTCGGCGCCACGCCGTTGTACAATCGCAAGGAGCTTGCGGAAGCCGGCGCCGGTATGGTGCTGTATCCATTGAGTGCCTTTCGCGCCATGAACAAGGCCGCATTAACGGTTTACGAAAACATCCTCGAGAAAGGTGACCAGAAAGACGTGGTTGATCTTATGCAAACGCGGATGGAATTGTACGATTTCCTGAACTACCACGATTTCGAACAGAAGCTGGACGAGCTTTTCCAGCAGAAGAAGGGTTAATCAAAATCCAAACATTGATGAGGGGGAAAACCATGGCTGAAGCAAAAAAACTCGGAGGCGCAGGTCTTCGCGGCCAGGTGGCTGGCGTTACGTCACTGTGTACTGTTGGCCAGTCCGGCGCCGGCCTGACCTATCGTGGCTATGACATCAGCGATCTGGCGGACCACGCCCAATTTGAGGAAGTGGCTTACCTGCTGTTGCGCGGCAAGCTGCCTAACCGGCAGGAGCTTGAGGACTACAAGAAAAAGCTTGTAAGTATGCGTGAGCTACCATACGCCGTGAAATCCGTACTGGAGCACATTCCCAAAGACGCTCACCCCATGGACGTCATGCGCACCGGCTGCTCCATGCTGGGCAACCTGGAAACCGAGACCGACTTCAGCCAGCAGGACGACAAAATCGACCGCATGCTGGCTCTGTTCCCGGCCATCATCACCTACTGGTACCGCTTCGCCCATGAAGGCGTGCGTATCGATACCGCCAGCGACGTGGATTCCATTGGTGGTCATTTCCTGGAACTGCTTCACGGCAAGAAGCCCAGCGAACTGCATGAGCGGGTTATGAACGTGTCGCTGATTCTGTATGCAGAGCATGAGTTCAACGCCTCTACGTTCACGGCTCGTGTGTGTGCTTCCACCCTGTCGGATATCCATAGCTGCGTGACCGGTGCTATTGGCACCCTGCGCGGACCGCTTCACGGTGGTGCGAATGAAGCAGCCATGGCGCTGATCCAGAAGTTCCAGACTCCGGACGAAGCCGAGAAAGGCCTGCTGGGTATGTTGGAGCGCAAAGAGAAGATTATGGGCTTCGGCCACGCGATCTACCGGGAGTCTGATCCCCGTAACGCCATCATCAAGAAATGGTCCGAGGAGCTCGCCAAGGAAGTGGGTGATACCGTTCTGTACCCGGTATCGGTTCGTTGTGAGGACGTCATGTGGCGCGAGAAGAAGCTGTTCTGCAACGCCGACTTCTTCCATGCCTCCGCCTATCACTTCATGGGCATCCCAACCGAGTTGTTTACCCCCATCTTCGTGATGTCGCGAGTATCTGGTTGGACCGCCCACGTGAAAGAGCAGCGTGAGAACAACCGCATCATCCGCCCAAGTGCCGACTACGATGGCCCGGCGGATTCGAAGTGGGTGCCGATCGACGAGCGGCCATAATCCGATAAACCAGAATTTGAGTACCGCCCATGAACACTGATTATCGCAAACCACTCCCGGGCACCGACCTGGAGTATTTCGACACCCGTCAGGCCGTGGAAGACATCCAGCCTGGCGCCTACGACAAACTGCCGTACACCTCCAAGATCCTGGCGGAGCAGTTGGTTCGTCGTTGTGATCCATCGGCACTGACGGATTCCCTCAAGCAGCTGATCGAACGCAAACGGGACCTGGATTTTCCCTGGTACCCGGCCCGCGTGGTCTGCCATGACATCCTCGGCCAGACGGCCCTGGTGGATCTGGCTGGCCTGAGGGACGCCATCAAGGAAAAAGGGGGAGATCCCGCAAAGGTCAATCCGGTGGTGCCCACCCAGTTGATCGTGGATCACTCGCTGGCCGTTGAGCACGCCGGTTTCGAGAAAGACGCGTTTGAGAAAAACCGCGCGGTTGAAGATCGCCGCAACGACGACCGCTTCCACTTCATCAACTGGACCAAGACCGCGTTCAAGAACGTGGATGTGATCCCTCCCGGCAACGGCATCATGCACCAGATCAACCTGGAGAAGATGTCGCCGGTGGTTCAGAATCGGGACGGTATTGCGTATCCGGACACCTGTGTTGGAACCGACAGCCACACGCCGATGGTCGACGCCCTCGGTGTTATCTCAGTGGGCGTGGGCGGCCTCGAAGCCGAAAGCGTGATGCTGGGCCGCGCCTCCATGATGCGCCTGCCAGACATCGTGGGTGTGGAGCTCACGGGCAAGCTGCAACCGGGCATCACTGGTACCGACATGGTGCTGGCCATCACTGAGTTCCTGCGTAAGGAAAGGGTGGTGGGTGCCTATCTGGAATTCTACGGCGAAGGCGCCGACAGCCTCACCGTGGGCGACCGGGCCACCATCTCCAACATGACCCCAGAATACGGCGCCACGGCGGCAATGTTCTATATCGACGGCCAGACCATCGATTACCTCAAACTGACGGGCCGTGAAGACGACCAAGTCGCCCTGGTGGAGAAATACGCCAAAGAGACTGGCCTGTGGGCCGACAGCATGAAGAGTGCCGAATACGAGCGGGTGCTGACGTTTGACCTGTCCAAGGTGCACCGTACGCTGGCGGGCCCGTCCAACCCCCACGCGCATCTTCCGACCTCCGAACTGGCCGAGCGCGGTGTCGCCGGCAAGTGGGAGAAGGAAGAGGGCAAGATGCCGGACGGCGCGTGCATCATCGCTGCGATTACCAGTTGCACGAATACCAGTAACCCCCGCAATATGGTGGCCGCAGGCCTGATCGCCCGTAACGCAAACAAACTGGGCCTGACTCGCAAGCCCTGGGTAAAGACCTCCCTGGCGCCGGGCTCCAAGACGGTAAAAATGTATCTGGAAGAAGCCAGCCTGATGTCCGAGCTGGAAGAACTCGGCTTCGGCGTAGTGGCTTTCGCCTGCACCACCTGTAATGGCATGAGTGGCGCACTGGACCCGAAGATCCAGAAGGAAATTGTTGATCGGGACCTGTATTCCACCGCCGTGCTCTCGGGCAACCGAAACTTTGACGGCCGCATTCACCCCTACGCCAAGCAGGCTTTCCTGGCATCACCGCCGCTTGTGGTGGCGTATGCGATTGCAGGCACCATCCGCTTCGACATCGAGAAAGATGCCCTGGGTCACGACAAGGATGGCAACCCTATCACCCTGAAGGACATCTGGCCGGATGATGCGGAAATTGATGCCATCGTGAAGTCCAGCGTGAAGCCGGAGCAATTCCGCAGCACATACATTCCGATGTTCGACATCACCCGGGATGCGCATGCCAACACCAACCCGAACTACGACTGGCGCCCCCAGAGTACTTACATTCGCCGCCCGCCGTACTGGGAAGGTGGCATGGTCGGTGAGAAAACCCTCAAGGGAATGCGCCCGCTGGCGGTGTTGCCGGACAACATCACCACCGACCACCTGTCGCCGTCCAACGCGATCCTGATGGACAGCGCAGCCGGTGAATACCTGCATAAAATGGGTGTGCCGGAGGAGGACTTCAACTCCTACGCCACCCATCGGGGCGATCACCTGACGGCACAGCGTGCTACCTTCGCCAACCCGAAACTGTTCAATGAAATGGTGCGGGACGAGAGCGGCAAAGTGAAACAGGGCTCGTTGGCGAGAGTCGAGCCGGAAGGCAAGGTGACCCGTATGTGGGAAGCCATCGAAACATACATGGAGCGGAAGCAGCCACTGATCATCATCGCTGGCGCCGACTATGGTCAGGGTTCCTCCCGTGACTGGGCAGCCAAGGGTGTGGCCCTGGCGGGTGTGGAAGCCATTGTTGCCGAAGGCTTTGAGCGGATTCACCGCACCAACCTCGTCGGCATGGGCGTTATGCCTCTGCAGTTCGAGGAAGGCACCACGCGGCAAACCCTGGGTATTGATGGTACCGAAACCTACGACGTGGAAGGCACCGCTGGTCCTCGTGCAGAACTCACGCTGGTTATCCACCGCAAGAACGGCAGCACCGAACGTGTTCCTGTCATCTGCCGTCTGGATACAGCGGAAGAGGTGTCTATTTATAGCGCCGGTGGTGTGCTTCAGCGCTTTGCCGAGGACTTCCTGCAATCGGAGGGCGCCGCATGACCCAGGCGCCCCAGATCAAAGTCCCCGCCACCTACATGCGTGGTGGCACCAGCAAGGGCGTGTTCTTTCGGTTGAAGGATCTGCCGGAAGCGGCACAAGTCCCGGGCAAAGCCCGGGATAACCTCCTGCTGCGTGTGATCGGCAGCCCGGACCCTTACCAGAAGCAGATCGACGGCATGGGCGGTGCTACCTCCAGCACCAGCAAGACCGTGATCCTGGCCGAGCCGACACAACCGAACCACGACGTGGACTACCTCTTTGGCCAGGTATCCATCGACAAGCCCTTTGTAGACTGGAGCGGGAATTGCGGCAACCTGACCGCCGCCGTCGGCGCATTTGCCATCAATGGCGGTTTTGTTGCTAAAGAGCGCATTCCGGAGAATGGCATTGCCACGGTTCGCATCTGGCAGGCCAATATCCGGAAAACCATCGTAGCCCGCATTCCCATCACCAATGGAGAGGTGCAGGAAACCGGTGATTTCGAACTGGACGGCGTGACCTTCCCGGCTGCCGAAGTGCAGGTGGAATTCATGGACCCCGCCGATGGCGAAGGCGCCATGTTCCCCACCGGCAACCTGGTGGACGACCTGGAAGTACCCGGTGTCGGCACCCTCAAGGCCACCATGATCAATGCCGGCATTCCCACCATTTTCCTGAATGCAGACGACATTGGCTACAAGGGCTCGGAGCTGCAGGATGACATCAACGGCAATCCCGAAGCCCTCGCGATGTTCGAAAATATCCGCGCCCACGGTGCCGTCAAAATGGGACTGATTCAGTCCGTGGAAGAGGCCGCCAACCGCCAGCACACGCCCAAGGTGGCGTTTGTGGCAAAACCGTCTGACTATGTGTCTTCCAGTGGCAAAGCCATTGGGGCAGGAGATGTGGATGTGCTGGTACGAGCCCTTTCCATGGGTAAGCTCCATCACGCAATGATGGGGACTGCCGCCGTTGCGATTGCCACCGCAGCTGCCGTACCGGGAACCCTGGTTAACTTAGCCGCTGGCGGCGGTGACAGAACCTCCGTGACCTTCGGTCACCCATCCGGCACTTTGCAGGTTGGTGCAGAAGCCAGCCAGGTCAACGGCCAGTGGGCAGCCACCAAAGCCATCATGAGCCGCAGTGCGCGAGTGCTTATGGAAGGCTGGGTAAGGGTGCCCTTGATCTAATTGTGACGTTGGTTGCGACAGGTTTCACGGTTCCGGAATTAAGCGCTTGTAAGCTCTTTGGATAAAAGAGATAAACGCTTAAATTTCAAAGGAATGTGAAAAATGTCGCAACCATTCGGTCCGTCTGGCCTTCCTCTTATTGTTTGTTCAATCCTCTTTGCATTGGTTGGATGCGGTGACGGTGGCACCTCCTCGTCATCGAGTTCCTCGCAAGCCGGGCAAGACAACTCTGACCCCGGAGTGACGGCGAAATCCCTGCCCGAACTGGATGGCTATATTGAGTACGACTACTCGTTGCGAGGCACGAACGAAAACCCACGGGTTTATCGTCGTAATCTTAAGTCCCACTCGCTGGCTTATGTGCAGGCAGGGGGTAAGGTGGGTGGGCAGGTGTTTGCAGGGGGTGTCTTCACCAACGATTTTTTCGCTCCAGCTGCCGTAACTGCAAGCTCAACCAGTGTGTCGATTCACAGCCGCGTTGACGGAACAAGTGTCAAACTGTCGAACATTGGTGATGGGCAGGAACCTTGTTCCGTTCAGGGTTTCGTCAACAGCGATCTGTCTACTGGACTTGTCAATCTGACAATGTCCGGTGGCAATCTGACATGCGATCTGACGGTCGATTCCGACGACACGCATTACTGGTGGACGTTGGGTGCCAACACCTTTGAAGTCTGGGAAGCGGATGGTCTGTCTTCCTATACAGATGTATTCTTTAATGGCGAAGGCGATATCGATTTTGTGGTCGCCAATAACTATGCCGAAAAGACGATCATCCTGTACGGGGAATCGGGCGCTGAACTGCAAAGCGTGACGGGAAGCACCTGGGTACCGAGAATCTATCCCATGGCGGAGCCTGGTCTCACACGAGATGAGACGTTTGTGGGTGTGCTCAGTGACGGCGAGTTTTTGATTACATCAGTTGCAATGCTGTTGGACTCCGGTCTGGCAGGTGCGCAACCTGTGTTATCCGGGCTTTCCGAGGCTGCCAGATTGGCGTCACTCTCGTTGATTGAGGACGATAAATACACGATCATTGCGGACAATGGCTTGTTGTATAAGGTCGATGAAATTAATCGGTCTGCCTCATTTCTTGCTGATTTCTCAGATAAAATTGCGGATGGTTGGGCGCTCACCGATGTTGTTGTTATTAGCGACAAGGCCATCGTCTTAATGACGTCTTTTCAGGGTGCTGATCGCGCAGATCCTGTCAGTGAAGTCTATAACGTTGATCTTGGCTCGGGAGAGGTCGACTTGCTTCTAGCGGCGGAATCCACGTTTGTTGCCTCTCGAACAGAATCACTGCTTTTCATCAATTTCCTTGATTCCTCAGGGCGTAACAGAACCCTGATTGTAGGTCGGCCCGGTGGCCCGGTCGTGCCGAACGCGGAAACTTACTATGCAACGTCAGTGAACCTGGCTCGTGGCGGAGACCAATTGAAGGTATTGGCGATGACGTCTTCCGTAGAGAGAGGGGCGCTAAGCCCGGCGGGATTACTCAACCCGAACATATGGGTAGTCAACGAACATACCGGGAACGCAACAAGCAAGGTAATGACGCTACCTTACAACTGTTACTCTATGGATGCCTTTTATGCGATCAATAACCATCTCAGTGTCGTGTCTTTCTGTGAGGACGGGTTCGCGATAGAAGAGCTGGAGCTAGAGCGAGGGACGTTGAGTTTCGTGACATCCGATGCACGGGTCATAAACTGAGGGGCAATTGTTGAGAGCTAGAGGCCAACGTTCCGGCTCCGCAAAACACCTTTTTGGTTCGCGGAGCCGGAGAGTGCTACTTACGCCTTGCGACTACGGCGACGCAGTCCAAAGCCCAGGGCGCCAAGGCCCAGTAGCGCCAGGGTGCCGGGCTCCGGAACCGGGTTGGTCGGAGTGATCGGGCTACCGGCGTCGAAATCGTTGTTGTCAGTATCGCTCAGGAAGCTGAACATGCCTGAGAACAGGCTGCCTCCGAAATCGATAGCCATGGTTGTGAACAGGTCGTCGTAAAATACACCGTCGACGGAGAGTTTGTCGGAATATTCAACGTTCACGGTTGTGCCGTCCGCCAGGTCGCCAGCGTTGGACAGCTGGAATGGTTTGCCCTGGAAAGAGTCTGGTGAACGAAAGTCACCACCGAGGATGTCAAAGATTGTATTCCCGGGGCGTCCATTCAGAACAATACTGGTTACGTCCTGCACCGTATTGAAGGTGAATGGAGAGCTGAACGTGTTGCCGTTCACCGATAGACTCCAGCCACTGCCAACGGCTTCACCGTATGCGGAGGAGCCCACAGTACCATCGAAAGTGACCGTTTCGCAGGCTGCACTGGCGAAACAGGTCGTTACCTCCATCCCATCCATCAGTGAACCGTCGGTTGTATATTCAGACAGCATTTTGGTGTCGTAGAGATCGCCATCAGAGTTGACGACGTTTACGATCGGAGCTGCGTAGGCGTTCCCAGCCATTGCAGCGGCCAGTCCCAGGCCCATGACTACTTTGCGGTTAAATCCTTGCATACTTCATTCTCCTTGCGTTTTCTAAGATGTCCATATTCACCCTGTATATCCTGCAGAGTGGTCTCCGGGCTGCGGTTAAAGCAAGAAAAGAACCAGTTAAGATGTTATCTCTTTAAAACAGTCGGTTGTCATTTTTCACGCGGTCTGATTATCGGGGCGAATTCGAAAAGTGTATAAAAAGTCAACGTTTAAGAGCTGGAAGGCTGTATACCGGCTGGTGCGATGTACTAACCTGTTTGGCACGACCGCTTCCCGTTCCCGATGCATAATCGGGAGCCACAACCAATGGGGAATTCGCCATGAGTGCCAATGCTGATCAAAATATCCGCCCTGACTATGACGACGTGTTGCAGGCAATCGCGGACTATACCCTTGGCTACCGGATAAAAAGTAAGGAAGCCTGGAATACCGCGCGCAATTGCTTGATGGACACCATCGGCTGCGGACTTCTGGCCCTGCGTTTCCCTGAATGCACCAAGCATCTGGGGCCGCTGGTCGATGGCACCGTTGTACCCCATGGGGCTCGCGTTCCGGGCACACCTTACAAGCTCGATCCGGTAAAGGCTGCCTGGGATATTGGCTGTATCGTGCGCTGGCTGGACTACAACGATACCTGGTTGGCGGCGGAGTGGGGGCATCCCTCGGATAATCTGGGGGGCATACTGGCTGTGGCGGATCACCTTTCCCAGAAGCGAGTGGCGGAGGGCAAGGCGCCCCTGACCGTGAGGGATGTCCTGGAAGCGATGATCATGGCCCATGAAATCCAAGGGGTGCTTGCGCTCGAAAACTCGTTTAACCGAGTGGGACTGGATCACGTTGTGCTCGTCAAGGTGGCCTCGACCGCTGTTACCGCAAAACTGATGGGTGCGAGTCGCGATCAAATGCTGTCGGCCTTGTCCCATGCATGGGTGGATGGCCAGGCGCTGCGAACCTACAGGCACGCGCCAAACGCCGGTTCCCGCAAATCCTGGGCAGCTGGTGATGCAACTTCCCGCGCCGTGCGGTTGGCAGATATCGCGATGCGCGGAGAGATGGGGATCCCAAGTGTGCTCACGGCGCCTCAATGGGGTTTCTACGATATCCTGTTCAGCAAGACCAACAAAGACCAGACGCTTAAGCCGGAAGACAAGCGCCAGTTTACTTTACCCCAGGCATTTGGCGCCTACGTGATGGAAAACATTCTGTTCAAAATATCCTTCCCAGCCGAGTTTCATGCCCAAACCGCGGCGGAAGCGGCAGTGATACTCCACCCAGAGGTAAAAGACCGCCTGGATGAAATTGAGCGAATTGTCATCACCACCCATGAATCTGCCATCCGTATCATCTCGAAACAGGGCAAGCTGGCAAACGCGGCCGACCGGGATCACTGCCTTCAATACATGGCTGCTGTGCCGTTAATTTTCGGGGGGCTAACCGCGGAGCATTACGAAGACAGCTTCCATGAGGCCAACCCCCTGATCGACCAAATCCGGGACAAGATGGAGGTGGTGGAAGACGAACGATACACCCGGGAGTACCTGGAGGCAGATAAGCGCTCAATCGCTAATGCGATTCAGGTGTTTTTCACCGACGGTACCAGCACAGACAATGTTGCGGTTGAATATCCCATCGGCCATCGTCGTCGCCGAAAGGAGGGTATTCCCCTGCTTGAGGATAAATTCCGCCATAACCTGGCGACCCGATTTCCCGGCCAACGCTGCGAAAAGATCTTTCAGCTGTGCAAAGACCAAACGGAATTGGAAGCTACTCCGGTGCACGAGTTTGTTGGCATGTTTGTCATCTGAACGGCCTGAAGCGCCGTGCTTAAAGGTGCGAAGCAGGGCTGTCGGAAAACTTTACATAGAAGCGGTGTGGTCATTCCTAACTAGCTGAAAAAACGCCGTTTAAGGCCGTGGCACGCGTTATGCAGCGTTCACTCCATATCAAGACGATTCTGTCAGCTTATATGGAGTACTGATATGAACACACTAAAAACCGTCGGCGCCATAGGGGTTCTCCTCGGCGCTTGTACCTGGGCCGGTGCCGCGCCCATCCTCAACATCAGTAGCCAGGGAGCTGCAGCAGCTGCCGCCGCAGAACTGGACTTTCTAAGCACCGCTCATTCCGGCTATCTCACCGAAACGTTCGACGACAATACCTTTTACACCGTTGGAAGCCAGGCCGGCACCATCACTTCGTCGGTCGGTGTTGGCGACTTTACCAGCGCGGTCCCCGGGTCAGGTGGGTTGTGCGATAGCGGTCCCTACAACTGCAACGACGGCCTTGCCGTATTAAACGCGAGCGCCAGTCCTTTCAGCGGTCGCTATGCCATATCCGGGAACAATTGGCTCGACAGTATGGATGCCCGCCAGATGGTGATTTCTCCGGCGGCCGGTTTCAATTCCATGGGTTTTTACATAACAGACCCCAACGATGCTGGTGGACGCTTCTCGATTGGCGGAGTCGATTTCAGCTTCAACGACATATTTGGGTCCGCTCTTGGCAACGGCAGGGTTTATTACGTCAGCCTCTATGACGCGGCGGGATTGGGGGATGTCAGTATTTTTTCCAACAACCCCGATGATGGGTACGGCATCGACAATGTAACCGTCGCCAACGTCACAGAGCCGGGTACGCTGGCTTTGTTAGCGCTGGGACTGCTGGGAATCGGACTTTCGCTTTCGCGGAAGTCTAAGCGGAATCGCTGAAGGGCAGTGGTGGTGTGTCAGAAAACTTTACGCACTCCCAGAATCGATAGTTCAACTTCATGTTTATTAAAGAAAAAAATAGCTGGCACGACATGTGCTTTGAGATGGTTGGTTGATTAGAATCATAAGATGTAAACAAGGAGCAGTAAAATGAAAATGACTTCAAAGCTGATTGCAGCGGCGATGCTTGCGGGAACGTTTTCGGTAGCTCAGGCCGCTCCGATGGACGTTTTCGACCTGAAAACAGACAGCGGCGCAGACGTATTCACCGACACCCTCGGCGAAGGCGCTTTCTACGACAACGGTGCTTCTTTCGCAAAATTGAACGATGTTGATGGTACCCAGGATTCAGCCGGCGCTTTCCTGCTGTTCGAATTTGCAGGCTTTGCGAACATCAACAACTTCGGCATCTATAACCTGAACGACACCAACGAAACACTGCAGGTGTTTTCAGGGTCTGAAGGCTCTGGTGGTCGCCAGGTAGAGTTTGATCTGGACGCTGGAACAGCTTCCACACACTACGGAACGGCCAACATTGGTTCTACGTTTGGCTTCTACCTCCAGCGCGGCAACACCACGTTCTATTCAGATGCCAGCCTGAATGGCGGCGTTGACATGACGCGGATCTTTGACGTGACTGGCAGCCAGAACAGCAGCTTCTTTGGCAGCTCATTGATTGTGGCCTTCGAAGACCTGATTGACGGTGATTTCGATTACAACGATCTCATCGTTGGTATTTCAGACGTGCAAGCGGTACCCGAGCCGGGAACGCTCGCTCTGTTTGGTCTTGGCCTGCTGGGCCTGGGCATGACTCGCCGTCGCAAGTCAGCCTGATTCAGCGAAGCAATGGAACACCCTGCCTTGATTTAGAGGGCGGGGTGTTTTGCGTTTCTGGCGACGGATTGCCGCTAGTCGTCTACGTCGCTGATTGCAGTATCATTAAAATGCAGTAAACTCTGTTCATTGTCAGATCTGCAGCATGGGATGCGCAGGTGCGTTTACAGTGAACAGCAAAAGGAGTTGGCGTGGCCCACGTCAGATTGTTCAGGCACTACATTCATGTCCCCTTCGTTATCCTGGGCCTTATCGACTTCGTCGTACTGGTCGTAAGCTTTTCGCTTGCCGCATTTTTTCGCCACTTCGGCGAAGTGTCCTTCTTTATCGACAGCTATATATTCCTGCTGCCTTCCGCTGTTGTTTTTAGTCTCGTCAACTTGGTGGTCATGATTGCACTCGGCGTTCATCAGTCCCGTCTGGAAGAGGGCATGTCCGGGATGATGTTGAGGACCATTTTCTCGCTCATAATCGGCGTTCCGGCGGTGAGTGTTCTGTTTATTATCGGTAACGACTGGCTCTGGTATCTCGGCTTTACGGATCTGCTCACTTCGGCCTCGGTCTTCGGATTTTTCCTGTTGGGAATCTGTCGCTGGGTCTTCTTTGCAATGGCAGGGAAAGATGCGTTCAAGCGAAAAGTTCTGGTGCTTGGTGCGGGTTTCAGGGCTCGGCAGCTTCTTGAGGATCTTACAACGCCCTTCAATCGCAAGGGCTTTATACTGACGGGGTTTGTGCCGATTCCGGACGAGCCAACGCAAGTGAGCGAGGAACACCTTCTACAGCTCCCGACCACACTTCAGCAGTACATGCTCAATCACCCGGTCAAGGAAATCGTGGTTGCCGTCGACGATCGTCGAAAAGGGCTGCCGATGGAAGACCTTCTGGAATGCAAAATGCTGGGTGTTCGTATTGTGGATGGGGCCAGTTTCTATGAGAGAGAGTCACGGAAAGTCGCGCTGGAGATGGTAACCCACGGCTGGCTGGTGTTCTCGGACGGCTTCAAGGTGTCGTCCGTTTACGGCTTCGGCAAGCGGTTTCTGGATATCCTTGCAGCAGGGGTGTTGTTGTTGGCAGGCCTGCCACTGATGATTCTCACGGCGATTGCCATCAAGATTGAAGACGGTATAAAGGCTCCCGTGTTTTACAGCCAGGAGCGAGTGGGCCTAAACGGTAGTGTATTCCGGGTTCACAAGTTCCGGTCAATGATTACCGATGCGGAAAAGAACGGCGCGGTGTGGGCCAGCCAGAACGATGCACGTGTCACCAAAGTGGGGGAAATCATCCGCAAGATACGCGTTGATGAACTGCCACAGATCTTCAATGTACTAAACGGCACCATGGCTTTTGTGGGTCCTCGCCCCGAACGGCCCGTCTTTGTTGAGCAGTTATCAGAGAAAATTCCGTTCTACAGCGAGCGCCACAGGGTAAAGCCAGGTTTGACCGGTTGGGCCCAACTTTGTTTTGCCTATGCGGACAATGAAGAAGATACCCGGGAAAAGCTTCGTTACGATCTTTATTACATCAAGAATCAAAGTTTATTACTGGATTTGTTGATTATAATTCAGACAGTAGAAGTGGTATTGTTTAAGAAAGGATCAAGGTAGTTTCGGGACCCGTTTTTCCGAGACATGGAAACAGGCAAGGAATTGTAGAGAGGACGAACAATGTCATCCAAGTATTCACTCCTGGGATTGGTTTTCTCCCTGACTGCAGTCATTCTTGTGTCGGGCTGCGCCGGCCCGAACACCTCCTCACCCGAGCAGATAAAACGTGCCCTGGCCGTTGATACGGTTAACAGCGTTGATGAATATATTCTTGGCGCCACGGACGTGGTACGGGTTTCCGTATGGCGCAACGAAGACCTG
Source organism: Marinobacter algicola DG893 (assembly GCF_000170835.1). Classification (GTDB taxonomy): domain Bacteria; phylum Pseudomonadota; class Gammaproteobacteria; order Pseudomonadales; family Oleiphilaceae; genus Marinobacter; species Marinobacter algicola. The sequence continues at coordinate 67,758 of NZ_ABCP01000003.1, forward strand.
AGCATATCGGTGCCTATCCGTCCCGATGGCAAGATCTCAGTGCCGCTGGTGGGCGATGTGCAGGCATCCGGCCGAACACCCGATGCTCTTGCAAATGATATCGAAACGAAGCTTTCCGCCTATATTCGGGAGCCACAGGTCAGCATCGTTGTTACCAGTATGGGGAGCCATGAATACTCAGATCGAGTGCGCGTGACGGGCGCGGTTCAGCAACCAACGTCGGTTCCTCATCGGGCGGGCATGACCGTGCTTGATATGGTGCTCACTTCAGGTGGTGTTACGCCGTTTGCGTCCCCGAATAATTCTGTGCTTTACCGGGCAGTGGAGGGTGAGGTGGTCGCCATTCCAATCAAACTGGACGAAATCCTCTCTCGCGGTGACATATCGACAAACTACAAATTACGGCCGGGAGATATCCTGACCATACCTGAGAGAAGCCTTTAACCCGGTACCGGGTAAGATGGTTGTTCCCGGTTGGGCTTTTTGAATAACGGACTATTGCTATGGCACTTCCTTTAAACCAATTACCGAAAGAGATCGTTCGGGAAGTACGGTCTCGTAAATGGCTGGCACTGCTTCTGTTTGCAGTCGTCAGCTTTTCGGTGTTGGCTGCCGGTTTCGTCTGGCCTTATAAGTATCAGTCTGAAGTTGTTATTTTTGTCGACGACAGAAATATCATCCAGCCGCTCATGGAAGGCAGGGCCGTTGCCACTGAAGTAAGCGAGAAAGTGTCTGCGGCCAGGGAACTGCTGGGAACACGGAGTGTGCTGGAAGGTATCGCCACAGACACGGAGATTTTTGGAGACAGCGCCGCCAACCTGCCACCCGAACAGCTTGAGGAACGTATCAACGGATTGAAGTACAGCCTGTCCGTGGCACAGCGAGGCGACAATTATTTCAGTATCGGTTATTCATCCTCTTCCGCCCTGAAGACCTTCCGGGTGGCACAGAAACTCGGCCAGGCATTTATTGAAGAAAACGCCAGACGCAAGCGCGAAGAAAGCCGCTCGGCCTACGATTTCATCGACAAGCAGGTAAAAAGTTACGAGCAGCAGATTGGCCAGGTGGAAGAGCGCCTCAAACAGTTCCTGTCCGAAAACGTAGATGGCACAGAATCGGACGCCAACGCCCGTCTGTCGAACCTGCAAAGTCGCCTGGAACTGGCCCAGCTGGAAAAAGAAGAGCTTGAAACCCGGGCACAGTCGTTCGAACGTGAGCTCAGTGGTGTCAGTCGAACGCTTCGGCAAGGTCGTACCGTTGATGCCTATCAGGAGCGAATCAATTCCATGGAGGAGCAGTTGGATTCGCTGCGGCTGCGCTATCACGACACCTATCCGGATATCGTTATTTTGCGGGAGCAGCTTGAAGAGCTGCGTAAACAGAGAGCCAGGGCGCTTGAAGATCAAGAGCTGTCCGGTGGAGGTGGCGGCAACGAGAGTGTGCCCAACCCGGTTTATCAGGAAGTCCGTTCCAAGCTGGTTACAACGAGCACCGACCTTGAAACCGTAGAGACCCGAATCAGCTCGATCCAGAGACTGATTGCTGAACAAAAGAAACGGATGGAGCGCATTCAGGAAAACAAGGCGCAGTATTCGGAACTGACCCGCGATATGGAAGTGAACAAGGAAATCTATAACGACCTGTTACAGCGCCGGGAAAAAGCCCGTGTTTCGATGCATCTGGATATTGAAGGCCAGGGTCTCAGTTACAAGATTACCGAAGCAGCCCAATATCCGACGAGCCCTACGGGGCCCAAGTTTTCAATGTTTGCCTTGGCAGGACTTCTGCTCGGCGCAGTTGCACCCTTCGGTGCCATTGCCGGACTGCTTCAGGTGGACCCCCGCATACGCTCTCGCGAACAACTGGAAGACGTTCTTGATATTCCAGTGCTGGAGCACTTGCCAGAAGTGCGGACGCCTTTTGAAAAGCGGCGGGATCGTAAGGTCACCGTGGCCGTGAGTGTTATGGCGGTACTGGTTGCCGCCGCTTACGTCGCGGTAGCACTGGCTTCTGTGTTTGGAGTGATCTAATGGCCGATTCCAGAGCAGACCAGGGAAAAGAGACACAAAACGAAGGAAGCGTTCTTTCCGATTTTGAGAAATGGAAATCTGAAAAAATGAACAGGGAGACTGAGAATAGCAGCGGTGCCGCGCCGGCAGGTAATAGTCCGGAGGTTGTCGCCCGTGGCGAAGATCGCTTCTCCGAATGGGACGACTCGCGGATGCTGGTGCCCAGTTCACTGGAGCTCGGTGCAGGCAGTGTCGACAAATACGTTATCAGCAAGCAGATTGTACGGATGCAGGAGCCACGCCGCCTGACACCGGATGATCTCGAAGAGCGACGGATTGTTTATCCAGAGTCCCGAAATCGGAAACTGGTCAACCATTTCCGAAACCTGCGCACGAAACTGCTGGAGAAATCCGGTGGCAATAACTTCACGCTGGTGGTCAGTGGCGCACGGGCCGGGGCAGGGTCGTCGTTTGTAGCACTTAACCTTGCAGCCGCGTTCGCATTCGACGAAGCAAAAACGGCGTTGATCATCGACTGTAACCTGAGGGAGCCTGCGCTTCATTCCACGCTGGACATCGTTCCCGAGTCAGGGTTAACGGATTTTCTTGACGACCCCGACTACGATATAGCGCGCATTCTGTATCCGACCGGAATTCCCAGGCTCCGTTTGATTCCAGCGGGTAGTCGTCGTGAAACACCCAGTGAGTTCTTTACATCCTTCCGGATGAAACAGTTCCTCCAGGCGGTGCGCCGTCGCTACCCCGACCGCTTTATCGTATTGGATACTGCGCCCATCACCGAGTCACCAGACGCGCGCATCCTGACAGAGCTTTGCGATTACGCCATGCTCGTTATTCCTCATGCCGGCATGACTGCCGAAGGCATCGAGCAGGCCGCAGGCTCCTTCAATTCCGAAAAGTTTGTCGGAGCGGTGATCAATGGCTAACCCAATCGGGCCATGGACGCGCTCGTCATTATCGGTTCCTGGCATACTGTTGAGTTGCGTGGTAGCCAGCCAACTGGCCGTTGCAGAGCCCCTGAGCCTCTCCGGGGGCCTGACAAACCGATTCAGCGACAATACTACCCGGGATGCCGACAACGAAATCAGTGATACGGAAACCCGAGTCAGCCTCCGGTTGTCGCATCAAAGCGACCCAGGCCAATGCCAGTCAGATACGTTTGCAGACATCGGTTATGGCATCTGGCATGACAAGACCTATGATCCTGAGACCTACACAACGCTTGATTTTCTGGGCAGTTGTGAGCTTTTTCAAGGATTCAGCTGGGAGGTAGCCGATAACCTGCGGGATGTCGAACAGGACTCCCGTGGCACGGAAACGCCGGACAATACCACTAGAAAGAATGTATTCCGCACGGGCCCGACCTACGTTTTACCGCTGGGCAAGGTCGATCAGCTTCGTTTTTCCGCGCACTATGAACAGGCGGAGTTCGGCGAACCGGAGGAAGCCGACAGTGATCGGTACATCGCTTCGGTGGCCTGGAATCATCTGTTCAGCCAGTCGTTATCTGGTGGTATCAGTGTCACCACCAATCGGGCGGAGTTCGATACCGGCGCGGAGATAGACACCGATGTCATCAGCTTGGATTTCTCGCAAACCTGGCCAACGACTCGTTTGTCGGGAAGCCTCGGTGTGAGCGAAATCGAGAGCAGTTTCGGTGGTAATAGCCAGTCGAGTGATGGTGTTGTTGGGAATGTATCGCTGGAGCGGGATATCAATCCAGTCACCATTTTTTATCTGGATGGCAGTCGCGAGCTGACGGACCAGACCTCGGATTTTGACATCCGATTCGGGGATTTCGTATTCGACCTGCGGGAAATCAGTGAAGTCGAAGTCACCGCTGTTGATACCGGAATCAGAAGACAGTTCAGTGATGGAGCACAGCTCAACGTCAACGCCTTTGCCAATCGTGCAGACTATATTCGAACGAATGAAACCGAAGACCGCCTGGGGCTGGCCATCGGTTATCGCCGGCCCGTCCTTCCGTTGTTAACGTTGCAGTCCAACATTCGATACCAATACGAAACCTTCGAAGAAGACAACGTCGATGAGGAGACAGCCAGCCTGGACGTCGGGCTGACTTATGAAGTAACGCGGGATTTGAGCGTTACAGGCAGGGTTGGCCACACCTCCAGAAGCAGCGATTTTAGTCCTAGTGAATATGAAGAAAACTGGGTGCTGGTGGGTCTGGATTACCGCTTCTTATGATCGGTTGTAAACTTGGTATCGTTATCAAAACCGGAGTATCTCGGACGTGAAACAGAACGCCCTGACAATTGATGTCGAAGACTATTTTCAGGTAGCGGCACTCGCCGAGGCCGTCAATCGTGACGACTGGCCAACCATGGAATACCGGGTTGAAGCGAACACGGAACGGTTGTTGGAACTGTTTTCCGAGCGTGATGTGAAAGCCACGTTTTTCACGTTGGGTTGGGTGGCCGAACGCTCTCCGAGTCTGGTGAAAGAGATCCAGAAGGCGGGGCACGAAATCGCCAGCCACGGCTATAGCCATCAACTGGTGTATACACAGACACCGGACGTGTTCCGGGAAGAAACTCGTAAGTCCAAGCGTATTCTTGAGGACATCACCGGCGAACCGATCACCGGCTATAGGGCCGCGAGCTATTCAATTACAGCGCAGTCCCGCTGGGCTCTGGATATCCTCTGTGACGAGGGATTCACCTGGGATTCGTCGATATTCCCGGTTCACCATGACCGCTACGGAATGCCGGGAACACCGCATGAGCCCTATCTGCTGCAGGCGCCCAACGGAAAAACCCTAACGGAGTTTCCACTGTCGACTTGCCCGATTGGCAAGTACAGACTGCCCATCGCAGGGGGTGGGTATTTCCGGTTGTTCCCGTATTGGCTCAGCCATTGGGGATTGGGCAAGATTAATCGGGCAGGGCAGCCATTTATATTCTATTTGCACCCCTGGGAAATCGATACCGGCCAGCCAAGGCTGAACGTGAAGGCATTTTCCCGTTTCCGACACTACAACAATCTGGATAAGTGCATGCACCGGCTTGAACGGCTGCTCAGCGATTTCCATTTTGGTTCCGTGTCGGACGTGCTTTCCGGTATGGACATTCCCACCAGGGCGGTCGCTGTCTAAGCGTTGTTTGAGGATTTTAAGGATAGCGCAATGGGAATGGAGACACCTATCCCCAGCCTGGAGGCCTCAAAGGCGCGGTTGGATGACTTGAAGGGCACCAAAGGCCGACTGAGTCGCCTTGTAGGCGAGGCACGCAAAGACGGAAACAGCGCGGATGAGCTGATCGCCGAGCTTCAGCAGGTATCCGGTGAGATAAAGCGTCTTCAGAAGCAGGTCAAAAAGCAGCTCAACGGAGCCCAGACCCAGGAAAAATGGGCCCCACAGCCCATCACCATTCCCCCCGCCATTGGAAATACCACGACGGCGCAAGCCGTTGTCGTGGAGCCCTGCCCAGATTCCGATCTGCATCATGCGGACGCCTACGTTGCCCGGCATCCGGCCGCGTCAGTTTGGCATAGGCCTGGCGTCTCATCGTTCATCCGCAGAACTTACGGCCACGACACCCGTTATCTCTGCGCCTACGATTACGCTGGCGGTATCGTCGGTGTGCTTCCCCTGGTGCAACTCAACAGCCGCCTGTTCGGGAACTTCCTGGTTTCAATGCCGTATTTTAATTATGGCGGGGTTTTGGCTGACCATCCCGACATTGCCAAGAAGCTCATCGGAGAAGGAGAGAAGGCGCGACAGCAACTGGGGGCAGGCCACCTGGAAATGCGGTTTTGCCAGGATAATGAACTGGGATTGCCCCAACGCAAGGACAAAGTCACCTTCTGGTTGCCATTGCCGCCTAAACCCGAAGACCTTTGGGACAGCTTCCAGCCCAAACTGCGAGCTCAAATTCGCCGAGGCGAGCGGGAGATGGACGGGTTCACTATCGGCGGTTCCGAATTGCTGGACGAGTTTTACCGGGTGTTCGCCATCAACATGCGTGATCTTGGGACGCCGGTCTATGGCAAAGACTTTTTTCGAAACCTCCTGGACTCTCTGGACGGACAGGCGTGGCTGGTGATTGCCCGCATTGAGGGACGCGCGGTTGGCTGCGCCTTCCTGACCGGCTACAAGGGCCGCATGGAGATTCCCTGGGCGTCTACACTGCGCAGGTACAATCACACCAGCATCAACATGATCATGTACTGGAAAGCTCTCGAGTTTGCGATTCAGCAGGGTTATGACGTGTTCGACTTCGGCCGTTGCAGCCACGATGCCGGCACCTATCGTTTCAAGCAACAGTGGGGTGCCCAACCTCTGACATTGCATTGGGACTACTTGTTGCCGGAAGGCGAAGCCCTTCCCGCCCTGAATCCGAACAACCCGAAGTTCAGGCTTTTGATCGCCGTGTGGCAGCGGCTACCAGTTTGGGTAACCAGGCTACTTGGCCCCCATATCGTCAAGGCCCTGCCGTAATGAGCCTGTTCCAGACGAAGGCGTGGCAAAGCGCCTGGTGGGACACCTGGGGGCACCAGAAAAGTTTCCGCCTGGTCCGGCCCTGGGACGGACAAGTGTCCGGGCTGTATGAGTCCCGGTATCGGTTGAAAGGGCTACTGCCAATACGCTCACTCCAGTTTGTGGGCACCAGCTCCCGTGAACTAAGAACGCCACGAACGGAACACAACCGCTTTTTTTCAGGCATAGACGGGCAGTCATTGATCCGTGGTTTGGAGCGACAACTGGAAGCGAGTCCCTGGAGTGAGGCGGTATTCAACGACTTGCGTACTGGCTCCGAAGAGCTCTCTGCCCTGGTCACCCTCGCGGCTACCCATCACTGGGCTTTCCGGATCATTGCCGCTGACGACGGATACGCAGTCACAACGTCCGGCGACTTCAATGACTACCTGGAGGCCCTTGGTGCCAATAGTCGCCTCAGGCTCTACAATCGCCGGGCCCTCTTTGAGTCGCTAGGGGAGGTGCGGCAAGAAAACCTATGGCCAACCCGCCCAGAGGATTTTTTCCAGGCGTTGAACCGTTTTCATCGGGCCAGGTGGAGAAAAGACTGTGTAACTGACAAAAGTCTGGGTTTTCATCGGGCTTTCCTCTCCCGAATAGAAGATGAGGGCGGTCGGCCTTATCTATCGGCATTACTGTGTGACGATACGGTGGTGTCTGTTCTTTACAATGTCTGGTATCGGGGTGTCGTTTATAACATCCAGGCAGGGTTTGAGGAGAACTTCCATAAAAAGCTATCCCTTGGCACTCTTCACCTGGGGTATGCCATTGATGAGGCGTTCCAGCAACCAGATACTCATCGGTTTGATTTTCTGGCGGGCAAAGGCAAGAAAGAGGATTATAAAGCGAGTCTGGCAACAGACACCTATCAGTTTGTATCCGTAATGCTTGTGAAAAGCGCATTATTCCGGGTCCTCTATTGGATGAGAGGGTTCTAAGGCCATGGCAGGGACTGTATGAAGACCATTTTGCATCTAATTGATACAACGGGCCCTGGAGGCGCCGAAACCGTTTTCATTAATCTTCTTAAAGAGCTGCAGCACACTGAGTTTCGTAATGTGGTGGTGCTGCGGGGTGAAGGTTGGGTGGCAGACCAGGTTCGCAGTATTGGTATTACACCCCGTTTCATTGACTCCAAGGGCAGCTTCAACCTTGGCTATATCAAGGCATTGAGGCAGTTGGTGAACCATGACGACGTGGACCTGATTCACGCTCACCTGCTGGGTTCGAACGTATACGGCGCTTTGCTGGCCCTGATTTGCCGCAAGCCCATGATCGCGACTTTTCATGGTGCGGTCGATGTGGCGGCCGGAGAACGGTTTCTGAGAGCGAAATTTTCCATCATCGGTTGGGGGGCGTCTGCAATCGTCTGTGTCTCCAAGCGGTTACAGGAAGAGCTGGCGGCACGCAGTTCCTTACCGGCCCGCAAGATTAATCTGATATACAACGGTGTCGACCCGAATCTGTTTTGTGAGGCGCCTGCCTCGGGCCTGAAAGAGGAGCTGGGTTTACCACCGGCGGCTACCGTTGTGGTCTCTATCGGTAATATTCGGCCCGCGAAAGGTTATGAACACCTGGTGAATGCGGCCATCAAGATGGCCAGACTGGATCCCGGCGTTCACTTTGTTGTTGTGGGGCACCAGAGGGCCTCCCTGTTTAAGCAGCTAGAGACCCAGATAGCCCGGGCTGAAGAGCCTCCCAACATTCACTGGCTTGGCTTCAGGGCAGACGTCGCAGACATCCTGCGACAGGCAGACATATTTCTATTACCCTCGGTGTCAGAGGGATTCTCAATCTCCACCGTTGAAGCTATGATGGCTGGAGTGCCTATTATCGCGACACGCAGTGGCGGTCCTGAGGAAATCCTTTCCGATGGCGAAACCGGGCTGCTGATACCCACCAAAGACCCGGACGCAATCGTCAGTGCCGTCGAGCGTTTGAAAGATCCGGCATTGAGCAACAAAGTTATTGAAAAGGCTCGACAAAACGCACTGGAGCGTTTCAGCCTTGGCAGTATGTTGCAGGCGTACCACGGGCTGTATGAAAGGTTTATTCGGCGCTGAGGCGCCCAGCCGATGGACCGGAGTCGTATGGATTTAACGCAGGAGGCGCAGCCGTGAAATCAGTTGTTCTGAAGTTCGTAAACCTTGTTGGCGAGACGGGCCTGTATCGCCTGCTATGCCCAGGCCGCATCCCAGTTTTTATGCTGCACCGGGTCACTGACGGGAACGACAATGTGCCTGGCGATATGACTGCTGACAAGCTTCGCAGCTACCTTCGATACCTGTCCAGTCGCAAGTACAACGTATTGTCCATGGAGCAACTCTGGCAGGTTCTTGAGAAAGGTGGGCCAATCCCCTCGAAAACGGTCATGTTTACCATTGATGATGGCTTCTTTGACCACCATGACGTGGCCGCGAAGGTATTTGATGAGTTTGGCTTTCCGCTGAATTTCTTTGTGATCACCGGTTTGCTGGATAAGCACCTGTGGCCATGGGACGACCAGATAGCCTATGCATTGAATAGGACCGAGCTGCGACAGGTCAGCCTCCAGCTTCCATCGGGGGGAGAATACTCCATCGATCTTTCGGTGAAGAACATCAGGCAGACTGCCCGTGAGATACGGAACGCGCTGAAAAAAGACAAGCAGGCACATATTTACCGCTGGTTGAAGGAGGAGCTCTACCACAAATTGAAGGTTGAGTTCCCTTGCAATATTCCCCCGGAATACCAGCCGATGTCCTGGGACGATGCAAGATCGCTGCGTGAAAGGGGGCACGGGGTGTATCCGCACACCTGTTCACACCGCATTCTTTCGGCGCTGGTATCTGACGAAAAGCATCAGGAAATCAACGAAGCCCGTAAAAGGGTTGAGCAGGAACTGCAATATACGCCGGAAGTATTCGCCTACCCGACTGGGCGCCGCTCAGATTATGATCTGGCTGATATCGACGAACTGAAACGGGCAGGGTTCAAGATGGCGTTCAACACGGTTCCGAATTACGTCAGCCAAGGTTGTAGTCACTTTGAGCTCCCGCGATTTTCAGTCCCTGGGGCTGTCGCCGATTTTATTCAAATCGTAAACCGTTTTGAGGCCATGAAAGAAAAGCTGCCTAATCAGCCAATGGTTTCACGTAGCTTTCTGCCAACCCGCTGAGCGATGTCCCGAATAGATGAGCGAGCATATCGAAAGGCGGGCAGCGGGTCTTTCCAGTAGAGCAAGGCTCCAATACGCCGCCGGCGGAGTACCACCAGGTAGCGGAAGAGTATCGAAAACACATTCTCCCTGTTTTCAAGCCGTGCAATCAGGTCGCCGAAAAAGTTCCAGTAAACCCAATTGTTTTTCTGGAGAGGCAATGCAATCTTCTGTCCGTAGGCTGCGTGAGTACACGCCAGGATATTGTTGACACCGCAACGGGTATCAAACCAGTTGCACATGCCGAGGCGGGGATTGGTTTCAATATAGTAGTAGCTGTCTGAGTTTGGGTCCTTCTTGAACTCGATCATCGCAGGGCCTGTGTAGTTCAGGGCCTTACCAATTTTTTCACACTCTTGCCGTAGTTTCTCATTGTCCTGGCTGATCGCCATCGATGTCACGCCGTAGTGTGAAGGCATCGTTCCAAGTCGTTTGAACACGAAGCAGGCACTGAGCTGCTGCTGGTGATCGAATGTCACATTGCAGACCCACAGGTTATCGTCTCCCCCCCGAATCACTTCCTGACCGATGAATCGGTCAAGATGATCCTTGAAGCGCTGCCGGAACTCATCCAGTTCAGCGATAGAGTTGAGGATAACGTTCTTTGCACCCAGCAAACTGTATTCTCGGAACGTCCGTGGCTTGATAATGATGGGAAAGGAATCGAGTGCGTCATCCGACAGCTGGTAATAAGTCTTCGGCAGGGTAATACCACCGTTTTCCATGTACTGGCATTCCAGCTTCTTGTCATTGAGTACTTCTGTGGTTTCAGTGCTCGGAACAACAAGGTGCTGTTTGGCGTAACCTTCACATTTCAGTTGCCCGAGTAACTCCGCGGCCAAATCCGAGCATGCCAGTAAAACACCCGGCCCACCCTCATTGGCATGGAGCTGGTCCAGAAGCGGCCGAACATCCTCAACGGTAGGATTGGACGGCAACAGGAAGCGATATTGGCTGAACCGGCTATAGGTACACAGGTCCGAATGATTGGTGACAAGTGTGTAGGTCTTCAGCCCTGCATGGGCGGCTGAGCGCACAGCTCCAAGGCCGTTGAGCCCGTTGGCAAGGATAATAACGTAGGGTTGATTGCCGGGCATCGTTAGTTCTTCAGTGCGCGTAGGTAATGTTTAAGCTCAAACCAGAACGGACGAAGATCGTTCCACCGGTTGACTTCATGGCGGGTTCGCAGGCCTGGCGTTACAAAGTTGAAGACTTCCCGCAATTTCCTACTCAGTGAATAACGGCTCAAAGGTGCTTTTAATACGAGATAAAGCCTGTCCAGATCACCCAGCAACCAGCGTACGCGGCGATACTTCCAAGTCGTCTCGGGAACGGATTGGCCGGTACTGACTAGATACAGCCACCACGGGAAGTCGATACCAGAGTCGATTGCCAGTTGTAGAGACCCCCAAAACCTGGGGTTTACCTCCATCAGATACCCGGTTCCGTCTTCTGCCACCCGGAACTCCACCATGGCCACGCCGTGCCAGTTGGCGGAACGAAGTAGTGTTTCTGCAGATTCCCGGAGTGGCTCATTAATCGGAGTGGACTCGCATAGCACACTGACACCACCACCGGGCGGCTTTTCCCTGAGTCGTCGATGGGCGAAGTAGCACACGGGGTTTCCATGGTCGAATAATGCGAAGACGCCTTGGCCGGTGCCGTTAATAAAGGACTGGATAGAGAAAGGAAAACGGAAGAACGTATTGGAGGTTATAGCAGCACGCGCCTCTTCCAAAGAATTGGCGATGATAACCTGAGTAGACTCAATGCTGTCGCCATCCAATACCTTTGATTTGAAGGGCTTCAGAACAACTGGAAAGCGTTCGACACCGTTAAGCGCTTTCAAACCCTCTTCGGCATCCTGGCAAAAGACAGTGCCAGGAATAGGAACATCCTTCTCAAGGGCCAAATGAAACAGCTCGTTCTTGTTTGCCAGTTGCTCAACTGCTTCTGTGGACGGGAAGGGGAGTACAATATGATCCGGCAGTTCGTCGCGGTATCGAAGCAGGACATAAGTCGTTGCCTCTGTGATTGGCAACAAAAAGGAAATGCCGAGAGATTCGATTTGCTGCAAAATATCATCAAAGAAAAGACGAGGCGAATGGAACGGATCTGAATAGGCAACACGCTGGCGGCAGTAACGGGAACAGCCAGCCAGCGATTCCGGTGCCGATTCGCCCACGGCAACCCAGAGCCCTTTTGCCCCCAAGGATCGCACAGCGGCCAGGGAGGCACGCTGATTTCCGTCTAGTACGAGTATTCTGGGTTCCATGGGTATAAACGTCCCTTGTTTGTACCAATAGTGAAAGTTGGAGCCCGATTATCCGGTATGTGGCTCACAAATTCTATTGCTGCGGGCTATGTATGCTGCCAAAAAGTATCAATGTTTCCCGATAGTAACGTAACTTGTGGCATGATACCCAGAGCTAGGAAACACTGGGTTTTTCTGGACCAGAACAGGGAGAATACTCGTTGAACCGGTTGGTCTATGGGCGGTTTGGCTCAAGAAAAGGACTTTTACGATTCTGTTATCACTGGGCTCTTGCGAGGCTGGGTGTGTACCGTGCTTTCTCGCGGGTAGATCCGGTAAATTGCCAGAGGTTGGTATTTGTCTGCAGTGGTAACATTTGCCGTAGCCCTCTCGCAGAGGCGTACGCTCGGAGTCTAGGCCGTGAGGCCGCTTCTTGTGGCTTGAATTGTGGCGATGGCTTTCCTGCCGATCCGCGAGCCAGAGAATTTGCAGCAAACCAGGGTCTTTCGCTAGACGATCACAAGACAGTAAATGTAAAAGACTTCAGGTTCCGTAACGACGACCTTATCGTGGTTATGGAACCAGCTCAGATTACTGAGTTCCAGCAGAAAATTGGGGAAGACTACACTCTTGCCCTTGCAGGGACCTACTGCGGAAAGCCCGTCCCCTATATCCATGATCCTTTCAACTGCAGTGATGAGTTCTTCAGTTATTGCGAGGAGAGCGTGATGGAGTCTGTCAGGGGGATGTGTGCTTAAAAAGCGCAAAGAAGTAACGGATGAAGACTTTTATGGCCTTAAAATAGGTGCTATGTGGCGCTATTTTAAAGGGGAAAGCTTTGCGTTTTGGATGGTTTGTGCATATCTTTTTCTTGAATATGTACGCCCTCAATCGATTTATCCAGTTATCGATTTTCTTCCTTGGACACAGCTGGTAGTGATCGGAGCTATACTAGGGTGTTTTACCGACAAAACGGTACGCTGGGTGTCATCCCCGATAAACCATTTGCTCATAATATTTTTCTTTATTATTTTGTTGTCGAGTTATCTTGCTTATTTTCCAGGAATTTCTTTTTCTAACCTCGACAAGTATTATTTATGGGTTATTATCTACTTCATAATTATAAATGTGGTCAACACACCTCGACGATTTTTTGTCTTCATATGTATTTTTCTTCTGGCATCATTCAAGCTATCTTTGTCTCTTTCCATTATCTGGGCAGGGCGCGGATTTTCTTTCACCGATTGGGGATTGATGGGCCCAAAAGGCTTTTTCCAAAACTCCGGTGAACTCGCTATCCAGATGCTTGTTTTCTGGCCCATAGCTTGGGCTTTTGCCCATGCGTTAAAACCCTACATATCAAGAAAACTGTATCTGGTACTTCTGTTAATGCCAGTAACGGCTATTATGGTTATTCTCGGCGCAAGTTCGCGAGGTGCGCAGCTCGCATTGGTCTGCCAGTTACTTGTAGCGAACTACAGATTCGTTTTTCGGCCTCGGATTCTGGTTTCGATTCTGATCTCGATGGTTCTGATTTGGAACTTTTTGCCGGAAGAACAAAAACAGCGATTTGAGACAATGGGTGAGGACGGCACCTCCAGGCAACGGTTGCTCTACTGGGAAAACGGTATCGAGATGATTCAGGATAATCCAGTTCTGGGCGTCGGATATTTCAACTTTGCATCTTATTTCGAAAGGTATTATCTAGGCGATGTACTGCTCGGAAGAGCAGAGCTTCCCCACAACATATTTATTCAAATAGGTACCGACACAGGGCTACTGGGTCTCTCTGTTTTCTTAGGTTTATTGTTTGTTGCCTATCGACTGGGTAGACAGTTCCGAACTGAACATTGCAATAAGAATGAGAGGATAATAGGGCGATGCGCCAATATTTCATTACTTGGATTCATCGTTGCCGGACAGTTTGTCACTGTGGCCTATTACCCATTCTTGTGGGTTCACTTGGCTTTGGTTGTAGCGTTGTCGAATAGTTTTAATATTAATCGAAAATTCCAGTTAAAGGTAGTAAAGAAAGGCCATTAGTTAATAAATTTATTTGATGGGGTTTAAATAAATTGAATCATTATAGTAACTCGTGTAATGTTGGAATGTCGTTTGTTATTCCTTGCTACAATGGTGAAGATTTTATTGGTATTGTCATAGATTCAATAAAAGAAAGCCTTAAGGAGTCTTGCGATACCTATGAAATTATTCTGGTCGATAATGGTTCTATTGACGAAAGCGCAAAAATTGCGAAAAGATGCGGCGCTCTAGTTTATGAAAGCAACTCCAAGACTGTATCTGGCGTCAGAAATGACGGCGTAAAGGTTGCCCGTGGAAAGCTGCTTATTTTTATTGATGCAGATGTTGAGCTGGATCGGTCTTGGTATGAAGTACTTTCATGCAAGTTAAAATCAACACCGCACTCCAAATTAATCACAGGATCTCATTGTGTCGTGCCAGAAGATATAAGACAACCATTTTTTAGCTGGTACAAGTCAATTGAAAATGATGATCGCAATACTCATCTTGGGTCGGGGCATCTGATTATATCTCGTAGTCTTTTCGAAGAAATTGGAGGATTTGATGATTCGCTAAAATCTGGTGAAGATTATGACTTGTGTAAGCGGGCCCTCCAGGCGGGTGCATCGGTGCAGGCCGATAGCGAGCTAATAGCCAGACATTTAGGGTATCCCAATACAGTTTTCGGGTTTATTGTCCGGGAATGTTGGCATGGTGCCTCGGACTTCTCAAGTGTCTATTACTTTGTTCGATCCAAGGTTGCTATGCTGGCAGTAATTTTTACGCTATTACAAACTGGAATCCTGATTGGAGTAGTGGCTGGCTCTGTGACTATTGTCCAGAATTTTGCAACACTTACATTAGTGATCTTGGCAATATTTGTATATGCAAAGTTTGGATTCCAAAATATAAAGTCTTTTTTCTGTAATATTATAGTTGCATATATTTATTTGCTAGGAAGGGCCTCTTCAGTTATATATCCGATATTAGAAGGAAAAAGAAATGAATAAGCTGTTGTCTAAGTATCTTTTTTACTATCCTGTAACGTTGGCTAAAGGAGAGCTCATTGCCTTTTATCGCAGGGGATACGAAGAACGGCAGTGGTGGTCGTCCGGAGAGCTTGAAGCATTCCAAGCTGAACACTTTGAAAATATCGTAAAATATGCGGTTGAGAATAGTAGTTATTATAAAAAATGCCTTTCTAACTACATCACTACTGATAGTAGTATTAAGGCAAGCTCAAACTTCCCTACTTTGTCAAAAGCCCAGCTTATTAACAATCTTGAGCATATTCGCGCTAACAAAACCGGTTTTTTCAGTTCGGCGAAAACCACCGGTGGATCCACGGGGGAGCCGGTCAAAATTTTCAAGAATGCATCGGCGTTGGCGCGAGAGCGCTGTGCTACCTGGAGATCTTATGAGTGGGCAGGGGTTAGCGTAGCTGATCGACAGGTTAGGTTTTGGGGTGTCCCCCATAGTCGAAGCGGAAGACTTACTGCAAGCATCATTGACTTGATTGCAAATAGGAAAAGAATATCTGCTTTTTCGATCAACGATGATAACTTGTTCAAGTATTACAATGATCTATGCAAATTCCAGCCTCAATACTTGTATGGATACGTAAGTGTCATTGAAGAGTTTGCAAAATTCATTCAATCAAAACAATTACCGCCTCCGAACAGCCTGGTATCGCTTATTACTACATCCGAAGTGCTGTCGGAATCATCTCGAGCGTTTATAGAAAATGTCTTTCAGCGCAAGGTCTTCAATGAATATGGGTGTGGTGAGGTCGGCTCGATTGCTCATGAATGTGAGCATGGAAGCATGCATGTCATGGCTGACAACTTGCACGTTGAGATCGACTCGGAGCCAGGTCAGCCTGGAGAAATTATCGTAACGGACTATTTTAACCGCGTTACACCTCTGGTGAGGTATAGGTTAGGGGATTTTGCCACTATGGGAGACGGTGCTTGTCGCTGTGGCCGAGGACTGCCGACTATTAATAAAATACATGGAAGGGCGTACGACATTATTCGGTCTCCCAGCGGCACAAGGATCCATCCAGAAGCTGTGATTTACATATTTGAAGGGATTCAGGAGAAGATGCCCGTCTTCAAACAGTTTCAGGCCATACAAACCGACATCGATGCCATATCGGTCAATATTGTGCCAAATGTATCTTGGGATGATTCGTTCGAGCTTGCTTTAAAGAACCAGCTTGTCGAGGCCATTGGAGCGGAGTTCAGATTTGAAGTGAATCTAGTTGAAAGTTTGTCGCGGGAGAAGTCAGGTAAAATGCGAGTGGTAAAGAGTTTGGTGAACTGACAGGGTCGGGTTGATGCGGCGCCCGGTTTCATTATTGGAGCGCCGCATTCATCACATAAGTCTTTATGTACCTTAAGATTAGCTTCTACCTGCCGTTTTAATTCACTTTACTTATCAGCAGGGCAAACCTATCGCTCTATTGTAAAGTTGGTCGGTGGCTTGGGTTGCGAACCAGTCGGTGACGTGTCATCCCCGTTCCCGCTTACTTCTCCACATCCGATTCGCTCAGTAGACAAGACTATGTCACTCATCCAAGTTGGCGTGTCGATTGAATTGCCTGCGCCTTGGAGTACATGTTGGAGTTCTATCAGTCTCATTTTAGCGCTCGCGTCGGTACGAGCTTTGGTGTTCGTAAGCTCGAAAGCTAGCTTGTCGTCGATCCAATAGCGATATTCTGCATTGCTCGCTCCTTGGTCATTAGCCTTGACGTAAGTCTCAATGCAGTACCATTGGTCCCGATTCAATGGGTAATTGATATCTTCGCCATTCGGTCCGAGCTTGTTGTTGAAAGAGTCTTCCTGTCGAAATTCCGTTTTGTTCCCGTCATAGTTCGAAAAAACGTAAGACTCGTTCAGATAGCTATAAGGCTCTGGAGACAGGTGTGTCAGGTTTATAAAGTTGTTTGAGAACGATACCTTAAAGTTTTGGCTAATCCCATCCCCCTTTATCTTAAGCAGCTTCTGTTGATCTGAAGGCCAGATCCAGTCTTTCGACCACTTTTGATACCAGCGCACGTAGAGCACGTCAGTCTCAGGGAACTTGATAATGGTGGTGTTCAACTGATAGCTGCGTTCGAATCCAGCTCTATACTGCGTCTTGAAAGACCAGTCAGTACCAGTGAGGGGGTTCTTTGCAGCGCTAGAAGTATCGACAATTACGTTAGTGTACGAGGTGTAGTCTTGAGTGCCATTCCCCGGATTGTATCCATTAACTAGTTCGCCACCGAGGAATGAGATGTATCCACCACCAGGATGGGCTGAGGAGGCACCGAGATACATGGGAGAGCCACCCGATACACCACTTTCGAACAACACCTTGGAGTAGCCGGGGGCGGGAATTGTAACCGTAAGAGCTGCTAGGAGAAGAGGGCGCAGGTTCATGTTCACTCCAAAGAGAAGCCGTATTTAACCTTATTTTACAACAAAACCGGTCGTTGTGATGCCGAATCGTGTGCATAATTCGTACAATTTTGTAATCCTGGCGGTTTGTGCCTGTCGGGAGGGGGCGGCAGCTCCCATTCAGAAGAGTACGTAGAGCGCTCTAGCGGACTTCAGTTGGGCTCCAGCAGAAGGCGGAATGGGGCATTCTTACTCATTTACCACCTGTGACAGCTTTCTTTACACTATTTCATGTGTGAATGTGATCTACCGACTCCATGACCTTTAGGTAGGCTGTGTCAGGATGCTTGGCCCAAAATGTGCGTTACGGTTTACTACGTTGGCTATTAGTTGTTAAATTCAATGCTGGCTACCAAAATGTCTGCTACCAAAAAGGAAGGTGGTTATGAAGTCAGGTCTGCTGTGCCCGAGGGTGTTAGGGGCTCTGTGCTTATTTCTTTCAAGCCAAGTCTATGCAATTCCAGTTACATACGACTTCAGAGTTGAAGTTTTTTCAGGGACTGAGGGAGTCAGTACGAGATCTCTTTCCACTACATTCAATGTCGATTTTCCGTTACCGACTTCTGATCAAATCACTTCCGACTCCCAAAACGCGGACCGGGATTGGGTCACCTATGAAAATTCATATTCGGTTTCGGCCATCTGGGACTCTCTGCTAGTAACGCATGGTGCAAGCTCTAACTACTTCACTAAAAGCTTAAATATGGATTCTAGCTATGCTTATGCGAGGATGAGTTTGCCAGATGTCGGATTTTTACTGCAGATTGATGACATTGAGGGCCTTTTTGATCGATATAGAGTAGAAAATTGGCAGGTTGGAGATTCTTTTCATGGGCGCATAGGGAGTGATAGTAACGTTACACCCTTACGTGCCCACCTAATATCTAGAACCGTACCAGAGCCTAGCAGTTTGGCACTTTTAAGCGTCGGGTTGATTCTGATTACGCTACCTTGTTTCTCCCGCAATCAGCGGTACCGACTCGCGAATCCAACAGTTTGCGTCCAGAGTTAGCGTTTAAGGTTATTGCAGTGGTTTCTTAATCCCCGGGCAGTATTTTAGATATTTCTCAGCTGCAACGGGTGACATGCAACCGTTGAATCTATGATGTCATTGCGGGTTAATGATCCACTCGGATTTTGCGCCTCGGGAAAATTACTCTTGGGGCGCTGAGTAATTAGTATTCCCACCGCAGAAAAATCGGTTCCTATCAGGATTCATATTTCGTTTAGCTCTCAAAATCAACGATGTCCAAATTTTATTGAGTTTTGAAGTTAACTTAATTTGCTTTTTAAGTTCTTAGATATTTTTGTCGCTAGTTTTTTGCGTTCAGGTTTGCTGCTTAAACAGTATAGGGTTGAAAAAAACGCCGCGATAAATATGACAAGCTTTAAAGCTATTGCTTCAAGCGTCAAGTCAGAGCTTATCAAAGCTTGGTCGATCATTGTAGAAATTATAAGTATTGATATAGATATCGCTAGAGGTGTTTGTTGGATTTTCAATGGATAAAATTGGTTTCCATTGTGCAGCGCGTAGACATATTGCACTAACGATCCCAAAGCAAACGCAATTGATGCGCCAACAAAACCATAGAAAGGTATTAATATGAAGTAAAAAATAGATATAGCGATGGCCGTTATTGCATTATTCTTTGTAATCTCAAAGGTTCTATCTGTTAACATGAAGCTAAAGTTGTTAAATATAGTTAGACATTGAAATATGCCGGCAATGACCAAGTAGGGTATGGCCTTGTAAGCTGTGTGAAACAGCTCGTCGGACATTATGTTGATTATGACACCTGAGAATATGCTTACCCCTACACCCGCGATTACCAACAATGCAGTAATCATTCGAAATGCCATAGAATAGTCGGGGTAAGGGTTCTTCAGTTTTGCAATTTCGAAGCGCTCAGTCTGCCAGTACTGAGAAAAAGGTAACCAGATCAGTACCGAAACAATTGATCCGAATTTGGCAGCCAGTTCAAAAAGACCAACTTCGTCGAGAGATGAAAAAATCCTGATAAAATACCGGTTGGAAGAACCGATGTATAATCCAATCAGTCCTGATATCCAGAGTGGCCAGCTGAATTTTAGGATATAAATGGCGATAGCTTTTCTGACAAGAAATCCAGTTTTATAAACTGTATAAATTAATAGCGCTAGCGCTATAATCACAGAAGAAATCAGGCTGCTTAATGCCAGCCCCATCAGTCCCCAGTCAAGAACTACTATGGTCAATATGTTTAAGCCAAGCTGTAAGCCTAGTTTAATCATGTTGAAGTTAAAGTAGGTCCATGGTTTTTTGACAATTCTTAGGTAAGTCAGCCCGTATTGTTCCAGCGCGTGGGTTACTATCAAGGCTGAGAATATAATGATGTAGATGCTATATTCTTCCTTCCCAAAAACCACTTCGGCTAACGGGCCGGAAAAACTGGCCATTAAAATACTGGCCATACCACTGAAAAACGACGTGACCAAGAGTGCAGTTGATACTACTGAGTTCTTCAGCAGTTTTGTTTCTTCCTGGTGGTAAAATTTGGGAACGGCCTGAAACATGTGTCCGCCCAACACCACCTCGAACAGACTAACAAGGAAGACAAGGAGGCCGATCACGCCGTAATCAGCCGGCGTTAAATAGTGTGTGTAGATTGGCAACATAATGAAGCCAACCAACTGCCGGGAGATGTTACCAACTGCGTATATAGTTGAGTGCTTTACCATCTGCTGCGCTTGGCTCACAGCGTGTACTCCGTTGTTCTTTCCAGCGCTTCAAAGATATTAATCAGGCCTCTTGCCTGAGCGGCTCTTGAGTAATGTTTTAGAACTCGCTCTCGGGAGGAGGCGCCCATTGCTTGCCTCAGGCCTTGGTTGTTTAATATGTTTTGTATGTCCGCCGCCGCGGCATTGTAGTCACCCACAGGAAAAGTTCTCCCTGTTGCTGGTGTTACCGCCTCGTTTAACCCAGGTAGCGCCGACACGAGCAGGGGGAGCCCTGTGGCCGCCATTTCAAGAGAGGACATGGGAAAAGAGTCCCATTCCGTTGATGCAATCATTCCCATGGCGCAACTTTTCAGGATGTCAGGGATGTCGTTCCGGTAGCCGCCAAATGTAATATGATTATTTACGTCCGGGTTTTGCAGATATTCTTCGAAGTTTTCTTTCTCGCCGGGGCGGTTGCCTAGGATAAGGAACTGGACGTTCTTGTAGTCGAGGTTCTGAGTAAGGACTTTGGCTGCCTGGAGTATCACGTGAACGCCTTTCCTGCGCTCCATATGCCCGGTAAACACAATAATTTCGCGGTCTTTGGGTATGTTCAGTTGTTCATGGGCATAGTGCTTTTTGGTATCGTCGGGGGCGTACCTGTCGGTATCAATTCCGGTCTTAACAATGGAGGTCTTCGACAGCGGTATGCCTCGCCCATCGACGGCGGTGTCTCTCATTCCTGTCGACTGAAAAACGTAATGGTCGGGGCCGTGGGGTTTCGTGAATACCTCGAGCCTTTTGAGGAATAGCTTCAATCCGGTATTTAGGGAGCTCATGGGCGCGCCCCAATAGGAAACGAAGGTGCTTATGCCTCCGTTTCTGAGCGCTTTATACATGGGCCGGGAGACAGGCTGATCGAAACCCAATAGACGAGTGATCTTGTGGTCTTTGACATAGCGCTCTACGGCGCGGAGTTGTTTCGGTGTTGACCAGCGAGTGTCCAGGTGAATGACGTTCGTCAGGTCTTTGGGCAAGGAGGGGGTCATCCCCCCATCAAGGTTTGCGTAGGCGTAATGGATCTTAGATATATCACCCGTAAAGTGTTTGGCGACCTCCAAAAACGTGTGTTCGTGGCTTGAAGCCGCGTAACCTGGATTCGATTCGCAGTGGAACAGCACCATCATCCCTGTCACGACTTGATGTCCTCTTTCGCCGATGCGACGGGTTGGGCGTATTCGGCAACATCGGCCAACAATCGATAGGGGCGCTCACTGATAGCTCGTGCGTTGCCTTGGACCTTCAAAGCTGCGGCTTCGAACGTCGCCCGTGACTCCAGGGCCTCGCTTATCAGTGGTTCAAGGTTCTGTTGTACGTCGTCAATGGATGTTACTAGCGGCTTGAGGCCTAGAGCTTCAAATGACCCACGCAGTTTTGCCTCGGTGTATTCATTGACATAGATACCGACTGCTGGCACACCCGTGGAGAGGGCGAATATCAGTTGATGGTAGCGCATGGATACCACGAACTGACTGTCTACCGTTAACGCTTTGAGGGAAGAGGCGAGAGGGATCGGGTCAACTAGGTGGAAGCGATTGGCTGGCCACAAATGCTCGATATTGTGTGCAAGCTTGATGTCGCCTTCTGTGCCCCTTGGCGCATGATGCGGGATAAAAACCGTATTAACGTTATTGGAAGACAGGGCCTTTTCTATGACGGTGGCAACGCGTAGCACGTCGTCATCGTCCATGCCGCCGAATTTTCTCATCGAGACGCAGGCGAAGGGCGCGTTCTTTGTACCGATGCCCCGCGTGTAGTCGTTGTGTCGCTTCTCCAGAAAGCAGGCGTCGTCCAGAGCGAACTCCACAGGTTTGCTGATTTGAGTGTGGGAAAAGTTGAGATCTCTTACACCAATCCACTTGGCGTGTTTCAGTACTCTATCGACATGCCTACGGTGATTTTCGTCGTAGGGGCCAATGGTCTGGCTGACCAGGTAAATGTCTTTCCTGAAAAAGTTGGCTACTCTCAGCAGGCGGAGGCGCGCTTCGAGAACGCCGGTCCACACGCTGGTCATGTTGCCGCCGCCGCAGACCACAACCTTGTCGCACCTGAGTACCTGATAAAGGTTGGTGGCCATCGCCTTCAAGTACGATAGAGGTTTTTTCCACCGCATTTCCCGGAGCACGTCGTCTGGGGTGTGATAGAACGCGAATGCCTTGATTCCATAGGTTTCCGGAACCTTGGCCGGGCTTGCGCACCCCAGTATCAGGTTCTCCTTGCCCACGAGTTGGCCCAGGCGCTCAATAGCGACTTCCGCCATGGCTTCGTCACCGACATGGTAGTCGGGGCCCAATCCGGTTATGTCCGACAGCATGAGAATTTTCGGCATGTTCCTGTCTACTCTGTTTGTATTAAGCGAATATTCGGCTTTTTGGCATACAAGGCATCACGAAAATCGTGGTGCTTATGTATTGTAAACGTCCGTGTACTTAACCGTATTGGCCTCAACACCAAAAAATTGATGAACGTGCATAAGGCCACTATCGGTTTTATGCCGACGGTCGGTGTCTTCGGTCAAAATCTGCGTTAACGCCTGGGTGTAGCCTTCGGGCGAGTGGTTCTGAACCAGCCAACCGCAACGCCCATTGTCCAATACTTCGGGAATGCCGCCAACGTGATGTGCGACAACCGGTATCTCCAGCGCCAGGGCCTCGAGAAGCGTCATTGGCAGGCCTTCATGGTCGGATGTCATCAGCAGCACATCGAGCTTCGTCATTTCGGCGGTCGCGGGGCTTACAAACCCCTTGAAATCAATTTTGTCTGCGATGTCCAGATCGGCAGTGAGCTGTCGCAGTTCTGGCTCCAGAGGGCCGCTTCCAATGATCACGCCCTGACACGCAAGGCCCTGATGATTTAACTGCGCCAGGGTTCTGATGAAGATATCCACCCGTTTAACGGGTACCAGGCGCCCGACAATGCCAATACGTGGCGTCTCACCATCTATTTCAGTAGGAGTTTTCCACTGGCGCCGGGTGTCGTCCACATCGATGAAGTTGAAGATTTTATGCACTTTTTCCGGAAACAGCTTTCCCAGCGTTTCCTCCAGTTGGGTAGATACCGCAATAATAGCCTGTTGTCGCAACCGTCCTAGAACAACGTCCAGTTTCTGGACTAGCCATTTGTGAGGGCGTGTCAGAGTAAAGGCTGTTTCCGGGTTACCATGGACGGTGCGAACGGAAATCGGCACCCGCGCCAGCTCTTTACCGATAATGCCGAGCACGTTTTCCTTGAAGCCGTGGGTGTGCACGATCCCGGTTTTGTGTTCTTTGCAATGAGACGCGATGGCGCGGGCAATGGCTATCGGACCAAGTTTTGTCTCGTCCGCCAGGGTAACGGGGATGTCCAGTTCGAGCAGTTTGTCGTGCAGGATACCGGTATTAAATACTACTGCTGTCGGAGAGACTTGATCCGTGGCCTGAAGTGCCCGACAAAGGTTGTATACCTGAACCTCGGCGCCAGCCCATAGATCGCCAGACACCACATGGGTTACAACCCGTTTGGACTTACCCTGCGTCATAGAAGACCGCGCCCGATGGTAGCCAATAAGGTCCGATTACTGTGACTGTTTCCATCGTGGAGGTTGAAGCGATGAAGGTCGTAAGGGTTGCACCCTGCAAGGTTCCAGCCGGTCTTGGTGGTGCACGCTGCCTGATAGTTATCGGAAACCAGCGCTTCGCCCTTGCCGGTTATGTCCCCATTGGGATAACAAAACACTGGTATCGCGGCTTCGCCCAGGGATTTGAGGTCCTGAAGGCAGCCCACGATTTCCTCCTTGAGCGTTTTTTCATCCTTCAGCCGGTTCAGCCGGTAATGATGCCTGGTGTGCGCGCCGTACATCACGAGTCCGTTTTTCGCCATTTCTGTCAGTTCCGAGCCGCTGAGAATGGATCTGGAGGTTTCTGCGGGGGCCATATCCGGGTGCGATGTATAAACCTGTTGAAGAGATGCAAGGATCGTGGCGTCTTCCAGTGACTTCAAGCGCGCAATGACATCGTCGGCTTCCAGAAGCGAAAGTGGGCGACTCGTGTCATGAGCTGCCCCTTCAGGCATGTGTCGGCGCAACCAGTCAAAGGAAGGATCGTTCTCCGGAATGGTCTTCGAAGTCAGCAGGCTGAGTACCTGTTCCGGCCAGAAGGTCTTGTCGGTGTCAATCATCCGGGTAACCAGGAAGATCGTAGCTGGTGCATTCTGTGCCTTGAGAGCTGGATAGGCGTATTGATAGTTATCTTGCCAGCCGTCGTCGAAGGTGAAGGCAACCGCTAGCTTAGGAAGCGGCTTGCCTTGCCTGTTACGGTCAAGCCAGTCGGAGAGGTGGACGGGCTCGGCCCCAAGTTTACGGGCAAACCTGATATGGTTTTCGAGTGCTTGCGGGCTGGTGACCATGCCCGGTTGCTCAACGGCACGCTCGGGCGAATCCGCCGGGAGAATTCGGTGGTAAGTGAGGATCAGCAACGCTGGCTTGTTCGAGAGACGCACTCGCAACCAACCATAGCAGGCCAGCACGGTAAGAGCGCCTGATTTAACAAGGGATCTGAAGAATGCCACGCCTTGGGCCTCCGTCGGCTTCGCCAATGGTTTTGGCTTGTTCGTCCATGTATAGTTTATCGCCATAGAGATTCTGCCAGTAGTGTGCAGAGATGTCATCCACAAGGGTTCACAGGGATTGGGAGCGATGCTGGTTATTCTATTCTGGTTTGCGGCAATTGGAGCACTGTTCAGCTACTTTATTTACCCACTCATCCTTCGGTTTATGCCCTGTCGTCCGGAAGCGGACCGCAAACATGCCCAGCCCGGCACTTCGCCAGCCGTTTCCCTGATTGTAACGGCCCATAACGAAGCCCACCGAATCCGGGACAAAATTGAGAACTGCCTGGCTCTGGACTACCAGGGCCTGGAAATCATTATTGCTTCGGATGCTTCCAGCGACGAAACCGACCAGATCGTCGGCGAGTACGCAAGCCGCGGCGTTAAGCTTGCCCGCGCAGAGGAACGGAAGGGGAAGGAACACGCCCAATTGCAGGCGATCAATGCCGCGACCGGCGACATCCTGATTTTTTCAGACGTTGCGACGTCGATTCCTGAAGACGCCATTGGCCGTATGGTGGCTTATTTCAACGACCCCACCGTTGGCGCAGTGTCCAGCGAGGATCGTTTTATCAGTCGGGATGGTAGCGTGGTGGGTGAGGGCGCCTACGTGCGTTACGAGATGTGGTTACGGGGCCTGGAATCCAAGCGGGCGGGTCTTGTGGGGTTGAGCGGCTCGTTTTTTGCGGCTCGTAAGGAGGTGTGCCAGGAAAACTGGGATATCTATTCCCCCAGTGATTTCAATACGGCCTTGAACAGTGCCCGCAAAGGGCTTGTGGCGGTAACTGCCCCGGATGTACTTGGCTACTATCAGGACGTGGCGGACGCCTCGAAGGAATATCAGCGTAAGGTTCGCACCATCATTCGGGGGCTGACGGCGTTGAGCCGGCATCCCGAGGTACTGAATCCGTTCAAGTTTGGCCGCTTTGCGTTCCAGGTCTTCGGCCACAAGCTGATGCGGTGGGCCGTTCCGTGGTTTCAGGTGCTACTGCTTTTAGTCTCGTTTGCCGTTGCGGGAAAGGGCGGTATATACGCACTGGCATTGCTGCTGCAATTGGCTTTTTATGGGTGTGTTCTGGCGGGGCACTTCGCGCCTGAGCTACGTAAGCATACCTTGGTGAAGATTCCCTATTTCTTTGTTCAGGTTAATCTGGCGGTTGCCCATGCAACCGTTAGCTTTCTTGGTGGCCGCAGGATGACGGTATGGACACCCTCAAAGCGTTGACGGGTGATAGAGGCCTCTCCAATGAAAGGTAAGCTGCGTCCGGTTGGGAGTCCGGTCCCGTTTCCCCGCGTTCATGAGCGCCAGGAGTTGCCTTGGGCAGCGCTCTATCATACTGAGTTCATGGGCTCCGGTACCGAAGCGCTGTCACTGGCGGTTGCGATTGCCATTCGTCGCCATTCTAAGGTTCCTGAACCCGAGGTGATTATTCCCGCCTACG
Source organism: Marinobacter algicola DG893 (assembly GCF_000170835.1). Taxonomy (GTDB): domain Bacteria; phylum Pseudomonadota; class Gammaproteobacteria; order Pseudomonadales; family Oleiphilaceae; genus Marinobacter; species Marinobacter algicola. The sequence goes on from NZ_ABCP01000003.1 coordinate 93,984, forward strand.
GTTGCCCGGATTTGGTGTCGGCAATCGTTGCCCAGGGGGCCAGGCCAATTCTGGTGGATCTGCTTCCAAACGATCCACGCATGAACGATCTCGGGGTTCGGGAGGCAATAACACCCTCGACGGTTGCCGTGGTAGGGGTGGGCTTCCTTGGTATTCCGGAGCGCCTGGAAGAGCTCTCAGGCATCTGTCGGGAGCACAATCTGCTTCTTATTGAAGACTCAGCTCAGTGTTTTCCACCTGCGAGTGCTTTTAAACCAGATGCGGACCTTGTCGTATTGAGTTTCGGGCGAGGAAAGCCCATCAACCTGATGGGAGGGGGCGCTTTGCTGATTCGGACCGACCTCGCTGGGCATGCGGAAGAGTCCGTTGGCCAGTATCCTGTGTCGTTGTTGAAGGTGGGGATAAAATGGTTGGTCAAACGCCTGGTGTTCAACCTTCTGATGAGGCGATGGCCATACTACGTGCTGGAGCGGATGCCTTTCCTGGGCATTGGTGAGACCAGGCTTCACAGACTGGACACCATTTCCCGCCTTGATCTTCCAGAGAGCGTCCTACAGGCTGGATTGCGTGATATTCAGTTACGACCGTTGATCCATCAACGTTATGACACTGAGCTGGCAGGGCTTGAAGCCCGGGGATGGAAGTGCTTGGCCAGCGATAGGTCAGAGATTGCCCGTAACGATCAGCTGCCGCCGTTTCCTTTGCTCCGCTATCCCGTTCTGGCACCGAGCAAAGACATGCGCGATCGGGCGCTCGCGGCCCTGAATTCGGCAGGCATTGGAGCAAGCGCCTTCTATGGGTGCTCGCTACCACAGATAGACGGCGTTGCCGCGCTGGTAGAGGGGACTGAGTACCCCATGGCCAGTGATTTTGCCTCGTGTTTATTGACACTGCCGACCCATGAGGGTGTAACGCCCGCAGACGTTGCCCTCACAGGTCGCATTCTTTTCAGCGTGGCTGAATTGTAGTCATGCCCTATTCAATCGTCCGTGTTTCAATTTCCGAGTACTCGCTGGTCAGGCCATTGGAGTCAACGGCTCGGATTTTGAATTGCCATTGGCCACTTTCGAGGTCTTTGATGATGTAGCTGTTGTGGCGTTCCGACTCGATTGATACGGTGTTTTCCGTTGCTGATGATCCGGTCAGCCTTATGGCGTCTGCGATCACGTAGCCGTCGGAATCATTGTCTATTTCCACAACCGCTTGAGAGCCCCCACTGACAAACGTTCCGAGCAATTGCCAGGAGCCCCCGTTTTCCCGCTGGTCAACCGTCACGGCTTCGGTAGTTTGTGAGCCGTTCGAAGACGTATAGGTGTACCTGTATTCTGCATCGGGCGCGCGCAATGGAGTTGATACCCAATGCCCGTAAAGCTCGTACTCCGTCCCTGAGCTAAGCTCGTAAACCTGCCACTGTGCACTGACTTCGCCAGAACCGGGATTCATAATGAAATAGTTATCGCCAATAAATCCGCCATAACCTGTGGATTCACGGCCACCACCATAAGAGACGAAACCGGAGTCCGTGTTATCGATCGTCACGTCTGCTGACGAAGATACTCGTTGGTAAGAAAGTTCGTACTCGGCAATTTCGCTTTGAGACAGAGCGCTGCCATCGGCCCTCTCCGTAGGCGCTTCCCAGGTGAGTAAGACAGCGTTACTGGAAAGACCGCTGGTATCGTCGTTAGGGTCGGTGCCAGCCAGATACTCCTGGAAATTCGTCAGGCCGTCTGCGTCGGAGTCCAGTTCCGAGTCATCAACCGTAGGGTCCAGGCCGTAGGCCACTTCAAATCCATCCGGGATACTGTCGGCGTCCGTATCACTAATCGTCGGATCCGTCAGGAACACAAATTCGTCTTTGTTGGAGAGTCCATCACCATCCAGGTCCTGGCTGGCATCAGACGGGTCGTTGGGGTTAAGCCCATATTGCCGCTCCCATTCGTCGTCAATGCCATCGCCGTCGCTGTCGCCGGTATCCGGGGTATCATCGCCGTCCTGATCGTCGCCAGTTCCAAGTTCACGGAACATCACCGCGTCTGCAACTACGTAGCCGTCGGCGTCATCACTGACGGTTACCCGGCCGGTAAGGGTGGACATTCGATAAGTGCCGAGCTTCACCCATTCACCATTGTTTTGCCGTTGGTCGACAGTGACAGTCTCCGTAACGAGGTTGTCCCGATCATCAAGGTAATGAACAACGTATTTCACGTTGGAGCCCCTCAATCCCGAGGAGGTCCACTTCGCATACACGTCAAAGGTTTTGATGATGTTCAGGTTCCAGGTGGCAACACTGCTGCCATCTCCGGGGGCTGATTGAAGATAATGATCGCCTTGGTAGCCAGAAACGGATGTGGACTTGGTCCAGTTCCCCTCGGTGTAGAAACCAATGCTGTCGCTGTCGATGATATGATCGGCCGGGCCTCCGGCAGCGGGCGGTGGGAGGTCGTCAACAGGTAACTGGGATTGGGTGGCACAACCTGCAAAAATCGAGCTCGTGATAGACAGAACTAAAATCGTTTTATTTCTGGCCATGGGAGCGTCCTCTGGCGACTGGGTTTAAAGATACGGACTGCTAAGGTCAAGCGCGTGCTAAGACGCCGACAAATGTCTCTGAACGCTGATTCTTATTGTGTTGTATCTTCGTTTTATTGGGTGAGTCGTCCGAAAGAACCTACGCCCGAAAATTTTACGTTCGGACAAGTACAAGTATTGTTGGTGGTTACGGTATTTTCTAATGCGTACTTGAATCGTTTTTGAATGTTAAATCGAGGTATATGCACTTAACGTATAAGTGCACTAAAAAGCGGACACAATGCGGGGAGATTTCAAGAACGTAGAGTTGATGTATGAGGAGGAAAATCGGTCGGCATTGAAAGCCTAGAATCCAGTCGGTGGTTTGTACCCCCTGAGTCTCTTTTTCGCCTCCACCAGCAATCTCCCCAAGGCAAATTTCAGACCATCAAACGGCGACTCTCCAGGAAACCTCGGAGACACACCAAACCGCCGCAACAGTCGATTCAGCGAATGGATATAGGCGTGCCTGCGGGTGGTTTTGGTATAGAAGACAATGCCAATGGACACCGTTACGCCGTTTTCCGGGGTCACCCAGGTGTTCTCGGTGCGTGTCGAGTGGGGAGAGGTGCTGGGGAAATAGACACCTTCTCCTGGCCCAAGGTCCCACTCGTAGCGAGCGTCCATGAACTCGTCTTTCAGGGTGACATCGTGAAGGGACCTGTCGATGATGAAGCTTTCCACGGTGTGAGCAGGGATGATGTTCCGGTCGTGGGAATCCCACACGTTCATGATTTTACGCCCGTGTATCTGCAGCCAGAAGTTGTTTTCCCGGTCGATATGAAAGGGTGTCACCGACGGAGGCGCGGAAATGAAAATAAACGCCTGTGGGCTGAAGATACCCGGTTGCTCCCGGTCGACCAGGTGCTCGACGGATGAGATGGCTTCATTGACGAGCCCGGCGTACTGCGGATCGGTCTCGGCATTGTACAGAGCCACCCAGGAGCCGGGTTCCGAGATATTTGCAAACACGTCGGAAAGATCACGCCCGTCCGGGCTTTCGGCATGATGAATGAACTTGGAACTCTGCTTGGCACCGGGAACGATAAAGCGGCATTGCTTTAAGGGCAGCAGGCGATGAGCCAGTGCTTCCAACTGATCAAGCTGGAGCAGAGGGTGTTCATAGAAGTTGTGCCCCAGGAGCGAGATGCCGTTCAGAGAGAAGTCCGTTTCGTCCTCAACCCAAACCTTGAACCTGCCAGCGGGTGCCGCAGGCTGATCGCTTTTCGCTCGGTTTGCGGTTTCGGGAACCGCTATTTGTTCAGCTGTATCCATGCTCGCCTGCTCCTGCTCGGGATGGCGTTAGAAAATTATAGGTAGACCGCTGAAAGCCGTCAATTGGCCGGAATGCGGGCCATAGCCTTGCTCATGTCGCATCGTTAACGGCGAAATAAAATCCATGGTAATGCTCTACTGTTTTTTCCAGATGGTAGGGAATTTCTATCCGGCGCGGGTTTTTCCACCTGTCCACCAGTCGGTATCCTGCCTTTTCCATGTCACTCACCAGATTGGCTTGTGAGGTGATGTGATAAGGCACCTCGCAGACTTCCAGGTATTGCAGTGTCCAGAAGTCTTCTGTCGGGTGGGCGGGTAGGTTGTGGACCAGCACATGCTGGGGGAGTCGCTTGAGCTGGCTCACGGTTTCGGCAATGCTGGTGTCCATGTATTGCAGTGTTCCCGCCGTCATGAAGATATCGACGGCCTCTTCTTCACTCATGTCCTTGCTGTCGATGAATGCAAGCCGTGCTTCGTCTTTCTGGCTGGCGATCTTGCGCCCGGCGTCGACGGCCGCCGGCAACTCAGCAATCACCCATTGGAGCCCGTCGGGGTAGGGGAAGAAATTTTCAAAACTGTAGAATCCCTGGCCGATACTGCCACCCAGTTCCAGTAGCCGTTGTGAGGGCTGCATCAGCCGTGAGAGCCAGAACATTAACGGGTAATCGATATCCAGTACCCGCTTGTCCAGGATCGGCATTTCCTGTTCCAGGTGTTCGCCTTTGTTCTCGTTGATGACATCGTATTCGTTGGCCAACTGGCTGATGGCGTGTTGTTGGGCTTGGTGGAAGGATTCGTAAACGCCCCGATAGGTGATCCCCAGCCGCTTCCTGGCCATGTGAAGGTAGAGATCATGGCCATAGGGCAGCAATTCGATGCTGTTGATAATACGGTTCTTCAAGGCTTTGTTCACTGTTGTCTCCTTTACGCAACGGATTGCGCCAGTGAGTCTATTCCGATGTTTTTATAGGTAACGCCACGGAAGATGGAGTGTCTCCACCGAAGTACACCCTGTTGGTGGCGACAAACGTCTCCGAATCGCTGTATTCGTCTTTACCGGTGTTAAGGTTCCGTGCCAGGCGTGGGAAGTTGCTGCTCGAGATGTGGAACTCGAGCCGGTGCCCTTTCCGGAAGCGATAGGCTATGGGTCTCATTTCCAGTTCAACCCGGTAGATGCGACCCGGTTTAACGGAGCTGGGGTTCTCGATACCGTTCCGATAACGAAGGCGGACGACGCCATCCTGCAGGTTGAAGGCCCTGCCATCCGGGTACTGGTCGACCATCTTGACGGTAAAATCCGTATCCGGGGCGCTGGTGGAAACATAGAGAACAACGTTGGCATTGCCGACCAGCTCCATGTCCTGCTCCAGTGGCTCACTCGAATAGACCAATACATCCTGACGTGATTTCAGTGGCCTCTGGTCGAGCGGCCCGGGTTTATCTTCCGGCCGGTAGGTGCAGCAAATTGGTCCGCCCAGGGTGGGAACGGGGTCCAGTGGATCGTAGGTGAACTCGTCATATACCCCGCCACTCTGTTCGGGGTTGCCGTTCAGGTCGGGCTCTTGCGCAAGACGACTGTCGGGCATGAAATAGAAGCGTTGATTGCTGGTGGATGCGGGTGGCCATTGCTTGGAAGTATTCCATACCCCGGAGTGTATGGAGTAATACTCAAACGTTGGCGGCAGGTCCGTTGGTTTGTCTTTCAGCCAGTGATCGAACCAATCAATGTAGGTCTGTCCGAAATCCTTGCCAGCGTATTCAAACGACATCTCACCAATGGTGACTTCACCTGGCTTCAGCTTTCCCGCGCCGCAATGTACGCCCGGTGCAATCAATACTGGCTGGGACTTTGCGCGGGGGTGGCGGGCGTTTTCCGCCATGTGGTCGGCGAGTTTGAAGGTATTGTGCGCCGTTTGGTCGAACCAATCGTTGATATGCAGTGTGGCTACCGAAAACTCATCGTCCGGATGGGTGTACCCCTCGTCGTCCCACCAGGTGTCTGTCGGGGAATGGCTGATCAGGTCGTCGAAGCCGGTGTCGTAGGGAACGATCTTGTCCGCAATCCCTGAAACCGGCAGGTAATCCATATAGCTACGCATTCGCTCTTCGTAATCGTCGGGCCGTGGCGTTACCTTGAAATCCTTTGCGCCCTCAGCGGTGAACCATCCCAGCGAAGACGCCAGATTCAACACGCCGTTTTCGAACACACCGAAATAGCCAAACGTGTCCTTGACCTTGCCGGCGGCACCGCCAGCGCCGGATGCAATCATGGCAATGTGATTCGGATGGTTGGCGGCGGCGAGTATGATCTGGCTTTCACCCAGGTACGAACAGCCAAACGTGCCGATTTTGTCGGTCGACCAGGGTTGCTCGACCAACCAGTCGATGGTGTCGTAGCCGTCCTGTTTTGCAGTCCAGTAGGGGCTCTTGTAGCGACCCTCCGAATAAAACCGGCCACGGACATGTTGCACGATTACGGCGTAATTATGTTTGACGAAATGCCGGACGGTGCTGAATTCGATACCGCCATAGGTGGTGCGGATATAGATGACCGGACGGCGCTCGTCACCAAGCGGCCGGTATACATCGGTGGCGAGCCGAACACCGTCGCGCATGGGAACCATGACGTTGCGGGCCCTTTGCATGTTTTCTCGCATGGGCAGGGTGATATCGCCCAGCCAAAGCTTTACGTCATCTGCCCGGTAGCCAAGCACGGCAAGGATGGCGATCAGGATCAGAGAACTGGTGATCAGGAATACTTTCATTCCGGTTGCAGGGTCTTCAGGTGATCCAGGTGTTTATTGGCCCAGTCTGCAATGGTGCCAATCAGGCGTTGCCGATGCACTTCGATGGAGAAGATGTGCTTGGCATTGGGCCAGAAGACTTCCTCAATAATGGGTTCAAGGCCGTTGATGCCCATGGCAGAGGTGAACTGACCAAGTTTGTTGTAGTGATAGAGCGTCTGGCTGGTGAACACGGCCAATACCCGGCCGTCTTTCTCCACCAGGCTCTCGAAGCACTGGTCCATATCGTTGTCGTTGGGCTCATCCCGGAGGTCCATGGGGGAATTCAGTAGAGAGCTTTCCCCGCTGGTATTCTGTTTGAGTCTGCGAGAGACAACCTTGTGGATATTCAACCACTTGTTTGGGTTGGTCAGCTTCCGGAGCAGTTCGCGTTTCGCGAAACCAGCGTCCTGACGGGACACCGGGTCCAGCAGGATGAGCCCCTTGATGGATGGATCCTGGGCGCAGAGTTTGATGCCGTTGTCGGCGCCGGAACACAAACCGAAGATCAGCAGCGGCCTGGAACCATAGAGTTTTTCCAGGGACTTCTTCATAAATGACCAGTCGAGGGCCACGGATTCCCGATTTGTCATGGTCTCGCGGGCTGGGGAGTCGCCCTTGCCAGAGAGGTCCACCCGCAATGCAATATAACCCAGTTCCGCGAGTTGCCGGCCGAGCAGCACATTCAGTCGGTAGGGCTCCGCCCGGTGTGACAGGCCGGCATTCAGCAATACCGCGATGGGGCTGTTGAAGGTGTCTTCAGGTTCGGAGAGAACACCAATGCCATGCTGGTGTTCGCCATAGGTGAATATCCGTTCCTTGATCATACGAACACCCTATCCAGCAAAGCCTCGAGTACCGGCTTCTGGGTGATTACGCCGTCATGGTAATATGGCCAATCGTAGCTGAGGCCGGGATAGGCGCAGTTGCTTAGCCCGGAGTTCGGGCAAAATTCCGGATCGGTCGAGACGGTGAAGCACAGGCCGGGGTTATTCAAGGTACTTTCGGGAATAGCCAGTTCGCGCATGCCGGTTACCAGCTCTGGGGGAAGGTCGAAATTCCTGTACTCTATATTCTCGAAGGGAACATTGTTCTCGCGTGCCGCTGATTGGTGCCGCTGGCGCAGGATGGCGTCGATCTCATTCAGCCACTCAACGTAGCGTTCGCCGGACAGCACTGGGTCCCAGAACAGGAAGTCCTTTACGGAAGCATGGTTAATCTGTGCCGCCAGTGTTGCACCGAACCGAACGCCCAGTAACACCACATGGTTGGCTCCGGAGACCGCGATGGCTTCATCAATCGCTTTCTCTATATCGGACAACCAGCCTTCTGTCGTTGCCTCTGACAACAGTCCCTGGGATTCAGCTGTTCCGTAGTAGTCGAAGCGAAACGCATGATTACCACGTTCAGAAATGGCCACGGACAATTCCGACAAGGCGCGGTAGGTGCGCCGGTATTCGTCAAAGAGCGGTGGGCACACAACCACGACTTTTTCTGCGTTTGGGTCCATCGCAGACGAGTAACAGCCAAACAGGCGGCTGTCATCAAAGAAAAAAGGTTCTATCATTGCCCGTTACTTCCCGTCATGACTGAAACAGCTTTCTCCAGAATGGCTTCCTGGCGACCGGTGCTACTGTTCGGCTTGGCACAGAAGGCGCATCATTTATAAGTCTTTCCAGATCCGCGACAAGCCCGGCAAACGTTTCCTTCAACGATTGCACCGTCTCTGCGCCAATCGATGCCTCGTTGTAGTCAAACACGCCAATGAAACCGCCGGGCTGGATGCGCACCCAGAACTCCACGGCGTACTCGGTGTTCAGGCGGGGCAGGTCCAGTTGCCTGAGCGCGAGGTCGGCGATGGAGGTGGGCCGGTTGCGAATGTCCTGAAAGGCAAAGCTGGCCTGGACAAACTCCGGAAACAGCTTTCTTTCGGCAGGCGTATTCCTGACGATATCGGCGTAGGTCACGGCTTGGTGATCCAGTGTTTCCCTGAGTTGGCTGCCCAGGCTGGCAATGCGTTCCCTGAAGCTTGCGGATGGCGCCTGAAGTAAACAGGGGATGGTCGTTACAAAGCTGCCAATCAGGTTGATCACGTCGGCGCGTTGACGACCGGAGGTAGGCACGCCCAGCACAATGTTGTTGTCTTTGTGCGCCCGGGAGATGGTCTCGGCGAACAGACAAAACAGGACTTCGTGAAGTTTGAGCCCGAGCTCACTGCCTATTTTTTCCACCGTTGCAAGATTGGCTTCCGGGAACTCAAGAGTCTCCCGGGCACATTGGTTGGGCTTGGCCTTGTTTGCGCTTGTCAGGGCCTCGGGTTCCAGGATGTGGGTGAGTTTGGCCCTGTGGTAATCAACATCCTCAGTTGACGCACCTTTTTCAATGGACCACTCAGCATAATCCCGAAATTCGAAGGCCAGCTTGTTGGGCTTTTCCCGTTCTGTATTGCTCAGTACCAGATAAGCGTCCTCCAGTTCCTTGAGGAAGATATCGAATGACCAGCCATCGAAGATCAGTTGGTGAGGTACGAATACGTAGTGATAACGAGAACCGCCCAGTATAAACAGCGTGGAGCGGAACAGCGGTCGGTCGAGCACCTTGAAGGGTTTGAACGCCAGGTCCCGGGAGTGTTTCAACGCCACTTCCTCGGGATTGTCCTCGCCGGTCAGATCAACAACATCGAGCACGGGAGCCTGTTTCAGCGGCAGGATGCCTTGCTGGTAACGGCTGTCCACCTGGGTTATGACCGTTCGCAACGCGGTCTGGCGCTCGAACACTTTCGCAAGGCTGCGAGTGAAGATGTCGATCTTCAAATCGCCTTCGAGGAACCAGGATGCGGGCAGGTTGTTGCAGACGTTATCCGGGTAGGACAACTGGCGTACAAGCATCCGTGTCTGTTCGTGGCTCAACAAGCGCCTCTGTGCCGTGGGCAGTTCCGCCGGTGAGTCTTCGTGTTCGGTGGAGGCTGGCTTGCTGTGAGAGACTTTCTCGGCAATTTCACTGAGACTGAGCCCAACAATGTCCTCCGGCGTCAGTTTGATGCCGGTCTGGCTCTCTATCCTGCGAATGGCCTGCAGGGCGAGCAATGAGTGACCCCCCAAGCTAAAGAAGTTGTCCTCGCGCACAATCCGTGACTTGGAGTTGAGTACGTCGGACCAGACATCGGCAATCATCTCTTCGGTCTGGTTCGCCAACGCGGAGGCCTTGAGGATACTGGACTCGCGAAGCTCAGGTTTGGGCAGGCGGCGCCGGTCCATCTTACCGCTGGGGCTCAGGGGAACGGCCTCGATGGCGATGATGTACTGGGGAATCATATACGCCGGTAACACCTTCCGCAGTTCCTTGCGGATGTTTACCACATTGGGTTCGTTCCCGGATTCGGAAACCACACAGCCAACGATGCGAGCGTCGCCCGGCGACAGCTCCCAGACATACGCACAGGCGGACTTGACGTCCGGGCAGGTGACGAGGGCGGATTCGATATCACCCAGCTCAATACGATAGCCGCGCACCTTCACCTGGTCATCCATTCGGCCCAGATGCTGGAGGTTGCCGTCCGGGTCCCACTTGGCGAGGTCACCGGTGGCGTACAGTCGGCCGTGGGTTGGGTGGTCAACGTATTTTTCCGCAGTGAGCTCGGGCCGATTGTGGTAACCCGTTGCCAGCCCAAGGCCGCCGATGTACAGCTCGCCCGGGCAGGAAAGAGGCAACGGATTACATTCCCGATCAAGAATATGCACCTGGGTATTGCCGATGGGCTGACCGATGGAGATCAGTCTGTCGGTCAGGCGCAATCGGTGGCAGGTGGACCAGACGGTGGTTTCGGTGGGGCCGTACATATTCCACAGTTCGTCCAGGCATCCGAGCAGATCCCGCACCAGATCCTGGGGCAGTGGTTCACCGCCGCAGAGCCCCCTCATCCTTACGCCATCCTGCCGCCAGTCCGTATCCAGCAGTATGCGCCAGGTTGCCGGGGTGGCCTGCATGATGGAGATCTGGTGGTCGAGAATCAGTTGGCGCAGTTTCTCACCGTCCTTCACGCTGTCCTTGTCGGCAATCACGGTGGTAGCACCCTGGGTCAGGGGTAGCAAAAGCTCCAGGAAGGAGATATCGAAGGAGAAGGTGGTCACCGCGAGCAAGCGGTCCGTGGCCACGCAGCCTGGTTTCTCGGCCATGCTCTCGAGGAAGTTGATCAATGCCCGGTGAGGGACCAGCACACCCTTGGGTTTGCCGGTGGAACCGGAGGTGTAGATGATGTAGGCCGTTTGCTCCGGGGCGATATTGACCGGTGGCAGGGACGACGAAGCAGCCGCATTCTGGTTAACCGCCTCGTTGATATCGACTTTGACCAGGTCCAGGCCAGCGATCGCCGCTGGTGTTTGTGGATCGACGATAACGGCGGAGGCCTCGGAGTCTTCAATCATGTGCTGCAAGCGGGCTTCCGGAAAATCCGGGTCCAGGGGAAGGTAAATCGCCCCCAGCTTGAGGATACCGATAATCGCGGCCAGGGCAGCGTCTGAGCGCTCGACACATACCGCCACCGTATTGCTTGCGGCGATACCCTGGCTGGCAAGGATGGCGGCCACAGCATTACTGCGTTCTTCAAGCTCCTGGTAAGTCCAGCGACGGTCGCCAAACTCGCAGGCCACGGCATCCGGCGTGGTGGAGACATGGTGCTGAAGGGCTTCGATGACTGTGCCATGGGTCATGTCGCGCTGGGTGTCGTTGGCGCGCTGAACCACGTTTGGTTCCTGTTCTGCCAGGGCAATGCTGCCTACAGCCACCTCTGCATCCGTCGTGGCGGACGACAGGACCTTTTCCAGGGCTTGCAGCCAGGACACGATGGTGGCCTCGCTGAATAGCGCCGTGGAATAAGTAGCCTCGATGGTCAGGCTGTCGGACGAGGGCAGGATGTTCAGGAACATCTCGAAGTTTTCCGCGGCACGGGGCACGGTCCTGACTTTGCCTTCAATATCGCCAAACCGGATGGTTTCCAGGGGCTGGTCAATGTTGAAAATGGTGTTGATCAGCGGAACACGGGTTCGGTCAACGTTGATGGCTTCAATGAGCTTGCCGAACGTGAAGTTTGAATGCTCGGTGGCATTGAGTACTTCGGATTTGACCTGCTTGCACAGCTCAGAAAACCGGGTATCCGGTGTCAGTTGTGTGCGGATTGGCAGCAGGTGCACCATGTGGCCAACCTGTTTGAGGCGGTTCTGTGTGGCCTGGCCCGCAACGGGAAGCCCCACCACCATATCGTCGCTGGACGTCAGGCGATGCAGCAGCACGAAATACCCCGCCAACACCATATTCACCATGCTGACTTTCATGGCGGCTGCGGCTTTGGGCAGTCGCTTGGCCAGTTCCGGGTCTATCCGGTAATCCAGCCGGGTTGCTTCGAAGGTTCGAAAATGGGGCCGCGGGTAATCCAGGGGCAGATCCAGGTTCGGCGGCACCTCGGCAAAGCGATTGATCCAGTAATCGTTGTCGATGTTGCTGATCTCTTTGGAATCCACCATCTCCGCGTAATCGAAGAAGGAGATATCCGCCCCGCTGTCGACGGATTGCGCGCGCTGAGTGCCATAGGATTCGGCCAGCTCGGTCAGCATCAGCCCGATGGACCAGCCGTCACAGACAATATGATGGGCGGCCAAAACCAGTTCGTGGGTGTTGCTGTCGAGCTTCATCAGCCATGCGAACAGGAGCGGGCCTTCTTCCAGGTTCATGGGGGAGATGGCGATGTTCTTCCAAAGGTCTTTAATGGCGGCTTCCTGTTCGCTCGGGGTACCGTCACTGATGTCTTCCACCTCCAGTCTGAACGTAGAGGTGTCATGCAGGCAGATTTCCGTGCCGTTCCTGGAAAACGTCGCTCTCAGGATGTCGTGTTTGGCAATCAGGCCATCGAAGCATTGGCGGAGCAAATCGATGTCGAGGTTGCCTGACAGTTTGACGGATACGGCCTCATTAAACGCCGTATTGGCAACGTCACTGATCTGGGCAGAGGCGATGATCTCCCTTTGTGGTCCTGTTGCGGGGGCAACCCGCAACAGTTCACCACCGGCGAACGGATTGAAGCTGGCGGAACTCATGGCCGACCCACCTCCACGTATGCACCTTTGTTGTCCGGGTCTTCAATGAAGTAGGCGGGCTCGCCGTTCTCATTCTTACCCAGTCTGGCGCCCGCGGGAATACTGCCATTGCCGCTGAGATATTTCTTGGCTGCCACCTGGTCGCCTTCGAGCAGGCCGTTGACGATGAGGTTTGCCAGCGCAGACTTGAACGCCTGCAGTATTTTTTTCACATCCTCGGCGGAGTGCTGGGTTGTGAGGAAGTTCGGTCGGTACTGCTGGATGTGGATGCCGTCGAGCGTCATCGACAGAAACAGGAGGTGCCCCCAGTGAGATGTCGGGGGAACGGAAATGTAGAACAGTGAGGCAAACTCCTCGAAGCTGACATTGGACTTCAACTGTTCGATAAAGGATTTGGCTTCCCTGGCCATGGCAGTGGTTTTCTCTTCCAGCGCCGGGTAAATCGAATCGCCATCTTCCTTGATCTTCGTGAGTACTGCCTTGGCAACCGCAAGAGCCAGCGGATGCCGGACAAATGTACCGGCGAAGAAGGTCACACCCTGTTCCGGAATGGAGTCGTCACCAAATTCCCAGTAGCCGCCATCCATCGCGTCCAGATATTTGGCCTTGCCTGCGATAATGCCAATAGGGTAGCCGCCCCCGACAACCTTGCCGTAGGTCATCATGTCGGCATCGATGTTAAAGCGTTTGCGAATACCGCCAGGGCCCACGCGGAAGCCGGTTACAACTTCGTCCAGGATCATCGCCACGCCATTTTCTTCGGTAATCTTGCGGATCTCGCTGATGTATTCCTGGCTATGGAATTGGGGTTTCCTGCTTTGTACCGGTTCCACCAATACGGCGGCCAGTTCATCACCCAGTTTGCGGATTTCGTCCAGGCTGCTCTGTTCACCCCAGGGCAGAAGAATCATGTTCGAGGTCGCTTCCCTGGGTACCCCAGGCGCGGCGGGCAGGGCCTTGTGGTCCTTGCCGACGCGCATGACCACTTCATCGTGTATACCGTGGTAGGAGCCTTCAAAGGCAACCACCTTGGTGCGGCCGGTGACGGTGCGGGCGACTCGGAGGGCGCCGACGTTCGCCTCGGAGCCGGTACAGGCAAAGGTGCACCGTTCATTGCCAGTCAGTTCACAGAAGAGTTCGGCCACTTCGCCCGCGAGCGGGGATTGCGGGCCGGTTTCCACGCCTCGGTCGATCTGGGCCTTGGCGGCGTTCGAGATGAAGTCCGGTGAGTGGCCAAACAGGATGGGGCCGAAACCGTTGGAGGTATCAATAAGTTCGTTGCCATCGATATCCCAGAGTTTCGATCCTTTCGACTCCACCGTGACAATCGGGAAAATGACTTCTTTCCAGCCCGGGTTGAAGCCGGAAACACTCCTAGGATCGGCCAGGTGTTTCCTGTGCTTCTGGGTATAGCTCTTGGACCCTGCGTATTTTTCCTGGTATTTCGTCATCAACCGGTCGATCCACTCCCGCTGAGCCGAGGTGATTTCGGTATTGGTTTTCTCCCGGGTGATACGGGTGCCGGGTGTGTGGGCCGGTTTGCTGGGCGCGTCGTCGGAGCTCTCGTTGGCGCTTGTCCGTTCCTTATTCGTAGCAGCTGCTGGGGATGGCGAGGAAACGGCTGCCTGTTGCGTTTGCGGAACGCCCTGTGCCGGTGAAACACCCTGTCTTCCAAGGGCCTGGAGTTGCATCTGCATAATCTGCAATTGAGCGTTCACGATATCCTGGATATTGCCACTTGAGGCTGACATCACGGCACTAAAATCGACACCGGTGGGCATGGATGCCTGGCTAGCACTGGCTGGCTGACCAGTTGCCTCCTGTGTCGGTGGTGCAGCCTGGGTGACAACTTCGGGTTCAACCTGGGAAGCAATAAACTCCGAAATCAACTCAAGGGACGTGTATTCCTCCACGAGATGCCTGAACGTGATCCCGAGTTTGAACTGCCGCTCCAGCGCGGTCGCGACCTGGGTGAGCAGCAACGAATCCAGACCGACCTCACTGAAGTGTGAGGCTGGGTCCGCGTCGCCCAGTTCATACCCTGACACGTCTTCAATAATGGCCATGACATCGGCCTGGATCTTTTCGGAATGCTGTTTTGAGTCCATTTTAACGTCCTGTGTAACCGGGATTGCCGGATTAGCCAGATGATTGAGTTGCGAAGCTGCCGCCGTTGAAGGGGCGATGCTGTTGGTCATGTTTGCGGCGCTGTTGTTGACCGGGCCAAGCCAGAATGAGTCTTCCGCAAATGCGTAGCCTGGTAGCCGTTCTTTGCCAACCGCCAGGCCTTCAAAGTATTGTTCCCAGTCCAGGCTGTGCCCATCGACCCACAACTGCCCGATGCAGCGATAGATGTCATTTTCCGCCTTCTCGTCGGTGCCTTTGTTGGTGAGAGCAGGGTAGGCCCGGATCCCTTCAAGTTCCCTGTGGCTACTCGCCAGATTGACCAACGTATTACCGGGCCCGACCTCCACAAGACTGATGCGTTCGCCGTCGTTTTCATGGCTGAGACTGAGAGCTTG
Source organism: Marinobacter algicola DG893 (assembly GCF_000170835.1). Classification (GTDB taxonomy): domain Bacteria; phylum Pseudomonadota; class Gammaproteobacteria; order Pseudomonadales; family Oleiphilaceae; genus Marinobacter; species Marinobacter algicola. The sequence goes on from NZ_ABCP01000003.1 coordinate 109,221, forward strand.
CAAGGCACTGGAAAACAGCACCGGGTTTCTGAGCTGTTGCGACCAGTACCGGGCCGACATCGCCTCCTCATCCGTCAGCAATGCGCCAGTCATGGTTGAATAGATGGGAATCGAGGGCGCCTGCCTCTGGATCGTGGACACGAACGCTTCGAACTCGGGAACGATGGGGTCCATCATCGACGAGTGGAATGCATGGCTGGTCTGCAGGATGGTACTGGCGATCTTCCGCTCGGACAGTTCGGCGGAGATGGCTTTGATCGCCTCTTGCTCGCCGGAGAGCACCATAAGGCCGGGCGCATTCACCGCCGCCACTTCGGCCCGTTGGCCAACCAGATCTTCGATGTCGTCCGGGTTTGACCGCACAATGAGCATTTTTCCGGGCGGCATGCTTTGCATGAGGGCGCCCCGGGTGGCAACGAGCGCCACGGCATCCTCAAAACTGAAGATGCCGGCGAGGGCAGCGGCGGCGAATTCGCCAATGCTGTGCCCGATCAGAAACGAGGGGCTTACACCGCGTTCCTTCAGGTAGTTCGCCAGTCCGAATTCGAGCAGGAACAGGGCCGGTTGCACGAACGATGTCTGGTTTACCAGGCTTTCATCGGCGTTCTGGTCGCCCTTGGCATACAGAATACCGCGAACATCCACACCACTGGTCTTCAGTACAATCTCGCAACCGCGATCGAAGGTCTCCCGGTAGGACGAGGCGTTCTCATACAGCCATTTGCCCATATCCCTGGCCTGGGTGCCCTGGCCCGAGAACATGAAGCCGATACCCTGATTCGGATTTGTACTGGACTGCCCTCTGGCAAAGGACGCACCTTGGCTGAGATTCGCCAACGCGGAAGGCAGGTCCCGGCCGAAAACGATTGCCCTGTGATCAAAATGCTTGCGACCGTGGATGGAGGTATGGGACACGTTTGGCAGCGAGATGTCCTCCCTGCTACTGAAATAGTCGCCATACCGGGCAATCTGTCGTTCCAGTGACGGCTTGCTCTTGGCCGATAGCAGTATCGGGAAGTGGAGCTCGGGATTGGTCTCTTGTGTCCGCTCCGGCGACTTGCTGGGAATGTATTCCTCCAGGATCACGTGGGCATTGGTACCGCCAACACCCAGGGAGGTAACCGCCGCTCTGCGGGGAGAGGGCAGTTTCCAGGCTTCTACCGCTGTATTGACATAAAAATGGGATTTTTCCAGCTCCAACTTGGGGTTTGCGGTCTGGAAGAAAAGCGTGGGTGGTATCTTGTTATCACGGACGGCCAGGGTGGATTTAATCAGGCTGGCCAGGCCGGCGGCGTGGATGGCGTGCCCGATGTTGGATTTGACCGAACCAATCGCACAGGTTTTGTCACGGGCATCGTCCGAAGAATAACAGCGCCTCAGTGACAGCACCTCAATGGGGTCGCCGAGGGGCGTCGCTGTGCCGTGGGTTTCAATGAAGCCGACGGAGGAAGGTTCGATGTCGGCCCGCGCGAGGGCATCCTTATAGACGGCCACCTGGCCGGCGACGCTGGGGGCAGTGAAGCTGGCTTTCTGCTCGCCGTCGTTATTCACCGCGTAGCCTTTGATGACGGCGTAGATGGTGTCGCCATCCCGCTCTGCCAGATCACGGCGTTTCAGGATGATGGCGCCGGCGCCGTCGTTGAATGTAGTGCCGGTGGCGTCCTGGTCAAAGGGTCTGCAATGGCCGTCTTTTGAGAGCATGCTGCCTTCTTGGTAGGCGTATCCACGCTTGACCGGCGTGGAGATGGAAACGCCGGCGGCAATGGCCTGTTCGCACTGGCCGTTGTCGATGGCCTCACAGGCCTGCGCCACTGCGACGAGGCCGGTAGAGCACGCTGTAAAGACGTTGATGCTGGGGCCTTTCAGGTTGAGCTTGTAGGAGATGCGGGTACTCAGCAGGTCCGGTTCATTGGCCAGGCCACAGTTGAGCACGCCATAGCTGTCGATCACTTCCTTGTTCGGGAGAACATACTGCTGGTAATAGCGGGCCCAGTTCATACCGGCGAAGACACCGGTACGGTAGTGGGTGTCACCCGGAGGAATGTTCGCATCTTCAAGGGCATGCCAGCTTAGTTCGAGCAGGATGCGCTGTTGGGGGTCCATCACCCGGGCTTCGATCGGTGAGATGCCAAAGAACTTGGCATCAAAACGATCATAGCCGTCAACAATACCCTTGGCTTTAACATAGGCCGGGTTGGAGCGTTCTTCCGCGTTGACGTCGGGGCTCAGCTCGTCATCGGTAAAGAAACTGACGGTTTCCTTGCCCGCAAGTAGATTCTGCCAGTATTCATCCAGATTGTTGGCGCCCGGGAAGCGGCATGCCATTCCGATGATGGCGAACTCATTGATATTCCTGCCGCCCCGCCGGTCAGAGGCCTCGGTTTCGCCGGCACCGGAACGCGTGGCGAAGAACGACGCCTGCTGCTGGATGGTTGGGTACTCGAATACAAACGTGGCGCTGAGCTCAATGTCAAAGGTGCGTTCCAGCAGAGTTGCCAGTTTCAGGGCTTCCAGGGAGGTGCCACCGGCGTCCATGAAGTTGTCGGTATCATCGACGGGGCGGTTCAGTATGGCGCTCCAGCTTTCCCGGATGCGATCCCTGGTTAATCGGGAGGTCTGTGGGGCACCTTTCTTGGCCGTAGCGTATGGGTCCGGCAGGCGTGCCTCATCCAGTTTGCCGTTTTTATTCTTCGGCAATTCAGCCACCTGGATAATAAAGTGAGGAATCATATAGGCCGGGAAAACCTCGCCCAGTGCCTGTCGGAGGGAATGAGTGCCGACGTCTGATTCCGCCACCAGATAGGCGGCAAGGCGTTTTTGCCCCTGCGGTCCGATACGGACAACGACCCGGGCCTCGGTGACATAATCAAGGCTGTTTAACTGATACTCGATCTCGCCCGGCTCGATGCGATGCCCGTCAATTTTGACCTGCTTATCGATCCTGCCGAGATAATCGTAGCTACCGTCTTCATTAAGTTGTGCCAGGTCGCCGGTCCTGTAAGCGGTTCGAACCTGGCCATCGTCGGTTGTCACCTGAACGAACTTCTCCGCAGTCAGTTCCGGTCTGTTCAGATAACCCAGTGCAAGGCCATCGCCAAAGGCGACAAGCTCACCGCTCTGATTCGGACCTTCGACCAGGTTCAGTTCGTCATCCACAAGAGCGCATTGGGTACCAGGGATAGGAAACCCGATGGGAATGCGTTTGATGTCGTCCTGCAGTTTCCTGGGTATCGGGAACACAGTGGTAAACGTCGTGTTCTCAGTAGGGCCATACCCGTTGAACAGGGCGGTTCCGGGCAGGTATTCAAGCGCTTTTTTCACGTGTGGTACGGAAAGCGCTTCGCCCCCTGTCAGTAGCTGTTTAATAGGCTTGAGGTAGTCCGGGTATTCCGCGATGAATGTGTTAAACAGGGAGGCGGTAAGCCATAAGGTGCTGACACCACGCTCCAGGATAACGTCCCTGATGCGATGGGGTGTGAGTACGTCGGTCTCCGGATGCAGTACACAGGTTCCACCATTGAGCAACGGCCCCCAGAGTTCCAGCGTGGAAGCATCAAAACTCAGCGCTGATAACTGCAGGAACGTCTGGTCCGATGAAAACGATATGAAATCAGTATTGGTGACCAGTCGAAGTATTGCGCGGTCGGGAATTACCACCCCTTTGGGCTCTCCCGTCGAGCCTGAGGTAAACATGACGTACGCTGGCCGCTCACCATTTTCAGAAATAACCGGTATTTTCACATCACTTTGTAAGGAATCGGCTGTATTTACCCATGAAATATCAAGATGTTTAAGTAAATGACTTCCGGGAGCATCTATTCCAAACTTTGCAGAAACAGATTTGGCGATGAAATGTTGACGTTCTTTTGGGTAATTGGCGTCAATAAATACATAGTGAGCACCACAAAGAAGTATGCCCAGTAAGTTGGCGCATAAGTCCGGATGTCTTTCGGACGGAAGTATAACCGGGAAGCCTTCTTTTACGCCTGATTTTGCCAGGCAGCTGGCAATTGCCTGGGCTTTGTCGAATAATTCGGTATAGGTGAGTTCGTTCCAGGTGTGATTGTCTTGCCAGGTAACGGCAGTGTGGCCGGGGTAGTTCTGAGCAACTTCAATGAATCGGAAAATGACGGTTTGCTGGCAACTGCTGGCGGTCATGACAAAACATCCTGTTTGACAATCGTACCTATAAGATCCAATGAAGTGTTGCTGCAGCTTTTCAAAAACCTTTGAACATAAAGGTGAAAGGTTTTCGGCCTTCGCTATCCTCCATCATTAAAAAAAATATAACAGTCTTTCTTTTCGATTGAAATGGAATTTGAATCAGCTTTCAGTTTCTTTATCACGGTGTAAATAAATGAGTATGGACACCCTGTTTCCAAGCACCTTTAAAAAACGTTGGTTACGGCCCATAAAGCAGTGGGTTTACCGCCTTTTTGAAGTAAAGTCCGGCATTTTGCTCTCTCAGTCGGTTGTTGACGTGTCGGTGTCAGAAGCAACAAGGGATAACGCGCCACCGCACATAACCGAAGCCAGAGGGATGGAATCCGGGCTTCCGGTGTCCAGCGAAGAGTTTCAGCGCCGCACCCGCCAGGGTAACCGCCTCTATCAGATGCACCTTGATAACCAATTGGTGTCCTGGGGCTGGGTTGCCGGGGCAGGATCCCGTATTGGCGTTTTGCACGATCTTTATCTGACCGTTCCCGAGGGGGCTCTCTATATCTGGGATTGCGTAACCATTCCCGAGTACCGTGGTAGAGGATGCTTTCCGAGGTTACTTGAGGGAATCCTTTGCGCAAACCGACCTACATCGACACTTGCCCTGGTAGCAGTTGATGTTCGCAACGGTGCCTCCAGGCGAGCTCTGGTCAAAGCGGGCTTTCGTCCGGGATTTACGTACATCAGCGTCCGAACCCTGGGCCTGGGCCTGTTCAGTATTGCCTTCAAGGGCAGAAATGTGGGCAGGGCGCAGCCCTGGTTTGATGCGATAGGGCAATGATTCGCCCAAGCTTGATTCAGGTCAGAAAACTCTGTTCGTAATGCATATGGTAGTGCTTGCAGCTTTTCTGCCCATGGAATATGGTAATTTTGTAATCAGGGAATCCAGAAAAGCAGGGGCCACCTTAACAAGTGCGATTCAAACGGGTCGCTGTGGGTTGTTGAAACAGGAAGTTGCGATGAGCTTATTTGACCTTTCCGGGCCGGAATCCATAAAAACCATCCCCTTTCCCTCTGAACAGGACGGATTGCTTCCCTATATCCGTCGCCGTCAGCCTTTGTTACTGAGTGGCATCAAGGAGTCTTTGCCGTTCATCCAGGACTGGAACTACGATTTTTTTAGAGAATCGCTTAAATCGATTCGGATACAGAGACAGTCGGAAGACGGAATCTACCATTATCTCGGCTTTGAACGCATTCCCATGGCGGAGTTTGACGAGGTAATGCGGACCACCGGAAATGGCTATGCGCTTGAACCGCTGAAGGGGCGCGGTGTGTCCGAGGACCTGCCAAACGATGTTTCGGTCACGTTACCGGCATTTGTACCTCAATCCCGTTTCCGGGTATCCAACCTTTACATCGGGCCCGGTAAAAACAAATCGTTGTTGCACTACGATGAGACCCACAGCCTGTTAATGATGCTCGAGGGGCGCAAACGATTCATTCTCTTCGCGCCGGATCAAAGCGATTGCATGTATCCCTACAGCCCATTCAGTTTGCGGGCATTGCTGGAGAATCGGGTGGTGGACAGCAAGATAGACTGCCAGAAGCTGGACCTGGAGGCCTTCCCGAAGTTGGGGAAGGCAAAGGGTATTACCGGCTGGCTGGAAGAAGGGCAGGCGCTTTTTATTCCCGCCGGCACCTGGCACTTCATTGAAGCGGAAGGCCGTAATGTGTCCGTCAACTACTTCTGGCTGCAGAACCGTGTCAGGGACTGGCTGCAGCAACCATTGCTTGATTTCTGGCTGAAACGACGCGCTATTGATGTGCTGGACCAGCTTCGCAAGGTTAAACACAAGTTGTCTGCAGCTGCTTAGGAAACACTAATACTGTGGAACTAAGAATTATCAGAACTGAGGAGGCATTCAACCGGATTAGACCACAGTGGGACGAATTGCTGTCGACCCTGGACCCTATTCCCCTGCCATTAACGCATGCCTGGCTGCAGGCTTGGTGGCGCGCCTTTTCGATCAATATGCAGTTGGAATTCCGGTGTGTCTATATCGAGGGAGCCTTGGTTGGCGTTGCGCCGCTTGTCCGGGTTCGTGAGCGCTATCGGGGAGTTCCGGTAACACTCCTTAAGCTTGCCGCCAACGGTCACACCCCCTATTCGTCCATCGTCGTTGATTCAGCGGTGATTGGTCGGGACAGGGAAGCAGTGTTGGGGTTGCTCACACAGCTAAGCGGTGACGAAGTCGGTCTCTTCTTCAAGATACACCAGAACAGCGACTTGAAGCGCTTTTTGCTGGACCGCTCTATACCTGGGCACAATCGGGTCGGTGAAAAACCCAGCCTATACACGCCTGTTATTCGCATTGATCAACCCTGGGAAGCCTTTTACCGGTCCCGACCGAGGAAGTTGAAGAAAAGTCTCAACCATAAATTGAACCGGTTTGGAAAAAATGCCGGTTTTTCCATTCATGAAGAGGTCATTTCAAGCCCGGATCAGGACACTGTCCGGGAGTTGGTGGAGATTTCCGCCAACAGCTGGAAGGCAACTGTTGGCAATGATCTGCGCTCGAACGAACGAAGCCGCCGATTTCTGTACAACCTGATCGAATCGTTTGGGCCTCCCGGTCTGGTGTCGGCCTGGATCGTTCGTGACGGTGAGCGCCCGGTGGCATTCGAAGTGCACCTCAAATACGACGACATTGTTTATCCGATCCGTGCAGATTTTGACGAGTCTTATAAAGCCTATTCACCAGGCTCTGTTCTTGAGTACACGGCGCTGAAGCGGCTATTTGAAAAGGGGCTGGCAAAAGAGTACTACACCTGTGCGGACGACTACTGGTATCTGAGTAACTGGACATCAGAGTACCAGTCATATTGCACCGTTGAGCTTTTCGGAGCTAGCCCAAAGCTTCGTCTTTTGTACCTGCTCGAATACCGACTCATTCCCATATTAAAGCGCTTTCTGGGGAAGCGCGCTAAACAACGCCGCCGTCCCGATGGACAGAAAGGAGAGTGAATCAATGAGGACGCTGGTGATTGTCAGTCCTGACAAGTCTGATATCTATTTTGCCAATCAGTTGGCCAATGCCTTGAATGTAGTGGGGATTGTTGTTGAGAATCAGACGCCGGATAAAGATCGCTCTTCGCTGGCTACCAAAGCTATAAAGTACCTGTCCACGCCCGGTCAGTTCTTTCGCAAGGTGCTGGAGGTTATGGACAGGCGGTTTATTGAACCGCGCCAGCCCTACAATGATCCTGCGAATTCACTGGATTTTGGCGAAGAAGGGCGTGTTCTGGTGGTGAAAAAGGGTGTCGAAATACTCCGTACGCAAGGGGTGAATGCGATTAACAGCCCCGAATACCAGTCCTGGATTCGAGATCGGCGGCCTGATGTCATTGCCGTTTGTGGTGCCTCAATTCTAAGAGCGGATCTACTTGCGATTCCGGAATACGGTGTCCTCAACCTGCATGGGGGGCTCTCTCAGTTTTACCGTGGTCTGTTTACAACAGACTGGGCGATACACAATCGCGAGCCGGAGTGCGTTGGTGCCACCGTGCATTTTGTGTCTGAAGGGGTTGATGATGGCGATGTGGTATACCAGGGTCGGCCACGTATCGAAGTAGGTGACCATCCCAACAGTCTGTATGAGAAAGTGGTTCGCCTCGGAGTGCAAATGATGGTGCGGGCGATCTCGGACATCGAACAGTCCCGATGCGTGAGAAGCAGGCTTGAATCGAAGGGGGATCTATACCTCCACAATATGTTCCATGTCGCGGCAAAGCGGACTACCTGGCGCCAGATTGAAACGGGCGCGATTACTGATTATCTGGCCAATCAGATCGAACGCGACCAGAGGGTGAGGGGGGCGCTCATCAACGAGTTCAGCACTCCGACGAAAGTGAGTTAAGGCAATTAAGGTCGCGAGTTTTCAAGAAACCGGCTGAACGCTTTTCGTTGCTGGTCGCAATCAGCGATTTCGTTACCCTCGCAGCGCCCTGCCAAGGCCCATAGCGCGCCGCGGCTGTCGCCGGTGATTTTGTTGAAAGCTCCGGTGATTTTGGCTTTGATCCGCGAGTCCGTAAGGGTGTCGCCGACGCCATACCATGACCAGATGATGATCTGTTCTCCACCTGTCTGGCGCTTGATGATGGTTTCGTTAATACGGTTCAGACCGGGATACGAATCGATATCCAGTTTCTGACCGCTCTGGGATACGAGTGTCCATTCATCCCCGTTGAAAAGCCGGTTACGGTAATAAATCAGTTCTTTGTCCTGGGACTGGAGACGATAGCCGGTGATTTGCAACTGTACCTGTTGCAGATCATCGGATACGTATACCCCACCCAGGTTTATGTCCGGATTTTGATAATCGGGTTGCCAGATGTTGGCGTGTTTGAGCGGCCCCCGCCACTCTGGTAAGGATTCCGGCAGGGATGGGTTCCACTCCACAGCCATCCTCTCGGTTTTCGCTTGAACGGCGAGTGGCACCAGGGAAGGCCAGACAACAAGCACAGAAGCAATGACCGGCCAGGCGATGGATGAGCGCACCCGTTCCGGAGTGCCGGCTGAGGCCGGCGTGGCTGCAGTGTCTTCAGATGGCTTATCCAGCCTCGCTGAAATATAGAAGAGGGGGACCAGGGTGAAGATCACAAACACCACCCAGCCAAAGAGTTCATGGTCTTCAACCAGTGAAGTTTCCATATTGGTGTAATGGCCGGCCGCAATAATGCCGAAGACCCGAACCCAATTGGCCAGCATCGACAGCAACGCGGAGATGAGTACTAGCTGAACCGTGGCCCTGTATGAGCGGTAATGGAGCTGCCCGTAAAAGCTGGCGAGAAAGAGCGCGACCATAAGGTATCGCACACCGCTGCAACCGTCCTCGACCAGGAAGGTGCCCACTTCCAGCATGATATAGAATTCCTTGATGGTGGCCTGTATCCCGGCCAACTGAAGGAAGATATTGTTGAAGAAAACGGTGATGTGCTGAAGCAGCGGAGACAGGTCATCCCAAACCGGTACCGCGAATATGAGCAGCATGATGGGGCCACCGGCGGCTTTCAGAAAACCCTTGCCCCAAATGGACCAACCCCAGAGAGTAACAATCAGGGGAACCAGCAGCAGACGGAACACCCGGATGTCCGCAGCCTGGGACAGCAGCAGGACGACACTCGCACCGGCCAGCAGGACCAGAGGCAGTGGCGCGGCGTTGATGCTGAGCTTTGCCAGGGACTCCTTTCTCAGGTAGAGCAGAAACAGGGTGCCGGCCAGCACCAGGAACCCGTGGTTGTAGATGATGGAGTCATACCAGAGGCTAAAAAAGGCCTGCCATTCGGCCCAAAGCCCAAAGACGAGCAAAGGCACCGATAGCAACCACAGGTACTGCCGGGAGAATCCTGTAACCGTTTGCATAAAGTCCTTTTATCCCTGGCCACCAAATTTTTCCAGCACCTTCCTTGCTGCAGAGTTCTTGCCCACGCTTCGATACGCCTCTGCCAGATGCAGTGCGATTTCTTCCGACTCTGGTTGCAGTTCATGAGCCTTTTCGAGAATCGGTACGCTGGCTTCGTGGTTGCCAGCCTTGAGCATGATCCATCCATAGGTGTCTGCCACTGCTGCGTTGTCAGGGCTAAGCTCGTAGGCTTGCTTTGCCAGACCGATTGCACGCTTGTCTCCACCTTCGTGATAAATCCAGGCCAGGTTGTTCAGCACCACAACGTTGCCAGGTGAGGTTTCAAGCAGGGTTTCGTAATTCGATTTGGCGCTTTCCTGCTGCCCCTCGGATTGCTGCAGCAACGCCAGGGAAAGAAGCAGTTGATTGCTGCCGGGATACGTTTTACGGGCAGTCTCAAGGAACGAGAGCGCTTCCTGCGTCTTACCGGATCGTTGCAGGTTTGTCGCGTATCCATTTGCGAGTTCGGCACTGGGTCGCTTGTTGAGGGCGAGCTGGTAGAGTTCAGCCGCTTGCTGGTACTCCTGCTGTCGTTCAAAATAAGCGGCTTCCGTCACGTAGGGCGCGGCTGACTCCGGGTGTTGTTGTTTGGTCTCTTGAATAATTCGTCGCGCTTCGTCTTCCTTGCCTTCGTTGAAGGCTTGTTGCGCGGCTTGAAGAGCGATGTCCTGGTTGTCAGGGAACAGTGCTCGTGCACGATCAAGGAGAGCGACTGCGCGGGCTGTTTCCCCCGAGTTCTGGAATGCGGACGCCGTGCTGCTATAGATGCCGGCGACAAAGGGCGTTGCTGGTGACGGTGTCGTTTGCTCTTTTCGCTCCAGTAGGGAGGCGGTTAAATCGTCCGCTTCCTGCCGTTTGTTATCCATAAGGGCAGCTTCAAGCAGGATCAGGCGGGGGCCAGTCGCTTCCGGATTCTCTTTGAGAATCTCCCGCATGAAACCTGTGGTTTCTTCGCGGCCCAGAACGGTCGCCAGCCCCTGAAGTGCCTGACGACTATCCGGGGCGAGCCTGACCGCAGCCCGGAACTGCTTCTGCGCTTCTGCCTGATCGTCCTGAGTCAGCGCCAGTCTACCAAGCGAGATCAGCGGGGCCGGCGATTCGGGCGCTTTCTCCCTGGCCTTGTTGAAATATGTTTTAGCCGCGTCCGCATTGCCTGCGGTGGCCGCAAGGCTTCCCCTGGTCATCAGGGCATTGATGCTATCCGGAACCTCCTCAATCCACTGAGAGGCGGTTTTCACAGCCGCATCCATATTGCCCGAGCGTGCCTGGGCTTCAACGATGACGCTGCGTGCCTGCTCCAGCTCCGGAGCGCTCTCAAGAACCCGGGTTGCCTCGGCGATCGCCCGGTCATGTTCACCCCGCTGGTTGAGGTAGGTCGCATACCGTAGCCTCAACTGGTGGTTGTCTGGGTTGCTTGCCAGGGCCTTGTCCATAAGCGTTTCGCCCGTTTTCAGGTCGCCACTGGCAAGCGTGGCAATGGCCACCATGGCAAGAGTTTCCGGATCGGAATCCTTGTCTTCCAGGTTGGAAAGTATCGCCTGTGCGCCTTCCGGGTTACGCATTTGCAGCCGTGCGGCGGCCAGTAACTTGCTGGCGGTCTCTGAATTTCCCGCTTCTGCGATGGGGGCCAGCAGCTTTTCAGCATCCTCGACCCGGCCTTGCCTGAACCGGACAAGGCCGAGCATCAGCGATGTCTGTTCATGGTTGGGAGCTTGTGTCAGGACTTCTTCCAGATAGCGCGCGGCCTCGTCGAGGTCGCCCTGTTCCACGGCCGCCTGGGCTGCCATGAGGTTGCTTTTGATCGTACCGGGGGCGGACTTGGCCAGTATTTCTTCATACACGAAGGCTTCTGACTGCTTTCCCTGGGCTCTAAGGACGCGAATGAGGGATGAAATCGTGGCGTACTTGCGCTGGGTCATCACATCGTACTGCCCGATGTCTTCAAGGGCCTTGATATAGGCATCTTCCGCTTTTTGCCACTCTTCCTGAGAAGCGGCGAGCTCGGCTTTCCAGAGCCACAATTCACCACTTTCACCATCAATACCTTCCGCCTCGCTGACCAGCGTTCGGGCCTTCGAAACGTCTCCGCCAGCGAACGCTGTTTTCGAGAGTCCTATCACTGATTCAACGTCCCCGGAGTCTATTTCCCGTGCTCGGTTGAATGCAGTGCGGGCTTTATCGAGTTCATTGGCTGCCAGGTAAATCTGGCCTTCCAACAATGCCGCCTGGGTTTCCACGGGCCGATCTGGCGAGGTGATGTCATCGAGAGCTGCCAGCGCATCGTCAAAGTCTTCCTGAAGAAGGTTGGCTTCTGCGAGGATCAGGCTGGCGCGGTTCCGCACCTTCGCATCGATTTGCTCTGCGGGGAGGCGTTCCAGGATCTGGTTAAGGTGCCGTTCGGCGTTGGCTGCATCGCCTGCCTTGAGGAGATTGTTGACGATCAGGAAATACGGTTCGATTTTTTCCGGCTGAAGTTCGATCGCGCTTCTGGCTTCCAGTGTGCTGGCCTTGAGCTCACCCTGACGCTGGAAAAAACGCGATTGGTCAATGTGACTCAGGTACTGAATGTCGTCCTGGCTCATCTCATCGTTGTCGCCACAACCGACGAGAGCAAACGAAATGGCGACTGAGAGGAGGGTGGCGCGTACTGCTATAACTGGCTTCATGGCCCTGTTCCTTTTCCTTATCGGGTCTTGTTCTGGATTCCTTGCCTGCTATTCAGGCACCTGAAGATTCGGGAGATGTTTCAATCCGATATTTATCAGTCAGGTTATACAGCGTTGGGCGGGTTACGCCGAGTAGGCGTGATGCCTGCGCCATATTGAAACTGCATGACTGCAGCGCCTGTACGATGGCGGCACGTTCCGCGTTTTCCCTGACCTGCCTGAGATTCAGTTGGCTTTCGGGGCCTTCAAAGTCGCAGTTTAGCTCAAGGTCAGCGGCGGTAACACGTTTGCCATCGGCCATGATGGTGGCCCGCTTCACCTTGTTGATCATTTCACGCACGTTGCCAGGCCACGGATGAGTCTTGATGGCTTTGATGGCATCTTCGGTAAAGGCCAGGTTGGGCCGGTCCATCTGTTTTCCCAGCGACTGCAACAGCGACTGCGCAACAACGAGGGCATCGCCTTCGCGCTCACGGAGTGCGGGGACGTCGAGGGTAATTTCACTGATACGGTAATACAGATCCTCACGGAATGTTTCCTGATCAATCAGTTGCTGCACGTCCCGGTGGGTTGCACAAACCACGCGGACATCGACAGGAACCGGCTTGACCGAGCCAACCCGATCGACCACGCGCTCCTGGAGAAAGCGAAGCAGCTTGGCCTGGAGCGGCATGGGCATGTCACCAATCTCGTCCAGGAACAGGGTGCCGCCATTGGCACTCTCGATCTTGCCTTTCTTGCTCTGGGTGGCGCCGGTGAAGGACCCTTTCTCAAACCCAAAGAGTTCGCTTTCAAGGAGATTCTCAGGAATTGCAGCGCAGTTAATGGCTGCGAAAGGCTTTTCGAAGCGGTGGCTCAAGTCATGAAGTGCCCGTGCCAGAAGCTCCTTGCCCGTACCGGTTTCACCCGTAATCAGTGTGGTGACGTCGGTGGGTGCTACTTTTTCAAGGGTTCGACAGATGGCAAGCATCTGCGGGCTGGCCGCAACGATACCTTTGATGTTGGTGCCATTTCGCTGGCGGGCCAGCTCACGGTTGTCACGTTCCAGTTCGGCTAATCGAAACGCCCGGTTAACCACGAAGGTCAGGATGTCCGCATCAAGTGGCTTCTGGTAGAAGTCGCTGGCACCCATGCCGATGGCTTTGACGGCGTTTTCCTTGTCTTCCCGTCCAGTGACCACAATGATTTTGGTCATGGGCGACAACCGAAGAATTTCTTCGAGCAGCAGGAAGCCTTCTTTCGCGCCACCGGGATCCGGTGGCAGGCCCAGATCCAGAGTAATGACATCGGGTTCGCTTCGACGCAGTGCCGCCAGAGCTGACTCCCGGTCAGCTGCAACGCTCACGTCCAGATCTTCGCTGAAACACCAGCGCATCTGGCTCTGCAAACCCGGATCATCTTCTACGATTAGCAGTCGTCTACTCACAACGGTTACAAATCCCTTTCTGTAATGGTGACGGTCTTGCGATCAATCCTCTAAACCATGATTCTTAACCGAAGATTGACACTTTGCAATGATAGTGTTCGCTGTATTTCGGTTTCGCCAATTATTTGGCATTCTGCTGCGGCTGTGGGTCGCCGGTAATCAATCGTTCGGGTTCTTCCGGGGCCTGTTCCGGTTTGAGCCGCACAAGCGGGAATCGGATTGAGAAACAGGAGCCCAGCTCCGGCTCGCTGGTAACATCGATATTGCCCCCGACATTGCGCACATATTCCCTGGCCTGATAGGCGCCAATGCCCATGCCTGTCAGCCCCTTGGTGCTTTCGAACGGCTTGAATAGCTGGGTCTGGATAAAGTCTTCGGTCATGCCGGAACCGGTGTCCTGGATGAACAGCACGACGTTGCCCCTGGCGGTTTTCAGGGTGAGGGTTACTTCACCATCGGGTGGTGTGGCATCCTGCGCATTCTGAATCAGGTGGCCGAGAATGCTGTAGAGCTGCTCCTTATCAGCATTGATGAAAATTTTTCCGGGATTATCGGCAACCCTCGGCGCGGGTTGGCGACGGGAGTAGTGCTCCGCCAGTTGGCTGACAACCTCCGTGATGTCGATCACCTCAGTCACCAGGGTTTCGTCCGCCGGTTTACGGATGTGATCCACCAGGTTCGACATTTTGCGCACGGCGTGGTCGGTGGTGTGAATCATATCGTCGATAAAGGCCGGGTTATCCCGGTGTCTGGGGGCGTTCTTTACCAGCAAGGATAATTGAGCAATCAGGGTTTTCAGGTCATGCACCATGAAGGCGGACGCCTTGCTCACCGCCTCAAACTGCATGGCTCTGGAAAGCCGGTTCTGGGCGTCTGTTTGAGCAAGCAGGTTACAGGTCTGCCGGGCGACGACCTTGATCAGGTCAAAATTCTCCCAGTTGAGTTCAACGCGTGCGTAAGGGTTGCCGACCATGGCAATACCGTATAGATCGTTACTGAGGTAAAGGGGAATGACCAGCCAACCATCCGGGGTATGTGAAATCGGGTCCGGGATCTCCAGCAGGTTGTAGCTGACCGGATCACCACGATATTCATGAAGGTCGATGATCCACTCCCGTTCCCCCAAAAAGCGGACAAGCTCGGAGTTGGCGTCGATGGTCGTGTACTTTGGCGTGACCATGTTGACGGCATTCTTGAGGATGAAGTCGCCCCTCTCTTCCCGTATCCATAGTGCCCCGGCGTTGCTTTCAACCAGGCTGGAAAGAATACGGATGACCCGTTCCGGCAGCGGTGGGCTGTCGCTGAGGTCGGCCATTTCCCGGGTCATTTTCAGCCATTCGTCGCGGTAGTCGTATTTGTAATCGAAGAAGTTCTGGCTGATAAACACCATCAGTCGTGAACGCACACGGCGGGAGACCAGCAGGGTGACGAGAAACACCAGTGCAATGGTGAGGAAGAGTACTTGCAGGGCGTCACCCCATTCGCCTCCCAGGGTTTTGACGTAGTAGCCACCCAGCGAAAGGAACAACAGGTAACCACCGGCGAGTATCAGGGCCCCGGCATGGAAAACAGCTGAGCGGGAGAGTTGGAAATCCACTGGCTGTTTGCGGGTGTTGATCACGTTAACCGCAAACAGAGGCACCAGGGCGGCGTTTACCAGACCACGGGCGTTCCAGAACGCCTCTGAGACCTGTCCGAAGAGTAGGGCGTCGGCGTACATGAAGAAGTCAAAGGCAAACAGGCTGCCAACGGCAATGCAGACATACTTCATACTGGAGCGGCCGAACGACACGGAGTTACGCCATATCTGCTCGATCAGCGATAAGCCGAGTAGCGATAGCGCTATCTGGCCAACCACTTTGGTTTTTCCGTCCAGAATATTGAGCCCGAAAAAATATTCCAGGGCGCCGCTACCGAGCAGAAGGGCGATCAGAATAAGCGTGGCTGCAGCCAGCACCCGTCGCAGGCGACCGACGAGGTTGGCAGACCGAAACGAATCCCGAAGTAAGGCGAAGAGCACAGTGATCCAGGCGGCGTCACGCAGGAGTTCCAGCAGGTAACGAATAAAGAAGCTTGGCTCGCCCCAAAGGCTTTGGGTAATTAGCGAGCCCGCCCACAACATGGTGACCAAGGCAGCGAGCAACAAGGACCGGTCAATGTCACGGCGCAAGTATCGTGTGGCAATCAACAGGGACAACAGCCCAAAGGCAATGGCTGCCGTAGAATGACTGATCAGGCTGAAATTATTCAACATGCCTCGCTTCCTGCGCTATGCGCCACTTTCCATAACGGCACCGAGCTCGATCCTGTGCCGTTCACACCGGCTTCTTGTTCTCCCGGTAGAACCGGAATATCTCTTTCAGCGGGCGCTTGGGGCTGAAACCGAACTCCCTGGCGAACGCTCTGCCGTCGATGACTACAGGATACTTGAAAAAGTGCATCAGGTACGAAGGAAAACTTCGCAGGTTAAGTGTGCGCAGTATCATCCGGGGCAGCAGGGGGGGAATGGATGGAATTGGTATACGGGCGCAGCCGCAGAGTTTCAACGCATGCTGGTAAGCCACCCAGTCTTGCGGCGCAACATTGAAAATCCCCCGCTGGGTCTTGTTGTAAGTCAGCACGATGGCGTCGGCCATGTCATCAATATGGATAAATTGCATCATCGGTGAAAAGCCGGCCAGCACAGGTGCCCGCTCCATACCCAGCAGGGTGCTGATGGAGTTGCGCACACCGGGGCCGACGATGTTGCAGGGGCGCAGAATGGTGATATTCAGGTCGGGGTAGCGCCACAGGTAGATGTTGGCGAGGTTCTCCAGTTCCACGGAATCAATCAGGTCTGCGCTCAGGCCGGCGCTTTTAAGCGGCGCTTCCTCATCAATCAGCGCCGGGTTGTAGGCCACTGCACCATAGACGTGAAAGGTGGACAGGACCACCACTCGCTTGATGTGGTATTTGTGGCTCAGGTCCAGCAACTTCTGGGTGCCGAGCACGTTGGCATTGTAACGGCGCATTCGGGTGAGCTGGCTCGACATGATGCGGCCGAGGTGGATGACGCCATCAAATTGGTAACGCCGGAAAAGGTCCTCGAAGGAGCGCTTGTTGAAATCGATGCAGTAGCTGGGGATATCGTCGCCAAGGTAGACCTGTTCACGGAAATCCACGGCAACGAGGTTGCAGGTATCCCGCAGTCGGTTGATCACCTGTTGGGCCAGGGCACCGGCTGCGCCTGTCACAAGAATCTGGGGTCTGTTTTTTTCAACCATCAGAACAGCCTTTTCCTTTCGCTCAGTCCGGTATCGATCAATTCACTGATCGCTGCTTTCACCTGTTCCACTCGTTCGGTCACCTGCTCTTCGGGAATTTCCAGGTCGTCAAACATCATTGGGTCGCCAAAGTTCAGGTGGACCTTGGCCGGCAGGACAAACGGCATGGCGACCGGAGCGTAGGGAATGCCCAGCCATCGAGCCAGTGGTTTGATGTTGGCGATGGCCGGTATGGTTTCCTCACATCCAACCACGCCCACCGGCACAATGGGGGCTTTGTATTTCATGGCCAGGTGCATGAAACCATTGCCGAACCGCTTGAGCTGGTAGCGATCCTGATACAGCTTGCCAGACCCACGAATGCCTTCGGGGAATACAATCACGGCCTCGCCGTTGGCCAGCATCTTGGCACAATTGGTGGGGTCGCCCAGAACCGCACCAAACTCGTTCAGTAGATTGCCGAGGTAGGGGACTGTTGGGAAAAAACGTTCGATCATTGCCCGGGGGATGCGCGGGTTTTTCTCGCGGGAGGCCAGGGCGTAGGCTATCAACAGGCCATCAACCGGCAACTGCCCACTGTGGTTCGGGACGATCAGTACCGGGCCCTCAGAGGGAATCTTGTCAACACCGGTGGCTTCCACCCGAAAATACTTTTCATAGATCTGGCGGGTCAGGGAGAAGCCGTACTTCATCACTTCGTTGTTATAGCCCCAGGGATCGTAGCCCAGAGAGCCAATCGGCTTGCGGATGCGATTGATGTGGTTCTCCAGCTCCGCCGGGACCAACCGAGATTTCAGAATCGATGTTAGACCCATGTGGTTTTTACTCTCTTCCTATCATGACGCCAAGGGTATGACTCTGACCTGCATTCAGCACGCGGTAATCGCCAAGGGCGTTGGCGCTTTCAACACAGAGCATGGACTGCCACGCGACGTCAGGGAAATCCGACAATCGCTCCGCCTTCTCCGGCCCCGGATTCCAGACAACCGTGGAGTCGCTGCCGATGGCGGTGATGCGTCGATTTCCGGACGGAGTTTCAACAATCAGCGAGTCACCGCTTTCATAGATGCGGTCGGTTTCACCCTCGAAGCTCACTGGCCCTTGCTGTGTGTGGTAACTCCAGTCTTTCAGGGAATCCACGTATCCGCAGTTTTCGAGGCCTTTGACCAGCGTTCTGGAAATGTCCGGGGTCGGAAGATAGGTGTGAAGTGCCTGGGTAAAAGCCAGTGGCTCCGAGCCCGAGTTGGTTGTGGTCAATGCCAGTTGGCAGCCGTCAGCAGAAAAGTGGAAGGTCATTAGTAACCGGGCGCGGCCGTCCCAGGCATCGGAAAAGTCACTGTTTGCGTTCAGAGACAGGCTGATTTCCACATCGTGCGCGGTTTCCCGTACATCCTCCAGCTCCCACACCGCGGTTCGGGCAAAACCGTGGGAGCTGGAGGTCAGTAGTCTGCGGCGAACTTCCGGGGGATTTTTCTCGGGCACCCCAAACCAGGGCCAGCATATGGGAATGCCACCACGGATGGCTACGCCGGGTTCAAAACGCGCGGTGTCGCTCATCCATAGCCAGTCCCGTTCATCACGGGCGGCAAAGTGGGTAAGGTGAGCGCCCTGCAGGAAAAGGCGGGCGCGGAACAAGGGGTGATGTACCTCCATGGCTTCCAGTTGCCCGATGGTTGTCCATCGGGTGAACGACCAGTGCCCGGGTTTTAGTGTCACGTAGTGCCTCGTTACAGCGTTCTGGGTGGTCAATAGTCTGTCGGTCTGAGTTCGGCCGTAGTTCCAATCATAGTTCCGATTATCGTTACGGCATGTCCTTATGCTCAGGGTAAATTAAAACTGTCCTTACGGCGAGAAACCATCATAAAATCGGCCGTCCAAGTCGGAGTTTGATGAATGATTGACCAGATTGTTGCCTCTATCACCGGGTCTCTTCAGGTTGGAGTCGATCTCGAGTCGTCGGCGCCGGGAATTGATCAGTGGCTGGATGATCTGGCCGATGGTCTCACGGAACATGGCTGGATGAGCCAGGATGTGTCTGTGCAGTTAACCCCGTCCCTGTTAAATGGCCTCCGCAATGAAATTCGAATACTGGACCGGACCGATGCGCTGCGCAAGGCGGGTGTGGGGCGTGGCCAGGATATGCTCCGGGACAGATCCGTAAGGCGAGACAAAATTGCATGGCTGCAGGGGGTGACGCCGGTTCAGGCGGCCTTGTTCGAGTTCTTTGAGTCGGTCAGGGTTGGGTTGAATGAGCGGTTGTTCCTGGGGCTGAAACGGTTTGAGGCACATTACGCCACCTATCACAACGGTGACTTCTATCGTCGCCATGTGGATAGCTTCCAGGGCAGAGCGTCGCGGGTTGTCAGTTTGGTACTGTATCTCAATGAGGATTGGCAGGAGGCCGACGGCGGCGCGTTGCAGGTTTTCAATCGTGAAAACGAGAACGAGGTATGTGGCGTCGTATTGCCGCTGGCGGGACGGATGGCGCTGTTCATGAGCGAAGAGATTCCCCATGAGGTGTTGCCGGCCCATCGTACCCGTTACAGTGTTGCCTGCTGGTTCCGATGCGATGAAGTGCCGCTGCCATTGTAGTGCCGGAACCCTTTTGCTAATATGCGCGCCGCTTTGAGGGATTTCGCCCCAAAGCCCGTTATGGTGGCTCCATTG
Source organism: Marinobacter algicola DG893 (assembly GCF_000170835.1). Lineage (GTDB taxonomy): Bacteria > Pseudomonadota > Gammaproteobacteria > Pseudomonadales > Oleiphilaceae > Marinobacter > Marinobacter algicola. The sequence continues at coordinate 128,866 of NZ_ABCP01000003.1, forward strand.
GTGCCTCCGCAACGATAAACCGTGAACCCGGTCAGGCCCGGAAGGGAGCAGCCGAAGCGGTGGACTTGTGTGCCGGAGTGTCGCTGGTGGAGTCACCCCCAGATTTTCGTTGTTACGCCCCTGAATATCCCTTCCTGATTGCGTCTTGCTGGCTTCTTCTAACACCCTCACCGTGCTATGGTTAAACCCATTTTTAACGGCAGTTGGCAGAACATGAGCTACCAGGTACTTGCCCGCAAGTGGCGCCCCCGGACATTCGAAGATATGGTCGGCCAGGAGCATGTGCTCCAGGCACTGATCCACGCCCTGGACAACCAGCGGCTGCACCATGCCTATCTGTTTACCGGCACCCGGGGCGTGGGTAAAACCACCATTGGCCGCCTGTTGGCCCGGTGCCTGAACTGCGAAACCGGCGTTACCGCCACACCGTGTGGAACCTGCTCCAGTTGCCAGGAAATCCAGGAAGGGCGTTTTGTTGATTTGATTGAAATCGATGCAGCCTCCCGCACCGGCGTGGACGATATGCGGGAGCTCACCGATAACGTCCAGTACTCGCCAACTCGTGGCCGCTTCAAGGTGTACCTCATTGACGAGGTGCATATGCTGACCAATCAGTCCTTTAACGCCTTCCTCAAGACCCTTGAAGAGCCCCCGGAACACGTCAAGTTCCTGCTGGCGACAACGGATCCCCAGAAGCTGCCTGTTACGGTGTTGTCCCGTTGCCTGCAGTTCAACCTCAAGCGGATGACGCCAGAACACATTGCCGGGCACCTGCGCTACGTTTTGACCCAGGAAGGCATCCCTTTCGAGGAGCCGGCCCTGTGGCTGCTGGCTCGTGCCGCGGACGGCAGCATGCGGGACGCCCTGAGCCTGACAGATCAGGCCATTGCCTTCGGCAATCAGACGCTCAGCGGCAGTGATGTCAGCAACATGCTTGGTACGATTGATCAAAGCGATATCGAGAACCTGGTGAACGCGCTGGTGGAGGACGACGGGCCCGCGCTGCTGTCTGAGATCAATCGTATTTCCGATTTTGCGCCGGACTACAGCGTGATCCTGGCAGACCTGTTGTCACTGTTCCATCGCGTGACCATGGAACAGGTAGTGCCGGGCAGTGTCGATAATGCCCTCGGGGATGCCGCGCAGGTGGAATCCCTGGCGCGCCGGTTGAGCGCGGAAGACGCGCAACTGTTCTACCAGGCCGCACTGATGGGCCGAAAGGACCTGGCGGTCACTCCCGATGCCCGCATGGGGTTTGAGATGACGCTGCTGCGAATGCTGGCCTTCCGGCCTGGTACCGACCGCCGTGAGCCTCCAGTAGTGGCCTCCGGGGCTTCACAGGCCGGGCAGGAGTCCCGGGAAGACCCTGAGCCTGGCCCGGCAGCGGCGGAGAAAGAAGCAGCGGCTGCCGGGTCTGAACAAGCGCCTCAACCAGAGCCGGAGCGGCTTGCGGCACCGGAACCTGAGCCGACGCCTCAACCGGAAGCCCAGGAGCCCGTACCGGAATCCCAACCCGCTCCCGCGTCAGAGGAGCCTGACGCTGCCTGGCTGGCGAGCCTGGATGAGGCGGCTGAATCTGCAGCGGCCGAGGCTGCCGGTGCTGAGGATTATGATCCCGAACCTGTGACGCCTGAGCCGGAATACATTGAAGAGCCCAAGGCCGAAGCATCGCAGGCTGAGCCCGCGAAGCCCGAAGAACCGAAAGCGTCAACAGGGCCAGTTGAGCCGGCCGAAGAGCTCGTGGATAACGGCGAATTTGCCTGGGAGCGTGATTTCCGCAGCCTGGGCATTGTGGGTATGCCAGGTAACCTTGCCAGTAACGCGGCCATGACCCGCCAAGGCGATGAAATCGTGCTGACCATCGATGAAGGTCACGCGCGGTTACTGAACGCCCGCCATGAAGAAAAAATTCTCGAGGCGTTGAGGAATCGGTTCGGTGCCACCATAACCCTGCGTGTGGAGCAGGGCGATGCGGGTGGCAGAACGCCGGCCGCCTGGGAAGAGCGCCAACGACAGGCGCGCCAGAAGGCAGCGGAAGACTCAATTCGCAATGACCCCGCAGTGCAGTCGATTGTTGAACGATTCGAGGCTCGGGTCGTCGAAAACAGTATCCGGCCGCCGAATCAGGCAAAGTCCGGCTAAGGGCTGCGGTTGGAGCCACATGGTGGCAACTCTCTAAGGCAATTCTGTAAAAGGTGAGCGTGATGAACAATATGGGCGACCTGATGAAAAAGGCCCAGCAGATGCAGGAAGAAATGAAGAAGGCCCAGGAAGAGGCTGCCAAGGCCGAGATTACCGGCGAAGCCGGCGCGGGTCTGGTCAAGGTGACCATGAATGGCCGCCATGACGTGCGGAAAGTGGATATCGATCCATCCCTGCTGAGCGAAGACAAGGAAATTCTGGAAGACCTGCTGGCGGCTGCTATCAACGATGCCGTGCGCCGTGTTGAGGAAAACCAGAAAGACAAAATGTCCGGCATGATGTCCGGTATGGGTATGCCTCCGGGCTTCAAGATGCCGTTCTGATTGAGGATAGCTGATGGCTTTTAGTCCGTTGGTAGACGAACTGGTGGAGTCTCTCCGCTGTCTGCCTGGTGTCGGCCAGAAAACGGCCCAGCGCATGGCGTTCCACTTGCTGGAGCGGGGCCGTTCCGGAGGCTCGCGGCTTTCCGACGCACTGGATCGCGCTATGACTGGTGTGCGCCGCTGTGAAAGCTGCCAGAACTTCGCCGATACGCCTACCTGCAATATCTGCGAAAACCCCGAGCGACGTACTGGTACGCTCTGTGTGGTGGAAAGCCCCTCCGACCTCCTTGCCATCGAGCAGGCGGGCGATTACCGCGGCAGCTATTTCGTGCTGATGGGGCACTTGTCGCCCATCGACGGCGTGGGCCCCGAGGAAATCGGTATTGAGCGCCTGCTGAAACGCATCCACGGAGAAGGGGTTACGGAGCTCATTCTCGCAACTAATCCAACCGTGGAAGGTGAGGCAACTGCCCACTACATTGCCGACAGGCTGGATGGACGCGATATCCTGATTACCCGTCTTGCCCATGGTATCCCGGTGGGGGGCGAACTGGGTTATGTTGACGGATTCACCCTGACCCATGCCTTCCGTGGCCGAAAACCTCTGACTGAATAAACCTGACCGGGATTATTATATGGATTCCAACTCCCCGGCCGCTTCCGTTCCTGCGGCTCCCGACACGGTTACCTGGATTCGGGAGCCGGACGACCTGGACCGCTGGCTTGCCGAAGGGCAGGGCGAACCGCTTGCATTGGATACCGAGTTCGAGCGCGTAAACACCTTCTTTCCGATTCCGGGCCTGGTCCAGTTGGGGTTGGGGCAGCGGTTCTGCCTGGTGGACCCTTCGGTTGCAGAGGCTTCCGAGGGCTTTCGCAATGCGCTTACCGACCCGGGCACTCCAAAACTGCTATACGCCATGAGCGAAGACCTGGAGCTGTTCCGACATTGGTTGCAGTTGGAACCGGAGGGCGTTGTCGACCTTCAGATTGGTGCTGCGCTGGCTGGCGCCGGCTTTTCCGTCGGTTATGCCCGACTGGTCGAAACCCTCTTCGGTGAGTCACTGGATAAATCGGCGACGCGATCGGATTGGGTCTCTCGCCCGCTTTCCGCGGCTCAGGAACGCTACGCTCTGGATGACGTTCGCTTCCTTGTTCCCTTGTATCACTGGGTGATTACTCGGTTGCAGAAACGGGGCCTTGAAGCGGCATTGGCTGACGAATCCACTCGATTTTCAAAGGAACTGGCAGCCCAGGATAATCCCGACAACCATTACCTGAAATTGCGAGGCGGCTGGACATTGAGCCGCCAGCAACAGGGGGTGCTGAAAACCCTCGTGTGTTGGCGGGAACACGAGTCACGCACCAGGGATCGGCCCCGCAACCGGGTTGTGGCCGATGCACTGCTGATTGCCATCGCCCAGAGATTGCCACAGTCAGTACGGGAGCTATCGAATATCCAGGGCTTGCCTCCGGCCGTGGTCAGGCGCTATGGGGATACGATCATTGATAAGGTTGCGGAGGCATCGACCGCGGACAATTCCGGTATTGATGTTATCGCCGCTCCCCTGAGCCGCCAGGACCAGATGTTCTATAAACAGCTCAAACGCCTCATGGTGAAAGCGGCGGAGGAGCGGGATGTGCCGGTGGAACTGCTGGCGCCTCGCAAGCGTCTTGAGGCTGTTGTACAACAGCGAAAGCTGGCTGCCGGGCTGTTTGATGAGGGCTGGCGCCGTGACCTCCTGGCGCCGGTTCAGGAGCATATTGAGGACCTACTGAAATCATGACCGAAAAGACCTTTGTGTCGGTGTTTCGCAGCAGTAAAAAGCCGGATACGTATATCTATGTTCGACGGGGCCAGGCCTGGGATGACCTGCCGGATAGCCTGCGGGGTATATTCGGCCAGCCAATACATGCCATGGACCTGATCATGACGCCGGACCGGAAGCTTGCCCGAACCTCCGGCAAGCAGGTTCTGGAGGCAATTGCGGACAAGGATTTCTTCCTGCAGATGCCTGAGGAGTCCAGCGGCTACGTTGTAGACTTTCGCCGTAAACCGGAGCCTCGCCGGGAATGATCGCAGAGATTCCATTCTGGCAACGTAAACGTCTCCATGAAATGACCGCCAAGGAATGGGAGTCCCTGTGTGACGGCTGCGGCAAATGTTGCCTGGCCAAACTGGAAGACGAAGACACCGGCGATGTCTACTACACTGAGCTGGTATGCCGTTACATGGAGCAGGAAACCTGCCAGTGCAGCGTGTATTCCGAGCGCTTGCAGAAAGTGCCGGCATGCACGGTGCTGACACCGGATACGCTGAACGACTACCATTGGCTGCCGTATACCTGTGCCTACCGCACACTGGCGGAAGGCCGTGCGCTAGCAGACTGGCACCCGCTACGGTCGGGTGACCCCGATACGGTTCATGAAGCGGGTGTATCGGTGCGTAATCGCGTGATTTCCGAAGCCGATGTGCCGGAAGACGATTGGGAAGAACACATAATTCACTGGATCCTTTGATGATAGACGCAGAAACAAACCTTGCTTACGGAATATTCTGGGCCCTGTACGCCGTTGCATTCGTGGTGTTCTTCTACACCATATCCCGCCTGTTTCGGGTAATTCCGGTTTATGCCATCCGTACCCTGTTGCAGGCGGCGTTGATCGTCATCCTGCTGACCCCGGTCGAGTCCGGTGAGGTAGCTGGCTGGTGGATGCCAGCCTGGTTGCACGGCGGCTACGAAACCATACTGGGCGATGCCGCCAATGCGGGTCGAGCCTTTGTGAATTTGGGCATAGCGTCCCTGGTGATGGTGTTGGTGTGGGTTCTCGACCTCGTCAGATACCGTCTGGTTAAACGCTGAGACCTCCCTTAACCAATACCTCGCGTGGAGCTGCCCTGATGCGACTTCTGAGCCGCCTGTTTGTCGTTTTACTTGCCCTGCCAACTACGGCGCTTGCCCAGCAGGCGCCAACCTTGCAGTTGCCTGACAGCGCCGATGTCCGAATCATTGTCGACATCTCCGGCTCAATGAAAACCAACGATCCGAACAACCTGCGCCGCCCGGCTGTGCGTCTGTTGGCGCGTATGCTGCCTGGGCAAGCCAATGCCGGAGTCTGGACCTTTGGTCAGTACGTCAACATGCTGGTACCCCATGGCAAAGTCACTGATGACTGGCGGGGGCTGGCTGTCGAACGCTCGGACGAGATCAATTCGGTCGCCCTTCGGACCAACCTGGGAGAGGCGATTCAGGTTGCCAGTGATGACTACCTCCTGGGTTCGGACAGCCTCGACAACACCGACTTCATACTACTTACCGATGGCAAAGTGGATATCTCTGACAATGAGAGCGCCAATGATCGCGAGCGTGAGCGGATTCTGGGGGCGTTGCTGGATGAGCTGAGCAGCCGTGGTGCCACCCTTCATACCGTCGCGTTGTCCGAGGAGGCAGACCTTGCCCTCTTGAAAAGCCTTGCAGAACGCACCGGAGGCCGATATGCCCTGGCGTCGTCTGCTGATGCACTGACTCTGGCTTTTCTTGAAGCGCTGAACACCGCTGTACCGCAGCAGCAGATTCCCATTGAAGACAATGGCTTTCAGGTGGATAGCGGTGTAGAGGAATTTACCGCGCTGATTTTTCGCGCGGGTGATGAGTCTGCCGCCGACCGAACGCTTGAACTGGTCAGCCCCGGCGGCGCCAAGGCGGGGCCGGAGTCCGCCGTCGAGGGAATGCGTTGGATACGCGAAACGGAATACGACCTGATTACCATCACCAACCCTGAGGCGGGTGACTGGAAGATCAATGGCGAATTGGGTGAGGGAAGCCGGGTCACTGTCGTCAGCGATCTGCGGATGGTTGTGAGCCCGGTCCCACCGACGTTCACGGAAGAGGAACCAATATCCCTTCAGGTAGCCTTCTTCGAGGAAGACCGAAAAATTGATAACCCGGACTTCCTGGGGGTCATCGATGTCAGCGTGTCATTAACCTCAGAGGACGGGCGCCGCGGCAACAAGATTTTGTCGCAGGATGAGCCGCCGCAGGACGGGGTGTATACCGACGCCATTACACGCCTCCCCGATGCCGGTGAGTACCAGTTCAGCATTGTTGCGGACGGCCAGACATTCTCCCGGCGCTTCAGTACCGTTACCCGATATATTCAGCCCGAGGGCGAACAAGCCCCAATTGAGGCAGTCGTTTCTGACGAGCCCTCGCAGGAAACGCCGGTGATGGAGGATGAGTTGCCGGAGGCCCCACCCGCTCCCGAAATTGAGCCACCTCTGTCCAGTTCCGGGCCGATCGATATCAGTCAGGTTGAGGCGCCAGAACCGGAGCCGCTTGAGGAGCAGCCTGTCGACAAGGCAGAGGTGGAACCGGAAATGCCGGCTCCTGCTGATGAGCAGGCCAGCAGCATTCCGTTCTGGGTATGGGCCGCAGCCGGCACCTTGGGCGTCGTGGTAGTTGCCGGGGCGGCATTCCTGTTCGTCAAGCGCCGAAAATCAACGCAGGATCAGGGAAACGACGAGGAACCGCCGCTGGTCGCTGAGGAAACGCCGGAGGGAGAGGCTACTGACGCACCCGAACCGGAACCGGCGCCTGAAGACGTACCCGAAGAGATACCTGAACCAGAACAGGTGCCGGAACCTGAACCCGAAGAGTTGCCGGAACCTGAAGAAGTGCCGGAACTTCAGCAAGACGAAACGTTGCCCGACGACGATATTCCCGTTGCTGATGCGGAGGTGGAGGATGGTGACGACGAATTCGGGCTGGAGGACTTTGACCTCTCCGAGTTCGACGATTTGCCAGCCACCGATGAGGAGAGCGACCCCGCCGACGATGAACCTGAAGACGATGACAAGGATGGGGGAAAGGATCGGTAATTGGCGGTTAATCGAACAGGGCTCTTATCAGAACGGCTTCGGTTCTCTATACTCTGAGTCTATTTTCAAACAGACGTTTAACCGTTAATTGAACAGGACACTATCAGCATGAAGTTTACCGGTACCGAGAAGTATGTTGCCACTGATGACCTGCAGATGGCCGTCAACGCAGCGATAACGTTGCAACGCCCGCTACTGATCAAGGGTGAGCCCGGCACTGGTAAAACCCTCCTGGCTGAAGAAATGGCCGCGTCTCTCGGCCTGCGCCTGATTCCCTGGCACATCAAGTCCACCACCAAGGCCCAGCAGGGGCTTTACGAATACGATGCAGTCTCCCGCTTGCGGGATTCCCAGCTCGGTGACGAGAAGGTCAAGGACATCAGCAACTACATCGTCAAGGGCAAGCTGTGGGAAGCCTTCGAATCCGAGGAGCAGGTGGTACTGCTGATCGATGAGATCGACAAGGCGGATATCGAGTTCCCCAACGATCTTCTGCTGGAACTCGACCGCATGGAGTTCTTCGTTTACGAGACTCAGCAGTCTGTGCGTGCCAAGCATAGGCCGATCATCGTGATCACCAGTAACAACGAAAAGGAACTGCCAGACGCGTTTCTGCGCCGTTGTTTCTTCCACTACATCAGCTTCCCGGACCACGACACCATGAAGAGCATTGTGGACGTGCACTTCCCGGGTCTGCAGCAGCAGGTGGTTCGCGATGCGCTGGAAGTTTTCTTCGACGTTCGCAAGGTGCCAGGGCTCAAGAAAAAGCCGTCCACCTCGGAACTGATCGATTGGCTTAAACTGCTGATGGCGGATGAACTGTCTGCCAAAATGTTGCAGGAGAAGGACACCAGTTCCGCCTTGCCGCCGCTCTATGGTGCACTGGTGAAGAACGAGCAGGATGTCCACCTGTTGCAGAAGCTGGCCTTCATGGCCCGTCGTCGCGGCTGAAATTCAGCAAGAGCAGCACCCTATGTTGATTGATTTCTTTCTCGAAGTCCGGCGGGCCAAGGTGCCCGCCAGTCTGCGCGAACTCCTCGATCTGCTTGAAGCTCTGCAGAACAGGCTCGCCTTTGCGAACATGGAAGAGTTCTACTATCTGGCCCGTGTCTGCCTGGTCAAGGACGAGCGCCATTTCGATAAATTCGACCGGGCGTTCCAGGCTTATTTCGAGGGCATAGAAAACCTCGACGACCTGATGCAGGCGTTGATCCCGGATGATTGGCTGCGCGCGGAATTCGAAAAGCAGCTGTCTGAAGAAGACAAGGCCAAAATCGATTCCCTCGGTGGGCTGGAAGAACTGATCGATACCTTCAAGAAACGCATGGAAGAACAGAAGGAGCGTCACCAGGGCGGAAACAAGTGGATTGGCACGGGTGGCACGTCACCCTTCGGTGCTAACGGTTACAACCCGGAAGGCTTTCGCATTGGCCAGAATAAGGGGCGTCACGGCCGGGCTGTAAAGGTCTGGGAAAAACGGGAGTTCAAGGACCTGGACGACAGCGTTACCCTTGGCATCCGCAATATCAAGGTTGCCATGCGCAGGCTGCGTAAGTTTGCTCGCCAGGGTGCTGCGGACCAGCTCGACATGGACGATACCATCCGTTCCACAGCCCGCAATGCCGGTTACCTGGACCTGAAAATGGTTCCCGAACGGCACAACGCGGTGAAAGTCCTGATCTTCTTCGATGTGGGCGGCTCTATGGACCCACACGTGCGGGTCTGCGAGGAGCTCTTTTCGGCTGCCCGACTCGAATTCAAGCATATGGAGTACTTTTACTTTCATAATTTCATCTATGAAAGCGTGTGGAAAAACAACATTCGCCGGATGAACGAAACGACGAGTACCTGGGACATTCTTCACAAGTACACGCCGGACTACAAAGTGATCTTCGTAGGGGATGCCACCATGGCTCCCTATGAGGTGTCACACCCCGGCGGGTCCATCGAACACTGGAACGAGGAAGCCGGCGCAACGTGGTTTCAGCGAATTACCGATCACTTCCGCAAGGTGGTGTGGATCAATCCATTGCCAGAGAGCTACTGGGGCATGGGCGGGTCGCTCGGTATGACCCGCCAACTGGTGAATGACCACATGTATCCGCTGACCATTGAAGGCCTGGAATCGGCCATGAAACAATTGAGCAAATAAAAAAAGCCGATGCGGTTGAGAGCATCGGCTAAGCTCGGCATATCAAACGGGGTGGCCAAAAGGCTATCCCGCGCTGTTCTCAGAGCAAATCCGGGGCCAGTTCAAAATAGTATTTATAAATCAGTCAACTAACCTGAATTCCAAGCGTCTCCGTTGAACGGGACATTCCTCAGCGTTTTTCCCCTGTCAAAAAAACCGACGGTTTCGGATTTCCAATTGGTGATCTGGATACCGTTCTTGCCTGTTACCAAGTGTTACTCTTTCCGCCGGTTTGTTACAGAATATTTCGAAAGGCAGGAAGCGTATGGTCGCCGGAGCGCAGCAAACAGTAACGGTTGGGCGCCAGGTCAGGGTGGCGTGGCCGGTCATTGTGGTCATGGTGGTGGCGTCCCTGCTTGGTTTCACATGTAGCGCCTTTGCGGAGTCGCTGGACGAGGAAATCGACCGCCTGAAAGCCGATGTGGCGGACCTCAGTCAGGCGTTATACCAACTGGAGGAGGACGTACTCTATCCGGTCGACACGCAAGTGGCAGTTTTCCTGACACTCAGGAATCGGGAGGGGTTGAATCTGGACTCGGTGGAGCTGTACCTGAACGAGACGCCCGTCGCTTCCCACCTCTATACCGACCAGGAACGTGACTCCCTGAAGCAGGGCGGTGTCCAGCGGCTCTATATCGGTAACCTGCCTCATGGCGCCCATCAACTAAAAGCGGTTCTGACGGCGCGATCGGCAAAAGAACGCTTTGTTCGCCGGGAAGCGACCCACCAATTCCGGAAGCGGCCCGGCGAATCCCGCATACAGATGACTCTGGATGCTGCGGCGCCGGACTACGAACCAGTGGTTTCGTTTCAGGAATGGAAATAGGGCGAAAGGATGGTCGTGCGCGCTAAGCTTCGGAAAGTCTTCACTGTGTTTGCCCTTAGCCTGGCAACGGCCTTTGCCCCGGGGCTGGCGTCTGCAGGCAGCGATTTGGCGTCGTTACGCTCGGGGCTCGCAGAATTCGCCCTCGACACCCATGACCCGGCTGCAGCATTACGTTACACCCGGAATGCCACTACCGAAGCCGAACGCCTGGTTCGCGCTAAAGCACTTTTGGTCACGGGGAGTCATCAAGAGGCTGAACGGCTGCTGAAAGAGCTGCTCGAAGGACAGTATTACCGGGGGCAGGCAGCATTATTGCTGGCGGAACTGCCGACGGGCCCTGGAGACAACAAAACCCGGGAATACCTTGAAACCGCTGCGAAGCGGGCCAGTGGCAGTGACCGGCAAAAGGCGCTTTACCGGTTGGCCGAGATTGAACGGGAGGCGGAGCATACCGATCGGGCCGGGAAGGTGCTGGCGTCAATGGAGCCAGGCTATTGGGCTGCGATGGGTTACATGAACATTGCGGCTGATTACGGCAGGCAGGACCGGAACCCCTCGCGAGCACTGGTTGCACTTCGAGTGGCACTGGCCATGTCCGAGGAAGACGTTGATAGCCAGCGCAGCCAGGAGCTCAGAAGCCGACTACTGGTTCGTGCCGGCTACCTTGCCTACGATCACGGAGACCATGAAAAGGCCATCGGTTTCCTGGAAAAAATCCCCCTGGAAAGCTACAGCACGTCTCACGGCCTATACCTCCACGGTCTTGCGCTCTCGGCCAGTGGCAACCAGCGGGCGGCCATGCAGTCCTGGCATCGGGCCAAAAAGTACCCGCTGGCCTATCCCGGAGTGGCCAATGCCTGGCTTGGGACGGGCAGAGGGTACGACCTCGCCGGTTACCTGGGGCAGGCGGGTGAAGCCTACCTTGCGGCAAATGCTTCCTTTGAAAGCGAACGGGTGACACTTCGAAAGCTGGCGGATCAGATTCGTCAGAAGGGTGCGTACCAGGCGTTGGTACTGGACGCCCGGAACTCCGAGGCCCAATGGTTCCTTGCCGATAACCGCACGCTCACTCAGCCCCGTACGGCCTATCTTATTCGTTTCATCGAACAGCCCACTGCCCAGGCCGACGTCAACCGGGTGGCTGAGCTGAGGGAGATCAGGCAAACACTGAATCAGCGGGAAGACAGCCTTGCTGTTTTTCGGGGGGCTATCAGTGAGCGTCTGGGGCCTGTGGACCATGACGTTGATGGCGGTCCCTACCAGGAGAATATTGAAGCGCTGGTGCAGCGTTTAGCCAACCTTAAAGCCCGGACTCTCTCTCCCGCACAACAAGAGGCGCTGAAAGGTGCAGCCAGAACATTGGCCGATCTGAAAGCGTCCGTCGCCAGGCTTGATGGCAGATTGAAAAAGAAAGATCGCCAGCTCAATGAGCTGATGACACGCACCGACCATGCGCTGGAGCGGATACGGACGGTTCGTCGCACGGCCGATGCACTTTTGAGCAGGGCGGAGTCAGAACTGGATGAACGGGCTCTGGCCTATGTCGAAGCGCAGGATCACCGTATGGCGTTTGCGTTGGATCGGACCGAGCAGCAGATTGCCCACCTCTACGAGTACCTGGCCTTGGAAAACCTTGAGCGAGGTCAGCCATGAAGCCAGTGGTGTCGATTTCCCTGGTGGCGCTATTCACAGCACTCGCGGCGGGTGCCCTGGCGCAGGAATCGTTCCGGGTGGAGCTGGGGCGCGACGGCGAAACCATCGCTGATATGCGCCCGGTTTTCCTGGAATTCCAATCCCGCCCGATGCCGGCCATATCTCCAACAGAAGTTGCCCGTCGATACCAGCGATTGTTTGAACACTCTGATGAACCTGAAGTACGCATTGATGCACTCAATCGGCTTTCCAATATCCAGACGGTGACTGACGAGGACGTCAGCTTCAGCGAAGAACGCGAACAACAGGTCTATCGGCAGGCGCTGGAAAGTTACGAATCCATTCTCGACAGGGGTGCCTACCAGGGCCGACTTGATGAATTGCTGTACCAGATGGCGAAGGCTCATGCCTACACGGGGCAGGCGGAGGAGTCTATTGATCGGTTACGTCAACTGGTTGGCCTCTATCCCTCGTCTTCCCTGGTGCCTGAGGCCCGTTTCCGCATCGCAGAGGCCGCGTTTTCGGCGCAAGACTATGCCGAGGCTGAGTCCGAATACAGCCGTGTGATATCGGGCGACGGCACGGATAGCCTGAAAACCAAGGCCCGATATATGCAGGGCTGGAGCCAGTACAAGCAAGGGGCTTCTGCCCGGACAAGGGCCGCAAAGACCTTCCTGGCAGTACTGGACGGTTTCGGTGAGGATACCCGTGGATTTCGCCGCATTCCTGCCAGCGACGCTGAACTGGTTGACGACACCTTCAGGATTGTCGCCCTGATGGCGGCGGAAGACCGGGGCGTTGAATCCCTGGCAGGCTGGTTGACCGATGCGGGTGGCAAAGACTTCGGGTACCTGCTGTACGACCGGTTGGCGGATTACTATGCCAGCAACCGGCGCTTTGAAGACAGCGTGGCGGTGAACCATGCCTTTGTCCGCGATTTCCAGGCGCATAACGCCGTACCGGCCTTTCTGGCCCAGAACGTGGACGTCTGGCGTATGGCTGGGCAAATTGATCGCGCAAGGGCCGCCAGGGCTGAGTATGTCCAGGCGTTTTCCCGCGATGCAGTTTACCGGCAGCTCGCCATTCCAGATCAGGAGCGCTGGCGGGATTTCAGTCGGTCACTGGCGGACTATCACTATGATCAGGCCGAAGAGGGGCAAGGAGAACGCCAAGCCGCCGCGTTCCGACTGGCAGGGGGTTACTACAGTCAGTTGGCTGATCGGAGCAGCCAGAAGGGTGAAGTTCTTCGCCTGGCCGGTGATGCCTTCCTGCAGGCAGGCGACCACGTTAACGCCTTCGAGCATTACCAGCGGGCGGCCTATGATACCGAATATGAGATAAAAGCGTATCCGGCGGCAGCGGATGCCGCCTGGGCTGCCATCGTGATTCAGCGCGACGCACTGGACAATCTAAATTCGCTTCCCGCGACACTGGACGATCTGGCTGCTGCCGCCGACCGCTTCGCGGCTGAGTTCTCCGACGACAAGCGTCAGCCTGGTCTGACGGCGGATATCGCCAACCGAATGCTCGAGGAACATCGTTATGCTGACGCCCTTCGGTTTGCCGAGAATGCCATAGCCCATCCATCAGTCGGCGCAGCCGAGCGCTACAGTGCCTGGGTCGCAGTGGGTGAAGCGAACGTGGCGATGGCGTCTTATGGACTCGCTGAAAATGCCTGGCGTCAGTCACTGGCGTTGATTGCAGAGGGGCCGCCAGGGGATGTACCGGCCAAAGATACCGACAGCCTGCAACGGCAGCTGGCCAGCAGCGTTTACTATCAGGGGGAGAAAGCGGCGAGCGAGGGCCACATTGACACCGCCGTAGCGCATTTTCAGCGTGTGGAGTCTGCATTTCCGGGCTCGGATATTGCGATTAAGGGTCGCTACGACGCTGCGAACACACTTCTGAAGGCAGAGCGATGGCAGGCAGCTGTTAATGAACTGACCCGGTTTCGCACGGATTACCCGCAGCACGATCTAGCCAGAACCGTAAGCGAGAAGCTGGTGTTTGCCTATCAGTCATCGGGCCAACTGGTGCGGGCGGCGGATGAAATCATGCGTACCGAAGGTACAGAGTCGCCGTCCTGGGATCAGCAGCTGAGGGCGGCGGAGCTTTACCACAAGGCAGAGGCCCACGAGCGTCGCAATCGCATTTATGTCGCGTGGCTTGATCGCGATTCCGTTACCGCCGATTCCCAGAGTCATATCCGTAATCAGACATTGCGCCAGCGTCTTGTGCTCGACAATGTGGCGCCGCGTCGATATCGAATCGAGCTGGTAGAGCAAGAGCTCGCCAGCCAATGGCATTCGGAAGACACGCTGACCTGGGCCGGGCGGGCAGCCATCGTGCTCGGTGCGGAGGAGGCTGGTCGGTTTGCCGATGTCCCGTTGCAAATTCCATTAGCCGAATCCCTGACGCGCAAACAAGCGGCCCTCTCGGCTGCGCGGGAGCGCCTTGCACAAGCCGAGAAGCTGGTTGGAGACGGCGCTCGTTCGGAAATCCTGTTCCGCCGGGCTGAGCTGTACCGGGTGATGGCGCAGGACCTCATGACGTCAGAGGCGCCGGCGAATCTGAACGACCTTGAGGCAACCCAATACCGGATGTTGCTTGAAGAAGAGGCCTACCCATTCGAGGAAAAAGCCATCGACCTGCACGCAAAAAATCACCAACGCCTGGCGGAAGGCCTGTTTGATGAGTGGGTGGAGCGCAGCCTGCAGGTGCTGGCCGATCTATTCCCCGGCAGGTACGACCGGGAGGTGCGTTGGATGACCTGGAATGAGGAGGTGAATGATGATGCCTGAAACAGCACGGGCGGTTTTACTTACTGGGTGTCTCGCGTTGCTGGCGGGGTGCGCCAGCCAGCCCAAACCGGAGCCAATTGTTGTCAACACCGCTGAGGCCAGTGAACTGACGCGTCGGGCCTGGGAGGCACACCAGCAGGGACGCAAGAAAGAAGCCCTCGAACGGTACCGGGAGGCCTTTACTATGAACCCGGGCAACGCACTCACGGCCAACAACCTGGCGTTGTTATTGAGAGAGCAGGGACACTTTGACGAGGCGGTGACGGTGCTGGAGACGGGGCTCAGGCATTCCCCGGCTACTGCCGAACTGCATTACAACCTTGCGGTTATCTCCGAGCTGTATCTGCTGGAACTGGACGGCGCTCTGGCGCATTACCGCCGTTACCGCGAACTGGCGGGCACCGAGGAGAAACAGGTGGCCGGGTGGATCGCGGATCTGGAACGGAGGCTGGACTGAATGGGTTTTTATCGACGATTGGCGTCTGCCAGCGTGGCCTTGATGATTATTCCCTCGATCGCCTTTGCGAATGAGGCGTCCAATGCCTCGGGAGCAGCTGTCCCTCAAGCCGCGGATAACACCGTCGCACTGGGTGTAGACGGCATCAACCGCCACACCGGAGACCATGATCCCGGCGTACTTTACATTTTGCCCTGGCAGCCACCGACCTTGCCCCGGCGTTCACGCGCTGAACTGGATGCCGGAAGCGAGGAACTGCTCGAACCCAAGGACCCGCTGACCCTTGAGCGTCACCGGACGTTTCGTGAAACCCTGAATCCATTGCTGGATTCAACCCTTTCCCTGCAGTAGAGAACCGGGAGTCTGAATATGCTGGAAACTGTTGTTCGTTTTTTTCAGGAAGGTGGCCCCTTCATGTACCCGATTGCCATTGTGCTGGCTGTTGGTCTGGCGATTACCGTTGAGCGTTTTATTTACCTCGCTTCGATACGCCGCCGGAACCGACTTGCCTTCGAGAAGGGCATACTGCCGCTGCTCAGGAAGCGGGATTACCAGCGTGCGATGAAAGCAGCGACAAGCTCCGACAGTGCCATCGCGTCGATCATGAGCGCCGGCATTGGTCGCCTGCTGAACAATCACCCCCGGGAAGACGTCGAGTACGCTATGGAAGAGGGGTTGATGGAAGTACTGCCACGGCTTGAAAAACGTACCCAATACCTGGCAACCCTGGCCAACATCGCCACGCTCCTCGGCTTGCTGGGCACCATCATCGGTCTCATCGCGGCGTTTACGGCGGTGGCCGCTGCAGACCCGTCCCAGAAGGCATCGCTGTTATCGGAAAGCATCTCCGTTGCCATGAACACCACGGCGTTCGGGCTGATGTCGGCCATTCCCCTGTTGATGTTTCATGCACTGCTGCAGACCCGTACCAATGAAATCGTCGACAGTTTCGAGATGGCCGGGGTGAAGCTGCTGAACATTATCTCCGAGCAGCCTGCCCCCCAATCCGCCTGAGCCAGGGTTTGCCGCATGAGACGAAAGCATCGCAGGCTAGTCAGCAATCCGGAACTGGATATCACGCCATTCCTGAACCTGATGATCGTGTTAGTCCCGGTATTGCTGTTGGGCATGGTCTTTAGCCAGATTCGTATGATTGAGCTCGACTTTCCCGAGATGGAGTCGGGTGAGGCGCTACAGGCTGACGAACTGCGGCTGGTGGTGGCGCTGATACCTCAGGGCCTGGAAGTGCTGGACAGTGAAAGAGGCGTGATCCGAACGCTGCCGTTGATTGAGGGTGAGCAGGACTTCGACGGCCTGAGGGAAACTCTCAAACAGATCAAGAAGCGGGTCCCGGAGAAGACCGACATCGTCCTGGAGGTGAGCCCTGACATCGACTATCAAACGCTGGTGACCGCGATGGACAGACTGCGTTCCTATCCGGCAGTTGTGGCGGCCAGTGTGGTGGAAGGTGAACTTTTTCCGGACGTGGCCCTGGCGGATGCACCTGAAAACCGGACGCTGTCCGGTGAAGGAGAGGGTGCATGAAAACCTCCCGCCGAGCTCGTCGTATCCAGCGCCACTACCGCCGTATGCACCGCCCGGGGGGCCTGAACCTGGTCTCACTGATGGACATCTTCACAATTCTGGTGTTTTTCCTGATGGTGAATTCGTCCGATGTAAAGGTTATGCAGAACACGGCCGATGTCCCACTGCCGCAATCGACCGCGGACAAGGAGGCGGTAGAAACCCTGATGGTGCAGGTAATCGGCCAGTCCATTCTGGTGCAGGGCCGGGAAGTAGCACGGCTGGATGGGATTGAAACCGGGGACAGCACCATTGGTGGACTGGCGGATGAGCTTGCCTGGGTGCGTAACCGACGGGGCCAAGTGCCGGAACTGGGGCATGAGGTGACCATCATGGCGGGGCGCTCCACCGATTACCGGTTATTGAGAAAGATCATGCAAACCTGCATCGATGAAGATTTCCGCCGGGTCCGGCTGGCCGTTGAGTCAGCGAAGGAGGTAGGCAATGGCTGAGCGTCAGAGTCTTTCTTTCAAAAAGCGCTCTCTCAACAACCTCGCCTCCAGTCACCTTTCATCTGGATTGCCATGGGGGGCGGAAAAGGGTGAGAACCGCCGCTTTGTGCTGGCATTGTTGGTGATGATGGCGGTGTTTCTTCCTCCAGCGCTGCTTATTCCGGCGCTTCAACTGCCGGAACCCGATCGCAGTGAGGCGGAGAAGATCCCGCCCCAGTTGGCGCGGCTGGTAGAGCAACGGGAGCCGCCAAAGCCGATTCCAGTGCCTGAGGTTGATCCGGAACCCGAGCCGGCCCCGGAACCTGAGCCCGAACCTGAAAGTACAGAACCTAAAGCGGTGGAGCCGGAATTGGCTGAGGAAGTGTCCCCACCCGAGCCTGTGCGCCCGGCACCCGCTCCTTCACAAACGGTCGAACAGGCGCGTGACACTGCCTCCAAGTCAGGCCTGATGGCAATGCAGGACCAACTCGCCCGTATGCGGGCACCAGAGCCCGATGCCGTGGACACCCTGGCGGCCAACGTCGGTGCTGAGGCCGCCAGCAGCGGGGGGGATTTGTTCGGTGCCGAAACTGACCCCGATAGGGCACTTGCTGGCAGCGGTGGCGTCACTCGGGAAGCTGCGCCTGAAACGGAGGTGGCGGTGGCTGGCCATCAGGTTCGAAACGTGGAGGTGGCGCAGGAAGCAGTGCCAGAACCTGCGCCGGAGCCCACCGGCGGACCGGGCCAGCGGGGTATGAGCAACATCCGCCAGGTGTTCGATGCCCAGAAGACGTCACTCTATTCCCTCTACCGGCGTGAGTTGCGACAGGACCCGACGCTGGAAGGAAAGGTGATGCTGGAGTTGGTGATCGAACCGGATGGATCGGTATCGAGTTGCGAGGTGGTGAGCTCCGAGCTGGGCAATCAAAGCCTGGAGCAACGCATTGCCATGCGCGTACGCCTGTTCAATTTCGGCGAGGACGATGTGGAACCCAGGACGGTGCGATTCCCCATCGATTTCCTGCCGGGTTAGGGGCGTATACGTTAGTGCGCTATGGTAATTTTTGGCAGTTGCGGCTTACTCAGGGACATCTTCTGGGTAGGGGCGATCACTTTTGCCTCACCGGTCACAACCCGCTCATCGTTCTGGTTGCGGACGTCGCAGGATAGGGTTACGCGGTTTTTGCGCTCCTTGGCGAGTACCGTCAATGTCACCGTCAGGGTGTCGTCCAGCTTTACCGGGCGCTTGAATGTCAGGCTCTGCTCCAGGTATATGGTGCCGGGACCCGGCATTACGGTGGCCAGGGCCGCGGAAATCAGCGAGCCGCTCCACATGCCATGGGCAATCCGTTCCTGGAACATGGAGTCGGCGGCGAACTCCGAATCCAGATGGACCGGGTTTACATCTCCGGATACAGCAGCGAATAACACCAGTTCGTCCTCAGTCAGTGTTTTCACATAGGTTGCGGAGTCGCCTTCCTGGAGTTCGTCGTAGGTGATGTTCTCAAGCGTGTCCAAAGTGTCGCTCATGATGGGCTCCAGTGTTGGGTGTGATTAGGTTGGTGGCTACAACCGCTACAGTTCTGCTTTGAAAACTACCTCATCGTTCACAAAACTGCTATTCTCTCCCGACTTTTCGAGGCTGATACTTTTGTCTGGTTGATTTTTCGACCAAAACGACATTGGTAAACATTATAAGCACAAATGCCAAACAGGAGATGGTGATGGATTTTGAGCAGTTCTATCAGGACAAATACCCCGCTGGCGTGTCCCTGAACGTAGACCTGGATAAATACAGTAGCATGGTTGACGTCTTTGACCAGGCCGTGAACAAGTACGCTGATCGCCCCGCGTTCAGTGCCGTTGGCGCCACTCTAACCTATCGCGACCTGGACACCCAGAGCCGGAATTTTGCTGCCTGGCTGCAGAACAAGACTGACCTCAAGCCGGGCGACCGGATTGCGGTGCAAATGCCCAACGTGTCCCAGTACCCTGTCGTTGTTTTTGGTGCCATGCGTGCGGGCCTGATCGTGGTGAATACCAACCCGCTGTACACCACTCGTGAAATGGAGCACCAGTTCAATGATTCTGGTGCCAAGGCGCTCGTAGTGCTGGCAAACATGGCTCACAACGCCGAGAAAGTGCTTCCTCACACCGGTATTGAGCATGTCATTGTTACCGAAATTGCCGACATGCATTCGCCGCTGAAGCGTACACTGATGAACGCAGCCGTGAAGCATCTGAAGAAAATGGTGCCGGCTTTCAGTTTGCCCCAGGCACACAAACTCCCTGCTGTGCTCAGCGCAGGGGCCAGGGAAAAATTCTCCCCGGTGGAGTGTAAGAAAGACGACATCGCCGTGCTGCAGTACACCGGTGGCACCACCGGTGTGGCCAAGGGCGCCATGCTGACCCACGGCAATCTGGTCGCCAACCTCCTGCAAGTTCGGCCGATGATGGAAGATTCCGTGGAGGAGGGCACGGAAGTGGTTATTGCTCCGCTTCCGCTGTACCACATCTACTCGTTCACACTGAACTGCGGCATCATGCTTGAAGCGGGCGCCCACAACGTTCTTATCCCGAACCCCCGTGATATCCCCGGATTTGTGAAAGAGCTCAAAAACCATCGCTTCACCGCGTTCCTGGGCCTGAACACGCTGTTCGTCGCGCTGTGCAACAACGAAGAATTCAAGGCCCTTGATTTCAGTGCTCTGAAACTGACGTCGTCCGGCGGCATGGCGCTGACCAGCGACACCGCGAAAATGTGGCAGCGTGTTACAGGGTGTGAAATCAGTGAAGGTTACGGAATGACTGAAACCTCGCCGGTTGTGACCTTCAACCCCAATAGTGCGATCCAGCTTGGCACCATTGGCCTGCCGATTCCCGGTACCCAGGTCAAAACCATCGACGACGACGGCAACGAAACGCCTCTCGGCGAGCCTGGCGAATTGTGCGTGAAGGGACCACAGGTGATGCGTGGATACTGGCAGCGCCCGGAAGATACTCAGAAATCCTTCACTGACGACGGCTTCCTGCAGACGGGTGACATTGCCCTTATTCAGGAAGATGGCTACATCCGAATCGTTGATCGCAAGAAGGACATGATTATCGTGTCGGGCTTCAATGTCTTCCCCAACGAGATCGAAGACGTGGTCAGTGGTCATCCGAAAGTGGTCGAATGTGCCGCGGTTGGTGTTCCCGATGACAAGAGCGGGGAGGCGGTGAAGGTCTACCTGGTGGCAACCGCGGAAGGCGTTACCGAAAACGAACTGAAAGAGTTCTGTCGCGAACGCCTGACCGCTTACAAGGTGCCCAAGTCCTTCGTGTTCCGCGATGAACTGCCGAAGACCAACGTAGGCAAGATCCTGCGCCGCGAACTGCGTGACGAAGCCAACAGCAAGTAACCGGTTCGCCTGAGGGGACTAATCACCCCTAACGGACGTCTTGAACCCCGCCTCGGCGGGGTTTTTCCGTTTAACGAGGCGCGGTATATCGTTAGACTGTCGCCACGCCCGAATCGAACCGGGTATCCAAGATTCAACAACGGTAACACGGACCGATGACGCAAGCCCCACCGGAACAGCCCACGAATACGCCAGATAGCAAGGCCGCTGTAAAAGCCATCATGGAGCAGTTGGATGCCTGCAACCAGTTGGAAGCCGCCCGTATTCACAAGTTGGTAGCCCGAAAAAAAGGGCGTCCGGGTCAAAAGGATCTGGAGAAGATGGCGCAATGGCTTGATCGGGGGCAGGCGCGTGTCACAGAGCGCCAGGCGATGCATAAGTCGGCCACCTTTCCTTCATCGCTGCCGGTGTCTGAACGGGTTGATGATATCCGTGAGGCTATTGAGCAGAACCAGGTGGTGATCATTGCCGGCGAAACCGGTTCCGGTAAGACCACCCAGATTCCCAAGATCTGTATGAACAGTGGCCGGGGTATCCGTGGGCTGATAGGCCACACCCAACCCCGCCGGATTGCTGCTCGCACGGTTGCCGGCCGTATTGCAGAGGAGCTTGGGGAACAGACTGGCGGCCAGGTGGGATACCAGGTGCGTTTTACCGACACCACGTCCGACCAATCCCGGGTCAAAGTCATGACCGACGGCATCCTGCTGTCCGAAGTCCAGCATGACCGGTTCCTGGACCGTTACGACACCCTGATTATTGATGAGGCCCACGAGCGCAGCCTTAACATCGATTTTCTGATGGGCTACCTGCGGCAACTGTTGCCAAAACGGCCCGATCTGAAAGTCATTATTACCTCCGCCACCATCGAAGTGGAACGCTTCAGCCAGTTCTTTAATGGCGCGCCGGTCATTGAAGTCAGCGGGCGAACCTATCCGGTTGACGTGCGTTACCGTCCGCTTACCGGCGACGAGGACGATCGGGACCAGGGTTGGACGGACGGCGTGCTGCGTGCGATGGAGGAAATCGAGCAGCACGAGCGTGCAGAAAAGCAGCCACCGGGCGACGTACTGGTATTCCTGCCCGGAGAGCGGGAAATTCGCAGCCTCAGCAAGGTGCTGCGACATGCCGATCTGCGCCATACTGAAGTTCTGCCATTATATTCGCGGCTCAGTAACCAGGAACAGAACCGGATATTCCAGGGCCACCGGGGGCGTCGGATCGTGCTCTCCACCAACGTGGCGGAAACCTCCCTGACCGTGCCCGGCATACGCTATGTTATCGACACCGGCGTGGCCCGAATCAGCCGTTACAGCGTGCGTTCCAAAATTCAGCGCCTGCCCATTGAACCGGTATCCCAGGCCAGTGCCAACCAGCGTGCCGGGCGCTGTGGCCGGGTGGCGCCGGGAATCTGTTTCCGACTTTACGACGAAACCGATTTCATCAATCGGCCCGAGTACACTGACCCGGAGATACTGCGCACCAACCTGGCCTCGGTTATTCTGCAGATGACCACCTCGGGGCTGGGGGATATCCGTCACTTTCCGTTTTTGGAACCACCCGACCGTCGCCTGATCAACGATGGCTACAAACTGCTCGAAGAGCTCGGTGCCGTGGATGACAAACGGCGCGTGACACACCTTGGCCGCACTATGGCGCGCCTGCCGCTGGACCCAAGGCTTGCGCGCATGTTGGTGACTTCGTCGGAACAGGGCAGTCTGGCGGAAACGCTGGTGATCATTGCTGGCCTGAGCGTTCAGGACCCGAGGGAGCGACCCCAGGACAAACAGCAGGCGGCTGACCAGGCGCACGCACCGTTCAATGACAAGGAATCGGATTTTCTGACCTTGCTGAATATCTGGAATTTCTACGAGGAACAGCGCCAGGAACTGTCCCAGAATCAGCTGAAAAAGGTCTGTCAGAAAAGTTTCCTGTCGTGGATGCGGATGCGGGAATGGCGCGACATTCACCGGCAACTGACGCTGATCTGCCGTGAGCAGAAACTGAAACTGAACAGAGATGCGGCCAGTTATGAGTCTTTGCACAAAGCCATTCTCGCGGGCTTGCTGGGCCAGGTGGCGGTAAAACTCGAAAAGAAGGAATATCTGGCCACCCGCAATCGCAAGGTCATGATCTTTCCAGGCTCAAAGGTCTCGAAAACCGGCCCGAAGTGGATTGTGGCGGCCGAAATCGTCGAAACCAGTCGGGTATTTGCGCGGGTGGTGGCCAAGATTGAGCCGGAATGGATTGAGCCCCTGGCCGGGCACGTGGTGAAACATCACTTTTTCGAGCCGCACTGGGAGCAGAAACGTGCCCAGGTGATGGGCTATGAAAAGGTCAGTCTCTACGGGCTGGACATCATTGCCAAACGCCGCATTCCCTACAGCAAGGTCGACCCGGCGGAGTGCCGTAACCTGTTCATCCGCCGTGCCCTGGTGGAAGGCGATTATCAGTCCAAAGCTCCCTTTATTGCCCGTAACCGGGAGCTACTGGACACCGTCGAAAACCTGGAGCGCAAAACGCGGCGGCGGGACCTGTTGGTGGAGGACGAAGTTCTGGTGGCGTTCTACGACCAGCGTCTACCGGCGGACATCGTCAGCGGCCGTCATTTCGAAAGCTGGTGGAAGCAGCTCAGTGCCGACCAACTCCGTGACATGGAGTTGACGGAGGCCGATATTCTCCAGCGTCCGGTGGATGAGCAAGCGGGCTCACTGTATCCGGACTATCTGGAGTGGGAAGGCGTGAGATACCCCCTCAGCTATGAATTCGAACCCACCAGTGAGCGCGATGGCGTTACGCTCCAGGCACCGGTGATGGCCCTGAAACAGCTTCCGGCACGACGGCTTGAATGGCTTGTGCCGGGGCTCTTGAGGGAGAAGTGCATCGCACTGGTCAAAGGCCTTCCGAAGGCGTTGAGGCGCAACTTTGTACCGGTACCGGATTTCGTGGATGCGGCTCTGGAAAACCTTCAGGCTTCAAACGAGCCATTGGCGCTGCAGCTGGGTGAACAGCTCCGGCGAATGACGGGTGTCAGGATTGACGCCGATGCCTGGCCACAAGAGGACCTGCCGAAGCACCTTAGAATGAATCTCCGCGTTGTCGACGACGCCGGCAAGCCGATTGCCGAGGGTCGGGAAACCGAAAAGCTGCAGAACGAACTGGAAGGGCGGGCAGAAGCTGCGTTGTCGTCGGCAACCCGCAGGGAACCCTCGACTGAGACAGCGAGGTCGTCAACGCGCTGGGATTTCGGGCCGCTGCCCGAATCCGTCAGGACCGAAAAAGGCGGTATGGAAGTCACCGTATACCCGGCATTGGAAGATACGGGGGATTCCGTTCGCCAGACACGGTTCCTGGACCGGCTTACAGCGGAGGATTCAACCCGCAAGGCGGTGGCGCGACTGATATTGATTCGGTTGGGCAATACGCTGGAGGACATCGAGCGGCGGCTAACAAATTTTAAGTCATCGGCGTTGATGTTTGCGCCGGTCGGCAAAGCTCGGGTGCTGCTGGACGACCTGCTACTGGCCACGGCGATGCAGCATTTTGTGCCCGACGACGTGCCCCGGGACGAAAACGCGTTTGAGAACGCGTTTAACGCAGGGCGGGCGGAGTTCATACCGTCGCTTGAACAGGCCGATGAGCGGCTGCACCAAGCCATGACGGGCTATCATGGCGTGATGAAACAGCTCAAGGGCAAAATCAATCTCGCATTCGCGAACAGTATGGCGGACTTGAAATTTCAGCTGCAAAATCTTGTTTATCCGGGCTTTATTGTTGCCACGCCACCGGAATGGCTTGCTCATTTCGGACGTTATTTCGAGGCTGCCAGCATCCGTTTCGAGAAAATGCCCAGGGAGCTTGGGCGAGAGCGGGAGTTCCTGAACACCATGGAGCCGCTGTGGTCCCGCTATGCCAGCAAACGTGATGAGCAACAGCGCCAGGGAATAAGAGACCCGGAGCTGTCGCTGTATCGCTGGATGCTTGAGGAATTTCGGGTCTCTTTCTTTGCACAACAGCTGGGCACGGCCGTGCCGGTATCGGTCAAGCGCCTCGACAGGCAGTGGGAGCAGACGCGAGTGTAAGCCGGTCACGTTTGCGGGCAAAACGTTTAGACTGTGTTAGTATTTGGGCAATATTGGTGCAGTTAGATTGTTTGTTTTTACAACTATAACGTGGGGTTAGCGTGATTAGAGCCGTTATCAGCGGGACCGGGTTGTACACACCGCCAGCAACCATTACCAACGAAGAGCTGGTGAAGGCCTTTAATGCCTTCGTCGAACTTCACAACGCACGTCACGCTGACGATATTGCCCGTGGCGATCTTGAGCCACTGCAGCCGTCTTCGTCCGCTTTTATTGAAAAAGCGTCGGGTATCAAACGTCGCCACGTGATTGATAAACAGGGTATTCTCGACCCTGAGCGGATGTGCCCGAACATACCGGACCGAACCAACGAAGAGGCCTCGGTGCAATGCGAGATGGCGCTTGCAGCTTGCAACGAAGCGCTCAAACAGGCCGGTAAGAGCGCAGCCGATGTCGATGCGGTTATTGTCGCCTGCTCCAACATGCAGCGCCCCTACCCGGCTATTTCCGTTGAGGTTCAGGACGCGTTGGGTATCGACGGCTTCGCTTACGACATGAACGTGGCGTGCAGTTCCGCGACCTTTGGGCTGCAGGCGGCTGCGAACGCTGTAGAGAATGGCACGGCCAGGGCGGTCCTGGTGGTCAGCCCGGAAATTTGCTCAGGCCACCTGAATTTCCGCGACCGGGACAGCCATTTCATTTTTGGTGATGCCTGCACCGCTATCCTGGTAGAAAGAGATGCCGACGTTGCCGAAGGGCAGGGCTTCGAAGTTCTCGGAACCAGCCTTAAGACCAAGTACTCCAATAACATTCGCAACAACTTTGGCTTCCTGAATCGGGGTGACAAAGAGGGCATCAACAAGCCGGACAAGCTGTTCGTACAACAGGGGCGCAAGGTGTTCAAGGAAGTATCGCCGTTGGTGGCGGAGACGATCCTCAAGCAACTTTCCAGCCTGTCGTTGTCGCCGGATGACCTCAAACGAATGTGGCTGCACCAGGCCAACCTGAACATGAACCAACTGATTGCCCGCAAGGTGCTGGGACGTGACGCGGACACAAAAGAGGCACCGGTGATTCTGGATGAGTACGCCAATACCAGCTCCGCGGGCTCGATCATTGCCTTCCACAAACACAAGGACGACTTCGGCTCTGGAGAGCTGGGCGTGATCTGTTCGTTTGGTGCAGGCTATTCCATCGGCAGCGTTGTGGTTCGCCGCCGATAGGGTCAGGGTTGGCGATAGGCGGTTTTAGCTGGCCGCCAACGCCCTGAGCTTTTCAGGCAATGCCATTGATGTGCGTTTGGTGCGGTCAAACCAGACAATTTTCGCATAGCCTTCCGCGTAGAGTGTGCCGGTCTCAGTATCGGTCAGTGTATGGTAGGTATCGAGGCTGGTATTGCCGGCTTTGTCGGCGTATGTTCTGACCTCAACCGTTGCCGGGTGGGCCAGTTCCTTCAGAAAGGTGGCGCTGGTCTTTATAATGACCGGGCCGTCGGGGTCGTGTTCCGCGCCCAGCTCCAGGGATGCCAGCCAGGTGATGCGGGCTTCCTCGAAAAAGCGGAAATAAACCGTATTGTTAGCATGGCCGTATGCGTCCATATCTCCCCAGCGCAAAGGCATGGAGAGTGTGCTAACCAGATTCCCGGGTACTGACATCGGGGCTACTCCTGAAGCAAGGGGTTAATAATAAAAAAGCAGAGCGCCGGTATTTTCGACGAACAGTAACAGTTTTAACAACCTCAGGTCTGACGATGAGAGACATTTTTTTCCGGCACCCAGCAATCGGCGCCCTGATTTTTATATGCCTGTGTTCAGGTGGTGCGGTCGCGCAAACCGTGCAGCCGGTCGATCCTGACATGGCAGAACGGAAACTTGATGCCGCTCCGAGCGAGGTCGATCCCTACGAAGACTGGAACCGCAAGGTCTATGGCTTCAATGAAACCATCGATAACTGGTTCCTCCGCCCCGTTGCAAAAGGGTATCGCACTGTCATGCCCGGCTTCGCGGACCGTGCTGTCACCAATTTCTTCAACAACCTGACTGAAATACGTAACTTCGCCAACAGTATCTTCCAGTTGAAGGGAGAGTCTGCTGTTGTGGCGGCGGGGCGATTTACCTACAACACGGTTTTTGGCCTGGGTGGGTTGATTGACGTGGCCACCATGTTCGATCTGCCTGAACGTCCGGAGGACTTTGGCCAGACCTTGGGCTACTGGGGCTCGGGCTCAGGACCCTACCTGATGCTGCCGTTCCTGGGGCCCTCTAATCCCCGCGACTTTGGAGGGTTTGTATCCGACAACCTGTTGTTACCTTCAGCCTGGGACCTGGCTGAAACGCCGGATGTCTATTACGCGAGGGCGCTTCAGATTGTTGACAAGCGTGCGGATCTGATTCCCGCGGAAGGGTTCATTTCCGGTGACGGCTATACGTTTGTGAGAAACGCGTACCTGCAGAGGCGGGCGTACCTGATCAACGATGGCAGAACCCTAGACGATCCTTTTGCCAGTGATGACGATGAGGATTTGATGCTCGAGGATTTCTGACGCATCAAATCGGCTGGAACAACGGAGGTTTACCAGATGGTTGATGACCGAATCCGGAAATTCCGCAAAATGCTGGCGGAGGCGCCCAATTACGAAGTCTGGAAAGCGGCGGCGCTGGAACTCGACTTCCTTGAGGGTAACGTGGAATGGAAAGAGGAGTTTGGCTCCGATCTCTACCACTACGAACTCATCTACGACCGACTCAGCAACCTTCGCGCCTACCGCCAACAGAACGATTTCGAGCGCCTGAAACGAGCATTGAGGGAAGGGCTTCATCACGACCTGGGCGACATGGGCAATACGGCCCTGTATACCCGCTCCCGGGTTGGCACCAAGCATCTGATCGAGGAATACATCACCCAGGTGTGCGAATCGCTGGATTTCCTGTGCGACACCAAGGTGGCGGGATTCCCGGTAGCCGACAAACTGCAGTTCTTCCGCGATACCCTGACCAGTTACGGCCGTCCGGCCTTGCTCCTCAGCGGCGGTGCCACGTTGGGCATGTTTCACTTTGGCGTTATCAAGGCACTTTGGGAAAAAGGGTTGTTGCCGCAGGTCATTGCCGG
Organism: Marinobacter algicola DG893; assembly: GCF_000170835.1. GTDB lineage: Bacteria > Pseudomonadota > Gammaproteobacteria > Pseudomonadales > Oleiphilaceae > Marinobacter > Marinobacter algicola. The sequence goes on from NZ_ABCP01000003.1 coordinate 156,801, forward strand.
CTCCAGCATCGGCGCCATCATCGCCGGAATACTGGGTGTCCACAGCGATGCGGAAATACCGGACATGCTGGTGCCTGAAAACCATGACATGAGAGCCTGGAAGTGGCGGGGGCTGTTCAGTGCCATACGGGGTGATGGCCTGATGGACCAGGAGCAGTTAAAGGCGTGCCTGCGTGCCAATATTGGGGAATACACCTTTGAGGAAGCGTTCCAGAAGACCGGACGGTCCATCAACGTGAGTGTGTCACCGGTCCAGACCCACCAGAAAGCCCGTTTGTTGTGCGGCTACACGTCACCCTACCTGTTGGTCTGGAGCGCCGTGCTGGCGAGTGCGGCGGTACCGGGTATCTTCCCGCCGGTGCCACTGATGAAAAAAGACATTCACGGCAACGTGCTGCCCTACATGTCGCGGCTGAAGTTCGTGGACGGTTCGGTGGTCAGCGACTTGCCCATCGAACGGCTGATGCACCTCTACGACGTGAACTTCACCATTGTCAGCCAGACCAACCCCCATGTGGTGCCTTTTCTGAACCGGCGGGGCCGGGATGAAAAGATCAGTGTCGCCAATCTGCCGATGCACCTGCTGAAATCGGAAATCCAGTTCCATGGCCAGGGCCTGTTCGATTACCTGCGAAAACGCGTTCAGCCGGAAATGCTGCGACAGGTGGCGGGCCAGATGTACACCATTATGGGGCAGCGTTACTCGGGGGATGTCACCATCTCGCCGACGTATCGTCTTCGTGATTACCGACGCATGTTATCCAACCCCGATCCGGCGTGGGTCCGGGAGATGATCCTGCAGGGCGAGCGTGCGACCTGGCCCAAGATCTCAATGATTCGCTCCCACGCCAGAATCTCCAAAACCCTGGAGCGATGCATTCACCGGTTAAAATCCGAACAACGCCGGTCCACGGCCGAACTGAGACTGGTAAGCAATGCGGATTCCGGCACTTCATGAGATGACAGCCCCGGGAGCCGGGCGGTATGATACCGCGATAGCCGGGGAGCCCGATGGCGGCTCCCGCAAGCTCCGCCTGAGCACCTGACTGGATACGCATGTACTACGATTTCTTCGGTTTTCGGGAGCCCCCGTTTTCGATAGCCCCGGACCCCCGCTATCTGTATCTCAGCGAACGCCATAAAGAAGCGCTGGCGCATCTGATGTATGGCGTGCAGGGGCAGGGCGGTTTTATCGTGATCACCGGAGAGGTCGGTACGGGCAAGACCACGGTCAGCCGCTGCTTCATCGAGAACGTGCCGGATCATGTAGACATTGCTCTGATCCTCAATCCCAGGTTGTCTGCCCGTGAGTTGTTGTCATCCATCTGCGATGAGCTGGAAATAGCCCATCCGGTCGGATCATCCATCAAGGAATTGGTGGGACTGATCAACGATGACCTGCTCAAGGCCCATGCGGCGGGCCGCCATAAGGTTCTGATGATTGATGAGGCCCAGAACCTGTCTGCTGAAGTGCTTGAGCAGCTCCGATTGCTGACCAATCTTGAAACCGCAGAGAAAAAGCTGCTGCAGATTGTGTTGTTGGGGCAACCTGAACTGCAGGAGATTCTGGCGCTACCAGAGCTCCGCCAGTTAAATCAGAGGGTAACCGCCCGGTATCATCTCGACGCCCTGGGTCGCGCAGAAATAGAAGCCTACCTGCGTTATCGGCTCAGCGTGGCTGGCCTACGAGGCGAGATTTTTACCGATCGCGCAATCCGGGCTTTGTACCGCGCCAGCCAAGGTGTACCGAGGCTGATTAACCTGATCAGTGATCGTGCATTGCTGGGCGCTTATGCCGAAGGTGAGCACCAGATCACCGCCCCCCATATCCGTAACGCTGCACGGGAAGTGAACGGCCAGAATCTGCCCGGACGCGCTGGGCGATCTCGCAGATCCCAGGCGCTGATACTTACTGCCGGCCTGCTGATGGCCGTCATCATGACGACCTGGCTGTTCATGGGCCTTCCGGGAAGCGAAGGAACAGCGCCCGACGCTGGCGTTGAAAATCAGGCCAAGCCGCTTGCCGGTACCATCGAACGACTCGACCCGGCTGAGCCTGTTTCCGGGCTATCGGAACTGATTCCCGAAGCCAGCCAGGAGGTTAGTGCGCCATTGGAGCAAGAGTCGGTGCCCGCATTTGAGTTCCCGGCCCAGGCTGTCTCGTTGCCAGTGGCTTTTCGCGAGCTGTTTGAATTATGGGGGCTTGATTACCGCGCCTCGGAAAGCCCGGTGGCGTGTGATTTTGCCGAAGGGGAAGGGCTGCGTTGCCTGCAGAACAAGGGCGCACGCCGAAGCCTGGAATTTCTGGACCGGCCGGCGATACTTCAGCTTCGCAATGGTAACGGGGACAGTCACTATGCCGTTTTGAGCGGCCTACAGGACAATCGCGCCACTATCGAACTCCCAAGTGGTCGCCGGGAGGTCACCTTCTCCAGCCTGGAGCCCTATTGGTTTGGCGAATTTACTGTACTTTGGGAAGCGCCCGCCTACATCTTAGGCGACGCGGCCGGCAGCGAGCGAGGTAATGGCAGGTTGGCTGAGCAGATCTGGATGGGCTCAAAAATGATGGAACTCGCCAGCCGATACGCCGAGAGCCGGCAGGAGGAGAGCCGCGTCAACCGAATGCCGATCGAAGAACAGGTCCGTTGGTATCAGCAGCAAAGAGGCCTGACGGTCGATGGTATTGCCGGCGCCATGACCATCATCCAGATGAATAACGATCTGGAATCTGCCGTGCCCCGGCTGACATCCGGAAGGATGGTAAACTGACATGTCCTATATCCTCGATGCTCTCAGGAAATCTGAAACCGAAAGGCGGCAGGGACGGATTCCGGACCTCGGCCAGCAGGTGCAGCTGATCCACAAACCCCGGAAAAAATCGATTCCGATTCTGGTGTGGGTGGCGCTGGGCCTGGTGCTCAACGCGGCTGTATTGGCCTGGATCTTCTGGCCCCAGGGGCGTCAGGCTTCCCTTACGGATCAGACAACCCCGTCGGCTGGTATGACTGCGCCTGCCCCCACACCCACGGTTGAACCGGTGATTGTAGAGGACAAGCCGGAACCCCCACCTCGGGTATCCGCGCCCGAACGTGTGCAATCTTCGCCGACCAGTGACACGCTTGAGGGGGCCATCGAGATTCCAACACCAGGAGCGAATACCGACTCTCCGACGGATGCGGTAGCGGAAACCGGTGACGCGGATGAGCTCGAGCGGCCTACGGTGATTGTGCCCAGGCCACGAACGCCAAGTGCCGTCAACCCCAGTGAGACGGACGGCGCCAGCGCGCAAACGGCGCCGCATCTTGTCGAACTTCCACTTGCCTTCCAGAAAAGGGTGCCTGACCTGATTTTTAACAGCCATATCTATGCGTCCGAGCCGTCGGCCCGCCGGGTCATGATCAATGACAACTACCTGCGCCCCGGAGAGTCGTTTTCCGGCATCACCGTCGAACGGATTACCGAGGAAGGCGTGGAGCTGAGCATGGATGGCCGTCGTTTCCGGGTGGGTGTGGTCCGCAATTGGGTGAGCCCGAACTAATGGCACTCACCGAGGACGTCAAACAGCAGATTCAGCAAACCTATCGTGACGTGCTGGCCGGCAAGAACATCCGCGCCCGCTATGGCCAGCGCCTGATGATCGCCGAGATTGCCCGCTACATGGGCGAGATCACCGAAAATGACGGCCAGCGCACTTCGCCAGCCGGCACCTGTGTGGTGGAGGCGGGCACGGGCACGGGTAAAACCCTGGCTTATTTGATTGCCGCCATACCCGTGGCTCGAGCCCTTGGCAAGACACTGGTGATATCAACAGCAACGGTTGCCCTGCAGGACCAGATTGTCCACAAAGATCTTCCGGACCTGAAGAGGCACAGCAAACTGGATTTTTCCTGGACCCTTGCCAAAGGCCGCGGCCGCTACCTGTGCATGTCGCGTCTTGAAGCGCGCCTGCATGATGAGGGGAATGGCGACAGCGATACCATGCCGCTGTTCCTGCTGGATGGGCCCGGCAAGGAAGAGCCCGGCACCCGGGCCTATTTTGAAGACATGCTGGCCAGTTACGGGTCCCGCAAGTGGGACGGTGATCGCGATCATTGGCCGGATCAGATACCCGATGATATCTGGCGCCAGGTCACCACCGATCATCGCCAATGTACCAATCGCCATTGCAGCTATTTCGACAGCTGTGCCTTTTTTGATGCTCGAAAAGACCTTGATGATGCCGACATTGTGGTGGCCAACCACGACCTGGTGCTGGCGGATCTTGCTCTTGGCGGTGGCGCCATCCTGCCGGAGCCGGAAAACGCATTGTTCATCTTTGATGAGGCGCATCATCTCCCGGACAAGGCACTGAATCACTTTGCCGCGTCCGTACCGCTTAATGCCACGCGTCAGTGGCTCAAACAACTGTCCCAGGCACTGGGAAAGATGCAGCCGTTCCTCACGCCCGGCACTCAGGCCGCGAAGACCATCGACAGAATCAGTTCCGCTTCCCGTGAAGTGGATCTCTGTCTGACGAAGGTGTACGACGAGGCCGAACAGAATACCGGTTGGGAGTTCAATGAGGAGCGACGCTCCGCCCAGTGGCGCTATCCGGAGGGCGAACTACCCGAAGTGTTGGCTGGTCTGGCGGTGGAAACCCGGGTGGCAACGGCCACCCTGGTTCGCCAGCTTGGTGTGATGGTGGACGAATTACAGACGGCGTTCGATGAGCGCAAAGCCAGCGATGTGGATCGTGATACCGCAGAATCCTGGTACCCCGTTATAGGATCGTTCCATAGCCGTGCTGAGGACCAACTGCGGTTGTGGGCCGCGTGGTGTGATAATCCGGGCCAACCGGCCAGTGAGCCGGCAGAAGGTGAGGAGTCAGCGCCTGAGCCTAAGAAGCGGTCCGGGCCACCGGCCGCCCGTTGGTCGGTGCGACAGCGCTGGGAACACGCGGAAGACATTACGCTCTACAGTAGCCCGGTTCTGGCGGATAATCTGCTTTATTCCAGACTCTGGTCGCGGGCCTATGGCGCTGTGTTGACCAGTGCAACCCTGACCGCCCTTGGGCGCTTTGATCGGCTCAAGGCCAGAGCAGGTTTGCCCGAAGCAAGCCGCTTCGTGGTGGTGCCCAGTTCCTTCCGCTATGGCGAAATGGCAACCGTGGAAGTACCGGCCATGACCGCCATGCCCACGGACGATAGCTTTACGGACCAGGTGGTATCGCGGCTACCGGCCTTGTGGGCCGGGGAGAAGGCGACACTGGTACTGTTTACCTCCAGGCGCCAGATGCAGTTGGTGAGGGATGCCCTGGCGCCGGAATACCCGGAGCTGATCACCACCCAGGACGACATGGCCAAGGGCGAGGTACTGCGCCGCCATTGCAACCGTGTGGATGAAGGGTTGCCCAGTGTGTTGTTTGGTGTGGCGAGTTTTGCAGAGGGCATTGACCTGCCTGGCAAGTACCTGAGCCATGTGGTGATTACCCGACTGCCGTTTTCGGTACCGGATGACCCCATCGAAGCCAGCCTGGCCGAGTGGGTGACGCACCGCGGTGGAAACCCGTTCATGGAAATCACCGTACCCGACGCCTCTATCAAGCTGGTGCAGGCCGTTGGCCGACTGCTTCGGACCGAGTCGGACACTGGTCGCGTCACCATCCTTGATCGTCGCATCATCGCCCGTCGCTACGGGCAGTTGTTGTTGGACGCCTTACCGCCTTTCCGGCGAATCATAGAGCCCTGATAATAAAGAGAGCCATAAAAAAAGAGCCAACCCATTCGGGTGGCTCTTATAGAGTGGGTTCTTATCGAACCCGGGCGTCGAAACAACGCGGAACAAGAAGTCTGAAGGCCTGAAGTTTCAGAAATCTTACCGAGGTTTCCCTCAGCGTTGGGAGAATAGTAAAGGAGGAGGGGGCGTATCCGGATCGTCCAAAGGGCGTAGAGGGCGTATAAAATCCTGGAAAAGTGTGACGTGCGTCACAAAATTACCTCGAAAGACAGGGTTCGTTGATCACGTTCAGGCCAGTAGCCGAAGTTCCCTTGCCTTTGCCAGAGCCTCGGTGCGAGAACCGACTGCAAGTTTGCCGTATAGGTTACGAATGTGAGCTTTTACGGTGGTAGGTGCCACCCCCATCGTGTTTGCAATATCCTTGTTGGCGAGACCCTGGTTGATTAAATCTAGCACTTCCAGTTCTCGCTGACTCAGGGGTTCAGGGAGAACTGTATTGCCAGAGGCTTGCTGCGTATCCGTCAACGCCTCTTCCGGGTTTGTTTCAGGGACTTCTGCTTCTTCAAGTTCAGAGAGCATGGCAGTGACTCGGCTGTTCCAGCGGCCCGGTGCCTTAAGAACCGGGAGCGCCCTGCACAACTGGCGGATGGTTGGACTCTCCTCCGCAAGAAGGCGCATAAATCCAGCCTCCGATGCCCGTTGGACGGCCTGGGCCAGCACCTGTTCCGCTTCTTTCGTTTTCCCTTCGGCGAATAACGCTTCGCTGTAGACCAGTTGGATTTCCACCAGATGTCGGTAGTGCTGATCCTGCTCGGCGCTGAGTCGAAGGGGGGCCAGCGTTGCCATAGCGTCGGCCGGGTGCCCCAGCGCTACCTGAACACGGGCAATGCTGATTTGGTTCTGCTCCCGGTTCAGCGGGTTGGTGAACCGGTCATTGCTCACCTGTTGTATCCATTCTTTCGCCAGATCCATATGGCCGGTGGCGAGATAGCAACGAGCCAGCATGGCGGAACAGGCGGGTGGTTCGAAAACGATATGTTCCCGACGACGCCTCGCCACGCTGGCTGCATCCTCGAGCGCCTCTATTGCCTCCTGGTAACGCCCCTCACTGAAAGCGAGATGCCCGCGCACGTACTGGATAACCACGTGCTGCCCGGGTTCGGTGCCATTGTTGACGTGGTCCAGTAGCGGGGCCAGATAGGAGGCGGCCAACTGGGGCTCGTTGCGTTCCCGGTAGATCTCGATCAGGGCACTGTTCTGCCAGCATGAAATCAACATGGGTTGGCGGGGGTCGCTGTGATGTTGGTCGACCCATTGCCGTACCCTGGTGCAGGTATCCAGGGCCTCGTCGATATCTCCCCGGTTGTATTGAATCCAGGCGAGCAGGCCACCGCTTGAGAGCACGGTACTGGGCTTGCGTTCAAGCTCCCCGTAACGTACCGCCGAGGTTAGTGCATCCTCGGCTGCGGCCAGGTTGCCTTTGCCGTAGTAATCCAGCCCCACCCCATAGTAAGTGACCGACTTGAGGGGGATCCGGGTGTGGTCAATGTCGCGCAAGACCTGTTGGGTCAGGTCACTGGCGCTCTTGTCGTCGCTTTTTGATCGCGCAAGGTAGGAGCGGATCAGCGAAATTTCACTCTGCAGCCCCAGGGCTCCTTCGGCGTCCGGGTGGGAGTCGGCGACCTGTTTGTCGAGCATGTCTTCCAGTTCGCCAAGGAGCGGTTCCAACACGTCCACGCGGTTGGCGAAGAACAGTGCCCATACTCTTAGCATCAGTAGTTGCGGGCTGTCCTGCAGCGTGTTGGTGGGCAGGGAATCCAGCCAACTCAGCACGGGCAGGTGAAACCCTCCGTGGATCAGGTTATTTCCGTGTTCCGCCAGCACCTTTGCAAGCCAGGACCAGTCCTTGTGTTGGACGATCTGGGAAATGCCCTCCTGAACGTGGCCATGGACCAGCAACCAGTGGACCGCTCGCTGCCATTGCCTGTCGATATCTTCCGGCTTGAACTGTCTGGCCCGTTGCAACAGCGCGTCCCGGAAAAGGTCGTGATAGCGGAACCATTCATTGTGGGTATCCAGCGGAATCAGGAACAGGTTTTCCCGCAGCAGCTGTTCCAGCAGGACCTGGCTATTGGTGGTGCCGCGAACGGCATCGCAGAGTGAGGCACACAAGCGGGGACAGCAGGCGGTATCGAGCAGAAAGTCACGCACCGGTGCAGGTTGCTGTTCAAGGACTTCGGTCAGGACATAATCGCTGATGCGCCTCTCGTCCAGGTCGACGCGTTGGTGGCCAGCCCCCGATTTCTGATCGTCGATGTTGCCGCCGGACAGCGCGGACAGTTGCATGGCTGCCACCCAACCCTCGGTTTTGCTGCAGATCCTGCGGATTTCCTGTTCGGAAAGTTCAAGCCCCATGGTGTCGTGGAAGAAACGCTGGCACTCATCCTCGGAGAACGCCAGCAGCCCAGGGTGTATGTCTTCCACCCAGCGGCGCACCCGCCAGCGTGAGAGCGGCAGGGCTGGTTCCGTGCGGGATGCCAGGGTCACCAGGATCCCAGGCGGCAGATAGTCCATGAAATACGACACCTGGCGCTGTAACTGTGGGTCGCGGATAAAATGATAGTCGTCCAGGACCAGGGACCAGGGTGCGCCATCGGCGGCGAGAACGTTAATCAGTCCGGTAATGGGGCCTTCCAGTTCCTGGAGGCTACAATGGCTGAGTTGTTGACGGCATTGCTCCAGACCTACGAGGCCATTGTGTTCAAAGGCCCCCACCACGTACTGCCAGAATCGGCGGGGCTCGTCATCATGCTCATCCAACGATAGCCAGGCAACGGTAGACGGTGACTGGGAGCACCATTGGCTGACCAGCGTGGTCTTGCCAAAACCTGCTGGCGCCACGACCAGATTCAACCGCTTGGCACCTTCCGGCTGCAGCAGGGTGCTCAGGCGATCCCGTTGTACCGAACGGGGATCCGCGGTTGGTCTGAGAAATTTGGTGGTTAGCAGCATCGTTTCCCTGAATGCCGGTGAATGGCAAGTGTCCCGTCTGGTTAATGAATTAACCAGACGGGACACCAGATAACGGATTGTGTGCTTTGTCACCGTTAAGTCAAGGGCCGCAAAGACAAATGACGCCGTCGTCATGCTGCGTTCTGAAGTTTTTGGTCTAAACTGTGTTGGAAGGGATTCTGTATACTCAATAAGAATGAAAAATCACGTTTTTATGCGTATTCTTCTAATAAGACCAGCGTATACATGCCCGGTCGTTACCGGGCCTTATGGGGAGCGACAGGGTAGATGAAATTACAACAGTTGCGCTATATCTGGGAAGTTGCGCACCATGATCTCAACGTATCCGCCACTGCCCAGAGTCTTTTTACGTCACAGCCGGGAATATCGAAGCAGATCCGTCTTCTGGAAGACGAGCTGGGCCTGGAAGTTTTTGCCCGCAGCGGCAAACACCTCACCCGGATCACACCGGGCGGCGAGATCATCATCCGCGAGGCCGGTGAAATACTGCGCCGTGTGGAAGGCATAAAGAAGATTGCGCAGGAATTCAGTAACCAGCGCAAGGGCGACCTGAGTATTGCCACCACCCATACCCAGGCCCGCTATGCGCTGCCGCCTATCATCCAGGGGTTTATTGAGTCCTACCCCGAGGTGTCCCTGCACATGCACCAGGGAACCCCTATGCAGATTTCAGAAATGGCCGCCAATGGTGCCGTGGACTTCGCCATTGCCACCGAAGCCATGGAGCTGTTCAACGACCTGATTATGATGCCGTGCTATAAATGGAACCGCAGCATCATTGTGCCAAAGGATCACCCTCTGGCGAAAAAGTCCGAACTGACGTTGCCGGATCTGGCGGAGTTCCCGCTGGTCACCTACGTGTTTGGCTTCACCGGCCGTTCGAAGCTGGATGAGGCTTTTCAGGCCCACGGACTGACACCGAAAGTGGTGTTTACGGCCGCCGATGCCGATGTGATCAAGACGTACGTACGGCTGGGCCTTGGGGTTGGCATCATCGCCAGCATGGCGTTCGACGAGCAGAATGATCCCGATCTTGTCTGCCTGGACGCCAGTAAGCTCTTCCGTCCGAGCGTGACCCGGATAGGCTTCCGTAAGGGAACCTTCCTGCGCGGCTATATGTACGACTTCATCCAGCGATTTGCGCCACATCTGACCCGTGAGCGGGTGGATGAGGCCGTGACTCACCAGGGCAGCAGGGCGGAGATCGAGGAATTGTTCAACGACATCGATCTGCCGACCTACTGACGGCACTGGGCGGTTTATTCGCGGGCGATCAGGTTTCCGGCGTGTAGGCCGCATTCCTTCTGCGTGGCTTCTTCCCACCACCAGCGGCCCTCGCGTTCATGCTGCCCAGGCAGGATAGGGCGTGTGCAGGGTTCGCAGCCAATGCTGACAAAGCCCTTTTCGTGCAGTTTGTTGTAGGGGGCCTCCGTCATACGGATATAGTCCCAGACTTCCTTCGAACTCCAGTTCGCCAGCGGATTAAACTTCACCAGCGTTTTCTCGTCCGTAGAGAAGGCGTCGTCAATCTGCACCACAGGCACGTCATTGCGGGTGCCGGGGCTCTGGTCCTTGCGCTGGCCGGTAATCCACGCATCCACGGTGGCCAGTTTGCGCCGTAACGGATTGACCTTGCGGATACCGCAGCACTCGCCATGGCCGTCCTCATAGAAACTGAACATGCCCTTGCGGGTGACCAGATCCTGCACTTCCGCCGCATCGGGGAACATCACCTCAATGTTAATGCCATAGTGCTCGCGGACCCGATCAATGAATTGATAGGTTTCCGGGTGAAGGCGCGCCGTATCCAGGGTGAATACCTGAAGGTTGTCAGTCAGCTTGTGGGCCAACTCAATCAGTGCGACGTCTTCCGCACCGCTGAAGGAAATGGCAATGTTGTCGTACTTCGCCAGAGCGGCCTTGAGGATAGCCCTGGGGCTCGCGCCTTCAAGCTCGGCCTGTAACTGTGCAATGTCCGTCATTTGAAAGGATCACCTGGAGTGTAAATGTGTGATAAATCTACCATTAACCGGCAACAGTCTGAAGGAATGGGGGAGTATATCGTTATAGCCGCACAGATGTACGATGCATTCCGCCCCGGTTTTTCTTATCATACCGCCTGATTCCAATCCCCGGCGGCCTTCGCCGGGCTGACCAGCGTTCAACTATCAGGAGACCATTGTGGAACTCGCGTGCCTTGACCTTGAAGGAGTACTGATCCCGGAAATCTGGATCGCGTTTGCGGAAAAAACCGGCATTGAGGAGCTCAAGGCGACCACCCGAGACATTCCCGATTACGACGTACTGATGCAGCAACGCCTGAAACTGCTGGACCAGCACGGCTATGGCCTGCCGCAGATCCAGGAAGTGATCGGCGAGTTGGACCCGCTGCCCGGTGCCCGGGAATTCCTGGACTGGCTGCGGGAGCGGTTCCAGGTGGTGATTCTTTCCGACACTTTCTACGAATTCGCCATGCCTTTGATGGCAAAACTGGGCTATCCGGCACTGCTGTGTCACAAACTGGAAGTGAATGACGAGGGCCGGATTACTGATTACCTGCTGCGCCAGCGAGATCCCAAGCGCCAGTCCGTTCGTGCCTTCCAGCTGCTCAATTACCGTGTTATTGCGGCGGGTGATTCCTACAACGACACGACCATGCTCGGTCAGGCGGAAGCGGGTATTCTTTTCCACGCACCGCAGAACGTGATTGAGGAATTTCCCCAGTTCCCGGCGGTACATACCTTTGAAGAGCTGAAGGGCGAGTTCCTGAAGGCCAGCGCCATTCATAACTGAGTGCGCAGATCATAGGCCGGGGCAGGTTCTCCGCCCCGGCTTTCCCTCCTAAAGCGCCTCTAGTACGTCCATCAGCTTCCGAACTTTGTCTACGGATTCGCGGTATTCGTCTTCCGGGTCTGAATCCGCAACGATCCCACACCCTGCCCAGCAGTGAATTCGGCCTTCCGAGTCTGTCATCAGGGTGCGGATTGCAATATTGCTCTCCAGATTATTGGAAAAATCCCAACGGAAGACCGAGCCGCAGTAGGGCCCGCGACGATGTGGTTCCAGGTCGTTGATGATCTCCATCGCCCTGCGTTTGGGCGCACCCGTGATCGAGCCGCCCGGGAAGGCAGAGAGGAGAGCTTTTAACGGAGTATTCCCTGGCTGCAGTCGTCCTTCCACCGTGCTGACCAGTTGATGGACGTTTTCATAGCTTTCGATACTGAAAAGCTGTGGCACCGTGACAGAGAAAGGCTCGCAGAATCGCGACAAGTCATTGCGAATCAAATCCACGATCATCAGGTTTTCGGCCCGGTCCTTTTCGGCGGCCGCGAGGGATCGGGCAATCCGTTGATCATTCTCAGGCGAGTTCAGATCCCGGGGTCGGGTGCCCTTAATGGGTTTACTGATGACTCTGTTGCCATTCTCAATGCTCAGGAACAGCTCTGGTGAAATGCTGAGGACCTGATAGGAACCAGCGTTCACATAGGCACTATGGGGAACGGGAACGGCCTGGCATAGCGCCCGGAACGCCGTGTATGGCTCGCCCAGATAGCCTCCTGTGTATTTGTTGGACAGGTTGACCTGGTAGCAGTCCCCGGCATGGATGTAGCGTAGCACCCGGGACACACCACTGCGGTAGTGTTCGACGGGTTGATCGGCTGTAAAATCCGAGCTGATGTGAAAAGGAGTCGGGCGTCCCGGTTCTCCACTGCTAAGGCGCAGCACCCGTTCCCGGGTTTGCTTGTCGCATTTGGCGTGGAAATCCAGGCGGGGTGGATGGCTACCCGTAATATCCAGCGTTAGCTGCCAGAGGTAGAGCCCAACATAGCCATAATCCCCCGCACTGGCCTCGCAAGAAAATCCGGGCACCGTGTGGTTCCCAGCCTCATAGAACAAGGTGCCCATGATGCCGCCAGCCGGTTCCAGACCCTCTTCTTGGGCCAGTCCCGCCCACGCCTGTTCCAGTTCTTCCGTCAGGCATGAAAAAGCGAGTGCATCCTTGGGTATCGGCCAATGTTTTATCGGGAAGGCCGTGATGATCCGACGTTGCCTGCCAGCGTCGGCGTAGTCAATAAACCCATGTTGGCTGCTGATCTGTGAAACAAGGCATTCCGCCTCTTCCGCACTTAATGTTTTCACGATGTTACATACTTAACAAAATCTTGCATGGGTTCACGGTAGCCTGTGCGACAGCCATAGGCTCTTGAGCGACCGAAGGCCTGGAGCCGGTGCATTCTAAACAATAATCCCGAGGGCAGTAACCAGTATGAAGACTTGTAACGGCATTGGTAAGCGAATTGTCTTGGCGATGATCGCAGGATGTGCGATTTCAACGGCGGCGTTGGCGCAGGATGCGATTGATCGGGAGGATCATGTGCTTTCGGATGGCAAGCTGGACGACAAAGATCTGGCCGCGGTGGTTGCGGTTGCGCAGCGACATCTCACGGAACTGACCGACTCGGTGGTTAAAAATGCAGGTACGGAACTTGAGGAAGCCGGCATTTTCCGTCCAATGGCGTTCATGGTGATGAAGTCCGACAAGGTTCAGCAAATGAGGCTGGAGGAAAAGGCTGAGGAAGCACCGGGGCAGGTCAAGGTACTGATGTATCGCGCAGGTCTGAAATCGATTGCCCGCCGCGGGGAAATCCATGCCTCTGCGATCGCATACCCGGGCAGCGTTGAGAAAGATGGGGAGACCATTCGTGCGCTGGTTCTTGAGCACGAACATCGTCTTGGAATTTCGGGGTTCAAGCTAATACCGATCAACCTGGAAAACGGTAAAGCCAGCTTTGGAAAACCGATGTCGCAGGAAAAGCCGTTCCAGATTTTTTACGACGACAAGGCTGAGGGCGATTCTTCAACTAGCTGATATTTAAGAATATATCGGCTTATTATTACGAACCGAGTTGTTTTGTGACAATTTGTGAATGCATTCACGGAACCAGACTGTAAAACAATCTTAAATGGAGTGGTGAGGTTGAGCCTCACAACCAAGTTAAAAGTTCAACCGGATAACAATAAGTTCAATCAAGGAGAACAATATGAAAGGCCTGAAGAAAATTGCATTGGCAACAGCCGTTGCCGCTGCGCCCTTCGCCGCTCAAGCCGAGCTGCAGGCGATGGACGACAGCATGATGGGCAACGTCACCGGTCAGGCCGGTGTGACCATCGAGCTGGAAACCCAGGTAAGCATCGGTCAGTTCACCTACACGGACGAAGGCACCTTCGCTGTGAAGGATATTGAACTGGGTGGTGCGCTTACTAGTGGTCATCAGTCTGCTGCAGACTATGCTGCAGCAACCGGAGCTGGCGCTCTGTTGGACCAACTTAAGATTGATATCGACATTAACGAGCAAGGTGACGCGATTATTCACGTTGGCTCCCTCCAGACTGATGGAAGCGGCAACCCGATTCCCATCGACTGGGGTATGACTGCAGGCTCCATGGAGCTTGAAGGTGACAACGGCCAAAACACCGTTCTCGTTTCCAACATGGATGCTTGGGGTCTTCTCGGCGCCCTGGACATCGTTGTCGACACTGACAACGTAGATAACCAGGCTGGTACCGGTACCCTAAACATTGACGCAGCGTTCACCGTTGAAGAAATGAGCTTCGACGTTGATTTCCTGGGTGTTGGCATTGCTGGCATGACCATCAAGGGCTCTGAGTCTGGTGGTGTAGCACTCGGTGCAGCCGGCCTTGCGCAGATCTTCGGTGAAGATCCTGCCAACCTGACTCCTGAAGAACAGCGTAAAGTTGGTCTGGCTCAGGCTGGCTTCGCGATTGTTGGTCTGGGCATCTACAAGGGCGACGGCCTGGGTGCTTCCACAGCGACCGACGTACTGCGTATCGATGTTGATGATGTCCTGATGGATATCAACGTTGCCGAAACCAACATCGGCGGTGCAAACATCGGTACCATCGGTATCGACAACCTGCACATCAGCAACACCAAGCTGGCTGTATACGGTCACTAAGCTGATCGCATAACACCTTTGGTGTGAACGCCCCGCCCTGCGGGGCGTTTTTTTGTGCGCCTGAAACGTGCAGGCAAAAAAAGAGCGGTCACTCGCCAGGAGTCACCGCTCTTTCTGTTCCGGGCGTTTGGCGACCGCCTTACCGGTCCGGCACCGCTATAGACAGATCAAACCCGCCGCCAGGGCGGGGCGTTAATGTGATCGGGCCTTCGTTAATGCCGTGGGGCACCTGGATCGTATCAATACCCGGCGGGTTGCCAATGGTGAAGTTCAGGTTCTGGCCGTCAAACCCAACCCCCAGTTGATCGTTCAGAAAGGTCTGACTGAACGGTTCGTCCGGTATCTCGGCCTGCTGACCAAAGATGATCGGCGGAATCGTGGGTGTAAATTCAGCCGGAGGCTGTGCCCGGGCCAGTTCTTCCTGGGGCAACAGCAGGGCACGGCGGAGGAATTCTTCTTCCGCGCTCTCAAGGGCACCTTTCTTACCTTCCCGCTCAAAGCGTTCAAGGGCTTCGCGATAGGCTTCCTCTTCCGCTTCCGTCAGCACGGGTTCGCCGGGCGATATCGTCAGAGAGCGGATGATCTTCTGCCGGTCGGCATCGGTTTGTTGCCGCTCTTTGGGTACCACGATGACAGCAGAATCCTTCACGTAGGTTTCAACCATCTCATCGGAGGTCAGGGTCTGCACCCCGGCCATCAGCGGGGTGCTAAGCGAAACAGCCAGGCTGGCCGTACCAGCCAGGGCGATGTACAGGGGTGTTCGGCGGTTCATGACGTAGCCTCTTGCCGTGTCCAGACGCGAAATGGAGGCGCTTCCGACACTAAACTGCAGTCAGCATGCTCCTTAGTAGCAGTATTCTTCTCAAAGAATTCGATTTCAAGGCGATTTTGTGGCGTTTGTGATCAGAATCGGACTATTTTCAGTATTCTTCTGTTAAACCCGGAAAACGTGTTTATATAACAGGCGTAACCATCCAGTGTTTATAACAGGACTCTTATGTTGAAGGCATTTCGTTCGCGATGGCAGCGCTGGGTCAATCAGCGGATTCCGCGAGCCGATCAGCGAGTATTCGGTCAGCGCAGTATTTTTATCCTGCCTACGGGTGCCGGGGTGGTGTTTACCGGATTGCTGCTGATCATGTTGATTACTGGCATCAACTACCAGAACAGTCTGATATACCTGCTGACTTTCCTGTTGGGTGCGGTGGTGGTTGCGGCCATGCATCAGACCCACCGCAACCTATCGGGCCTGGAACTGACACTGATCCAGGCCGGAGATGGTTTTGCCGGCGATACGATACCCTTTCGGTTGCGGGCTGTGTCGCCCCGCCATGACGCGTTGGCGATATCCCTGTTCTGCGATGACAGTCAACTCGAACACCAACACGTGCCAGCCGGACAGCAGCATGACATGACCCTGGCCATACCGTCTTATCAACGGGGCTACCTGCAGCCAGACCGTATTCGTGTGGAAACCCGTTTTCCCTTTGGTCTTTTCAAGGCCTGGTCGTGGTTGCGCCCGGTCAGGTCCGGCATTGTGTACCCAAACCCGTTGGCGTCCCCGGAGGTAACGAGCACCGTTCAGGACGGAGAGGAACAATCGAAGGCCCGCTCCACGGATGGCAATGACCATGCCGACATTCGGCCCTGGCGGGAGGGGGATCTGAGCCAGAGGGTTCAGTGGAAACGATACGCCCGTACCGGTGAAATGGTGATTACCGATTGGGAAGGTGAACAGGGCAGCCCCCACTGGCTGGACTATGAAGCCTTCAGAGGCGTGGGCCGTGAGCTGCGCCTGGGCTACCTGGCCCATCAGGTGATGGAACGGGCCCGCAACAACAGCCGTTTCGGGCTCAACCTGCCGGGGCAAGTGATTGAACCGGACACAGGCGCCGCTCACGCCAATCGGTGCCTCAAGGCGCTGGCCATCTTTGGTCTCGAGCAACCAAGGGAGGGCGCACCTCTGCCCCACGGTACCCGTTCCGATGAGGTTGGGCATCGGTCCCCTAAGCCGTCTGTGGTTGGGGAGGGTCGGGTATGATTCGCAGGTTTCTGAGTGACTCCCTTAATTCAAGCTCGTTGCAGACGGTGGAATTGGTATCCGGCCGCGCGTTGATATGGCTGATTGCAGGGTTTGTGTTGTTACTGATTCCCCAGTGGGACCGATTGCCGATCTGGCTGGTGGCCAGTTGCGCTGTACTTGCTGGCTGGCGCTGGTTGGCGCAATCCGGGCGGGTCAGGTTACCGGGAAGGTGGATGCGTACCGGGATCATGCTGATACTGGTGGCTGTGTATATTGCGACGGTGCAGGGGCGTTTTACGGTTGATACCGCCGCGTCGTTTTTTGTGTTGGCGGTGGGACTTAAGTGGCTTGAAACCCGGTCCACCCGGGATTTTTATGTGCTGTTTTTCATACTGGTGTACCTGGCGACGGTCAACTTTCTGTTTCATCAGGAGATTCACTGGAGTGTTATTAACATTGCGGGCGTTGCCTTATTGTTGATCGGGCTGCAGGTGGTGAATGCGCCCGACATTCCCGGCGCCATGAAGAAAGGGTGGCGGCGTCTGGGGCTGATGCTGGTGAAGACGTTACCGATAGTGGTGCTCCTGTTCGTGTTCTTCCCACGCATGTCGCCTCTCTGGAGTGTGCCGCTGGTCTCCGGCGAAGCGCGAACCGGTATCAGCGATACCATGACGCCCGGCGATATTTCCAGCCTCGCCCAGAGCAGTGAGCGAGCCTTTCGCGTCACGTTTGGTGGCGAGTTACCGGCTTACCGGGACCGCTACTGGCGCGGGCTTATTCTAGATCGCCTTGACGGAGACACTTGGCAACAGGGCTTTGGAAAGCCCTTTCGTCGGCTTGGCCGTGTTGACGTGGACGGCGGTGTGGGGCCGCTCGGGCCCGATCAGTATGACGTGTTGTTGGAGCCCACGGACCAGACCTGGGCTTTCGCTCTGGCGGACTCCAGAGCGGTGTCCAACAATGTAAGACAGACGAACGAGGATCTGTTCCGGTTTGACCGGCCGGCTGACAGCTCGATCCGATACCGCATGGAGTTGGTGAGGAAACCACCAACGGAGGGCGCCAGTGCCGAGCCCGACAACCTCCAGCGCTATCTACAGTTACCGCAGAGTGGAAACCCGAGGGCACGGGCGTTCGGGCAGCAACTGGCTGGCGAGCACGATAATCCGCAGGCAGTGGTTCAGCGGCTACTGACCCGCTTCCGGGAGCAAGCCTATTTTTACACCCTACGCCCACCCGCCATGCCGGTGGATGGCATCGATAGTCTGTTGTTCGATGAAAAACGGGGCTTCTGCGCCCACTATGCCGGGGCCATGACGTTTGTGTTGCGAGCGGCGGGTATACCGGCCCGCGTAGTCGTTGGATACCAGGGTGGATCTCCAGGTGCCGATAACGAGTACCTGATCGTGCGGCAGTACGATGCCCATGCCTGGGTGGAAGCGTGGTTCCCTGGCCAGGGTTGGGTGAGGGTGGACCCGACAGCGGCCATTGCTCCCGAGCGTATTGAATTTGGTCTTCGGGAGGCAGTGGCTGAGGAAGGCTCGTTCCTTGAGAACGATTGGGCATCGCCGCAGCGCTACGGCGATTTGGCGGTGCTACAGTGGGCTTCCCTTCAGCTCGATAAGATCAATTACCACTGGCAGCGCTGGGTTGTCGGATATCAGGGGCAGTCCCAGATGAACCTGATGTCGCGTTTGCCCGGGGGGATAGGAATGCGGGAGCTTGGCTATATCACCGCGGGTATTGTCGGTGCGGCGTTGTTGCTGGCGGGTTTGGTTACCGCCTGGCAGTACCGCCGCGTGGAAAGCCGGCACCCGATTGGTCGTCTCGTCAACCGCTGGTATCGATTGTGTGACCGCGCGGGGGTGCCGGTGCGTCACGGCGAAACGCCCGCCCAACTGGCTTTCAGGCTTGCCCAGGCAAAACCCGCAGCGGCGGGCACGGCAACGGCTTTTGCCCGATTGATCAACAAACATTACTATGGCCGGGATTCCGAAACCGGTCATCATGGCGAGTTGGCGAAAATGAAGCGATTGCTGGCCACGATGAAACGACAGGCGGATCGGCCGTCAACCAGTTCATCAAAGGGGTGAATACGTGAACGCATCCATAGCAACCATGGCATGGCTTGAAGACGCCTGGGGCCGACTGCTCCAACGCATCGCCGGTAACCGGATGCCCCATGCCCTGATGGTGACGGGCGAGAACGGCGTGGGAAAGCGTTTGTTTGCCAATGCGCTCGCCGGTTTGCTGGTCTGTGAGAAGGCGGACATGGATGCAGGTTCCCCTTGCGGCATCTGTAAGCAGTGCGAATTGGTCGCCGCGGGCACCCATCCGGATATCCGAACTTACGCACCCGAAAAATCACGGATGATCAAGATTGATCAGATTCGTTCGCTGTCCGCGTTCGCGGTCGGCTCTCCCCAGGTGGCTTCCCGCAAGGTGGCCATTATTGATCGGGCGGACCAGTTGAACATCAATTCCGCCAACGCTCTGCTAAAAACCCTTGAAGAACCTGCTGAAGACGTTGTGCTTCTGCTGCTGCAGGAGAGTGGCAGGCCGGTATTGCCGACGATTCGTTCCCGCTGCCAGAGTTTGCTGATCGCCACACCGGATGGAGATCAGGCTGCTGGCTGGCTGGCGACGGCGGTCAGAGCGATGGATGGCGACAACAGGCCAACACCGGAGCAGTGTGCCAAGGCGCTGGCACTGGCAGCCAATGCGCCGCGGCTGGCCCTGGAATACGCTACCGGAGAGTTTATCAGCCTGCGGGATGAGGCGTTGGACAACTTCCGCCATTTCATGAAGGGGCAGCTCACTCTTTCCGAGGCTGCGAAGCCATTCAAGGCGATGGGGCTTGAAAGCGCTCTATGGCTATTTGAGGGCTGGGCTGGTGACCTTGCCCGCATCAGTGTCGGCGGTGAGCCAAGGGATGCGGAAGCGGCGGACATGTTAACGTTCCTTGCCAGAAACAATCCTTCCTGGCGTGCTCATGAGCTCCTGGATGCGATACACGAGTCCAGGTCGGCTGGCGTTTACAACGTGAACCCTGAGTTGGAAGCGGGCCGGTTGCTGATCGCATGGCAGAAACTCATGCCGCGCCGCAGACCAGCTACGGGATAAACAGAGTGGTCAATGGCGCGGCAGGATAGGGCAGTGATGAACAACTACTGCTATGATTGCGGAATATCAGGAGTTTATTGACTCCGATTGCTATCTATACAGAGCTATCAACACAGAGAAAGGTGTTTACTATGGGGCCTGGTTTTGGCGCACGCAGTGGCATTCTCACGCTGACCATCAAGGATAAGGCGGTACTCTACGCGGCCTACATGCCTTATATCCGGCAGGGCGGGTTGTTTATTCCCACGCAAAAGCAGTATCAATTGGGCGATGAAGTGTTCCTGTTGCTCAACCTGATGGATGAGCCGGAAAAGATCCCCGTGGCGGGCAAGGTGATCTGGATTACTCCGAAGGGTGCTCAGGGCAACCGTGCAGCGGGCATTGGCGTGCAGTTCGATGGTGAAGACGAAACCGCGCGTACCAAAATCGAGTCCTACCTGGCGGGTTCATTGAGCTCGGATCGACCCACCCATACAATGTAAGCGCTTCAATGAATGACACCGTTCTGGAAACCCCACCTGATACAACAATGACGTGTCGGGACATCAACTGGTCCCTTAAGCACATTGAACTTGCTGGCTTGCACTGGCCCGCTGACGCAGCCTCTGAAACCTGGCCGGTGCTGATGCTCCACGGCTGGCTGGACAATGCTTTGTCATTTGCCAGGTTGGCCCCGGCGTTAGCGGGCAAACGCGATGTCTACTCTCTCGATATGGCAGGACATGGGCGCTCCGGACACCGACCTGAAGGTCAGGGTTACCAGTTGATGGATTACGTGGCGGACCTCGCGGAACTGATTGAGACCCATTTCAAAGACTCACCGGAAGGGCAGGTTGATCTGGTGGGCCATTCACTTGGAGGTATCGTCAGCGTGCTATACGCGGCGGCATTTCCGGAGCGTGTACGCCGGTTGGTCATGATCGACAGCATAGGGCCGATCAGCCGTAAACCGGATGAGGTGATCGGGCAGATGCGCAAGTCGATCATCAAACGAATGACGGGTTCCGGGAAGGCGGTCGTATACCCTGATATTGGTGCGGCAGCCAAGGCTCGGGAGGGCGGTATGATTCCCTTGTCGCCTGAGGCTGCTCGGATGTTGGTTGCGCGTAGCATGAAACCCTCCGGAGAGGG
Source organism: Marinobacter algicola DG893 (assembly GCF_000170835.1). GTDB lineage: Bacteria > Pseudomonadota > Gammaproteobacteria > Pseudomonadales > Oleiphilaceae > Marinobacter > Marinobacter algicola. The sequence continues at coordinate 177,804 of NZ_ABCP01000003.1, forward strand.
GTTCGTGTGGCAAACCGATCCACGTTTACGTCACCCATCGATGATGATGATGGATGAGGCTCAGGTCACCGCTTGTCTGAAAAAGGTTGTCACGCCAACGCGGTTCCTGCGTGCGACGCAGGGGCTCCTGGCCAGTCGCCCGGAACTCGATTCACGTTTGTATGCCGTCGCGAACCTGGATGTGGTGGCCGTGCCCGGAGGCCACCATTGCCACCTGGACGGGGATGTTGAACCCGTCATTGATGCAGTCAGAGGCTTTTTAGACGATGCAGAATAAGCGCTTGTCGCAATTAGTAGGTTGGAGTGTCGCCATTTTCATGGGTTTTTCGACCATGGCGTTGGCTCAGATGCCGCCGCCGGAACCGTTTCCGGAAGCGCGCCTTGAGCAGGAAATCAGCATTAAGTCGCCGGGGCACCTGGTTTTGTTCAGTCCGGTCCGTGAGGTGAACAACGAGATTCGCTCCGCGTCCATGGCCCGGCTCCCGGTCAAGGGCGTCGGGCAGTTATACGAAGTTCAGGGCGGCGCCAACCGTGAAGAGGCTCGCGATCACTATCTAAGGGAACTGCAGACCCGTGGCGCCCAGATACTGTTTGAGTGTTCCGGAAGGAATTGCGGGCGCAGTAACGTATGGGCCAACCAGATTTTCGATCAATCCAGCCTCTATGGGCGGGACAACAATCAGGACTATCTTGTTGCCGGTTCGATCGATGAGAACGGCCAGCCATGGCTGACGCTGGTGTATACGGTTACCCGCGCCAATCAGCGCCAGTTTGTCTGGGTTGAACATCTGGTGGCCCCTCAGGGAACCGAGATTCCCGGAATGGGCAACGAGAGCGCGAGAATCAAGGGGCCGGTGATTGTGCCCTGGCAGGGTGGCATCACCTACCGCTTTGAGTGGAGTGGGGCCGATCGCCGCATCATCAATGACTGGGCCGGCGAGGCCGATGCCCGGGTAATACTGACGGCCTATTCCCAGCTAAAGGAAAATGAAACCCTGGAAGCGTCTATGGAGCGGGCGGAAGCGGCAGCACAGTCACTGTCCCAGGTATTGGCCAAAAGTGGCGTTTCAGAAAGCCGTCAGATGATAATCACGGTTGGCCCCACGGTTGTGATACCAAATCCCGACCGTCAAGGTGACCGGGTTGAAGTGATGGTAATTACGAGGTGATGGGGATGAACGGGCCATCCGAGACCGAGCTTCAGGATGAAGAGCAGAAGCCAGCAGACGACATCTCCCAGATTGTCACGAGCACCGGCATATCCGCTGCTCAGTCGACCTCCGAGAAAGGCGATCTCGGGCCGTCTGCCCCTGGTAAGGGCAAAACCGTTGCGCTGACGCTTGGTAGCGGCGGGGCCAGGGGCTACGCCCATATAGGCGCGATTGAGATATTGGTTGAAAGGGGCTACGACATTGTCGCTATCTCCGGCTGTTCCATGGGGGCTTTGATTGGGGGTGTGTTTGCAGCTGGTAAAATGAAGGATTACAAGGACTGGGTAACCGGTTTGGGGCAGTTCGATGTGCTGAAACTGCTGGATGTGACTTTTAGCTCCGTCGGCGCCATTCGTGGAGAAAAAATATTTTCCGTGGTGCGGGAAATGATTGGAGATACCCGAATTGAAGACCTTCCAATTGCCTACACCGCTGTGGCGACGGATCTCCTTGCCCACAAGGAAATATGGTTTCAGGAAGGGCCGTTGGATCAGGCCATCCGGGCATCGGTTGCCATACCCAGTGTGGTGACGCCTTTGGTGTTGAATGGACGCGTGTTGGTGGATGGAGCCTTGCTCAACCCACTGCCCATCATTCCGACCATTTCCTCCCATGCCGATATGATTGTGGCCGTGAACCTCAGCGGAGAAGACGACCGCGGGCGCAGATTGCCGGATGCTGCATTCGAAAATCCCGAGGATGACGGTGATACCGAGGAATGGGTCGAGAAAATCCGTGACAAGGCCTCCCGTTGGTTTGATTGGGACGCCCTGAAGACCTTCAGTCCTAAAAAGGAGGGTGGCTCGTCGAGCTCACCGGAAGAGAAAATCAGCAAGGCGGTGGCGAAGAACGAGAACAACAAAAAGACGCCTGCGATAAAATCGGAACCGAAGAAACACCAGGACGATCACGAGACGATTGACTGGGATAAGCTGGGTATCGGTAAGTTCGATGTCATGAACCTGACCATCGAGACCATGCAAAGCGCCTTGGTACAATACAAAATCGCCGGGTATCCACCCGATTTACTGGTAAACATTCCCAAGAATGCCAGTCGCAGCTATGACTACCACAAGGCGCCTGAGCTGATTCAGCTAGGACGGGAGCGCATGGCCGCCGCGCTGGACCGATACGAAGAGAATCAGAACAGTTCCGGCCCACTGGCGATATGAACGCTGAAGCAGGGAGGCTGCAGCCGGTGGTGGAAAGAGCGTATAATCCTGCGCTTTGATCATTTCCGGACAGGAAGAGCGTTTTGAGCAGCCCGATTGAAGACCTGCATACCGTTAGGGATTACCTACGATACGTGTCATCCCGTTTTGCCGACTCGCCGTTGTATTTTGGCCATGGCACGGACAACGTGTGGGATGAGTCTGTTCAACTGGTTATGCGCAGCCTCCATTTGCCTCTGGAAAACAATACTTTGTTCCTGGATGCGCGGCTGACACGGGAAGAACGTGCGCTGATCCTTGAGCGCATGCAGCGCCGGATTGACGACAGGGTTCCCCTGGCTTATCTGTTGGGCGAGGCTTGGTTCATGGGGCTGCCATTTCATGTGGATGAACGCGTGCTGGTACCTCGCTCACCGTTGGGAGAGCTGATTCAAGGCGGGTTGCAGCCCTGGCTGGGTAACAAACCCGTCGGCAGGATCCTGGACTTGTGCACTGGCAGTGGCTGTATTGGCATTGCAGCTGCGAGTGTATTCGAGGATGCCGAGGTGGACCTTGCGGATATCTCTACCGACGCCCTCGACGTGGCGGCGGTCAACATCGACTACCACGAGGTCGGTGACCGGGTAAGCACTGTGCGCGCCGATGTGTTCGATGGGCTTGAAGGGCGATACGATGTCATCCTCAGCAACCCTCCCTATGTGGACGCTGACGATATTGCGGATATGCCGGCGGAGTATGGCCACGAACCGGAACTTGGCCTTGCAGCCGGGAGAGATGGGCTGGACATCGCCCATCGGATACTCGCGAGGGCAGCCGATTACCTGAACCCTGGTGGCCTCTTGATTGTTGAGGTCGGGAATAGCTGGGTGGCGTTACAGGAAGCCTATCCGGATATGCCGTTTACCTGGCTGGAATTTGAGAATGGCGGCGACGGTGTGTTTCTGTTGACTGCTGAAGACTTACATTAAATACCCTGGATAAGATGCTGAATCATGTCAGGAAATAGCTTCGGAAAATTGTTTACGGTGACCAGCTTTGGTGAGAGCCACGGGGCTGCGCTCGGGTGCATAATTGATGGTTGCCCTCCGGGGCTTGAGCTGTCCGAGGCTGATATGCAGCGGGATCTGGACCGCCGCAAGCCCGGCACATCGCGGCATACCACCCAGCGCCGGGAAGCGGATGAGGTGAAGATTCTGTCGGGGGTGTTCGAAGGTAAGACCACGGGCACGCCCATCGGGCTGGTGATCGAGAATACCGATCAGCGCTCAAAGGATTATTCGAAGATCGCGGAGCAGTTCCGTCCTGCCCATGCCGACTATACCTACATGCATAAGTACGGTGTTCGGGATTATCGGGGTGGAGGCCGGTCTTCTGCACGCGAGACAGCGATGCGGGTCGCCGCCGGTGCCGTTGCACGGAAATTTCTGGAGCAGCGCCTTGGCATCACGATTCGGGGCTATCTCTCCCAGTTGGGACCGATCCGCATTGAGAAGATCGATTGGGATCAGGTTCACCAGAATCCGTTTTTCTGCCCGGATGCCGATAAGGTGCCGGAAATGGAAGCCTACATGGATGCCCTGCGCAAGGAGGGCAATTCCATCGGTGCCCGTATCAATGTGGTCGCTGAGGGTGTTCCTCCCGGCTTGGGTGAGCCGATTTTTGACCGTCTGGACGCGGACCTGGCTCACGCGTTGATGAGCATCAATGCGGTGAAGGGTGTTGAGATTGGCGCCGGCTTTGGGTGTGTTGACCAAAAAGGCACAGAGCACCGGGATGAGTTAACCCCTGAAGGGTTCCTGTCGAACCATGCCGGAGGTGTTCTTGGCGGAATTTCGTCGGGGCAGCCGATCCTTGCCAGTATTGCGTTGAAACCGACGTCCAGCTTGCGGTTGCCGGGGCGGAGTATTGATGTGCATGGCAATCCTGTGGAGGTGATTACCACGGGACGGCATGATCCCTGTGTGGGTATTCGTGCGACGCCGATTGCGGAGGCGATGATGGCCATTGTGTTGATGGATCATTATCTGCGCCATCGTGGCCAGAATGGGGATGTCACTGTGTCTACGCCTAATATTGGGCAGGCCTGACAGTACCATCGACTGACCTGCCAGAACTGGCCAAACGGAGCCTGCCCCGGAGAATAGGGCTATTCAAAACACGCCCGTGAATACGTCCCTGTAGGGCTCGGTCGCGCCATCCCTGGCGCTCCACGGTTTTGAATAGCCCTATTCTCCGGAGCGATTGAGCATTTGTGATAACTCTCTGGAGAGATCCGTATTTACTGGCGACTATCCAACCTCTACTTCTGGTTTTTCGCTCTCCTCGGCGGCTTGCTGCCGTATTGGTCCCTGTATCTGGAAGGCAGGGGCTTCTCCTACCTTGAGATCGCCACGCTGATGGCGACGATTCAATTGACCAAGATAGTGGCACCCAGTGTGTGGGGATGGCTTGGAGATCGGACCGGCCAACGGGTACGGCTGGTTCGGTTTGGTGCCATTACAGGGTCGCTGTTCTTCGTCGGCGTGTTCATGGAGCCCGGGTTTTACGGGCTGTTGTTGGTGATGCTGGCGTTCACGTTCTTCTGGAATGCGATTTTGCCGCTTTATGAGGTGATCACCCTGCGGTCACTGGGAACGCAGCGTGAAAAATACGGCAAGGTGCGGTTGTGGGGCTCGGTAGGGTTTATTGGTGCGGTGGCGCTGGTGGGCGGGATTCTTGAGCTCATCCCGATCACTCTGTTGCCGTGGCTGTTGTTGCCGGTGTTTGCCGGGATTGCAGTGTCGGCGTTTCTGGTGCCGTCGGAGCGGGGGGAGCGTAAGCCACCGGCGCCCAAGGGCAGCCTGAAGGCGATCGTGACTCACCCGGCGGTGGTAACGTTCTTTCTGATGAACTTTCTGCTGCAGGTGTCCCATGGGGCGTACTACACGTTTTTCAGTATTCACCTGGAGCAGCATGGGTACGGTAAGTTGGCGATTGGGTTGTTGTGGTCGCTGGGAGTGCTGGCGGAGATTGGTTTGTTCCTGGTGATGCATCGGCTGACTCGTAATTTCACCGTGCGACAGATTGCGATTGCGGCTCTGGCGTTGACGATGATTCGCTGGGTGTTGATTGCGGAAGTGACGGATATGGTGGCGGTGCTGATTTTTGCGCAGTTGCTGCATGCAGCCTCTTACGGCGCCCTGCACGCGATTTCCGTGCAGTATATCCAGGGTTTCTTCGGGCAGCATCATCACGGTCAGGGGCAGGCGCTCTACAGCGGGCTGACCTTCGGTGCCGGTGGCGCACTGGGTGCCTGGTTGTCGGGATTTCTGGTGGATGGTTTCAGTACTTCAGCCGCTTTCTGGGGCGGAGCAGCGGCCATGGCCATTGCTATTGTCATTACCTGGCGGGGCCTGAGGCCGCCGCCGGAGCAATGATTAGTGTCGCTGTGAGGGTTACCGCGTGTTTTACTGAAGGTCTGCAGCGATATCCAGTAAAGCCTGGGCCTGTGGGCTCAGCGACCGGCCTTTTAGGCCAATACCGCCGAGGATTCGGCTTACGGAATGGGGTACGGAAAGTACGGTGAGTGAGTCGTCGACCATGCTTACCGGCAGCACGCTCCAACCGAGCCCCACACTGGCCATCATTTTAATGGTTTCCAGGTAGTTGGTTGGCATCTGGATTTTCAGGGGTAGGCTTGCGTCAAGAAACAGCCGGCTGATGGATCGGTAGGTGGCAGTGCCGGCCTCTGGAAGCAGAGCATCATAGCGGGACAGGTGTTCTAACCCGGGCTTTTTCAGCGACGCTAGTGGGTGCTCCGGCGAAACCACGAAGGCCATGGCATCTTCCCAGCGCACGTGCACGTCGAACGCCTGATCCATGCTTTCACTGAGCGTCACAAACGCTAACTCGGCCGTGCGTTTGCGCATCTGCCCGAAGGCGCTTTCAGAATCCATGAACTGCAGTTCCAGTGACACCTCCGGAAAATCCCGGTTCAGCCGCCGCAACCAGGCAGGAAGGTGGTGCAGTCCAATGTGGTGGCTGGCTATCACTGATAGCTGTCCTGAAACCGATCCCTCGCGATCTGACAGCGCCTGTCGGGCATTGTGCACTTCATCCAGAATTCGCCGGGCATGGGGCAGCAGGCGTGCCCCTGCGTCCGTTAAGCGGACCTGTCTATTACTCCGGTCGATCAGCTTCGTTCCCAATTGGTTCTCCAACGCTGCCAGTCGTTTGCTGATTGCTGGCTGAGTCAGGTGCAACAGCTCTGCCGCCTCGGAGAACGACTCTTGGTCTACGATTGTCAGGAATGCTTTCAGGGAGTTCGGGTCCATTGTGGTTACCTCCTTAATTGCGACACTTGGTGTAGGTCGCATGCCGGGAAAACCTTTCCAAAAAACGCCCGTGAATACGTCCCTGTAGG
>NZ_ABCP01000002.1 GCF_000170835.1 Marinobacter algicola DG893
ATATTGTCCGTGAAGTGGCCCGTCAGTCAGGGTTGGACATAGAGTTTCGGGCAGGCACCTGGCCAGAAGTGTTCGGTGCATTCGAGCGAGGCGAAATGGACATCATTGAAGGTATTTCCTACAACGATGACCGCGCCAGGGCCGTTCAGTTCACCAAACCTTACCACATTTGCCAGATGCACTTGATGCATGACCCGGTCAACCCGCTCAAAAACATCGATTCCCTCGAATCCCTCAATGACTACCGTATTGGCGTTGTCCGTGATGTCTATTTCCGCGACGCCCTTCAAACCCCGGGATGGTGGAGCCCAACCTGAACAGGAAGTCCTGAGGCGTGTTTTGGTCATCAGCTCCCTCTTTGTTCGTCTGGGGAGTAAAAAGAATACTGAGAGTCAGGAAGCCCGACGGCGGAACAGCGGCTCGTCCGTATCCGTCGCCGCCTGATACCCCTGGGTAAAGAAGTTCAGGCAACGAGCTGCCTTGTTGATATCCTTGTCGGCGCGCAGTACGTACGTATCAAAACCGCACCGCTTCATAAACTGCAACTGGTCCAGAAGCACATCCCCAACCGCACGAAGCTCATTTTGGTAATTCAGGCGCTCGCGAAGCAGCCGCGCGATACTGTAACCGCGGCCATCGCTGAACTTCGGGAAGTTCACTGCAATCACCGGCAGCTCATTCACCACGCCAGCCAGAGTCTCCGGCTCATCATGGCTGTCGAGCCACACACCGATATCATCACGGTCCTCAAAGTGCTCCTTGCCCGCCAACCATAGGTCGGCCGGAATCAGGGCAGGTTGCTCGGGAATATCCAGAGACTCCCCATCTGCTGGCCTTGGCACAACAACCCAATCGTCCTGACGAATACTTCCGTCACTGGTGATTACATCAGGCATAAACCCGCTCCTTGAATGGCTCAATGCCAATACGGCGATACGTATCCAGGAAAGGCTCTTCCTCAGTCCGGTTATCGACGTACACATTAATGATTTTCTGCATCACTTCCGGCATGTCTTCCCGGGCAAAAGAGGGCCCGAGAATCTTGCCAATCGCGGCATCGTGGTGAGAGGAGCCGCCCAGGCTGATCTGGTAGAACTCCTGACCCTTCTTATCAACACCAAGAACGCCGATGTTGCCCACGTGGTGGTGCCCACAGGCGTTCATGCAGCCGGAAATGTTCAGATCTATGTTGCCGATGTCGTACAGATAGTCCATATCATCGAACTGGCGCTGAATGGACTCCGCCACAGGAATAGACTTCGCATTCGCCAGGGCGCAGTAATCGCCACCGGGGCAGCAGATAACGTCGGTCAGGGTATTCAGGTTCGCGGTGGCAAAGTCCATCGGCGTAATGGCTTGCCAAAGCTCGAACAGTTGATCTTTCCGGACATCCGCCAGAACCACGTTCTGCTGATGCGTAACCCGCACCTCGCCAAAGCTGTACTGATCCGCCAGGTCGGCAATCTGCTCGAGCTGACGATCACTGACATCGCCCGGCGGCGTGCCGGTTTTCTTCATGGTCAGTGTCACAATGGCGTAACCCGGATTCTTGTGGGTATCCACGTTGTGGCCAATCCACTGATCAAACTCACGGTTTTCGAAGCGTTGGGTTGCCAATACGTCCTTCACGTCCGGAACCTGCTCGTAGTCCGGCTCGGTGAAATACCCTTTGAACTGCTCAATGGCTTCCTGGGTCAGGCGCGTAGGGGAGTCCTTGATGTGGGACCATTCCTCTTCCACCTTCGCTGCAAAGCCTTCGGGTGTCAGTGCCTTCACCAGAATCTTGATGCGGGCCTTGAACTTGTTGTCACGGCGCCCGTAACGGTTGTAAACACGGAGCACGGCTTCAAGATACGTGAGCAAGTCCAGCTCCGGCAGGAAGTCACGGATAACCGGGCCGACCATCGGCGTACGTCCAAGGCCACCGCCCACGTGAACGCGGAAACCAAGTTCGCCTTTGTCATTGCGCATCATCTGCAGGCCGATATCGTGCACCTGAATAGCGGCGCGGTCGGTATGCTCTGAGGCATTGACGGCTACCTTGAACTTGCGCGGCAGAAAGGCGAATTCCGGGTGGAAGGTGGACCACTGACGGATGATTTCGCAATAAGGGCGCGGGTCGGTAATTTCGTCCGCCTGCACACCGGAAAACTGATCTGTGGTGGTGTTGCGGATGCAGTTGCCGCTGGTCTGGTTGGCGTGCATTTCCACTTCCGCCAACTCGGCCAGGATATCCGGGACATCTTCGATTTCCGGCCAGTTGAGCTGAACGTTCTGGCGGGTTGTAAAGTGCGCATAACCTTTGTCATAGTCACGGGTTATGCGTGCCAGACGGCGAAGCTGGGCAGAGCGGAGCATCCCGTACGGCACCGCGATGCGCAACATCGGGGCAAGACGCTGTACATACAATCCGTTCTGAAGTCGCAGTGGAAGAAACTCGTCTTCGCTCAGCTCGCCAGCCAGAGCCCTCTCGGTCTGGTCACGGAATTGTGCAACGCGCTCGGCAGCCATTTGCCGGTCGTGTTCGTCATAAACATACATAGTGGAACGTCCTGCTGAAACGCTGGAAATAGGGCTTTAGTGCCTTTTCTTGCGAGGCAGAATATCACCGTGCCATTATTCTTAAAATGATTATTTCCAAATATGTTTATCGACTAAGGTGATATAGAAAACCAGATATTGCTGGACTGATCACGATTTCACGCCTAAGTTTAAAGGGGCGTGCGCGAAAAAAACCGACAATAACGACATAGCGAGGAAAGAGTATGAAGAAGACCGCGAGAACCGACAGTCAGGCCGACGCCGTTGCCGCCGTTTTGCTGGTGATGCTGGTCGTTGCCTTCGCCGTTGTCTGGGTATCCGGGCAGTAATTGCTACTGGCCGGCAAGCACCAGCTTGACGACCACCACCAGGGTAACCACGAAGCCGACCGTGAACAGAATGCCGGCGATGATGTATGGCCAGGGACTGTGGCTTGAGAAATCCTCCTCACGGCGCTTGTCGGACTGAACGCCAAGCGCGCCGGCAAGGATGCTCTGCATCACTTTGAAAACTCCCGGTCCTTTTCTGGCAGGCTTTGCGGGTGCTTGCTCGTTGTCTTTCTGATCCGTCATGCTGCGCTCCCGCTAATGTGTAAAGGCGGCCTCCAGGTTGTTATTCCGCTGGGTCGTATGCAAGGCTGGGTGCCAGCCATCGCTCCGCTTCGGCCTTGGATATTCCCTTTCGTGTTGCGTAGTCTTCAACCTGATCCACGCCAATCTTACCCACCGCGAAATATTTTGATTCAGGATGGGAGAAGTACCATCCGGAAACGGCCGCGGTCGGGAACATGGCGAAGTGCTCGGTCAGCTCCAGGCCAGCGTTTGCCGGTGCGTCGAGGAGGTCGAACAAGGTCGCTTTCTCCGTGTGATCCGGGCAGGCGGGATAGCCGGGCGCTGGCCGGATGCCCCGGTACCGTTCACGGATCAGGTCGTCATTTCTCAATGCCTCGTCTTCGGCATAACCCCAGAATTCCTTCCGTACCCGTTCATGCAGGTGTTCGGCAAAGGCTTCCGCAAGGCGGTCCGCCAGGGCCTTAACCATGATGGCGTTGTAATCGTCGTTGCGATCCTTGAATTCCAGCGAAAACTCTTCGGCGCCAATGCCGGTGGTTACGGCAAAACCACCCATGTAATCCACGGGGCCGTCACCTTCCGGCGCAACAAAATCCGACAGCGTCATCATCGGCTTGCCCGGCGCTTTGTCATCCTGCTGTCGCAGGTGGTGCAGTGTGGTGAGTTCCTTTTCCCGGGTTTCGTCGGTGTAGAGCACAATGTCATCGCCACGGCGGTTGGCGGGCCAGAAGCCGATCGCCGCTTTAGCCGAAACGCGTTTCTCATTGATCATCTGCTGAAGGATTTGCTGGCCATCGTCGAACAGTGTCCTGGCGGCTTCCCCCCGCTTTGGATCATCGAAAATGGCGGGGTATTTGCCGGACATATCCCAGGAAATAAAGAAGGGCGTCCAGTCGATGTAGTCCACCAGTTTTTCCAGGTCATACGTTTCAAAGGAGCGCACACCGGTAAAAGCTGGCTTGGGCGGCTGGTAACCGTCGAAACGGATGTTCGGGGCGCGATCCCGGGCTTCCTTTAATGAGACCAGTTTGGTGCGTTCACCCCGGTTTTTGCGGCGCTCCCGAATCTCATCGTATTCGGTGCGTGCGCCCTCCACCAGTGCAGGTTTGGCGGTCTTGCTCAGTAACTGGGAGGCAACGTTCACGCAGCGCGATGCATCGGAGACATACAGGGCGATGTCGTTCTTATACTGGGGTTCGATCTTGACCGCAGTGTGTGCCTTCGAGGTAGTGGCGCCGCCAATCATCAGCGGGATGTTGAAGTCCAGCCGTTGCATTTCCTTGGCAACGTGGACCATTTCATCCAGCGACGGTGTGATCAGGCCACTGAGGCCGATAATGTCGACATTTTCCTTTTTTGCCACATCCAGGATCTTGTCGCAGGGTACCATCACGCCGAGGTCAATGACCTCATAGTTATTGCACTGCAACACCACACCCACGATGTTCTTGCCGATATCGTGTACGTCGCCTTTGACCGTTGCCATCAGGATTTTGCCCTTGGCTTGCTGATCGCCTGATTTTTCGGCTTCGATATAGGGAATCAGGTGGGCTACTGCCTGCTTCATCACGCGGGCGCTCTTGACCACCTGGGGCAGGAACATCTTGCCGTCACCAAACAGGTCGCCAACCACGTTCATGCCGTCCATCAGCGGGCCTTCAATAACCTCAATCGGGCGGGCGGCGCGCTGTCGACAGGCTTCGGTGTCTTCAATGATGTAGTTGGTAATACCCTTGACCAGGGCATGCTCCACCCGTTTTTCAACTGGCCACTCGCGCCAGGCAAGATCCTCTTCCTGGGTCTTGCCGCCCTTGCTGCGATAGCGCTCGGCAATCTCAAGCAGTCGGTCGGTGGCGTCGTCGCGGCGGTTGAGCACCACGTCTTCGACCAGCCCCTTCAGTTCAGGGTCGATCTCGTCGTAGATCACGAGCTGGCCGGGATTGACGATGCCCATGTTCATGCCGGCCTTGATGGCGTGGTACAGGAACACCGAGTGGATGGCCTCACGCACGGCATCGTTACCGCGGAAGGAGAAGGATACGTTGCTGACGCCGCCGGAAATGGATGCGTGGGGCAGGTTGTCGCGAATCCAGCGGCTGGCGTTGATGAAATCCACCGCGTAATTGTTATGTTCCTCAATGCCGGTGGCGATGGCGAAGATATTGGGATCGAAAATGATGTCGCCGGCAGTGAAGCCGATACCAACGAGGAGATCGTAGGAGCGCTTGCAGATCTCCGTCTTGCGCTCAAAGGTATCCGCCTGGCCGTCCTCATCGAACGCCATGACCACAACAGCCGCACCGTAACGCATGCAGTCCCGGGCGCGCTTGAGGAATTCCTCCTCGCCTTCCTTCAGGCTGATGGAGTTCACCACCGCCTTGCCCTGAATGCAGCGCAGGCCAGCCTCGATCACTTCCCACTTGGAGGAATCAATCATGATGGGAACGCGGGAGATGTCGGGCTCCGAGGCAACAAGATTGAGGAACGTCACCATAACGTCCTTCGAATCCAGCATGCCCTCATCCATGTTGATATCAATGATCTGGGCGCCGTTTTCTACCTGATCGCGAGCGACGCTAAGGGCCTCCTCGTACTGCTCTTCTTTGATCAGCCGAAGGAAGCGCTTGGAGCCCGTCACGTTGGTACGTTCGCCCACGTTGATGAACAGGGTGTTCTCGTCGCCGGTAAACGGTTCAAGGCCGGATAGTCTCAGGGCGGGTTTCTGGTTCGGTATCTTCCTGGGCGGATACTTGGCAACTGCATCCGCGATGGCCTCGATATGATCCGGGCGTGAGCCACAACAACCACCGATGATGTTCAGAAATCCATCACGGGCAAAGCCTTCAATAATCTCCGCCATCTCTTCCGGCGTCTGGTCGTATTCGCCAAATTCATTCGGCAGCCCGGCATTGGGGTGGGCGCTGACGTAGGTCGTCGACTTGTTCGAGAGCTCTTCCACGTAGGGGCGAAGGGCGTCTGCACCGAGGGCACAGTTAAGACCGACTGAAACGGGCCTGGCGTGAGACACGGAATTCCAGAACGCCTCGGTGGTTTGGCCTGACAGGGTGCGGCCTGAAGCATCGGTAATCGTGCCGGAAATCATGATCGGCAGTTCGATGCCGCTGTCGATGAAGTATTGCTGGGTAGCGTAGATTGCTGCCTTGGCATTCAATGTATCGAAAATGGTCTCGATCAGGATCAGGTCAGAGCCACCTTGAACAAGGCCTTCCACCGCTTCGTAATAGTTGTCCACCAGGGTCTGGAAATCGACGTTGCGATAGCCCGGGTTGTTCACATCCGGTGAAATGGAGGCAGTGCGAGAGGTTGGGCCAACCGCACCAGCCACGAAACGCGGTTTTTCGGGGTTGCGGGCGGTAAATTCGTCCGCAATCTGGCGCGCCAGTTTTGCCGCTTCAACATTCAATTCCTTCGCAATTGACTCGAGACCATAGTCGGCCTGCGACAACTGGGTGGAGTTGAAGGTGTTGGTTTCAATAATGTCAGCGCCCGCTTCAAGATAGTCCGCGTGAATATTGCGGAGCAGGGCGGGCTGGGTCAGGTTCAGCAGGTCATTGTTGCCCTGAACCTCTCGGTCATAATCGGCAAACCGGTCGCCACGGAACGCTGCCTCGTCCAGTTTCAGGTTCTGGATCATGGTGCCCATGCCACCATCGAGGACGATGATGCGTTCTTTCAGGGCGTTGCCAAGCTGTTCCAGGCGGTCCAGACGAGCGTTGCGGTCGGTCATATAAATTACTTCCGGAAGTCGTTTTTGTCTCAATGGCGCGCGATCATAGCAAAAATGGCGGTTGTCGTCCCACGGCCTGATGATGTTGATCAATGGAGCACTTAAAGTCTGACTATTTTACTTGGTCTTTCATGTTGCAGCGATCTCACTTAAAATAAGGGAACACTTTCAAACGGGTTGCAACTATGGCATTGGTTACGGTGACAGATCCCGCTCGGGATTACCTTGCACAACTTATTGAAAAACAGGATGTGGAGGGCATGGGTGTCCGTATTTTTGTAACCCAGCCCGGCACAAAGAACGCCGAGACCTGTCTTGCCTACTGCCCGCCGAACGAAATCGTGCCGACGGACGAGCAGGTTGATCTGGGCAAGTTCACGCTGTTTCTCGATCATAATTCGGTGCCGTTCCTGGAAGAAGCCTTTGTGGACTACTCCAAGGATCAGATGGGCGGGCAGCTGACCATCAAAGCACCTAACGCCAAGGTGCCTAACGTTGATGAGAACGCGCCCTTACCGGATCGTATCCAGTATATCCTGGCGTCGGAAATCAATCCCAACCTCGCGGCTCACGGTGGTGAAGTCTCTCTGGTGGAAGTGGCCGAGGAATCCATTGCCGTTCTGCGATTTGGTGGGGGTTGCCAGGGTTGCAGCGCAGTGAGCCTTACGTTGAAGCAGGGTGTTGAATCGACGTTGAAGGAGCGTGTTCCTGAGATAACGGCCGTTCGCGACGTTACCGATCATACCTATACAGAAAACGCTTATTATCAGTAAGATAAGGCAGATTCTGAAAGTATGACATGAAGCCGGCTAATGCCGGCTTTTTTTGTTTTCGGTGCGGGTATTTGTCAGTGCTATGGGTGCCGCGCTATCGTCGTTGCTGTGGCGGAACGGCCAATGTCGGATAATTCGATTTACTTCATTATCAGTCACATAATCTGAATCGAACGATGGGTAAAATGCCCGTCATACAAAACTACGGCGCGTCCTCACCACCGTGCCCGCCAATCATTCACTGGGGTTTGTCTTGGTTGATGTAGCACTTTTCTCTGTGCCACTCATGGCAGCTATTGTCGGCTGGTTTACCAATTGGCTGGCGATCCAGATGTCCTTCAATCCCATTCAGTTCGTGGGTGTTGGCGTTATCGGCTGGCAGGGAGTGATCCCCCGCAAGGCTGAGAAAATGGCCCATATCTGTATTGACCGCACCCTGCAGCAGTTTGGTGATCTGAACGCGGTCTATCAGCAGTTGGAGCCACAACGAATCGTTGAGCAGGTGATTTCCCAGGTGAATCCGCGCATGGACGAATACATTGACGAAGTGATGTATGACATCCAGCCGGTGCTCTGGGACAACCTCCCGTTGTTCATGAAGAACCGCATCTATCGGTGGGGTCGGGAACAGCTGCCGTCGAGGATAGAGTCCCTGGTGGAAGATTTCGGGGATGACCTCAATGACCTCGTTGACTTGAAGGCATTGTTGAGCCGGGAACTGAAAACCCATCCGGACCTGATGAACCGGATTTTCAGGGAAGCTGGCTCGGTGGAGTTGCGGTCGGTTATCAACCGAGGGGCGATCATTGGCGGCCTGCTGGGGGCTTTGTTAGCCCCCGCCTGGGTACGCTACCCCGAACCATGGCTATTGCCGGTCGGTGGCTTTGTGGTGGGATTTCTCACCAACTGGATTGCCATCAACCTGATTTTCCGCCCGCTCAAACCCCGGCGTTTCCTGTTCTGGCGTTTGCAGGGTCTGTTCCTGCAACGCCAGCCTGAGATCAGCGACGTATGGGCAAGGTTGGTGGCGGAGGAGCTGATTACCGTTGAGAAAGTCGCTGATGCCATGATCAACGGCAACCGTGGTGACCGTACGCGGGCGATTATACAGAAGCATCTGAGGCCCCTGCTGGATAACTCGATGGTGATGAAGCTCGGCGCCCAGGTTACGGTTGGGATGACGGGGTACACCGAGCTTAAAAAAGCCATGAACCATAAAGCGGTGCTGGCCACTCGTGATGTCTTCGGGGACCCTGCGTTCAACCGCGAACGGGCACCGGTGGTGGCCGGAGTGCTGGCCGGGCAGATGAAGTCGCTGGCGCCGGCGGAGTTTCAGGATATCCTGCGGCCGGCTTTTCGAGAGGAAGAGATTCAACTCATGCTGGTTGGGGGAGTATTGGGTTCCCTGGCGGGCGCGATTCAGTTTTTGATCGTGAGCAACGTATTGAACTAGGCGCTTGGAGCAAAGTTACTCGCGCAATGAGCTGACCGGGAGGGCAGTATGGATTTTGTATGGGCAGTCGCGATACAGACCCTGGCAACAGGATGCGTCGTTCTTTTTGTGCTGGCAGGCTTCTGGCTCGGCATTGTACGGCCACATCTTGATCGCAAGGTGGCGGAGCTTATCGATGCGTCACGGGAAATAGAGCCCAGGGTCAGGCAGGGTGTACGGGAGGGCGTGGAAGAAACCCTTCGGGAGCTGCCGGAAAGCACGGTGAAAGAGTCTACCCGCCAGTTCCTCCGGTTCGGTTCGGGGTTGTTCGAGAACGGCCTCAGCAGCTTTCTGGGTGAGGTGTCTGACCCCGGTCGAAAACCCCGCAACGATTCATAGACAGTTCGTAGGCCTTGGAAGACCCGCTATGCGGCAGGCGGTTTTGGCCGGTGTACCGGGAAAGAGCTGCATCAGGTAGATGCTGTTGCCTTTCTCTTCATCAAACGCCTCCCTGACTGCTTTTACAAACAGCCTGTTTGAAGGTGGTGATATTTCATGTTGTTTGTAAAATTTCCTCAGGAATTCGATGATTTCCCAGTGATTATCGGTTAATTCAATGTTGTCGTCCGCTGCAATTTCACGGGCCACGTCAGGTGACCAGGCCCAGGCGTCCTCCAGGAATCCTTCGTTGTTTCTCGTCGGAATTGTCATTACCAGCAAATCACTCTGGTTGCCTCGGTGGTCAGGGCCACCATGGTGTCAAAATCAATCGTTTGTACGTCAAGCCCATCGACGGTGATGGCTCTGGCCTGCAGGTCGGGGGCCAACGCATAAATGGTACCTTTCAGTACTGCTTCACGGTCCGCGAGGGCGAGCACACCTGATTCTGTCAGCAACAGGCCATCCTGGTCTGTGATGCTTGACAGGCACGCTCCAAACGCCGGGTGATCCGGCCGCTTGTTGACAATGTGCAGGGTATGGATGGTTGTCATCAATGCGCTCTCCGGATGTATATTTGCCTGTTCAACTCAGGTTGACCACGTGGGCATAGCGCTCAATCAGATCGGCGCTCAGGGCGGTCACGGTAACGCCCGGCATCATATTCTCTTTGTTGAGGCCATACCGCTCACAGGCCTTATGATCGGCCATCAGGGCGGAAACGCCGAAAATTGGCGCGGCTGACAGATTCTTCTCCACCGATTTCTGCTGCACGGCGTCCGCCTGCTGGGCCTTGCGAAGCCAGTTAACGCCCTCGCCGGTGAACAGCAACGTCACCGGCTGGTCAAATGCGGCCAGTGAAAAGGCCATGTCCAGCGACTCACGGCCGGTCCAGTCGCAATACGGCGCGTGGCTAATGATAACCAACGTCTCCATGTTTGGCTCAACCCCCGTTGTGAAAATAGATAACGCGATCAGAATGCGCCACGCTGTCCACCCACTCGCCCAAGCCGGCGATGGTGAACGGCGTGGCAAGGTTGTTGGCGGGCAGCTCATAGCGTTGTTGTTCGCTCTGATCCACAATACCTCGCCGAAGTGCCGACGCAATACAGGCAAAGCCGGCAATATCGTGGCTTCCGAGGAAATCCTGCCAGGCTTGCGACCAGTTCACCTCATCCGAAGGCGGGCTGGTCAGTGCCGACGCCAGATGAACGCCATCACCGTAGAGGAATACCCGATCAATTCGATGGCCATTTGCCAGTGCTGCCCTGGCGAAGGCGAGCGCTGTTTGTGGTGCCTGGGATGAGTAGGGCGCCCCGGTAATGACCAGGGTGAAGGAGCAGAGTGTTTGCGGGCTCATATGCGCATGTTTGCCTGTTGGAGTTCCGAGAACAGTTTACCTCATGAATGAAAAAACCCCGACCGGGGCCGGGGTTTTCTGGCAGTTGCCTGTCACCAGAGTGATCAGTCGTCGCCGCTGAACGCCATCATCAGGTGAAGCAGGCTGACGAACAGGTTGTAGATGGCCACATACAGGCCAACAGTGGCGATGATGTAGTTGCGTTCCCCGCCGTTGATGATCCGGCTGGTTTCAAACAGGATCATGATGGAAGCGAAGATGGTGAAGCCAGCAGACACCGCCAGGTGCAGGATGGAGCTCTGCATAAAGAACGCCAGCAGCATCGCGCCAATCAGCACGAAGGCGCCCGCTGTCAGAAAGCTGGACAGGAAGCTGAAGTCTTTCTTGGTGATAATGGCCGTTGCAGACAGACCTACAAACGCGGTTGCTGTCAGGGCCAGGGCGTTCGCGACGATCTGGGAAGCGCCTGCGGCCACCATCTGACCAATGATCGGGCCAAGAGTGAAGCCCATGAAGCCGGTGAGGGCGAAGGTCGTTACGATACCCCAAGGGCTGTTTTTGAGCTTATAGGTCGCGAACAGCAGGCCGATATAGCCTACGATCGTGATCAGGAAGCCGGGGTGTGTGCCGTTCATGTTCAGGAACGCAGTCAGTGCGGAGAATGCCAGAGTCATTCCCAGCAGCATGTAGGTATTGCGCAGCACATTCATGGCATCTGCACTGATACCCGTCGCCCGACCTTTTTCTGTGGTCGAATAGGCTCCCTGGTTTTGCTGGACGCCAAATCGTCTGTCTTCCATTATCTTCTCCGTCTGTGTGTCACAACCGTTTGAATCTAACACTCATCATAATGCCAGATATACAACTTTCAATCATTTACGACAGAAAACGGCTCCTCAGATTCCATTAAATAGCGTTAATGTTTAAGCGGAGGGAAGACGATGTGGCCAGGGCGTTGACAGGAAAAGGAATTCCGGTATCATGCTCCCCGCTGTCGCAATGACGGCTGTGGAGAAAACGGTGGGCTGGCAGAGTGGCTGAATGCAGCGGTCTTGAAAACCGCCGAAGGTTAGTAGCCTTCCCGGGGTTCGAATCCCTGGCCCACCGCCACTTTCTCTTCCTTCCCTGTCTTTTACCTCCCTGAAGAGCGCCCGTATTTTTCAAATGGTTTCTTGAGTGCGTCTAGTCCGCGGTCAACGCTTTCCGAATCGCGCGAATACCGCTCAGTGCTGCCTCATTGTCGCCGTGGACGCACAGGCTGTCGGCTGGCAGTGTCAGCCAGTTACCGGATGAACTGTAAACTCCGCCTTTCTTAGCGAAGGACACCGCCTGATCAACGATCTTGTCTGCAGACTGATGTACGGCCCCTGGAAGGCGGCGGGATACCAACTGGCCCTCGTCGTCATAGGCGCGGTCGGCAAAGGCTTCCAGCAGGATGGGAAGGCCGACATAGTCTGCGAGTTTCCGGTGTTGTTTGTGTTTGACCGTCACCGGGAGCATCAGCGGGAGATCCTGCCGGTAGCTTCTAACCGCGGCCATAACGGCTTCCAGAGTACTCATGTCCCGCATCATGTCGTTGTTCAGCGCACCATGGGGCTTTACATACGACAGCGTCAGGCCCTGGGCCCGGCATAGTCCTTCCAGTGCGCCAAGCTGATAGAGGATCAGGGCTTGAATTTCCTCAGGGCTGTGGCTGATGGAGCGGCGGCCAAACCCGGCGAGGTCGTGATAGGAGGGGTGGGCGCCGATTTCCACCCCGTGCTTCGCTGCCAGAGCCACGGTTTTCTGCATAACTGACGGGTCCCCGGCGTGAAAGCCGCAGGCGACGTTGGCCATATCGATAAGGGGCATCACCTGATCATCCTGGCCCATACGCCAGGCACCGTAGCTTTCCCCCAAATCACAGTTCAGTTTCATCTCACAGCTCCCGGCCCGGGTACTGGGCCTGTTTCTGTTCCTCCGCGAGCCTGACCCTTTCTGCCAGT
Source organism: Marinobacter algicola DG893 (assembly GCF_000170835.1). Taxonomy (GTDB): domain Bacteria; phylum Pseudomonadota; class Gammaproteobacteria; order Pseudomonadales; family Oleiphilaceae; genus Marinobacter; species Marinobacter algicola. The sequence continues at coordinate 12,850 of NZ_ABCP01000002.1, forward strand.
TCTTCGGGCTCGTTGCGCGGCACCTGCCAGCCATGCAGATTTTCCTCAATCAGCTGAGTCAGAGCGTCGATATGTCCCGGCGTGGCATTGAGCGCTGAAATGTAGCAGAAGCTCTCGCCGCCGGCCGCCAGAAAGTACTCACGGTTTTCCTCGTCAATCTCTTCGATGGTTTCGAGGCAATCCGCCGAAAAACCGGGGCAGAACACATCTATGGATGTTACGCCTTTTTGGGGCAGCGCTTTAAGGGTTTCGTCGGTATAGGGCTGCAGCCACTCTTCCCGGCCAAAACGTGACTGAAAGGTGGTCAGGTATTCATCCTTCCCGAGGCCAAGCCGCTCGGCCAGCAGGCGGGAAGTCTTGTGGCACTCACAGTGGTACGGGTCGCCTCGCTGAAGGTACTTCAGGGGAACCCCGTGGTAGGAGAGGATCAGTTTCTGGTTGCGCCCATGCTTGTCCCAGTGCGCCTGGATATGGTTTGCCATGGCCTCAATGTAAGGTGGATAGTCCGGGTAGTGGGACACGAATCGCAGATCGGGAAGCCAGCGCCGACGGGTAAAATTATGGGCAATAGCGTCGAACGTCGAGGCGGAGGTTGAGGCGGAATACTGCGGGTACAGGGGCAGTACCAACAACCGCCGGACCCCCTGCGCCTGCATTTCATCAAGCACCTTGGAAATTCCCGGGTTGCCATATCTCATGGCAAATCCCACCAGAAGGTTGTTGCCGTGTTTTGCTTGCAGTTGCTTGCGAATCGCTTCGGCTTGTCTGGCGGTATGAATCAGCAACGGCGACCCTTCCGGTTGCCACACGCCGGCATAGGCCTTGGCTGACCGGCTGGGACGCAGCCGCAGGATCACGCCGTGGAGTATCAGCCACCAGATCGGGCGCGGCACTTCAACCACCCTGGGATCCCAGAGGAATTCCCCCAGATAGCGACGCAGGGCAGAGGTGGTTGGGGCATCTGGTGTTCCCAGATTGGTGATCAGTACACCGGTTTTTTCGGGATGGTCATGGCGAAAATCGGCGGTACCCTTGTACGGCATGGTTCTGGATCCTGGAAATGATGGGTGTCCGGTCAGAGAGTGGCTCAGGAACGTTTTCCTGCCTGCTGGGCCATCCGGGGCGCCAGCCCGCCAACATCATAACCTGCTTTACGGGCCTTGTTGACGATGTCCTGGGCCGGTTCGGTGCGAGCCGAGCTCAATGCCCAGAGTACGGTGCAGCGGGTTCCGGAGCGGCAAAAAGCAAGTACGGGCTTTTGCGCCTGACGGATCATCGCATCAAAGCGCTCAATGTCATTGTCAAAGATATTCCCCGACTCGACGGGTAGATACACCCACTCCATCCCGTTTGCGTGGGCTGCAGCCTCAATGTCGGCCATGCCCGGTTGTCCGGGCTCTTCGGCATCGGGGCGATTGGCGACGAGTGTCTTGAAGCCGAGTTTTGCGGCTTCGCTAACGTCTTCCACTGTAAGTTGGGGCGAGACTGAAATCGTCTCGTCGATGCGTCTGATGTCCATAAGCGATCCTTTTACCGGTCACGTAAATGCCTCAGCATAATGCCACAGGACATAGCCGCTGTCAGAGACCGGGCCATGGGAAGTTTTAATTCAGGATATAAAAAAAGCCCGGCACTGGTGGCCGGGCAGAGGCGTGCGAGTAGTATCCATGAAAGACTTCCAGACAAACCGGCATCAGCAGGGACACCGGTACAGTGAAGTATTGACCATATTTTGAACACTTCAAGCCAGCGAGCGATTCGTTTGATCACATTTTTTCATATTGAAAGTGTGCTTATACTAAACCCGCTCACTGTGGGCCTTTCAGGCGATCGAGATTACGTTATGAGGCAGAGATATTCGCTTGCTGACTGAAATTCAGTGCCCGCTGTAATACAATAATGGGCCATTGAGAGTCCAACGCCTCCGAGGTTTTGCATGTCTGACGAAAACGAAAACACGCCGGAAAACGACGAGCAGCTGGCGGGTAAAATAAAAGGGTCTGCACGGCAGATCTGGCTGGCCGGGCTCGGTGCCTACACCAAGGCCGAGGAGGACGCTGGTCGCTTCTTTGAGCGTCTGGTTCAGGAAGGCGAGCAGTTGGAGAGCAAGACCAGGGGTGTTGTCGAAAAGCACGTACGTTCCGTGGAAGACCGTGTGGACGATGTACGGGAAAAGGCGACTGGCACCTGGGACCGCCTTGAGAACATGTTTGATGAGCGCGTGTCCGGCGCGTTGCGTCGATTAGGTATTCATCGTCGGGACGAAATCGAAGCCATGGAACGCCGGATTCAGGCCCTGGAAGCGGAACTGCAACGCCTCAGGGAGCAGACCGAAGACCGCTCCGAAGAAGAATAATGCTCGCTACCGGCCGTTGATGTCAGAGGTAGTCCCGGCTCATCAGGTAAATCTGTTCCTTTTCATCCGGGCCCAGGTAGGGCAATAGCAAGTGCATCATCTGGTAAACGCCGCGACCCGGATCCATGGAGTCGCGGTCATCCAGATGCGACAGGCTGTCGAAGCTGCTCCAGTAGCAGGCGGTGAGTGTCAGCTGGTCGCAGAGTGCATCCAGTTCCCCATCGGTAATCTCCATGACGCCCTGGCGTCGAAAGCTCTCGCAGATGACCCTGAAGCCATTGGTTTTCTTTTTCAGAATGCGCCGGAAACGCGTTTGAAGCTGGTCGTATCGGGACAGGACGTTCACCAGGTCCTGATACAGGAATCGGTAGCGGGCGACGGTCTCGAACAGCAAATGCAGGAAAAAACTCTGCTGGTCCAGGCTGATGTCTGCGTCCTCCGGTACCGCCAGCAGGTCGTGCATTTCGTGCTCATAGCTGGCAAACAGTTCCCCGACGATATCGCCCTTGCTTTTGAAGTGGTAATAGAGGTTGCCGGGGCTGATCTCCAGTTCGTCCGAAATCAGCAGGGTGGTTACATTGGGCTCGCCGATGCTGTTGAACAGCATCAGGCTGGCCTCAAGTATACGGTCGCGGGTTTTCATTTTTTTCATGTCGCGGCCCGGCGAGATGGGTTCAAAGCGCGAAACGGGCCCACACCGGACAATGGTCCGAAGGCCGTTCCATGGCGCGAATATCGTAGCTGACGCCGGCTTCTTCCGCCTTGGGCAGAAGCGGGTCACTGGCCATGATCAGGTCGATCCTCAGTCCGCGGCGCGGGTCCCTGTCAAAGCCCTTGCTGCGGTAATCAAACCAGCTGAAGGTGTCCGACTCCTCGGGGTGAAGGTGTCGAAACACGTCGGTGAAACCACGGCTTTCGACCTGTCCCAACCATTCACGCTCTTCCGGCAAAAAGCTGCACTTACCGGTTCTCAGCCAGCGCTTGGCGTTGTCGGCTCCGATGCCGATGTCCTGGTCGGTGGGGGAGATATTCATATCGCCCATCACCACAATCTCACCGTTGGCGGCTTTCAACTCATCCAGATAGCGCATCAGGTCCGCGTAGAATTTTTCCTTGGCGGGAAACTTCACCGGGTGGTCCCGGCTTTCGCCCTGGGGGAAATAACCGTTGATCACCGTGAGCTTGCGGCCGTTGACCGTAAAATGACCGGTAATCAGGCGGCGCTGGGAGCCCTCTCCGTCCCACGGGTAGCCTTTCTGAACGCTGTCCGGCGCCTGGCGGGAAAGAAGTGCAACCCCGTAATGAGTCTTCTGGCCATGGAAGTGAACGTGGTAGCCGAGTTCGCGAATGGCGTCTTCCGGGAACTCCTCGTCGGTCACCTTGGTTTCCTGCAGGCCGATAAAGTCCGGGTTCAGGCTATCAATCACGGCCTCAAGCTGGTGCAGCCGTGTGCGGATACTGTTGACGTTGAATGAGACAAACATCATCGGCGGAAACCTTCTGTTTTGCAGTTTTGGCGGTTGTCAGGGTGTGTCAGGAAACCGCAAGTCTACCACAACAGGTCGGTGTGTCCGCCTTGGCTGCAAGGACGGATTCAGCGGGTCAGTTCACAATCCGGAGCGGTTTCCACGGCATAGCGGATATGGGCGGTGTAGTTCGAGTCCTTGTCCTTGCGGATATTGGTCAACCCGAGGTAGTTCGTCAGCGCCCCGTTTTCGTTGTAGCCCAGGAGGATTGGGTCGACCAGAAAACTCAGGAGGGTGCTGGAGGGCTCAATCAGCACCGTGTGTGCGGCGTCGATACGATCGTCCTCCGTTGGTTCCAGTACAAAGCCATAGGCTTTGCCCCGGGTAGGCGCCAGAAAGTCGAATTCAATACGGTCGCCGGAGGTGACCTCGGGCCAGTGGTTGCGCACCAGATTGTCAAAGCCCGCATCCGCCACCAGTTCTTGGGTAACCTCCACCGTCGAGTTTTCCGTGTCGCCTTCCGGAGTCTGCCACTCGATTTCCAGCTTCGCGTCATCCCGATTGCGGATTTCCATGACTTCATTGAAACCCGGCTGTCGGAACGTCATCGTTGGACGCAACGGCGATTGTTCGTAAGACAGTGTCTTTTCGCCAAATGTCTCACCGTTACTGCGAACGTACGTCACGTTGTGGGAGGCGGGTCGGAAAAGACCCTCGGTGCATTTGCCCGTTACCACGTGCCGCTCTTCATAGAGCACGTTGTTGCCGTTCAACGGCGTCGCCTGGCCGGTGAAACGCATCTCGGCGGCCCCGGCCGACAGGGGCAGGGTACAGGCGAGCAAAAAGGTGCCGGTCTTCATCGTATCAGCTCCGGATAAAGGGCCTTGCGAAGGTAGAGAAGGCCCGGGAACACAATCAGCCAGCCTAGTGCCAGCGCAGCCAGGGAGAGCGTGAGATTCGGAAGTTGCACGGCGCCCAGCGCGCTGGCGGACCAGTAGGCAAAAGGCCCGGCGATGGGGGCACACACAAAGGGCAGCCAGGGTTTGCTGACAATCCATGACAGGGAATGGCTAAGGGTGGTCATGAATATGGCCCAGATGCCGACCAGCCAGACTGGTGTGATCTGGACGTTACCGGTGCCATCGTCAAGGATACCGGTCTGGAACCAGATGCCATCCAGCACGCCACCCAGAACCGTGCCTGCGCCGATAAACTGCAGTTCGGTGAAACGGTGCTGGCTGACAAACAGCATATGGAAAACCAACAGCAAGACCACGAAACCGGCAGCCGGCAGGCCCGGATAGAGCACGCATACGAACCAGCCAGCCTGGAACAGGGCAAAGTTCAGGACATTGCGCAGGGTGTCGTTGCGGATCATACGCTCAGGATGTTCTCACGTTTGTTGCCAGGCTTGGCGAACAGGATCTGGGAAACCCCAATGGCGCGTTCACTGAATCCCGCTTCGCAATAAGCGAAATAAAAATGCCAGAGACGGCGGAAGGCCTTGTCATAGCCCAGGTTGTCCAGCGTATCCCGGTTTGCCATGAAGCGATCGCACCAGTCCCGTAGGGTTCGGGCATAGTGGAAGCCGATATCTTCAGAGTGGGTCATTACCAGATCAGAGCCGATGCGAACAGAGTCCAGAATCGCGCCCAAAGACGGAATGAAGCTACCCGGGAAGATAAACCGCTGGATGAAATCGACGTTCTTCAGGGCGCGTTTATAGCGCTGCTCGGGCATATTGATGGCCTGCACCAGAGCCAGGCCGTTCGGCTTCAGCAGTTGACTGATCTGTGAGAAGTAGCTGTCCAGGAATTGCGGGCCAACGGCTTCAATCATTTCGATAGAGACCAGCTTGTCGAATTGCCCTTCCAGATCACGATAATCGTCAAACAGCAGGGTAATGCGATCCTCAAGGTGTTCCTCACGGACCTTTTCTCTTGCCAGTTCCAGTTGCTCGGCGGAAATGGTGGTGGTCGTCACATGACAGCCATAGTGCTTGGCCGCATGCACCGCGAATCCGCCCCAGCCGGTCCCGATTTCCACCACCCGGTCGCCTGGTTGCAGGTCCAGTTTGCGGCAGATGGTATCAAGTTTATGAACCGCCGCCTGCTCCAGTGTGGCCTCGGGGCTTGGGTAGATAGCGGAGGAGTACATCATCGTAGGGTCAAGGAAGGTTTCGAAAAGGTCGTTACCCAGGTCGTAGTGGGCGCTGATGTTCTTGCGGGAACCTTCCTTGGTATTGCGATTCAGCCAGTGCAGGCCCTTCAAAGCCGGTTTGGTGACCCAGCTGAATCGGTCCTCGAATGCGTTCATGCGGTCAACGTTTCGGGTAAAGAACCGCAACAGGGCCACCAGGTCTGGCGTTGACCAGTCACCAGCAACATAGGCTTCGGCCGCTCCTACGCTGCCTCCGGTTAACAGATCCTTCCAGGTGCTGTGATCATGGATGACCAGCTCCGCCGGCACGAAACGGCTGTCGCTGTCCCCGAAGGTCAGGGTTGCCGACCCGGCTTCACGGATCGTCAGTGTGCCCGCTTCAAGAAGCGAAAGCTGCTGGCAGACAAGGGCTTTCGCCCACCGGCTGGTGAACGGCGCCTGGCCAGCGCCAGTGGATTCAAGCGAGGTGTTCAGGTTCTCCATGAGCTTACCTTTCCGGTTGTCTTGTTCTGGGTTGTGGGTTCGGTGACATCCTGGCCTGAGTCTTCAGCGCCGCGCCGGTGCGCCGGGTCGTTTTCAGGCAGCTTGTTTGGATGGGTAAAGAACGGCACACCTTTTAACTTGAGCTTCAGGGCATGCCAGTAAATACCGCCCACCACCTTCAGCGCTTCCAGTGGAAACTGCCTGAGGCTCCTATGTAGTTCTTTACGATCCAGGGGGGTGCGTCGGACCACCAATGTGGCATCAAAATGCTTGCGATCGTCCTGCCTCACACCCATATGGATTCGAAGCTCAGGGCCGCGAAAACTGAATGCCCACTGGTAATGCTGGTCCATTGGATTAAACGGCGATACGTGAAAGCGTTTGCTGAACTCGAAACGCTCAGTGCGCCACCCGGCGTTGGTTGGTTCCGCGCCCGTGGTTTCGAGGCAATACACATGGCGATCTTTCCAGGGGGTATTGGTGATCTGAGCCAGGATAACCCGGGGCACGGCTCCATGATCCGGCCGGTCGCCGGCGTTGTAGCAGAAGTAGAAGCTGACCGGATTGAACACATAGCCAAAATAACGGGGGTGAGTAATAAGTTGCACCGGGCCGTCCGGGCGCCACCTCGTCGCCTGTTGGACCTGGTCGCTCACGGCCTGCAGGAGGTTGTCGGTCTCGGGCCGGAAGTAGTCGCGGCGATACAGAGACAGCCAGTTGAAGCGTTCCAGGGAGAACAGGCGGCTGATATGGGTAATGGACGGCCATTCCCGCAGGTCCAGGGCCAACATGCCGGTACTGTAGCTGAACTCGTGGCGTACCGGTGTCTTTCGACGATGCCGAATCGTGCCCTCCAACCACTGGCTGTGGAGTTGATTGGAGACGATGTTTTCCGGTAAGGCAGCGGTCATGGTTACAGCTCCACTCCCAGAGCCTCGGTGACGCGGAGCGCACTGCTCACACCATCCTCATGGAAACCATTGAACCAGTAGGCGCCACAGAAGTGACTGCGGTTCTGGCCGCCGATTTCGTCATAGCGTTTCTGGGCGGCTACGGCCTCCAGGGTGAACACAGGGTGCGCGTAGTCGAAACGTTTGATAATACGCTCCGGGTCGATGTCCCGGCTGCGGTTGAGAGTGACACAGAAGGTTTCCGGTGCCTCGTCGAAATTCTGCAAGATGTTCATGTTGTAGGTAACAGACACAGGTTCGGTGCTGTGTTGCGGTATGAAATAGTTCCACGCGGCCCACGCCCTCCGATTCGACGGCAGCACCGAATGGTCGGTGTGCAGCACCACGTCATTGCGTTGATAGGTAATGGCGCCAAGAATTTCCAGTTCCTTGGCCGAAGGATCGGCGATCATGCCGAGGGCCTGGTCGCTGTGGCAGGCAAACACGACCTGGTCGAAGTGGTGGTGCTCGTGGTTGACGGTGACCACCACATGATCCGGCTCCCGGACAACGGAGCTGACGGGGCTGTTCAAATGCGTGCGATCGCCCAGACGCTCCATCATTGCATCGACATAGCGCGCGGAACCGCCGGAAATGACCCGCCAGGTCGGACGGTCATCCACCGATAACATGCCGTGATTGTTGAAAAACTGGAGAAAGAAGCGAATCGGGAACTGTTCAAGGACAATTTCGGGCGCTGACCAGATCGCTGCCCCCATGGGTACGATGTAGTATTGGCGAAAGTAACGCGAGTAGCCGTTGCGGTTCAGGTATTCGCCCAGGGTTTCTGTGTCTGCGATATTGCCGGCAGCCAAGTCTGCCCGGGATTCTTTATTGAAACGCAGGATCTCCTGGATCATGCGCAGAAACGGCAGATTCAACAGGTTGCTGCGTTGGGCGAACAGGGTGTTCAGGCTGGTACCGTTGTACTGCAGCCCGGAGGAATGACAGTCAACGCTGAAACTCATGTCGCTGACCTCCGATGCAACACCCAAGCGGTCCATCAGCTTCATGAAATTGGGGTATGTCCAGTCATTGAAGACAATAAAACCGGTGTTGACCGGCCACTCGCGGCCACCGGCGGTGACCATCTCGGTGTTGGTATGGCCCCCGGCATAGTCGCCGGCTTCGAACAGCTCCACATCGTACTTCTCTGATAAAAGCCAGGCCGTGGTCAGGCCCGAGACGCCTGCGCCAATGACTGCAATACGTTGACGTTCGTTACTCATCCATTGGTTTCCTGTTCATTCCTGCTTTTCCGGCTCATGCTGGCGGCCATGCGATCAATCAATCCCTGGGGCAGGGCGGACAAGGCCTTCAGTGTCCAGGTAAATCGCTTCGGAAAAGCGATTTCGTTCCGGCCTTTGAGCAGCCCTGTGACGATACGGCTCGCGGCGTCTTCCGCTGAGACCAGGAACGGCATCGGAAAATCGTTTCTATCGGTCAGCGGCGTCTTAACGAACCCCGGCGAAACCACCACTACATCGATGCCTTCGGGCGCCAGGTCGGCTCTCAGTGCGTGGGCAAAGTAGGTGAGTGCGGCCTTGGAGGCTCCATACCCCTCGGCACGGCCGAAAGGAAACCACCACGCCGATGAGCTGACAATCACCAGCGTTGCCGGTTGGCCCTTCGCCACCGTGCGCCGCAGAGCCGGCAAGGCAATGTCCAGGCAGCGGGCGGTGCCCACCACGTTGGTGTTGATGTTGTTTTCGATCACGGTGCTGTCGTAGTCGGCGATTTCCAGGTACTCACAGGTGCCGGCGTTGAGGATGGCCATGTTGAGATCGCCATGGGCTTCCAGGGCGGAGGAAATGCCCAGCAGGTCGTCCCGGCTCGTAGTGTCGGCTTGCGCCGCTACGACCCGCTCTGGGGCTAGTGCGCTCAATCCGTCCAACGCGTCCTGTCGTCGACCGGTAATCACCAAACGATGCCCTTGGTCCACCAGAGCGCGGGTGACGGCTTCTCCAATCCCTGAGCTGGCCCCGGTAATCCAGATGTTTGATGCTGTTCCAAGCCGTTCACTCATCCTGCCTGATTCCTTATCCAGCGAATCAGTCGCCCCATCACGGGCAGGTTCTCATAGAGCAACTGGCCGATGTCAAAGTAGTCGCGGTGGGAGAGAACGCGGCCTTTGCGGATCACCAACTGGCTGATGCCTTCCACCTCAACCGAGCTGCCCTTGCGAATACGCTTGTGCTTAAGGTGCATTACCCAGGGGATGCATACGTCTTCGCCATTAACCACCGGCTCGCCGAAGTCGAAGCCGCAGGAGATGACATTGGCGTAGGCTCCGGAAAAATACTCGGTCAGATCATCAATGCCCCGCACACTTGTGAACGGATCGGTGAACGTTACGTTTTCACTGTATACCGTTGTTAGTTCCGCCATGTTTCCAGCACAGAGGTTATTGAACAGCTGAGTGAAGTGCCCAAGAGTCTCATGGACGGACGTATTCTTGTTGCCCATTTCAATGATAGAGGCGGTGCTCATGATTGTTTCCTCCTCATGGCATCCAGTTGGCGGGTTTCCTCTTGAATATGCTCTGGAATCGGGTTCATGTCCCAGATGATTCCAAGGCGCGCAAGTAGCCAAAGTCCGTACCAGGTCATATCCACCTCATACCACCGAAATCCCTGACGCACGGATTGCGGCCAGCGATGGTGGTTGTTGTGCCAGCCTTCACCCATGGTGATGAGCGCAAGCCAGGCGTTGTTTCTGCTGTCGTCATTGGTTTCGAAGCGGCGTTTACCCCAAACGTGCGACAGCGAGTTGATCGATACTGTGGCGTGGAACAGAACAACCGTCGATAGGAAGAAGCCCCAGGTCAGCAATTGCAAACCGTTGGTGCCCAGGCCGGGAGCCCAGGCCGCCAGAGCTTCACCTAACGCATAAATGCCAATCGCGGCGGCCGCGGGTACCAGTGAGTCAAAGCGGTTAAGAAAGCGGAGTTCGGGAAATTTCATCCAGTCCTTCACCCGGCGCTCATCCATGGCGAAGCCTGCGTCACAGGTAAACCAGCCGACGTGCGACCACCAGAATCCGCCTTGGTGTGGCGAGTGCAAATCCTTCTCATCGTCCGAATGCTGATGGTGGTGCCGATGATGGGCGGCCCACCACAACGGCCCACGTTGGGCTGCGCTGGCGCCCAGAACGCCGAAGAGAAACTGTGCAACGCGGCTGGTCTTGAAGGTTTTATGGGCAAAGTAGCGGTGGTAAAAGCCGGTGATGGCGAACATGCGTACGGCGAAAAAGCCGATTGCAAAGACAACCGCAAAGGTACTGGCACCAGTGACGACGACCAGCAGACAGGCCAAATGAAGTGCGATAAAGGGAATCACCCGAAGAAAGTTGAAAGCCCGCGAGCTTGTGTCGAGGTGATCCGAACCCGCAGCGGAGTCGAACCATCTCAGAATGTTTGTCAGCCAGTGTTGCACTCGGGTCATACCCTGATTGCCCTTTCGTTCGTGGTTTAACCTGTTAAGCCTGGAGTTTAGTAAACTCCACCAGACGCTTGACGGGTTCTACGTTCCAATAACCGAATTTGGATGCATGTTATACGATGTTTAACCAAACCGATCAGATGCCTGTTATACGCCGGATTGCCATTGTTGGTTCAGGAATGGCCGGCCTGACCGCCGCACTTCTGCTCCGGGAACAGCACCATGAAGTGACGATCTTCGAGAAAAGTCGCGGCCCGGGTGGGCGCATGGCCGCAAAACGCGTTAAGGGTGGCTCTGTCGACATCGGGGCGCAGTACTTTACGATCAGGAATCCGGCGTTCTCCGCCTTCCTGTCCCGTCATGCCGGAGACAGTTTCGGGCCGTGGTCCGGGCGCTTTGGTTACCAGATCTCCTCCGGGCAATGGGAGCCGTTCCCGCAGGAGGCTCGCTACGTCGGCGTTCCCCGGATGACAGCCATCACCCGTGGGCTTTCCACCGCTGCAGACGTCCAGGCGCAAACGCGCATTGATAGCCTGGTTCGCCATGATCGGCAGTGGCTGATGAAAGATACAGAAGGCGAGTCTTATGGTCCTTTTGACGCGGTTATCGTCACGGCACCCCCGGCGCAGGCCCGGGACCTGTTCAGCAATAGCACACTCACAGCGCTGTCGGACGATATACAGGACCACGTCAGCCATATCCAACCGTGCTGGGCAACCGCTGTCTATTTTCAGCAGGCGTTGGAGCAACCCTATGACGCCATGCGGTGCCAGAACCCGGTACTGGAGTGGATTGCCAATAACACCAGCAAGCCGGGCAGGGACGATTCCGGTCAGTGGTGGGTTCTCCATGCAACGCCGCAATGGTCCCGTGAACACGAGAACACTTCGGCGGACAAGGTGTCGGCTGCGATGGTTGAGGCGTTTCAGAAGGTCACCGGTGTGTCTGCCTGTCCCGACGAATGGATTTCGCACCGGTGGCTTTATGCGAAATCCTCGTCCGCGGAGCAACCCGGTTTTCGCTGGTATGACGAGCATTGCATCGGCCTGGCCGGGGACTGGCTGAGCGGCGGCCGTGTGGAGGGCGCGTTCGACAGTGCCAGTGGTCTGGTAGCGCATATGCTGGCGGATTAAATCCACTTACGTGCCAGTCAGTACCGTTGGCCGAACATAGAAGTGCGTAATAGTGCCGTCGCTGAACTTGCTGAAGAAGGCGCTGATATCGGTAATCTTGCGCAGGGAACGGGCACGGTTGATCGGGTCCCGCACCAGTACCTTGATACCGTTGAAATTGTCCTGGATGTTGGAGAACCGCGCCCGCATGGAACAGGTCACCACCTCGCCCGGATCCAGATCAAGCTCCTGAGCCAGCCAGCGGCAGTGATCCTCGATGCCGGCGATGGTCAGATCCTCACGGGTGTCGAGGTGGTTCAGTTTCGCCCGATCCACGATGCAGCGCGAATAACTGCCGGGCTTTTTCCTCGCTACTTTGCGGAAAGCCTCCCAGAAAAAGCTGTCCGTGAGTTCCGCGAAGTACCGCATATCACTCAGGCAGGTATCCACCCACTCGAAAATTTCCGGGTCCTCGAGCACTTCGTTGATCGCTTCCCGCAACAGCCAGTCGAAACCCAGGGCCGTCTTGTGGGCGTAGACCTTACGGTACATCTGGTGACGGCTGTAGACGAAGTCCTCCAAGGCGCCAAGGCCTTTCTGGGTGATGGCCAGGCCCAGCCAGGGCTCACGCACGTCCCAGCCGAAACGCAGGTTGCTCAGCAGGTGGTCGAGGTTGAACCCACCGATGGTGACTGAGGAGTGAAAACCGTCCCGAAGCATGTAGTCGGCCCGGTCGGCGTCGATTTCACCGGAGACTATGGACGACATCAGGTCCATCACCAACCGGGGCACGTCGGCCTCGCTCAGAACACCAGAATCCGCGTCGTTACCGGCGATGAAATTCCAGAAAGTGCGCGCATGGCGGCAGAAGGCCTCGCTGGGCCGCACAGTCGTGGTTTCCATAATGCCGATCACGTCTCTCGGATCGAGGCCGGCGGTTTCAAGGTCAATGGACGACAGCACTTCGTGGGCAACCCTCACGGAATAGTGCTCGTGCTCCAGTTCTTCCGGGCGTTCACTGTGATACACGGAATAGTCGACACCACTCCAAAGGTCATCAAAGCGGTCAGGCCGCGACATCAGGTCATGAATACGCCGCGCCTGGGTGAACTGGTGGGAGAAACTCGAATGCCCACTGTCATGCAGCAGGCAGCCCAGGCGAATGGTCTTGGCCAGGTAGTCAATGGCATCAAGCTGGCTCAGGCTCAGGTCTGTCTGGTCGCTGAGCTGGCGTTCCCGCAGGTAGGCGTCGATCATCGAGCGAAACATCCGTGTGCCCACGTGCATCACGCCAATACTATGGAGGAAGCGTGAGTGGGTTGCCCCCGGGAAAACCAGGCTGAGGATGTCGTTCTGGCAGATGTTGCGCAGGCGTTGGAACAGGGGATGGTCGATAACCTTGATTTCATGCCGGTAAAGCGGGATTCCGCCATGGACCGGGTCCATGATCAGTTTGTCATAAGCCCCGAGCAGGTCATTGACGGCACTTCTCATAGATTACAACCTCCCAAAAACATCAAACATGTCTTGTTATATCACAGGGGCGTGCCAGAATAGGTATCAGAAACCCAATTTCCTGTTTACCGATGGTAGTTTAGGGCAATCACCATGACATCGCGCACCGAGCGCATTCTTATTATCGATTCGAATGAACGTGCCCGCTCGGAACTGGGTCGGTACCTTGAGGCCAGGGGATTCTATGTAACCGGTTATCCGGACCTGGCTTCCGCCCGTTCTCTGTTCGACGATAATATCCCGGACATCATTTTTGCTGACCTGTCACCGGAGGCCATTGGTGAACTCGCCGGTAGACTGGAAGACGCGGAAACCTTCACCCCCATCGTTGCCTGCTATTCCACCGCCGATGCCTGCGAAATCGTCAACGCACTGAGAGCTGGTGCGGCTGATATCGTCCTTAAGCCCTGTTCCGATGATCGCGGCGCCCTCGACGACGTTATTGGCAAGCTGTTTGATCGGGTGCGCGTGAACCGGCTTAACCAACTTTATCGCCAGGAATTGGAAGAAGCGAACCGGGACTTGCGCGATGGTATTGCGGAATTACGCGCGGACCAGCGCGCCGGCCGTAAGGTCCAGCTCAGGATGTTGCCAGACCGGGAACAGGCACTTTCCGGGTTTTCCATCAATCACCTCATCAAGCCCTCGCTGTTTCTCAGCGGTGATTTTCTGGATTATTTTCGAATATCCGAAGACAAGATTTTGGTTTACATAGCCGATGTCTCTGGCCATGGTGCCAGCTCAGCCTTCGTAACGGTGCTGCTGAAAAACCTGACCAACCGCCTCCAGCGCAACCTCAGGCGTGGCTCCAGTGATGACATCCTGTATCCCGATCGTTTCCTTGAACGCATTAATTCCGAATTGCTCGATACCGGGTTGGGCAAGCATGTAACGGTTTTCGTGGGCATCATATCGACGTCTGACAGAAGCCTGCGTTATTCGGTGGGCGCCCATTTCCCGATGCCGATCCTTTCCCTGGAGGGTGGCAGGACAGAGTTCCTTGAGGGCAGTGGTTTGCCGGTGGGGCTGTTCGAGACGCCGGAGTGGGAGGTTTACGAAGTTCCACTGGACAAGCCGTTCCACCTGATTCTTTTCTCAGACGGTATACTGGAAGTCATCAAGGCCAAAAGCCTGGATGAAAAGGAAAAGACACTACTTGAACTCGTCTCGGGAGGTAGTCACACTATTGCTTCCCTGGGCGACGCTCTGAATCTCGACGAGATCACAGAGTTACCTGACGATATTGCTATCGTATCAGTAACGGATACCGATCCTGATACCAATGGCCCGACGTCGACATAGTGGCAGTGGATTCAATGGCTGGTTACAAGATCCTGCAAGCTGAAAAACAGGGCATCTATGTCCTGAAGTTTATTGGAGAAATCCGGCTGAACCTGTGTTCGACGCTGGATAATCTGGTTGAGTCCATCACCCAGGATCCCGACTTCAAGACAGTGGTTATTGATCTTACCGAAACCGAGATCATCGACAGCACCACACTGGGGCTGCTTGCCAAGATTGCCATGGCCGCCCAGAAACGCAGCAATTTCCTGCCCACGATGATATCCACCAACCCCGATATAACCCGAATCATCACCTCCATGGGTTTCGACAAGATTTTTATCATTGTTCGCGAGCCAGCGTCCCGCATCGAAGAATTGGAAGAAATCCCCGTGTTGCGAGCGAGCGAGCAGCAGGTCAGGGATAAGGTGTTGGAAGCCCATCGCGTGCTGATGGGCCTGAACAGCCGTAACCGGGAAGAATTCAAGAACCTGGTGCGTGCCCTGGAATGCGAAGAGTCCGGCTGAACCCGGAGCCATCACTGCGTTCTCCATTCCTGCCGGCCGTCTACCGGGCCTGAACCATAAAACATAACGGAACGACTATGCCTGAGAAAAATGACCGTGGGCCAACCGACGTTTCCCAGACCGGCCATGATGTCGCGGTTCTCGGCGGTGGCAGCTTCGGTTCTGCCATGGCCAAAGTGCTGGGAGAAAATGGCCATACCGTCCACTTCTGGATGAGGGACGAGGCCCAGGCGGATGAAATCCGTAACACCGGTATCAATAGCCGCTATATGCCGGATATCACCCTCACGGGTGACATACAGCCTACCACCAGCCTGCCGGAAGCCGTCGGTAAGGCGGAAATTGTCTTTGTGGCTATTCCCAGCAAGGCCTTTCGCTCCGTCATTCGTGAAAACAGCTCTGAGTTCCGTGAAGGGCAAATCGTTGTCAGCCTGACCAAGGGCATCGAAGAGCATGGCTTCAAGCTGATGAGCGAAATCCTTCAGGAGGAAATCCCGCGTTCCCGCATTGGGGTGCTCAGTGGCCCCAATCTGGCTGGGGAAATCGTCAGCCAGGATCTCACGGCAACCGTTATCGCGGCCAAGGATCCTGACGTGCGCCGCACGGTGCAGGAGTTGCTGGGTTGCGAGTATCTGCGGGTCTACGCCAATGTAGATGTGTATGGCGTAGAACTCGCCGGCGCACTGAAGAATATCTACGCCATCGTTGCCGGGCTGGCATCAGCGCGAAACCTTGGAGAGAACGCCAAGGCGATGCTGATTACCCGAGGGCTGGCGGAAATGAGCCGGTTTGCGGTTAGCCTGGGCGCCAATCCCATGACGTTTATGGGCCTGGCGGGAGTAGGGGATCTGATTGTTACCTGTACGTCTCCGAAGAGCAGGAACTACCGCGTTGGTTACGCTGTGGGTAACGGCCAGGCGCTGGATGACGCGGTCGCGGAGTTGGGCCAGGTGGCCGAGGGCATCTACACCCTGAAACTGGTCAAGGAGAAATCCGAGGCGATTGGTATCTATATGCCGTTGGTTCGAGGTCTCTATGAGATTCTTTACGATGGCGCCTCCATCAGTGCAGTGATCAACAGCCTGATGATGTCGGTCCAGAATTCAGATGTGGAATTCATTCTGCCACGAACCATCAGCCAATAAGGTTTGGGTTAGCTGGAGGGAAGACCAGTGCATTTGATCGTGATGCGCCACGGCGAGGCCGGTTGGCACACCCTGGATCGGGAGCGCGAGCTGACGGAGTATGGCCGCCATGGGGTGGCGGATGTAGCGGCCCAGATCGCGGAGTCGCCCTGGCGCCCTGAGTTTATTTGGTGTAGCCCATTGGTCAGGGCCCGGCAAACTGCTGCAATCGCCTCTGAGATTCTCAATTGCCCGGTGACGGAGAAGGATTATATTACGCCGGATGATGATCCCGGCCGCTGCCTGGATGAGTTGATCGAATCCGCCCCCTCTCCGTTATTGCTGATTTCCCATATGCCCTTTGTTGGCAGCCTTTCGACACTTCTGGTGGATGGCCATCGTAAGGGCATTCCCTTTATGACCGCACAGGCTGTGGTTCTCGAAATGCCCGTGGCAGGTCCCGGCTGCGCCGATCTGCGGGCACAGTTCCTACCCTGAAATCTCTCATAAGGCCTTTAAAATCGGTGTGCCAGCGCCCATAGTTTCTGTGAATCCACACTGGAATAACCTTTATGAGCCAGAAGCCCGAGACAATTGCGCAACAAGTGGAAAGTGCACAGGCTCCCGGAAAAGGCCTGCCACCGCTTGAGACATGGAATCCGGACCTGTCCGGCGACATTGATATCGTGATTGCCCGTGACGGGCAGTGGCTGTACCAGGGCAAGCCCATTGGCCGGGACGCCATTGTTAAGCTGTTCTCGACGATTCTGCGGCGGGAAAGTGACGGGCACCATTATCTGGTCACACCGGTTGAAAAGTGGCGGATAACCGTCGAAGACACTGCCATTCTCGCTCATTCTCTGGAAGTCTCTGGCAGTGGAAAGGAACAGGTCCTGTCAGTGACAACCAATACAGGCGAGACACTGCTAATCGGGGAGGAGCACCCTTTGCACATTGGGGCTTATGAAGGGTCCAACGAGCCGCGCCCCGTCATCGGTTTGCGTCATGGTGTCGAGGCGAGGCTGGTAACCGCCGCCTATTACGACCTGGCCGACCGGGTGACGGAAGAAAGTTCCGGCGAGAATACGGTGATAGGTGTCTGGAGTAGCGGAAATTTCTATAAAATTGCCGATAACGGTTGAATTACCAGCCACCGTCCCAACTATCTCACGGTAGAAAACGCAGTCTGACACTTGTTAAACTGTATTTTCGAACTTGTTACCGAGCCTGGCTCTCTAACGAGGCCCGGTGGTCGTAAGTCCCTCTGTGCAGTCTGGCTGTTCAAGATCACTTTCGATTGCCCAAATTTACATTAAACAGTCATTGCGACACGCAAGGAGATCACATGGCCCAACCTCGTGTTGTCACCATCCACTACACGCTCACCAACGACCAGGGAGAAGAGCTGGACTCCTCCCGTGTAGAAGGTCGTGAGCCTCTGTCCTATCTGGAAGGTGCTCAGAACATTATCGGCGGACTGGAAAATGCGCTGAACGAAAAGAACGCTGGCGATCAGGTGAAAGTATCTGTTGAGCCGGGTGAAGGTTACGGCGAAGTCAACGAAGAGCTGGTCCAGCCGGTCCCGCGTTCTGCGTTTGAAGGTGTCGACACCATCGAGCCGGGCATGCAGTTCCAGGCACAGACTCCGGGTGGCCCCCAAGTCGTTCGTGTCGTGGAAGTAGGCGACGAAACCGTCACCATCGATGCCAACCACCCGCTGGCAGGTCAGACCCTGCACTTCGACGTTGAAGTGGTTGAAGCGCGCGAAGCAACTGACGAAGAGCAAGAGCACGGTCACGCTCACTGATTTCGTTATAGTTGTTCATAAAAAAACGGCCCCTGTTGGGGCCGTTTTTTTTGGCTATCCAAAACCTTTTACATGTTCGGATAGTTTGGACCACCGCCACCTTCCGGCGTCACCCAGGTAATGTTCTGGGATGGGTCCTTGATGTCACAGGTTTTACAGTGAACGCAGTTCTGAGCGTTGATCTGGAACTTCTTGCCACTGCCATCATCTGCTTCAACCACTTCGTACACACCGGCCGGGCAGTAGCGTTGCGCTGGCTCGTTGTACTTGGGCAGATTCTCCTGGATGGGGATGTCCGGATTGGACAGCTTCAGGTGAACCGGCTGATCTTCCTCGTGGTTGGTGTTGGAAATGAACACCGAGGACAGCTTGTCGAAGGTCAGCTTGTTATCCGGCTTGGGATAGGCGATCTTCTTAGCCTGATCCGCAGGCTTTAGCGTGGCATAGTCCGGCGTGGTGTCGTGGAACGTAAACGGCAGACTGCTCCGAAGAATGTTCTGCTCGAAGTAGGCAATCGCGCCGCCGACGAAGTTACCGAACTTGTGCATGCCCGGGCTGAAGTTACGCTCGGCATACAGCTCTTTATAGAGCCAGCTGTCCTTGAAACGCTCTTCAAAACTGGTGATTTCCTCACCGCTCTTACCGTCTTTCAACGCCTCAAACACCGCTTCTGCGCCCAGCAGGCCGGACTTCATGGCGGTGTGGGAGCCCTTGATCTTGGAACTGTTCAGGGTGCCGGCGTCACAACCCAGCAGCAGGCCACCCGGGAAACTCATCTTCGGCAGTGAGTTGAAACCACCCTTGGTAATGGCGCGGGCGCCATAGGCCACTCGCTTGCCGCCTTCCAGGTGTTTCTTGATCTCAGGATGCAGCTTCAGACGCTGGAACTCGTCGAACGGGCTCATGTGCGGATTGCTGTAGGACAGATCGCTGATCAGGCCAACGTAGACCTGGCCATTCTCCAGGTGGTAAAGGAAGGAGCCACCCGTTGAGCCGGATTCGTTCAGCGGCCAGCCCGTCGTGTGGATGACCAGGCCCGGCTCATGCTTGGCCGGATCGATGTCCCACAGTTCCTTGATGCCAATGCCGTAGTGCTGGGGGTCTTTGCCTTCGTCCAATTTGAAATCGTTGATCAGGCGCTTGCCGAGGTGACCACGGCAGCCTTCAGTGAACAGGGTGTACTTGGCGCGTAGCTCCATGCCCGGCATGTAGCCATCTTTTTCGGAACCGTCACGGGCCACACCCATATCGCCGGTGATAATGCCTTTTACCTGACCATCTTCAACGATGGTTTCGGCAGCGGCGAAACCGGGGTACACCTCAACACCGAGACCTTCGGCCTGTTCGGCCAGCCAGCGGCACAGGTTGCCCAGGCTGATGATGTAGTTGCCATGGTTGTGCATGTTCTTGGGCACAAAGGCATTGGGGATCTTGGTGGCTCCTTCCTGGTTCTTCAGCAGGAAAATATCATCACGGGTGACCGGCGTGTTCAGCGGTGCGCCTTTCTCTTTCCAGTCCGGGAACAGCTCGTTGAGGGCCGTGGGCTCAAATACTGTGCCGGCCATGATGTGGGCGCCGATTTCGGACCCTTTCTCAACGACGCAGACGGTCAGTTCCTGTTCGGCTTCCTGGGCCATCTGCATGACACGACAGGCTGCCGAGAGGCCAGCCGGCCCACCGCCGACGATCAGAACATCAAATTCCATCGATTCGCGTTCCACGTTGGTCTCCTCATCTGTTTTATAGTGATGCCAACAGGCACATTCTTAGGGGCGACATCATACCGGTAAAAGCTCGTATAGACGACTCCCTCAAAAGCGAAAGCACCTGCCTTATAAAGTGAAAGGATACCGCAATTGAATAATCAAACAAACGTTTGTTTGAAATTTGGGTCTACCTTTGGCATTGTTCATTGGCACTGGGCCAAAACGTGTTTTTTGAATCGTTTTTTAGTATCGTCTCACGCTCAGGTGGAGTCAACCGGTGTTCATTGGCCATTGACGCGGCCATGCAACGTCTTTAGGGACTATTGACCCCGGTAGCCTTTGCCTGCAGTATTATGACGCCCTGACAGACAGCAGGTCCTGCAAGTATGTGCTGTTCTCAATTGTAAACTCATCGTAGAAGAACGAGGAATCTATGAAGGTTCTGGTCGCTGTAAAACGAGTAATCGACTACAACGTGAAGGTGCGCGTCAAGCCGGACAACACCGGCGTTGATCTCGCCAACGTCAAGATGGCAATGAACCCATTCTGCGAAATCGCTGTTGAAGAAGCGGTTCGTTTGAAGGAGAAGGGCGTTGCCAGTGAAATCGTGGTGGTATCCATCGGCCCGAAGGCCTGCCAGGAGCAAATCCGTACCGCTCTGGCACTGGGTGCTGACCGTGGTATCCACATCGAAACTGACGAAGAGGTTCAGTCTCTCGAAGCGGCCAAGCTGCTCAAGAGCGTGGTAGAGAAAGAAGAGCCCAAGCTCGTCATTCTCGGCAAACAGTCCATCGATTCCGACAACAACCAGACAGGCCAGATGCTGGCCGCGCTGACCGGTATGGGCCAGGGCACGTTCGCGTCTGAAGTGGTTGTCGAAGGCGAAAAGGTTAACGTGACCCGCGAAGTCGACGGCGGCCTGATGACCGTGGCTCTGAACCTGCCAGCGGTTGTGACCACCGACCTTCGCCTGAACGAGCCGCGCTACGCATCCCTTCCGAACATCATGAAGGCCAAGAAGAAGCCGCTGGATGCCATGACCCCGGCTGATCTGGGTGTTGAGCTTGCTCCGCGTCTGTCCACCCTGAAGGTTGAGGCTCCGGCTTCCCGTCAGGCAGGTGTGAAGGTCGCTGATGTAGCTGAGCTGGTCGACAAACTGAAGAACGAAGCGAAGGTGATCTAAATGAGCATCCTTGTAATTGCTGAACATGACAACAGCGAGCTGAAGCAGGCCACCCTGAACGTTGTGGCTGCTGCCAAGGCCATCGGTGGCGATATTGACGTACTGGTTGCCGGTGAGAACTGCGGCGCTGTAGGCGAAGCGGCTGCGAAGGCCGAAGGCGTTAACAAGGTACTGGTTGCCGACAACGCTGCGTACGGTCATTTCCTGGGTGAAAACCTGGGTGAGCTGGTTGCCGAAGTAGGCAAGGGCTACAGCCATATCCTGGCCGCTGCTGGCACCACGGGTAAAGACTTCATGCCGCGCGTTGCGGCGCTGCTGGACGTTGCCCAGGTATCCGACATCATGCGTGTGGAGTCCGAGGACACCTTCGTTCGCCCGATCTACGCTGGTAACGCCATTGCCACGGTGAAATCCGCTGACAGTATCAAGGTCATCACCGTACGCCCGACTGCCTTTGATCCGGTGGCTGGTGAAGGCGGTTCTGCTTCGGTTGAGCAGCTCGACGTGGTCAAAGACGCTGGCTTGTCCACTTTTGTGGGCGAAGAGCTGGCCAAGTCTGACCGTCCGGACCTGGGGAGCGCGGGTATCGTGGTTTCCGGTGGCCGTGGCATGCAGAACGGCGACAACTTCAAGATGCTGGAGCAGGTTGCCGATCTGATGGGCGCCGCTGTTGGTGCTTCCCGTGCGGCCGTTGACGCAGGCTTCGTGCCCAACGACATGCAGGTCGGCCAGACCGGTAAGATCGTTGCGCCGCAGCTGTACATCGCGGTTGGTATCTCCGGTGCCATCCAGCACCTGGCCGGCATGTCTGACTCCAAGGTGATCGTTGCGATCAACAAGGACGAAGAAGCGCCGATCTTCCAGGTGGCGGATTACGGCCTGGTCGCGGATCTGTTCGAAGCGGTTCCGCAGCTTGAAGAAGAGTTGAAGAAAGTCCTGTAACTTTCTGACTCGAAAGAAAAAGGCACCTTAGGGTGCCTTTTTTATTGCTCGTCTTTCGGCTTTTTCCGTGCCGCCAGCTGTTTTTCTTTCTTACCGAAAAACAGCGTGTCCGCCAGTATATGCAACGCCTTGTTGGTGGTGTGCACCGAGCGATAAATCTGGTCGCTGGTCTGGTCGTGGGTCTCCCGCGCCCGACGGGCGTTTTCGCGGAATTCCTCATTGGTTGAAAAGCGGTCGATCAGGCTGAACGTTGTAGTGGTAATGGCTTTGTGAACCTTCTCTACCGCGCTGGTGCCGTTCTTGACGGTTTCCTCCAGCAGGCGGGCCCGATTGCGGGTTTCCATCAGGTCCATACGGGTTTTCTGGATGTGGCTGTTTGCTGAAATCCGTTGCGAGTGCAGGAGGCGAAGGGTACGGGTATTGCGGCTGTGTTGCCGCAGCGAAACCGTTATAAACCCCGTGGATGCGACGGTAGCGGTTGCGCTGAGCAGTGATACGATGTCCATGGTGCCTCCTACCGGTACTCGAGCTTCATTTCCACATCGATTTCACGTTCGGCCAGCTCCAGTTCGAGCTCTTTCATCACCTCCTGGTACACCAGCCGTTTCACCATCACCGGAAGGCGGTCCGCCAACATGCGGGCTGACTTCGACTCGCGTTTCGCCAGGGCAATCGGATCTTTGACTCGCAACGTAAGTATCAGCTCCGGTTCCCGTGTATTATCAGGGCCATAGCTCTCAGCCATCGCCTTGCCAATGGACCTTTGCTGGAGACGTACCTGCCAGAACAGCCAGGCGCTGAGAATGGCGAGTATGAGGCTCAGTACCAGAAGCAGGGTGTTCAATGGGTTAACCTCCGGGATTCGGGTTCATGAGTCTGACAGAGTGTGCAGTATCGGTACCATGATTCGATTGGCCGATGCGACGTTTTGTTGCAACCTCCAGGGAAATAATCGAAAGGATAGTGACATGATCTGGTTAAAAGCATTTGTCAGTGGTCTTCTTGCCACCCTGATTTTTCACCAGGGGCTGTTTGCCGTGTTTTACTTCGTGGGGATGGTGCCATCCGCACCCTTTAACATGGCTGCGGTTCCTCCGTTGGGTATTCCCGCTGTTTTCTCGCTGGCTTTCTTTGGCGGGCTTTGGGGAATCGCGCTATGGGCAGTCCTTGGCCGCTTTGGCGGCTTTAAGTTCTGGTTGGGTAATGTAATAGTAGGCGCCATTGGGCCGACAGCCGTTGCCATGCTGGTGGTCTTCCCGCTCAAGGGCATCGCTGTTACCGCCCAGACCTGGGTTGGCGGGTTGATACTGAACGGCTTCTGGGGCCTGGGCGTGGCGCTTTTTCTGGTATTGATGGGGGCAAAAGCGTCGCGGTCGACCGCCTCCATTTCATAATTGATCCGGACGGATTAAGGACAACGAATGAGCACAAAGACTGACACCACCTACGACATCGTGGTATTCGGCGCCACCAGCTTCGTGGGGCAGATCCTTACCGGTTACCTGCTGAAATCCTATGGCATCGGCAAAGACGTTCGCTGGGCCATCGCCGGGCGCTCAGAAAGCAAGCTGGGCACACTCAAACAAGGCCTGGGCCCGTTGGCGTCTGAGCTGCCCGTCATCGTGGCAGACGCTGCCGACGAAAGCGCCCTGAAAACCATGTGTGACCAGACACGGGTGGTGATCTCAACAGTTGGCCCCTATGCATTGTATGGCGAGCCGCTGGTGAAAATCTGCGCGGAAACCGGTACGGACTATTGCGACCTAACCGGTGAAGTACAGTGGATTCGCAAGATGGTGGACACCTACGAGGAAAAAGCCAAGGCTTCCGGCGCCCGCATCGTCCATTGTTGTGGCTTTGATTCCATCCCGTCGGACATGGGTGTCTGGTTCCTGCAGGAAAAAGCTGCGGAAACCTTCGGCGCTCCGTGCCAGGACGTGCGTATGCGGGTCAAAGTCGCCAAGGGCGAGTTCTCCGGCGGCACCGTGGCCAGCATGATGAACATCGCCAAGGAAGCGGCCGCCGATCCGAAACTGCGCAAGGAACTGGCCAACCCGTTCTCGATTTGCCCGCCGGAACATCGTTCCGAAACCCGTCAACCGAGCCTGAAAGGCGCCGAGTTCGATAACGATTTTGGTGTCTGGCTGGCGCCGTTCGTCATGGGGGCCATCAACACCCGAATAGTCCATCGCTCCAATGCGTTGCAGAACGCCCGTTACGGCAAGGAATTCACCTACGATGAGGCGATGATGACCGGTCGTGGTATGAAAGGTCGTCTGGCGGCTTACGGAATTACCGGCGCGCTTGGGGGCTTCTTCACCGCGTCTGCGTTCAAGCCAACTCGCTGGGTGGTGGAAAAGTTCGTACCCAAGCCGGGCGAGGGCCCGAGCCCGGAAGCCCAGAAGAATGGCTTTTATGATCTGCGCTTTGTGGGCAAGACAACGGACGGCAAGATCATCAAGACCAAAGTCACGGGTGACCGCGATCCCGGTTACGGATCAACCGGCAAGATGCTGGGCGAGGCAGGCATGAGCCTGGCGTTTGATGTTCCGGCTGAAAAACAGGGCGGTTTCTGGACACCATCGTCGCTTCTTGATGGCAAGCTCTATGAGCGCCTGACCAGCAAGGCTGGCTTGACCTTCGAGGTACTGGAAACCAGCTGAGTCCGCTAGGCCAGCCGGATGGTACGGTCGGAGGCGGGTAGGGCCTCCGGCGCGTGCCCCAGTGACACTACCGTTTTTCCTGCCAACCACTGCATCATACCCGTCGCAATGGTGTTCCGGGTTTCGGCGTCCACTCCCGTGAATGGCTCGTCCAGAATCAATAACGGTGCCTTGTTCAACAGCACCCGTGCCAGCGCAATACGCCGGGCTTCACCGCCAGACAACTGGCTACCCATGGAGCCCAGCCAGGTGTTCAGTTGTGCCGGTTCGTGGACAAATCGGCCTGCCATGGCGACCAGCTCCAAAACTCGCCAGAGGTCGGCATCCGTAGCGTCCGGCCGGCCGATCAGCAGGTTGGCTTTCAGGGTGTCATCGAACAGTACGGTTTTCTGTGTCAGATACGCCAACGGTAACGCGTAAACACGCCCAACGGCCGGCTTCTCCAGACCTGCGATGACATCCGCCAGCGAGGATTTTCCCGCGCCGGAGTGGCCAACGATACCCACCCATTCTCCCTTCGCGACTGCCATATCGTAATGACTGAGCACCGAAGCGTGGTCGCCAAAACGAATCGTCACACGTTCGAGTTCCAGGGCACAGTCATTGCCATGTGGCTGTTGTTCGCGCGCACCTTGGGAGGGTTCTGGAGCGCAGTCCCGGTTGAGCGCCGCAGCAGATGCGAGCGTGCCCCCCAGGCGCGCGAATGCATCCGGAAGCATCGAGTAGATTTCCTGTAAACCGAGGAGGGCGATTGGCAGCAGCACAACCATCGGGCCGGTAACCGTCCCTGCCTGAAACAGCTCCAGACCCATCCACAGCGCGAGCACCACCGACAGGTTCACCATGACCTGGGACAGCCCCAGGTTCCAGCCGGTGCGTGTGTCAGTGCGGGCTTCGTTGCGGGTGATCTGTCCCGCCTGGCGCAGGCACAGGGCGGCATGTTTGCCAATGCGTCCTGCGGCGGTGAGCTCCCCAAAGCCCTCGATGTGCTCGATGACATCTGTTCTTACCCGTTCGCGGGCCGCCGTCTGCTGGTAAACCAGATGCCGGGTACGTAGGTAAACCAACAGCGTTGCCACCAAAAATGCAGGTACCAGCACCAGAGCAAGGCCGACGGCCAGTTCCCCGCGATACATCAACCACGCGGCGATCAGCAGTACCGCCGTTACCAAAGCTGCGAGTGCCGTAGGTGCGATCAGGCGCAGATACAGCGTGTCCAGGGCATCCACGTCATTGGTCAGGCGGGATAGCCATTGCGGGCCACGTAAACGGGTCCTCCTGTCCCGATCAGCGGTGGATAAACGCTGGAACAACGCCACACGGATATCTGTTAGCAGGCGCAGCACGGTGTCGTGGTTGTACACCCTCTCGGCATACCGTGCCACCGTTCGGGCCACGGCGAAGAAGCGAATGCCACCACCAGGTACGTACAGGTTTATGGATGCCTGCACACCAGCTGCCAGCAGGATGCCGGTGAGCGCCGTGGCGGTAATAAACCAGCCCGATAGTGCCAGTAGCCCCATACCTGCAAGCAGGGTGGCCAGTATAAGAAGGCCGCCGGTCACCAGACGACCGGGGCGGTGGAAAATCAATGCCAACCAGGGGGCAAGCTCACGCATCCGCAACGCCTCCTTCAGTTACCAGCAGGGTACGGTTGGCCAGGGTCAGCAGCGCCTGGTGGTGGGTGGCGAAAACCAGCGTCTTGCCGGCTTGCGCCAATTTATGGAGCGCTTCCAACACATATATTTCGCTATCACTGTCCAAGCCCGCTGTTGGCTCGTCCAGCAATATCAGGTCGTAACTGGCCACAAACACCCGCGCCAGGCTCAAGCGGCGTGCTTGCCCGCCAGAGAGCCCTTGGCCGTCTTCGGTAATGGCGCTGTAGATTCCCCGTTCCCGGCCTTTAATCAGGCTTTCCAGACCAACGTGATGAAGGGCGGTTTCTATGGCGATGTCTGTCGCTCCGGGTGTAGTAAGGCGCAGGTTGTCGGCCCAGGTACCATGCACCAGGAAAGGGGATTGCCCCAGCCAACCAAACGCTTCGTCGCCGGCACGTTCTCCAAACACTGAAATGTGGCCCCGGCCCGGCTGCATGAAACCGGCCAACAGGTGCAACAGGGAGGTTTTGCCGCCACCGGAAGGCCCGGTGAGGGCGATGACATCGCCTTTGTTAATCACCAGAGACACACCGTCCAGAACTGGCCTGGCGGCATCGTAGGCTAGAGCAACATCGCGAACGGCCACAATATCGGGGGATTCCGGATGGTGAGGTGGCTCTGCCGGAGGTTGTGGCCGATCTACACCTTGAAGCCGATCCACTATCTCTGAACTGGCCCCCATCGCCGCAGCGCGATCATGATAATGCTGGGACAACAACCGCAGAGGCTGGAAGAATTCCGGGGCCAGCAACAGGATCAACAACCCGGAAAACAGTGTCAGGTCGCTGGACGGTCCAAAGGTGATGTATCCAAGCAACCCAAAGCCGATGTAGATGGCCACGACTGCAATGGCAACGGACGAAAAAAACTCCAATACGGCCGAGGACAAAAATGCAATTTTTAGCGTTTTCATGGTGATTCGGCGGTATTCATCCGAGCGCTGGCGCAAGGTCTCCGCGGCGGGTGCCGTCTGGCCGAACAACTGCAGAGTGGTCAATCCCCGAACCTTATCCAGAAACTGGCCTGACAAACGGCCGATGGTCTCAAAGTGCTGCTGGTTCAGCTTTTCCGCGCCCATTCCGACCAACGCCATGAACACCGGTATGAGTGGGGCGGACAGCAGAAGGAAGATCCCCGCGAGCCAGTCCAGTGAAAACACCACCACCAGGATCATCAGCGGCACCACCACTGCAAGCATCATCTGGGGCAGAAAGCGGGCGAAATACCCATGCAGGGCGTCGGTGTGGTCAAGCCATTCCCGCGCCAGGGTGCCGGCGGAGGTCTGGCTCATCGAAACCGGCCCGCTGGCCTGCCAGCACCGGTTGATACGATGGCGAACCTCGCTACGCACCTCGCGGCTGCAGCGCGCTGCATAGCGAGCCTGTAGCCCCTGAGCCACACCGCGGATCAATATGGCGACAATGGCACCGGTGAACAGCATTGACAGTTCGGCCACTGGTACCTCATCCACAATACCCTGGTGAACAATACCCGCCAGAAACGCCATTTGCGCGATGGTGGCAAGGGCCACCACAACGCCGGCCGATACCGTCGCCAGGATCAGCCGCCGGCTGTGGGCGGCAAGTGCCCCCAGCCAACGTTTCGACTCGGCTTGTTCAGCCACCTAGTGGTATCCCTCGCCAGCCCGTACCTTGCCCCGGAACACCCAGTAGGTCCACGCGGTGTAGACCAGCACAATGGGGATCACGAACAGCAGCCCCAACAGCAGGAACAACTGGGAGCCATACGCTGAAGAAGCGTCCCACAAGGTGATCTCCGGTGGCACCACATAGGGCCATCGGCTGACGATCAAGCCCAGATAGGTGAAGATAAACAGCCCCACCGTGGCGACAAATGGCATGCCTTCGAACCGGTTCCGAACCGACCGGAAGATCTGGAAGGCACAGAGCAGGGCGAGTACGGGCAAGATCCAGATAATGCTCAGATTCGAGAACCAGCGGTCTTTCACCATCTCATCCACAAACGGCGTCCAGACGCTGATCATCGCGAATACCACCAGCACACCCAGCAGCAGCGGAATGGTGATCCGATACGCCCAGTCCTGCAGGCGGCCCTCGGTTTTCATAATCAGCCAAGTGGAGCCCAGCAACGCATAGCCGGCCATCAGCCCAAAACCAGTCAACACTGTGAAAGGGGTCAGCCAATCCAGCGCACCGCCGGTATAGACCCGGTTGGTAATCTCAAAGCCCTGGATATAGGCACCCACCACGGCGCCTTGGGCAAACGAAGCCACCGTGGAGCCACCAGCGAAGGCCCAGTTCCAGAGATAGCGGGAGGTTCTGGCCTTGAAGCGGAACTCGAACGCCACCCCGCGAAAGATCAGGCCGGCAAGCAGCAGGAACACACCAATGTACAGAGCCGGCAAAATGGTGGAGTAGACCAGAGGAAACGCCGCCAACAGGCCAGCCCCGCCAAGCACCAGCCAGGTTTCGTTGCCGTCCCAGACCGGTGCCACTGTGTTCATCATGGTGTCCCGGTCTTCTTCTTTCGGCGCGAAGGGGAAGAGAATGCCGATGCCGAGGTCGAACCCGTCCATCAACACGTACATAATGATGCCGAAACCGATAATAAACGCCCAGATCAGGGCCAGATCGAACAGTTCCATAATCAGTTGCCTCCCTGGTTCAGTGGCTTGTGACGATCCTGATCATCAATCTCGAACGGCACATGGGTGGCTGAGAAGGGGCGTTTCGGTCGTTCGGCTTCGTAGCCTTCCTCCACATCGTCGTCTTCCATACCCACGTACAGCACCCGCATCAGGTAATAGACACCAGCACTGAACACCAAAGCATAGACCACGATGTAACCAATCAGGGAAAACAGAGCCATACCGCCGGTCAACGACGGCGTAACCGCTTCGCTCTGGTTCATCAGCCCATACACCAGCCAGGGCGCGCGGCCAATCTCCGTCACAAACCAGCCGGCCAGTACCGCCACAAAGGGCGTCAGGCTCATAAAACGCAGCCCATGCAGGAACCAGGGGGTGCGCCAATAGCGGCCACCGGCCCGCAATACCAGGCCGGCCAGGCCAAAGAGGATCATCAGCATGCCCAGGCCAACCATCACCCGGAACGACCAGAACACAATTGCCACCGGCGGCTGCTCGTCCACCGCCACTTCGTTCAGCCCGGGCACTTCGCCATCCCATTCGTGGGTCAGGATCAGGCTGGCCAGACTGGGAATGGCTACCTCGAAGTGATTGGTCTGGTTTTCCTGGTCCGGAATCGCGAACAACAGCAGCGGCACATTGCGCGAGGTCTCCCAGTTGCCTTCCATGGCCGCCACTTTCATGGGTTGGTGTTCCAGCGTGTTCAGGCCATGGAAATCACCGATAACCGCCTGGGTGGGCGCGAGAACCAGAATCAGCCACAGGCTCATGGACAGCGCGCGCCGGTTGGCCTCCACCTCACGTTTGCGGAGCAGATACCAGGCACTGACACCCGCCACCACGAACGAACCGGTCAGGAACGACGCCACCACCATGTGGGAAAAGCGATAAGGGAAGGACGGGTTGAAAATCGCCTCGCTCCAGGAAGTCACAAAAAACACACCGTCCCGGAATTCCGTCCCGGCGGGGGTGTGCATCCAGCTATTGGCGGAGAGTATCCAGAAGGAAGAAATAAAGGTGCCGGTGGCCACCATCACGGCCGCAAACAGGTGAACCCCGGCAGGCACCTTGTCGCGCCCGAACAGCAGCACACCCAGGAACGCCGCTTCGAGGAAAAAAGCGGTGACCACTTCATAACTCAGCATCGGCCCCAGGAAGTTGGCGGACGCCTGGGCAAAGTTGCTCCAGTTGGTGCCGAACTGGAAGGACATTACAATGCCCGACACCACGCCCATGCCAAACACCACCGCGAACACCTTGGTCCAGAAGGCAGAAAGTTTTACCCAGGAAGGGTTCTTGGTTTTGAACGCCAGGCCCTCAAGCACCGCAATGTAGGACGCAAGCCCGATGGTAAACACCGGAAAAATGGCGTGGAAGGACACCACGAACGCAAACTGGATTCGCGACAGAAGGACGGGATCAAGTTCCATGCGGAACCTCCGGACACTACAGTGAACAGAATAAACGAGCTTGGCGCCCGCTTGGCCGCTGCCTTGGCTGGGTTGTAGTGTTGTTTTACCGGCAGATAGTAGCCATGCTACCCGTAGCACAGGGAAAACCAAGGGACAGAATGTCGCACCCCTTGATTTAAAACAAGTATAGGAAGGCTCCATGGGTTTCTACGACGAGCGAATACTGCCGCACCTGATTGACTACTCCTGCTCCGTCGGCCAGGTGATGAAACTGCGCAGCCAGGTGGTGCCGCAGGCCCAAGGCATCGTGCTGGAAGTCGGCATGGGCTCCGGTATTAACCTGGAGTTCTACAACCCGGATACCGTTAGCCTCGTCTACGGCCTGGAACCGTCCGAAGGCATGCGCCGCAAGGCAAGAGGCAACCTGGCCAAATCCCCCGTAACCGTCGAATGGCTGGACCTGCCCGGCGAACAGATCCCACTCCCGGACAACAGCGTCGATACGGTGCTGCTTACTTTCACCCTATGCACCATCCCCGACTGGCGAGCCGCGCTGGACCAAATGAAGCGGGTACTCAAACCTGATGGCGAACTGCTGTTTCTGGAACACGGAGAATCGCCGGACCAGGGCGTGTGCAAATGGCAACACCGCATCACCCCAGGCTGGAAGAAAATCGCCGGCGGCTGCCACCTCAACCGACCCATCGCGGAACTGATCCGGGAGGCGGGATTCGAGATCACCGAACTGGAAAACCTCTACATGCCAAAGGCCCCGAAATTTGCCGGCTATATCTACAAGGGCAGGGCGCGGAAGCCCGCGTAACACGCCTTAGAACACCGCAAGCGCAATCCCAATTGCGTTACCGGGCGCGGCCTTATACAATCCTGCCCCTCAAAAGCTCCTCACAACCCCCTTCGAATGCCCGGATGGTGGAATAGGTAGACACAAGAGACTTAAAATCTCTCGGCCGTAAGGCTGTGCCGGTTCGATTCCGGCTCCGGGCACCATTAAAATCAAAGTGTTACCAATTTTCTGAAATTGCCGATGCTATCATTTTTGCTCGTGTAGACGCTATGTAGACAAAAGCCGTTTGATATATTTGACATCTGAGTCCTTTAAAATCAGATTACTACGGTTTGTAGTATTAATCATAGGGAGAATGGATGCGCTGTCTTACTAGAGTTCAACCAACTGCAGAACAACTAAAAATTGTCTCTCGAATCAAACCGGGTGTCGAAGTAGTCCGCGGAGCTGCAGGAAGCGGAAAGACAACGACAGCGATTCTCAGACTGAAAAGCCTCATTGGTATGTATAAGAACCTTAGGAGAAGGGCTGGCTCTGATGAGCCTGTTCGTGTTCTGGTTCTGACTTACAACAGAACTTTAAGGGGCTATATCTCTCAGCTGGTTGGAGAACAAACGAAAGATGCGGCTGACGTAACTGTTGAAATCAGCACTTTCGGGAAATGGGCGAGAGCCATTTGTGGGCCGGTTGACATTGCTAGCTCGGACGAAATCTTCACAGCAATTGCCCGATCCTCAAATGGAGTGGACTTACCCAATGATTACCTCGTGAGTGAAATTGAGTACCTATTGGGGCGGTTTAAGCCTGAAAATTTGGATGAGTATCTGACTGCACGCAGGGAAGGTCGAGGTATTGCCCCTCGTGTAGAAAGACAGACGCGCGAGCAAATCTTGACGACTGTTATTCCTGAATATAGAAGGTGGCTGTCGGATCACGATAAAATCGACTGGAACGATCTCGCTGTTAGTGTTGCGAATACAGATCAGAATCTTTTTTACGACGTTCTAATCGTGGATGAGGCCCAGGATTTCTCGGCCAATCAAATCCGTGCTCTCTTGTCGTACGCGCATGACAGAAGCTCGACCACGTTCGTGTTGGACACTGTCCAGCGGATATACTCGCGTGGTTATTCTTGGCGAGAGGTAGGGGTTACGGTCCGACCGGAAAATAGCATTACGTTGGAAAATAATTATCGCAATACCCGCCAGATCGCAGCGCTCGCTGCGGGTCTGCTTGACAATGTTCCAACCGATGATGACAGCGCAATGCCCGATTTTGACGCTTCTGAGAAAGAGGGGGACATGCCAGTTTTGCTGGTTGGTAAATATAGTTCCCAACTAGAAAACGCCCTAGAGTTTATAAGGAATAGAGTAGACCTCCGATCTCAATCGGTAGCATTCCTTCATCCCAAAGGCGGTGGATGGTTTCAGTACTTAAGAGGGAGGCTTAACGCTCAAGATTTCGAGTATACAGAAATTACCAGGATGTCAGAGTGGCCCTCTGGCAATGAAAACATTGCTCTTTGTACTCTCCACTCTGCGAAAGGTCTCGAGTTTGATCACGTTTTCGTACTAGGCATCAACGACGAGGTTATGCCATCCTGGGAAGATGAGAATGATGATCGAATGATATTGTCTCGCAAGTTGCTGGCAATGGCGGTAGGCAGAGCAAAAATATCTGTGACACTCGGCTATAAAAAAGATGACGCTTCTCAGATTATCGAATATATAAAGCCGAATACTGTATCTGTGAGAGAAGTATGAGCCAGATAAACGAAATAATAAGTAATAGAAAAATCACTGGGCTTTATCACTTCACCACTAATAACGGTATTCTCGGTATTTTGGCATCCCACGGTATTTATTCTCGTAAAAGCCTGCCGAAAGAAAAATATTTAGAGTACATCGTAAAGTATAATGCTACAGAGCGAAAATATGACTCTGCATGGCTTGATTACGTAAATCTTTCAATAAGCCGTGTCAATAGTGAGTTTTTCTCGCAGTGCAACGGTTGGCATCCCGACGTTTGGTGGTGTGTGTTAGAAATTGAGCCGGAAATTATGGCACATGATAATGTTTACTTTTCTACAACCAATAATATTTATCCTGCAACAAGACGAGCTAAAGGCCCAGCGGGCTTGGAAGCACTGTTTTCAGAGCTTGTTTTGGGGCGTTATAGCGCTAAGCACTACCGCACGGACGGCTTTCCACAGAATTATACGACCGATGTACAGGCCGAAGTTCTCTACCCAAAAAAAGTTCCGTTGGAGCGCCTTAAGAGAATTCTAGTTTTAGAGGACGAGCATCAAGATGTGCTTATGGGACAGCAAGAAGCCTTGGATTTAGAACCAAGAATTCCTGTCGTAGTTGATCCTGATGTACTACCAAGAATCGCTAGAGCGTAAGTTATGCAAAGTAAAAGACTGAATCAAGTGGTTAACTCATCGCTTTGGGCGGCATACGGCGATGCTCTGGGCTTTATTTCAGAACTAGCTGACAAAAAAATCCTAAAATCTAGACTCGGTGAAGATAAAAGAGTTGAGTCTTTGCGTCCTTGGAGAAGATTGATTGGCGGCACCCACGGAGCTTTGATAGAGCTCCCCAAGGGAGTCTACTCGGATGATACCCAATTGCGTCTGTCTACAAGCAGATCAATCGCTTCAGACGGAACGTTCGACGTAGAGATTTTTGCAAAAGTAGAGCTTCCAGTTTTTCAGAGTTATTCGTTGGGCGCGGGGCGAGGCACTAAATTAGCGGCAGCAAATTTGGCGAAGAATAATGTAACTTATTTTTCTAATTTCTATTCGGATCGAGGAGGTTCCTATTTCACTTCCGGTGGAAATGGCGCCTCGATGCGAATTCACCCACACGTTTGGAGTCGTTCTAATAACTCTGACGTTCATCGCCTACTATTTGACGTTTTTCTAAATACCATTTCCACCCATGGCAACATGGTTGCAATTGTGGGGGCTGCTTTTCATGCGCTATGTACACGCTATTCCTTAGATTTGGGTGCCGTTCCAAATAAGGAAATGTGTTTTCGGATTATTGAAGAGATAAAGTCACTTGATAATATTATCCGTCTTGATTCGGAGGTTGACTCTATTTGGCTTCCGAGCTGGGAGCAAAACTCAAATAAAACGTTTAAAGAAGAGTTATTTGAAACTCTGAATAGTACTAAGGAGTTAGTAGAAAACGTATTTGGGTTTTTTGAGAACTTCGAGAATTCGACGGTTGAAAATCTATTTTTCGAGTTCAACGCTTTTGATCCTAAGGTAAGAGGGTCGAGCACATTGACGTCAGTACTTGCTGTAGGGATTGCACATTACACAAATTCATCGATCGATGCAGAAGAAAGACTGCGCTTCATTGTCAATTGTCTCGGCGTCGATACAGATACGATTGCTACTAAGTTTGGAGCGCTGGTAGGCGCTGTTTTATCGGATAGGCCAAGCGAACCGGTTTTGGATAACGAGTATATCGAGAGCGAAGCAAGAAGAATGTTTTTGATTTCTCAAAATCAATGTGACTCGGAATTTAAGTACCCCGATTTGCTTTCATGGAATGCGCCAAAATATCAGAACAGTGCGCTAGTCAATTCAGGGTCTGATGTTTTTCTGGAGGGGCTTGGATTAGTACGTCTTTTATCAGATACAACCTACGTCGGACGGAACGAAAGTGGAATTTGGCAGTGGGTAAAAACGGGCTTTGGGCAGACGTTGCTTGTTAAAAGAAGGCAGGTGCTCGGTAAAGCCGTTCGAGTTTCGAGCGAAATCGGCTACAAATCTCGCAATCTTCAAGGTAATAATTTTAGTTCCGCTACGAGGGACTCGGAACAAGTGTCTAAAAGCGCCTATGAGATTAAACAAAATAGTCTTGATTTTGAGAATGATGATTCCGCTGCTATGCAATCGAGGGGGTTACGCAGCAAGAGGGAAATTTTGTCGATAGATCAGCTGACTGATGAAGCCATACGCTCAGGCTTTGATCCGGAAACAATTGGAAGGCATTTGTTGATGCTTGCCGACAACAATGCCGGTGTGGAGCGATCTATCGCTTATACTGCTATCGTATCCAAAGCCAGAGTTACTCGGAATAGAAAAAAGCGATAGGGAGCCAGGCTAGCATAAAGCCCAGAGCTGAGGGTGTTTTGGAGCTAGGATTAGGTCCAAAAATGGTTCAGGCTGGCGAAGCCTACAAACGGAAAGAAAAATAAGCTTCTACTTGGCGGTAAGCAAAAATTCCCGAACGTGAAGCCCCTGTACGGTCATAATATGATTCCAGCCCGTGGGCCTCGAAAACTCAGATCTGGCTGCTGTCGAAGTACAGTTATTTACAGAACTCCAAGAAGGCGCATTCACGCCTCTTACTATAAACCTCCTTTAGCCGCCCGTGCCGCGTGCAACTTCTTATAACTATCAACCAACCGCTGATGCTTCTCCAGGCCTTCCAGTTTCATACTGGTGGGTGTCAGGCCGTGGAAGCGTACTTCACCGGTCACTGAGCCAACGACGGCCGCCATGGTGTCTTCGCCAAACATGCGCTGCAGGTTGGGCAGGTAGTCGGGCAGTTCCAGTTCGTCGTCCAGGGTGATTTCCAGAACGGTGTTAACGGCGCGGTAGAACAGGTTGCGTTCCACGGTGTTGTCGTTGAACTGCAGGAACATGTCGACGAATTCCTGGGCTTCTTCGTGCCATTGCAGGGCCAGGCAGATCAGCAGTTTCAGTTCCAGAATGGTGAGCTGGCCCCAGACCGTGTTCTCGTCGAACTCGATGCCAATCAGGCTGATGATGGTCATGTAGTTGTCGAGCTGGCTGGCTTCCAGGCGCTCGGCCAGATCGGCCAGTTGATCGTCGCTGAGGGCGTGGAGGTTGAGGATGTCCTCGCGGTAGTCCAGCGCCATGTTGGTGTTGTCCCATACCAGATCTTCCACCGGGTAGACCTCGGAATAGCCGGGCACCAGGATGCGGCATACCGGCGCGCCCAGGTCTTCATGGGTCGCTACGTACACTTCCTTTCCAAGGTCTTCCAGAATGCCGAACAGGGTGCGGGCTTCTTCTTCGTTGGTGCCGGAGAAGTTCCACTCGCAGAACTCCAGATCGGATTTGGCGCTGAAGAACCGCCAGGACACCACGCCCGTGGAATCGATAAAGTGCTCGACAAAGTTGTTGGGCTCCGTCACCGCCTGGGTGCTAAAGGTGGGCGCCGGTACGTCGTTGAGATTTTCAAAGCTGCGGCCTTGCAGCAGTTCGGTCAGGCTGCGTTCCAGCGCCACCTCGAAACTCGGATGTGCGCCGAATGAGGCGAACACGCCGCCGTTTCGCGGGTTCATCAGCGTGACGCACATCACCGGGAATCGACCACCCAGGGAGGCGTCTTTCACCAGGATCGGGAAACCCTGTTCCTCCAGGGTATTAATGCCTTCCACAATGTGCGGGTATTTATCCAGCACACTCTGGGGCACGTCCGGCAGCGCCATTTCCTCTTCGATGATCTGCTTCTTGACCGCGCGCTCGAAGATTTCAGACAGGCACTGTACCTGCGCTTCTGGCAGGGTGTTGCCTGCGCTCATGCCGTTGCTGAGGAACAGGTTTTCGATCAGGTTGGAGGGAAAATACACCGTTTCGCCGTCGGACTGGCGCACGAATGGTAGCGACACGATGCCCCGGTCGGTCCTGCCGGAGTTGGTGTCGATCAGATTGGACCCGCAGAGCTCGCCTTCGGGGTTATAGATCGCCAGGCAGTGGTCGTCGAGGATGCCGTCGGGCAGCTCGTCGTCCGGTCCCGGCTTGAACCATTTTTCGTTGGGGTAGTGCACGAACTCGCTGTTGGCGATGTCTTCGCCGAAGAACTGGTCGTTGTAGAAGAAGTTGCAGCTCAGGCGTTCGATGAACTCTCCCAGGGCCGAGCACAGTGCGCTCTCCTTGGTGGCGCCCTTGCCGTTGGTGAAGCACATGGGGGAGGCTGCATCGCGGATGTGCAGTGACCATACGTGGGGCACGATGTTCCGCCAGGAGGCGATTTCGATTTTCATGCCAAGGTCCGCCAGTATGCCGCTCATGTTGGCGATGGTCTGTTCCAGCGGCAGGTCCTTGCCCTCAATATAGGTGCTGGTGTCACCTTCCGGGGCCATTAGCAGGGCCTGGGCGTCTTCGTCGAGGTTTTCGACGGTTTCAATCTGGAACTCGGGGCCGGTCTGTACCACTTTTTTCACGGTGCAGCGGTCGATTGAGCGCAGGATGCCCTGGCGGTCCTTGTCGGAGATGTTTTCCGGCAGCTCCACCTCAATTCTGAAGATCTGGTTGTAGCGGTTCTCCGGGTCGACGATGTTGTTCTGCGACAGGCGGATGTTTTCCGTGGGAATGTCCCGCGCCTTGCAGTACACCCGCACAAAGTACGCCGCGCAGAGCGCCGATGACGCCAGGAAATAGTCGAAAGGGCTGGGAGCCGAGCCGTCGCCTTTGTAGCGTATGGGCTGGTCCGTGACCACGGTGAAATCGTCAAACTTGGCTTCAAGCCTGAGGTTTTCGAGAAAATTAACTTTGATTTCCATGAACAGCGTACCGGGTTTGCAGAATTGAGCGGGCTTTCAAAAGCCGGACGGCCATTATCCAGTTTTTGCCGCCCTGCGTCTTGGGTGGCTTACAAATCGGCGGGGAATGTCCGTACATCAACGGATGTGTCAGACCGTCCGGGTTTGTCGATAGCGTTTTACCTCTATCCAGCCATGGGCCACCAATGCGGAGAAGACAATGGCACCGCCGATCAGGCTCAGGGTGGTGGGCACCTCGCCAAGAAACAGCCACACCAGAAAAGAGCCCAGTATGGTCTCCAGTAACAGCATCAGGCTGACTTCTGCGGCCGGTATGTAGCGTGGGCTGATCTGGATCAGCACGCAGGCCACCGGCAGGAAGAACAGGCAGAGCAGGGCGATAAACAGGGCGTCCCGGAGAGAGAGCATCACTGCGCCACCCATAAGCGCTGCGGTGCCGGCAACGAGCAGCGCGCCGAACATCAGTACAACGCTCATATCGCTGCCCGGCTTTGAGCGCGCCACGTTGAGATTCAATGCCAGAGCGGTTGCTGCTACGCCCGCCATGATCAGCCCCAACGGATCACCACGGCCCCATTCTCCCAGGGCCATCAGGGTGGCGCCGGCCACGCACACGAGGATGACCATCCAGGTTCGCCACGGCAGGGCTTCTTTCCAGACCAGCCAGGCGATGAGTGCGGCAATGACCGGCGAAGTATTAAGGATGACCAGCACGTTGCCAGCAGCGGTGTTTTTCATGCCCATCACAAAACCCAGTTGGCTTAACCCGAAGGCGACGGCGCAGAATACCCCTTTCCAGCCGCATCGACGGATCTCAGCCCCCAGGCGGGCTCGGTAACGGACCGAACTGATCACCAGAAAGCTGAATGCCAGCAACAGGCCGCGCCAGAACAGAAACACCACCGGCTCCACAGACGTAATCTTGACCAGCAGCGCGTCCGGCACGATGAACAGCACCCCCAGTGCGGCAATGGTCAGGCCCTTGATGCGTGTAGACTGCAAGCCGCTACTCCGCCGCGTTGTCGTTGGCGGCACAGGCTTTCTCAAGCCGGGCAATACAGTCGCTGAACGTACGGCTGATGCGTGTCTGGTCGCGAATCATGGCCATTCGTGGCCAGGTGGCCTGCTCCCCAAGCCGGATGAACATTTCCAGGTCTTCCTTGTTGGGATTGGACAATATCTTGCGATACAGCAGCGGCTTGAACGGGAACTGAACGTTGATGTCCCCCAGGTAGGTCTGCGTGGCCATGGCATGAGCCTGTTCCAGCAAAGGCCGTAATACCGTTGACGACCAACTGTTGCGGGTGAGCTTCAGTGTTGTCGCTACCTGTGCGTGCATTAGCGATGCTGCCGCCTGTTTGGCGGACGCGCCGGGCCCGCGCTGGTGATGATGGCTGATAAAGGGCAACACGTGGGGATTCGCCTGGCTGACAATGGTGCGATTGACGTTGTGCAGGCGGGCCATGCGCATCAGTGGCAGGTCGCCATGAACGCTGCCGTCGATCCATCGTTCTGTTGGCATATAAGGCTTACCCCCTTTCTCGCCCCTATCCTTGTCCCTGGCCTGGAGCGTAACCGGTGGGTAGATGCCAGGGACCGCACAGGACGCCAGGATGGCGGAATCCACCAGTACCTCCGGTGAGGCCAGGTTGTTCAACAGGCGGGGTTTCTGGCGGGTACGGGTCGGAGACACCGAGATGTTCAGGGTGCGGCCGCTTCGTTCCGCTGCTTCCTGAAAACTGGTGCGGCCGATGTTGGTGCGAATGTGGTGGAGCAACTGGAATTGGTCCATGGCGTGGCGCTTTTGCCAGATGCGTTTGGGTTCAAGCCAGCGGAAGGCGTCGAGGTGGATCTCACCGGGTTCGTTGAAAAAGCGTTCGAGCTCGTGATTGTTCCGGGTACAGATGGCGCCGGCCACAATCGACCCCATGCTGGAGCCGGCTATCACGTCCGGAAGCAGGCCTTCCTGCCAGAGTGCGCGGGTAACACCAATATGATAGATCCCAAAAGCGGCCCCACCACTCAGCATCAGGGCCGGGCGGCCGTACACTCGCTCGGCATCCCGGAACAGGCGCAGTTTTTGCTGGTCGGATACGCCCGGCATGGGGTTGTCGCAGATGAAGTTCATGGAACGTTCCACTTCATCCAGGAAATCACTGACAAGGACTTTGGTGCCGCTCCAGGCGATGGCGTATAGGTCAGGGTTGCCAATCTCACCCAAGTGGCGATAAAGGCTTTCCTGTAGCACCCGCGTCAGCGCACGGGTATCGCCCTTGTCGCGACAGCGTTTCATGGCCGTGATGTGGTCGCGAATCAGAGCTTCGTGGAGCAGTTCGCAGCCGTCCTCTTCCCGCCACGCCAGCGTTCCCTCCAGTTCATCCAGGTTTGTGGCGGTGGCGAGCCAGTGCTTGTAGGAAGAGGCTTCGGAGAGTTGCTTTTCCAGTTCCCGGCGTTGTTTCTTTGTATCTCTCATGGGATAAAGGATACATCAGGAAAACGAAGTGGGGGGGCATGATGACCGAGCAAACCGAGGTGTTGATAAAGAAATACTCCGAAAACGGAATTACCACACTGACACTGAATCAGCCGGAGCGCCGCAACAGCCTGTCCATGGCCATGCTGGAAGCGCTTTCCGCCGAACTGGAATCTGTTTCAGATGATGCGGACACGCGGGTGGTGGTGATCGCGGCCGCGGGGCAGGTGTTCTGCGCCGGGCATGACCTGCGGGAAATCCGCGACCAGCTCGATAGCCATGAATTCCAACTGAAACTGTTCAACCAGTGCAGCAAGGTGATGCAGCAGATTGTGAACCTGCCGAAACCGGTAATTGCACGTGTGGCTGGTGTGGCGACCGCTGCCGGTTGCCAGTTGGTGGCCAGTTGCGATCTGGCGGTAGCAGCCGATACCGCGCGCTTTGCCACGCCTGGCGTTAACATCGGCCTGTTTTGCTCCACCCCCATGGTGGCATTGTCACGCAACGTGTCGCGCAAGCAGGCGATGGAAATGCTGTTAACCGGCGAGATGGTCGGCGCTCTGAAGGCAGAGCAGATCGGGCTGGTGAACCGAGTGGTGGATGAACAGGTGCTCGATGAAACCGTTTACCGCCTGGCCGCTACCATCGCCGGTAAATCCGGCCATACCCTGAAAATTGGCAAGGAGGCGTTCTATCAACAACTGGAGATGGGACTGGCCGAGGCCTACGACTTTACGTCGGAAGTGATGGCAAAGAACCTGCAGGCGGCCGATGCCCACGAAGGCATTTGCGCATTTCTGGACAAGCGCAAACCGGAATGGAAGGACGAGTAGGGCGGCTAACGGCAGTCTG
Organism: Marinobacter algicola DG893; assembly: GCF_000170835.1. Lineage (GTDB taxonomy): Bacteria > Pseudomonadota > Gammaproteobacteria > Pseudomonadales > Oleiphilaceae > Marinobacter > Marinobacter algicola. Next base: position 53,946 of record NZ_ABCP01000002.1, read on the forward strand.
ATGCATTCAGGGAGAGCCGATCTCCCACGCCAATGCCCTGGCTTTCGAAATAGCCCTGGTTCATTTCCAGGGCACGATAAAACGGGACGCCGGCTTCATAGGTGGGGCAGTCCCGTCCCTGGCCCGACGGGCAGGGCACCATGTGGCGAATGGCGCCGATGACGCCGTCGCGGTCCAGGTAGGCAATATCCAGTGGAATTAGCGTGCGGTACATCCAGAAGCCGTGGTCGGCACGGCGCTGGTAGTTGTAGACGAACAGCATGCCGGCGTTTGGCGCCAGCCTCTCCCTGCCCATCAACCCGCGGCTGCGTTCGGCTGACGTGCGCGCCACTTCCACCGTGATAGGCACCGCCTGCCCGGCGGACATCAGGCAAGCCTGTTCCACCGGCAAGGCGTCGTTATCCGGGACTGCTGCCAGGCAACCGGAGAATAACAGCGCAAGGCAAACCAGCAGGGCTTTCACGACCGCAGCCGGTAGCCAGTCTTGAAGATCCACCACACCGCGACCATGCACGCCGTCAGAAACAGCAGTGTCATACCCACGCTGATACCCACATGCACGTCAGACACACCGTAGAATGCCCAGCGGAAGCCGCTGATCAGGTACACCACCGGATTGAACAGGCTGATGGTCTGCCAGATCTCCGGCAACATTTCGATGGAGTAGAAGGTGCCCCCGAGAAACACCAGCGGTGTCACGATCATCAGCGGAACAATCTGCAGTTTTTCAAACCCGTCCGCCCAGATGCCGATGATGAAACCGAACAGGCTGAAAGTGATCGAAGTAAGCACCAGGAAGGCGAACATCCAGAAAGGGTGCAGCACGTCGTAGTCCACAAACAGTTTGGCGGTAATCAATATGATGACGCCGAGTATGACCGACTTGGTGGCGGCGGCACCGACGTAGCCGAGAACGACCTCCAGATAGGAGACTGGTGCCGACAGGAGCTCGTAGATCGTGCCGGAGAACTTCGGCATGTAGATGCCAAACGAGGCATTGGAAATGCTCTGCATCAGCAGCGACAGCATCACCAGGCCGGGAATGATGTAGGCACCGTAGCTGATGTTGTCGATGTCGCCCATGCGGCTGCCAATGGCGGAGCCAAACACCACGAAGTACAGTGAGGTGGAAATCACCGGCGAGGCGACACTCTGCATAAGGGTGCGGCGCATGCGGGCCATTTCAAAGTTGTAGATTGCTCGGACACCGTAAAGGTTCATTGCGTTACTCCCGCATACCGGTTGGTTTTATTCATGCACCAGGCCAACAAAAATCTCTTCCAGGGAGCTTTCCCTGGTCTGAAGATCCCGGTATTCGATGCCCAGGTCGCCCAGGGTTCGCAGCAGCCGCGCTACACCTGCCTGCTCCTGTTGGGAGTCGAAGGTGTAGATCAGCTCGTAGCCATCATCGGAAAGGTCCACCGGCTCCAGCGTGAGTTCACCAGGGATATTCTCCAGCGGGTTCTGAAGGTGCAGGCGAAGCTCTTTCTTGCCCAGTTTGCTCATCAGCCGGGATTTATCTTCAACCAGAATGATCTCGCCTTGGCGGATAACGCCGATGCGGTCGGCCATTTCTTCGGCTTCTTCGATGTAATGGGTGGTGAGGATGATGGTGACGCCGTTTTCCCGCAGCTTGCGCACCATTTCCCACATGTCCCGGCGCAGTTCCACATCGACACCGGCGGTGGGCTCGTCGAGGAAGAGAATGCGGGGTTCGTGGGACAACGCCTTGGCAATCATCACGCGACGTTTCATACCACCAGACAGGGACATGATGCGGTTGTTGCGTTTGTCCCACAGCGAAAGGTCTTTCAGGACTTTCTCGATGTGGTCCGGTGCAGGCGCCTTGCCGAACAGGCCCCGGCTGAAGGAAACGGCGTCCCAGACGGTTTCGAAGGCGTCGGTGTTGAGCTCCTGGGGCACCAGGCCAATGCTCTCCCGGGCTTTGCGATAATCCTTCACGATGTCATAGCCGGCGGCGTTCACTTCACCGTCGGAGAGGTTCACAATGCCACAGATAATGCTGATCAGCGTGGTCTTGCCGGCGCCGTTCGGCCCGAGCAGGGCGAAGATCTCTCCCCGCTTGATGTCGAGGTTGATGTCGTTGAGGGCCCTGAAACCATCCGCATAGACTTTGTTTAGGTGCTTGACGGAGATGTCCGGTTGCACTGGCTTGTCCTGTTGGTGGTGAATCAAAGCGCGGTATTTTCTCATGACCGGTGATGATTTAGAAAGCTTTGCCTTATTAGCGATTATCCCCATAATGCCCGCTTAATCGTGGAGGAGTGAATGTGTTGAGAGCGCTTGTTGCTGTGCTTGCCATTGCCGGCGTTGTCGCGTTGGGCATTTTTGGCCCGCATTGGTTGATGTCTGAAGATGTCGCCGAGGCTGATCAGGGCACGGTTGAGTGCGATCTCCTCAATACTACGTGCCACTGGGCACAAAAAGGCAAAAACTGGCATGCGCGGTTGCAAAAAAGCGGTGTTCAGGCCCAGGGCACGGAATATCACTTAACGGTAAAGACCGACGGGAATCAGCCCCGGATGCTGGCTGTGCTGCGGGGCGAGTCCATGTATCTGGGGGAGTATCCCGTTCCGATGACCAAGGCGGGGATGTCGCCGGATGGTGAAGGTCAGCTCTGGGAAGCCCGGTTTACCGCACCTTTCTGCACCACGGACCCAGACATGATCTGGCGGATCGACCTTCAGGCCGGGATGGATCAGGCCTTCGCGATGCCGGTAAAACTGACGTTTGTTGCCAAGGGCCGCGCCTGACGATGGGATGACAGTATGTCAGGATTGTGTAAAATCAGCGAACCACCAACCACCACACAATGTCCAGGGAAGCGCATATGGATTACGGCGATAGCGTACAGAAAGTTCTGCTAAGAAAGATCCAGAAAGCGGAACAGGATCTGCTTCAGCTCAAACTGGATTATTGCCGTTTCATCTTTGGGCTCAGCCACCGCACCAGGGTCACCAGCAAGGGCACTAGCTACGTGGTACGTTCCGTGGATGTGGAGTCGATGGAGCGCCTTGACGATGGGAGCTTTTCCAGGCCAGAGGTGACAGGGAGCCCTGCTGGCACCCCGGATACCGCAGATGCCGTGAACCTTGGCGTTGACTGGTCGCTGGAGGAGCCCGGCACCCACTCAAAAGCCCGAAGTTGAGCAGTTGCTCCGGTTAAGCGCTAGATAAAGGCGTTTGAAGTAACCGCTGAGTAGAGGCTGTGTTCCTGGGGAACATAACGATGCCCGCTCCAGTGCTCTGCGCCGCTTACACCACTTCTGAAAAAGGCCAGCAAGGTCGAACTACCGGTCATCGTCGATAGCGCCTGGATGGCTTCTGGTTGCCGTATACCGATTTTTCGGCTGGCCAGCTTGCTCACCAGGGTAAGCAGCGCATCTGAATGCCGCTGCGGTTTTTCACACAGGGCACAGGCAGCGCCGTACAACCAGACAACAGCGTATTCCTGAACCGCCTGGGGTGCACTTTCCAGACTCAGCCCGTGTTCCCGGCAATCCCGGTCCTGAAGACTAATCAGGATATGCAGTTGGGTGATCAACCCACACGTGTTTGAAGGGGGTGTTCGGGTTGGTTGCGGAGCGGAAACGGAGCGTTTCTGTTGAACCTCTGGTAGTGAAGGCTGGGCCGAATGTTGGGGGCCGGCCACCATTGTTACCACGGAGGCGGGCACGAACGGATCGTTTCGGACCAACGTCAGCATGCGAAAAACCAGTAAAAGCAGCAGTGCAATCAGCCCGACTTCGAACAGCATAATAAAGCTGCTAATCATAGGTGTTCCCTCTTGCTCAAACCCTGTTCAAATCCCGGCCGAGCGGTGTTCTGGTGGAGATTGTTACATCCGTTATCTGAAGTGTAACCAAATGTATTCTGAGCACGAAGGGAAGCCGGGCCAAAAGCGGTGGTAATCCGTGGAACTGTGACGCGGTAGGCAGCTAGCAGGTGGGCATGGTCTGCAGGGCAAGCTTCCTGCGGATAAAGCGGCCCAGCACATCGACACCAATATTCAGCGATGCGGTGATCAGGATCAGCATCATCGCACGATCAAACTGGATGTTCTGGATGGCGCTGTCGACGTAGAAACCCAGGGTGTAGATGCCCAGTATGCCGAGGATGGCAGTCTCCCGCATGATGATCTCCCAGCGGTAGAACAGGAACGCCAGGAATGAACGGTAGACCCTGGGCACCAGTTCGTAGGTATATCGACTGAGGCCACTCGGTGCATCCGAGCGTAACCGGATGGAGCTGGACTGCCGGCCAATCAGGTGGCCGATGATGCCCCCGTTATGCAATGCCAGCGCGACGACAGCAGGCAACATGGACGGACCCCATAGCTGCAATAGGATATACGCCAGGATGTATTCCGGCGTGGACCGCATAATCACCAGGAAGACATGCCCCGAGGTACGGCGAACCGGCCCACCGAAGTGAGTGGATATCAACGGGAAAGCCAGCAGTGCAATGATCCCGGTTGCAACCAAGGCCACTTGGGTCAGGATCACCGTATTCCAGATGCCCGGCATGGCCTGATTGACAAACATGTCCCCCAGCCACGCACCCATGCCGGCCCAGCCTTCTTCACCGCGCAGTGGTGACGGCACGATGTCCTGGGTGAAAAACCGGCCGACGTTGCTCCAGACAATCGGGAGACCTTCGCCAAGGAAAAACGGGGCGCCGAGGATATACACGGGCAACAGCTTCGGCTTGACCCAGAGCGGCATGGTGGCTATCAGCACGTAGAACAGGATCAGCATGGCGCCGGCGTCGGAATAGTGGCCTTGTGAAAACGCCGATTCGAGGTAGAAACCCAGGGTTGGCAAGCCAACAAAGCCGAGAATGGCGCTGGAGCGCAGGCCGCATTCCAGCCGGTAGGCGGTGTAAGTTCGCAGCTGCACCCAGCAATCCGGTATTTTAGTGTACAGAAAGGCAGAAATGACGCCCGTACGGGGCGGCAATAGGCGACCAGGCTCGGGGTCGGCCTCTTCCAGGATTTCCGAATAGACCTTGGCGAAGATACCGGCGTAGGGGATAGCGATGGCTAAAACGCCTGTCAGCGGATGGAAGCCGAAAAACTGCAGGAAAATAAGCGCCCAGAACAGCTCGTGTATCGCCCGCACAAACGCGCACAGGATCCTAACCGGCAGCCAGCGATAAACAAGCGCCAGAAGAAATCCACTGATACTGCCGAGAGCAACACCCACAAAGGCAAACGATACGGTTCTCAGCAGGGCCGTCATCAGGCCTTCGTTGCTGAAGAAGTTGGGCGTTACGACACCGAAAAAGAAATTACCGAGATCCCGCCAGGGATTGGAGGCAGTGATCGCAATGTCGGCAAACAGCAGTCCAACCAGCGCAATGGCCAGGAAAATAAAGCTCGTTCGGACGGTTGGCGACTGGAACATGGAACGGATCGGCTTCGCTAGTAGAGAGACATGATGTCCGACGCGACCAGACGTTCTGCCGGTTCGTCGAGTGCTATCTGGCCGTCCTGAATGCCAACGATGCGATTGCAGTAGGCGAGCGCCATCTCAACATCATGAAGTGCAAACACGCTGGCTGAAAAGCGATCTTTCAGCAACTGCATCACTTGATGCGCCATCGGTCCATCAAGGGCGGAAATTGGTTCGTCAGCCAGCAGCAGGGGGGCACTTCGATAAAGCGCACGGGCAATCGCCACTCGCTGGCGCTGACCACCGGACAGTGACGCTGTGGGTATCCACAGTTTTTCCGCCATGCCCAGCGCTTTCAGCAACTCCCTTACCTTGTCCTTGTCTCGCGAGAATGGCCTCATCAGGGTAACGGTGTTGTACCAGTTGCCATGCTGATCGAGCCGCCCCATGAATACGTTGTGGAACACCGGTAACGCATTCACCAGGCCCAGTTCCTGAGGCACGAGGGACGAATTGCGATTGACATGCTGATGGATCAAACGCATCAGGGTGGATTTTCCCGCCCCGCTTTTGCCCACCAGGGCAACCTGTTCACCCTCCTTGACTTTGAGGGAGAGCGGGCCGATTACCCGCTCCCCTCCAAACGAGGCTGTGAGGCCTGATAAGTCGAATCCCGCCATCAATCGAGGATTCCGATCTCTTCCGCGGTCTTGCTGATAGGCTCGTAATCATCGTTGGAGGCCGGGATGAAGCCGGAACGAGGGAAGCTTTCGAGAAGCGCCTGGTCATCAAGGTTGAGTAGAGCTTCCGTTACACGCTGCTTGAAGCCTTCACCGAAGCGTTCGTTCACATCGCCGCGAATGGTCCACTGGTAGTCCGGGTAGGCCGGAGTCTTCCAGATCACCTGCACGGCGTCGGTGTCGATATTGCCGTCTGCGAGCTCTTTCTCCCAAACCTGGAAGTTCAGGGCGCCGACCTCATAGGTGCCTGCTTCAACCAGGCGCAGTGTACGGGTGTGGTTGCCGCTAAAGCCCACACGTGAGAAAAACTCGTCCGGCTGCTCGCCGAAGGTTTCGCGGATATAGAATTCCGGCATCAGGCGGCCCGATGTGGAGCCTTTGGAGCCGAAGGTAAAGGTTTTACCCTGCAGGCTTTCCTCCAGGGAGGCGAGCTCATCCGCTGGCTCAATTCCGGTGCTGGTGTTGGCGATGAAATAGGTCTCGAAGGCCTGATCCTCAACACCCTGGGCAATGGCCTCGGAGCCCGGAACCAGACGGCGGGCCTGAACCCCGGACAGCCCGCCAAACCACGCCAGTTGAACCTGGTTGTTACGGAATGCGGAGACGGCAGCGGCATAGGACTTCACAGGAATGTAGCGCACGTCTACGTTCAATTCACTTGAAAGGTAATCGGCAACACCGCGAAAACGCTCAACCAGCTTCGTCTCGTCTTCGTCGGGAATTGCTGTGAAAACGAATGTCTCGGCCGAAGCAGACGCTGCGCCGAAACAGAACAGGCTGGAAACCATCAATTTCCGCATGAGATTCAAGGCCATTTGAATTTCCTTGTAGTTGGGATTGGATTTAGCAGGAGCAGATCACGAACAAACGCTCAAGGTCCATCAGAATACCGTGATTTACGCTAACTCTGAACATCTATACGATTCTGTTATCCAAACAGGTTATGAATACCGACTCAAAACTGAATACTTTACGGAAATCCGCCGCCATGAAAATAGCGATCATCACGCCTGCACCGGTTGGCTCCAGGGCCGGTAACCGGGCCACGGCGGAGCGGTGGAGCCATTTGCTCGAGCAGGCCGGGCATCAGGTTCTCATCCTCACCGAGTACAGTAGCCAGCCTGCCGACCTGTTTATTGCATTGCATGCCTGGAGAAGCAGCGACGCGGTAGTGCGTATTCGCGACGACCATCCAGATACACCATTGATGGTAGTGCTGACAGGTACCGACATCTACGACCACCAATACCGATACCCCGAACAAACCTTCAACTCCATGGCGCTGGCCGATTGCCTGATTGGGCTCCATCACCGGGTTGTTCGCGATATTCCCGAGCGATTTGCCACCAAACTGGTCACTGTGCTGCAGTCGGCCGAACAGCCAGAAGACCGGGCCATTGTTGATAACCGTAAATTTGGCATTTGCGTTATTGGCCATCTGCGGGATGAGAAAGACCCCCTCAGAGCGGCGTTGGCCGCAAGACGCTTGCCAGAGACATCAGCGATTCACATCATCAACGCCGGCAGGGCGCATTCACCAGAATGGGAGAATAGCGCGCTGGCCGAGCAGGCAGCCAACCCTCGTTTTCAATGGCTGGGTGAAGTCGATAAGCCAACCATCCAACAATTGATGCAGCGATCCCGGGCCATGGTGATCAGCTCGATCATGGAAGGCGGCGCCAATGTGGTATCGGAAGCATGCCGTGCTGGCCTCCCGGTTATTGCGTCGGATATCTCTGGCAATGTCGGCCTTCTGGGTGATGACTATCCGGGCTACTTCAGTGTGGGTGACGATACCGACCTCGCCAGGGTTTTACAGTGGGCGGAACAATTTCCCGAATTCCTCGAGGAATTGGCCGATCGTGTTGCTAAGCTCGCCAGCAATTTTACCCCAGAGGCCGAACAGGCTGCCTTATTGGCAGCCATGGATCGGGCCGTGGCCGAGCGCGCAAGGCTCAGTCGCGAAGCGTGATTGGCTCAATAGGCCCGCTTTCGTCCTGGGGCAAGACCCGTCCGATAATGGCGGTGTGCGGGTAGCCCAGAGCTTTTAGCTCACTGATACAGGCGTCGGCCTGGTCTGCGGGTATGCTGGCGAGAAGGCCACCGGCCGTCTGCGGATCGAAGATCAACGGGTAACGGGGGTGGTTGACCCACCTTTCCTGGTCACGAATGCCACGCCGCAGACGAATATTGGCAGGCTGCAACGAACTGAGGATGCCTGCTGCCGCAGTTTCCTCTGCGCCAGGCAAAATCGGTATTGCCATGAGATCCAGTTCCGCATCAACGCCGGAGGGGCGTGTCATTTCAACCAGATGGCCAAGCAAACCGAAACCGGTTACGTCGGTGCAGGCTCGTGACCCATATCGGCGCAGGCACTGTGCAGCGTCCTTATTGGACTGCATCATGGAGGCCAGGGCGGAATCAACCCAGCGGCCTTTCGCCGCCAGCTTGGCGTGGGCAGCGAACAGCGTCCCGGTGCCGATCGGCTTGGTCAGTAGCAGAACGTCTCCGGCCCGCAGGCCTCCCTTACTCATGACGTCATCAGGATCAATCAACCCGTTGACCGCAAAGCCCAGTGCCAGCTCACGGCCTTCGCCCGTGTGGCCGCCCACCAACGCGCAGCCAGCTTCATTCAACACTTCCACGGCGCCAGACATCATCTGGTAAACCACGTCTTCCACCTTGGACTCTATGCCGTAGGGCACGGTCGCAACGGCGGTGGCACTCTGAGCTTCGGCGCCCATGGCAAACACGTCGCCCAGCGCGTGATTGGCGGCAACCCGGCCAAACACATAGGGGTCGTCAATAAAGGCCCGGAAGAAATCGACGGTGTGAACCACCGCCTTTCCGGGAGGCACGGTCAGTACGGCGGCGTCGTCCGGTGCGTGTAAACCAATCAGTATGTCGTCACGCTCTATGGGTCGTAGCTCTCCCAGCGCCCGCGACAGCACGGTACTGCCGACTTTGGCGCCGCAGCCACCGCAACGCATGGCCACTGCGGAGATGGCCTGGGACGCTTCCTCAGGGTTTTGTGCGGCGCCAGTGTCGGGCAGGGCGGCATTCTCTTCCATGGCGGGAAGATCATTGAATTTCGCCATGAAACGTCGATCGATGCTGTTTTTCCAGCGCCAGACCCAAGAACCAGCCAAAGACAGGTCACCCCGGGAGGCTACTGCGAATTTGTCGCCGGTACTGATCAGCGCCAGCCATTTTTTCTGCGGCCGGAACGGCTTCGCCGGCTTTCCGAGAGCATGGCGACGGAGGTTGTCCGCCAGTGGGCGGCCCTGACGAACGGCAAATACGCCCGCTTTTTCCCGGGGATGATTCACAACGTTGGCAATGTCACCCGCCGCAAAGATATCGCCGTCGGTTTCTGTCTGCAGAGTGTCCGTTACCCGGATAAAGCCACCGTCGTCCAGGGCCAGGCCAGTGTCCCGCAGCCATTCGGGACCGCCGGCACGGGTGACCCAGAGCACTTCGTTGACCGACAGGGTGTCGCCGGATTCCGTGGTCAAGCGATTGGCGGCAACCTCTGAAACTGCGGATCCCAGGTGAATCTTCACTCCACGGCTTGCGAGCGTTTCGGCGAATACTGCACGCACCTTGGCGTTGTGGGTGGGGAGGATCTGCTGGTCAGCGTCAAACAGATGGAAATGCAATTGGTCCGGGTCGTGGCCGCGTTTTTCGAGCTCATTTCTTAGCCGGAACTGCATGGCCAGGGTGAGCTCAACGCCACCCGCACCGGCACCGACCACAGCAACGGTCATCGGGCCGTCATGGTTCTCCAGCCGCGATAGCAATGACAACCAGCGATTATTGAATCCGTTGATAGGCTTGACGGGCACTGCATGCTCAGCAGCTCCGCTGACGTCACCTACCTTGGGAGCAGAGCCGATATTCACCGACAGAATGTCGTAGGGAACATCCGGCCGGGAACGGCAGACTACCCGCTTACGACCACGGTCTATGCCGATAGCTTCATCGCGATAGAAGCGCGCGCCCGCGAATTCGGCCAGTTTACTGAGGTCGATATGGACTTCGTCGTAGGAATAATGCCCAGCCACGTAGCCGGGCAGCATGCCGGAGTAGGGGGTGTGGGTATCCCTGCAGATGAGGGTAAGGCGGACACCAGGCACGGGGTTCATGGCAAAGCGCTTGAGAACGCCAACGTGGCTGTGTCCGCCGCCAATCAGGACAATGTCCCGTAAAACAGGCTGTTCGGATTGTTGCATTAAATAACTTTCTTGGCTTCGTCGCTGAAGGTGTTAAAGCCTTTCACGCTGGAAAATGCCTGTAGCTTTTCTTTGTCCGCATCAGACGGATTGGCGATCTGATCAACCGAGGTGATACCGGCTTCCTTCATTTTGCGGGCGGTAGCCGGCCCAATACCTTTAACCTGGGTCAGGTCGCCCTTGTCCTTCGGCTTCGGAGCGCGTTTTGCTGCAGCCGGTTTTGTTGCTGGCTTCCGTGCGGCCGTGGGGGTTTTCTTGGGAGCGGTTTTAGTGGCTGCGGTCGAGCTTTTGGCGGTTGTGGCTGTGCTCGCCTTGGGCTTGGCGGCTTTCTTCGCAGTTGCCGCTTTTGCTGTGGCGGGCTTCTTGGCGGCAGGTTTTTTAGCAGCTGCCTTACTGCTGGTGGCTTTTTTCGGAGCTGATTTGCCTTTGGTAGTGGGACTCGCCTTCTTGGCGGCCTGGCCGGCAACCTTTTTCGCTTCTTCACTGGCTTCCTTGCTAGCGATACCAAGACGGTCCAGGATGTTGTTCTGCAACTCGTGGAATTCACCCAGGCGCCGTTCAAACTCTTCATTGAACCGTTTCATTTCACGTTCACGGAGATCTTCCACTTCCTTTAACAGCTTGCGGACGGGTTCCTGGATCTGGTTCTGCAGGCTGTCGAACTGTTTGAGGGCGTCGTTGATCAGTTTTTCGATCTGTGATGATGTCTTATCGAACTCTTTGTTCACTTTCTTGACGACTTTATCAACGCTTGGCTTGTTGGCTTTCTTCGCCATGAGGACTTTCTCCTTGAAGTGCGAGTTGATGTGGGGCGTGGGTGGTTCAGGCCAGTTGCCGAATGCTGGAGGCGGGCCCTGAGGAACGTCTGGATTTCAGTGTCTGCTTCTTGAGCACCACCTCACGAATGCGCTTGAGTTTTTCGCTCAGGGCAGACGAGGAGTTGTCATTGAGTTCTACGAAATCAACGGAATAGAAGAAATTGCTACAGTGTTTCCTGCGTTCCGTTACCAGGCCGGTAATGCCATCCGCCCTGATGTCGTCAAACGGCATTTCCATCACGAGATCCAGGATGACCGTATCACCGGGGTTGAATATCTTGTCCGTCTTCATCACACATCCGAAGTGATCCAGCTCGAACAACGCGGCCTGTACACGCTCTCGGCGAAAGAGGCCACGCTTGATGTGAAAATGTGCGACAAGATCCGGTAGTGCTTCGTTCATCTAAAAATGATCTCTGTTGCCCCCCGAGGGCGTCCTGACGACACCTCGAGGGCATGCTCCTGAAGGTATATGGTTAAACAATAGCCACACTCTGTTGGTTTGGCAACGTGTTCAGTGTCATACGATAGAGCTCTCAGGCGGTTCATCAACTGTTTTTGTCATTTTGGCCTGTTTGTAGGGTATTCAGCTCGTAAATATCCGTGCGCCGATCTTTCAGGTTGGTCACGGAGCCTTCATTGCGAACCAGCTTCAGCTTTTCCAGATCCATATCCGAAAACATGATCATTTCCGTATTCGGAGTCGTTTCCGCCATCACCGCGTCATGGGGGAAAGCGAAGTCCGATGGCGAGAATACGGAGGATTGGGCGTACTGGACGTCCAGGTTCTCAACCTTGGGAAGGTTACCCACGCTACCGGTGATCACGACGTAACACTCGTTTTCAATCGCACGTGCCTGAGCACAGTGACGTACCCGAAGGTAGCCGTTCTTGGTGTCTGTCCAGAAGGGCACCAGAATAATATCCACCTCTTCAATGGCAGCCAGGCGCCCCAGTTCCGGGAACTCGATGTCGTAACAGATCATGATGGCCACGCGGCCGGCGTCTGTGTCGAACACCTGGAACTTTTCACCGCCCTCGATGACCCAGTCACGGCGTTCGTGGGGGGTGATATGGATCTTGCGCTGCTCGTCGACGCGGCCATCGCGGTGGCACAGATAGGACACGTTGTAGACCCGATCATTTTCGAGCAGGGGCATCGAACCGGTAATGATGTTGATGTTGTAACTGACCGCCATTTCCGACATCTGGTTGCGGAACTGCTCGGTAAAGCCTGCCAAAAAGCGAATGGCCCTTGTCTGGTCCACCTGGTCCGTCAGACCCATCAGCGGTGCGTTGAAAAACTCCGGAAACAGCGCGAAATCGCTCTTGTAGTCCGAGAGCGCATCCACGAAGTACTCCACCTGCTCCAGTACTTCTTCCACAGAGGTAAACTCACGCATCTGCCACTGGACCGCGCCCAGGCGCACTTGAGTCTTCTTGACGCTCAGGACCGGAGATGGCGGGGTATAGAGGATGTTCCGCCATTCCAGCAGCGTGGCGTAGCCCAGGGACTTTTCGTCTTCCGGCAGGTATTTGTGCATCAGCCGGGTGACCTGGAAGTCGTTGGACAGCTGAAAGCTCAGAATCGGATCGTAAATATCCTTGCGATCCACTCGCTGGATGTATTCTTCCGGGGAGTGCTGGTCTGAATACTTGTGATACCCCGGAATCCGGCCGCCTGCCAGGATGGCGCGCAGGTTCATCGAGCGGCAGAGTTCCTTTCGGGCCTCATAAAGCCGCCGGCCAAGACGGTAGCCGCGATAGTCCGGGTGGATAAACACATCGAGACCGTAAAGCGAGTCGCCTTTGGCGTTGTGCCAGATTTTTTCATTGCGCAGGATCAGGTCGTCGTAGGTGTGCGGGTTACTGAACCGCTCATACTTGACGCACACCGTGAGTGCCACGGCCACCAGGTCACCGGATTCCTCGATACAGATCTGGCCATCAGGGAATTGCTGCACCAGAGCCTCAATCGTGTCCTCTGGCCAGGCACCGCCAATATCGTCGTAGACCCTGTCCATCAGCCGCTGGAGCTGAGGGTAGTCATCATTGGTCAGGTTACGAAGGTTGAGGTGCAGTTCTTCGTGGGCCATATACGGCAGCTCCCGTTGGGTATGGAAATGACGACAAGAATTGTTAATTGCCTGGGTATTTTATCAGAGAGCGTTAAAGACTTCTTACCAGATAGAGTTAAAGACTTCTTACGAGATAGAGTTAAAGACTTCTTACCAGATAAAGCTAAAGACTTTGCAGCAAACGCCGAAAACCAGTTTATGAATGATAGGCAGCCGATACGCTGTTTGCTTGACCCCCCGAATTGTATGTCTCGAAAAGGACCCGGAAAATGAACCTGAGTTTCGGCCAAAAGTTACTCGTCGCCTTTGGTGTTTTGCTTTTACTTGTCATGGGGGCGTTCACACTCAGCGGAAACCTCCGGTTACAGGACACTACGGATACCTATGTTGATGCGCTGATTGAAGACACGGTGGCTCAGAGTACGTCCAGCATCGCGGATTGGCTCAACACGCGCCTTGCCATGACTGAAGCAACCGCTAAAGCGCTGGAGTCGGTGGAAACCGATGCCGAGGCGCGGGTTATCCTGGCCGCCGCGACATCCGGTGGTGGGTTCATTGATGTCTATGTTGGCCGTGACGATGGCTATATGCTGATGAAGGACGACGCTTCCGAAGCCACGCTGCCTGCGGATTTCGACCCACGCACACGGCCCTGGTTCAAACAGGCGAAACAAAAGGGCTCAGCTTCGTTCACCGAACCCTATGTGGATGCTGGCACCGGCGGTACTATCATCTCCACGCTGGCTCCGGTCAAGCGCGGGGCCTATCAGGGCGTCGTCGGTGGTGATATTGCGTTGAAAACCATAGAACAGACGCTCTCCACCATTACGCTGGCCAACACCGGTTATGCTGCCCTGATCAGTGACGATGGCACAGTCCTGTTTCACCCGGACCAGAAACTGGTTGGCAAGAAGATCAGCACTCTTCTGGGAGAATCACCCCGGCTCAGCGGTGAAGTCCACGAATACGACAGCGGAGATGCCAGCTGGACCGCGGGTTTCCATCGCATCAAAGGCGCTCGTGGTGTTGAGTGGTATCTTGGCACCTTTATCAATGAGGACAAGATCAATGCGCCGGTTCACGCAGCCCGCGTGACGGGACTGATCATCGCGGTGATTGGCCTGTTGGTGTCACTGGTAATCCTGCACTTTGGTATCCGCGCGCTGATGGCTCCTGTCCGTAAGCTCAATGCCGCCATGGCGTCAATCGCCAGTGGCGAGGCGGACCTCACCAAGCGCCTGGATGATAGCGCCAACGACGAATTCGGCAAGCTCGCGGCGGAGTTCAACATATTTGTGGAGAATATCCAGAATGTGGTCCGGGACGTCCAGCAGGGTACAGCCGAGCTTGGCGAAAACGTGTCCTCCTTACGTGATACCGCCAGCACCAGCCGAGACAGCGTTGAAAAGCAGCAAGCCGAGATTGATATGGTGGCCACGGCCATCAATGAGATGTCTGCCGCTGCGGGAGAAATTGCACAGAATGCCCAGCAGACAGCGGACGCTTCCAACACCGCCGACGCAGACAGCCGTGCTTCCCTTGAAACCGTTGCCGCGTCCCGGGATGCGGTACAGAAACTGTCGAAAGAAATTAACGCTGCTGCGGAAGTCATCGACAAACTCGGCAAGGATGTTACCGACATTACTTCGGTTCTCGAGGTGATTCAGGGTATTGCCGAACAAACCAACCTACTGGCACTGAACGCTGCAATTGAAGCCGCCAGGGCTGGTGACGCAGGTCGCGGCTTTGCAGTAGTCGCTGACGAAGTGCGGAATCTGGCTCGCCGCACTCAGGACAGCACAGAAGAAATCAACAACATGATTGAGCGCCTGCAAAGTGGTGCAAACCAGGCTGTGGACGTCATGAAGGCATCAACAGCGGTATCGAATGTGAGCATGGAAAAAGCGCAGGATGCAATGGAGTCGCTCAACCGTATCGCTGACGCAATAACGTCGATCAGCCAGATGACCTCGCAGATCGCAACAGCCTCTGAAGAACAGACCTCCGTGACAGAGGAGTTGAACTCCTCCATCACCCGGATTGCCGACCAGGGCCAGGAAGCCGCCAAGGCTGCCAGCGAAAACGATGTTTACAGCGGTCAGATTGAATCGGTTGGCCTCACACTCAGCGAGAACGTGTCACGATTTAGGGTTTGAGTGAGACGCTTTTTTTGGGGCGGATAGTTTCCGGATTCGTCGTCGGAGTTCGAGAAGGGTTCTGCTGCCAATGGCCCAGGACTCGTCCGTCAGATAAGGATTATCCAGAACAAGGACGTTCCGGCTGTGCAGGTTCAGCTCGTCGATGGCCTGGCCGTAATACTGGTTGAGGTAGGCGCCGAAGCTGCCATCGAAAATGGCCCGTTCCATGCCCAGTTGGAGCCGATGAGCCGTCTCATGGTCGTGGCGGTTGACGAAGAAATAAGAGGGCATCGGATAGGCCAATAACAGATCGGGCTCGATGACGAAATCTTCGTTGTTTTCAAGCTCCAGATCGAAAAGGACCTCGCTGACCCCGCGGGCAAAGCACTCAAAACGATGATTCTCCAGCATGCGGAAAAGGATTTCGTACCGCGAGTGAGTCACCACGTTGACTCCGTTGGCCTGCAGAATCGACGCGTCTGGCCAGTGGGCGCCCTGGCCGATGCGGACTCCGGACTCCTGAAGATTGCCCAGGTTCCGGATACCCTTGAACCTGGGCAGTGAATCTTTAAGCACTACGCACACCCGAAGCCCCAAAAGCCCGCCATCAATCGGTATGGGAATCGCCCGCAGGCTTTCTTCTCTCTGGTTTGATGTCGCGACGTTGGCGATATCAACCAACCCTGATTGCTGGCGCTCAAGTTCCCGGACAACCCGGCCTTGGGCCATCTCCAGGGTGCGAGTGATTCGATAGGAACCGTATTCCGGTGTTTTGTCAAAGGCGAGGGCGACCAAGGCTCGTATAGGTGGGCTGTCATAATTGCGGTACCACAGACGATACTCCGTCGCCTGTGTTTCTCCAGATGCGTATTCCGAAGACACACTGGTTCCCGGGCAAACCAGAAACAATGCCAGGGCCGTTAGCCAGCCTGGCGCACGCCTCACTTTCATTGAAGACCTACTCCCGCGTCCATTCGAATTTCTTGTTGTCGCCCGTTTTGTTATCAGAGCAGTTTAGGTGAATTTCCATGTTCGAGAAGAAAATGCCGTAAAAAATCGCAAAAACAGTTGCGATACCTTTAAAACGGCTGCAATCATGGATGTTAAATCACCAAAAGGAAAAAACATGGCGTTCATCGACAATCTGATAGGTGCAACCGGCCATTGGGTGTCTGAATCGAATCCTGAAGCGCGAATCACCCAACCGATGGCATGGCTCCGTAAAACCAGTGGTTACGCGGCCGTTAACCGGATTATTGGCCTGTCGATACCGTTCGCACCACGAAATCGATTCAGTGTTGAGGAGATTCGTCCAGGGTTCGTAAAGGCAAGAATACGCCTGAAAGGCAATAAGAACCACTTTGGCAGCCTTTACGCCGGTGCCTATTTCCTGTTGGCGGAGATTCCCGGTGGCGTGTTGACGTTGTTTGATCTGGGGCCGGCTTATACGCCCATTCTCAAGGAAATGACGCTTCAGTTCCTGCAGCCGGCGAACTCCGACGTGTTTGTTGAGTTCTCACTGGACGCCGCCACGGTGGAAGCCATCAAGGCTGAGGCCGATGCAACGGGTAGGGCTGCGTTTGAGTTGGAAGGTGCCCTTTACGACAGCGAAGGCAATCATGTGGCTACCTCGATGGCCCACTATCGTGTTCGCAAGAAAGGCTTCCAGGCGCAATAACCTCAGGTTGGTTCAAGCGCCGTCCAGTTCCCGCAGAGCGGCGAGGAACGTCTCCCCGTATTTTTCGAGCTTTGCCGCACCCACGCCATTTATCTCAGCCATTTCGGAAAGGCTGTTCGGCTTTTTGTCCAGGATTTCAAACAGCGTGGCATCGTGGAAAATCACGTAGGGCGGCACGCCTTTCTCATCCGCCAGCGACTTGCGGCAGGCGCGCAGCGCCTCCCAGCCAGGTTTGTCCGTGATCTGGTCCGCAATCCTGCGGCGGCCGGATCCTGATGATCCACGGCCGCTGGAGGCCTTCACAACGGGATCCTTGCGTAATTGGATAGCCACTTCGCCCTTCAGTAGCGGGCGGCATTGCTCCGTGAGTTGCAGCGCTCCATAGCCTTCCGGATCAGCCCTCAGGTAACCATTGGCCACCAACTGACGGAACACGGACTTCCAGTCGTTCGCAGACAACTCGGTACCGATGCCGTAGGTTGATACAGTCTGATGACCGGACTGCAGGATACGTTCGTTTTCAGAACCACGTAACACATCAATCAAATACGTCACCCCGAAACGTTGGCCGGTTCTGAACACGCACGAGAGCGCCTTCTGAACGGCAACCTTGCCGTCCCAGGTTTCCGGCGGGTTCAGGCAGGTGTCACAGTTCCCGCAGGGTTGTTCAAGGGTGTCGCCGAAATATCGCAGCAACACCTGTCGCCGGCAACTTGTTACTTCGCACAGCCCCAGCATGGCGTCCAGCTTCTGACGTTCAACACGTTTGAAGTGGTCATTGCCCATGGAGCCTTCGAGCATCTGCCGTAGTTTGATCACGTCCTGAAGGCCGTAGACCATCCAGGCGGTCGAGGGCTTGCCGTCACGACCAGCTCGGCCGGTTTCCTGATAGTAGGCTTCCAGGCTTTTGGGAAGGTCCAGGTGGGCGACAAACCGTACATCGGGTTTATCGATGCCCATGCCAAAAGCAATAGTGGCCACGATGATGACGCCATCCTCGCGAAGGAAGCGTTCCTGATGCCGCGCACGATCAATGGCATTGAGGCCCGCATGATAGGGCAGAGCGGTGTAGCCTTTGTCACTGAGCAACTTCGCTGTGTTGTCGACTTTATTGCGGGAAAGGCAGTAAACGATGCCACAGTCGCCATCATGCTCCGCTTTAATGAAATCCAGTAATTGTTTGTTCGCATTGGTTTTTGGTGAAATTCTGTACTGGATATTCGGGCGGTCGAAACCACTGATAAAATGTCGCGCATCGGTCAGGGAAAGCCGTTCAGCAATTTCCTTCCGGGTGCGTTCGTCAGCGGTAGCCGTGAGGGCGATACGGGGGACGTCCGGGAATTCATGGGCCAACCGGCTTAGCTCCAGGTAGTCGGAGCGGAAATCATGGCCCCACTGGGACACACAGTGAGCTTCGTCGATGGCAAACAGCGAAATGGACGCATGATGCAGCAAGTCCAGTGTGCGAGGCTGGATTAACCGTTCAGGCGCGCAGTAGAGCAAGTCCAGTTCGCCCGTCATAAGGGCGTTTTCAGTATCCCGAGCCTGTTCGAAGTCCATGGTGGAGTTCAGGAACGCGGCCTTGACGCCCAGCTCTTTCAGCGCCGCCACTTGGTCCTGCATCAGTGCAATCAGTGGTGATATGACGATAGCTGTTCCAGCGCGCACCAGTGCTGGTACCTGATAACAGAGGGACTTACCACCGCCGGTGGGCATCAACACCAATGCATCACCGCCGTTAACCAGTTCGCGGATAATATCGCCCTGCAAGGGCCGGAAGGTCTCGTAACCGAAAACACGATGTAGGACTTCTTCCGGGTCCTGGTCGGAAACGCGGGGGCGCTCTGTGCTGAGTTGTGCAAAATCCATGACTTGGCCAGCGGTGTTGGTTGAGGGTAAAGGATGCCGTTCTGACAGGCGGGCCATGATACCAGAAACCGGTCACGGAATCGGCGGAGACAAACAAACCTTATAAACGCTACAATGCGCCTTTTTTCTGCACCAACAAACAGGAACTCCATGCAGGAATTTGACGCCATCCGTCCCTACTCGGACGAGGAAACCGGAACCGCCATCAACAATCTGGTACGGGATCCGGAATTTCTTGACATGATTGGCCGCTTCAAATCGCCCACACTGGCCAAATGGGCACCCGCGATGCTTCGGGTATGGGTAAAGCGCTGGCTGGCCAGCCACTTTGGCGGGATTACCCGCATCGACGACCTCCAGGCACGACTGTCGGGGTATGTTGGCGAACTGGTCGATCACACAACGACCCGCGTTACCCACAGCGGGCTGGATAACCTGGACAAGCAGACCGCTTATCTGTTCATTTCCAACCATCGCGACATCGTCTTCGACCCGATGGTGGTCAACTACCTGCTGTTTGCGAATGGTTTCAACACCACGCGTATTGCCATCGGCGACAACCTGCTGGCGAACCGCGTGTTTGCGGAAATGATGCGGCTTAACAAGAGCTTTGTGGTTCGTCGCAGCATGACCAGCCCCCGAGAAATGCGGGACGCCTACATCATGCTTTCAGCGTTTATAAATCACAGTATCGAAAACAACGAGAGCATCTGGATTGCTCAGCGTGAAGGGCGCGCCAAAGACGGGCTGGATTTCACCGATCCCGCTATCGTCAAAATGTTCTACATGAGCCAGAAGAAAAGTGGGTTGGATTTCGGCGAAGCCATGAACAGGCTGCACATCGTTCCGGTCTCCATTGCCTACGAGTATGATCCCTGCGATATGGACAAGGCCCGAGAGCTCGAAACCCGCTCCCGCACGGGCAAGTACATTAAGGCCGAAGGCGAGGATACTAACCAGATAATGCGCGGGCTCACGGGGTTCAAGGGCCACGTGCACGTGCATTTCGGAGCACCCATCGCGGATGCCGAAAACACGCCTAAGGAACTGGCTGCCCGGATCGATCGGGAGATGCATGCCAATTATCACTTGCACACGTCCAACCTGGTGGCCTATCAGCAAAGAGGCATTCATCCTGATTCACACGCCAGCAGAGACTCTGTAAGCGATGCGGTGGTGACGGCAGAGGCCTGGTCAGCGGCGGAAATAGAAGCCGCCGAGGCGGAGATGGAGCGTCGACTTGATGCCTGCGACCCGGCGATTCGGCCCTATCTGCTGGATATGTACGCCAACCCGGTGGTCACGGCGCTTGAAGCTCACAATGGCAACGGCTCGACGGATACACCAACGGAACACCCCTGATACCCGAGGTATTTTGTGCAAGAACTTCAATATATCGAATTGGAAACCAATCCCAATCCTACTGCCGCCGTTATCTGGCTGCATGGCCTTGGAGCCAGTGGCCATGATTTCGAGCCGGTAGTGCCGGAGCTGGGGCTGCCCGACAATGCCGCTGTTCGGTTCATTTTCCCTCACGCCCCCAACATGCCGGTCACCATTAACGGTGGAATGACGATGCCAGCCTGGTATGACATCAAGGCAATGGATATTGACCGGGTGGTCGACACCGATCAGTTGATGGCCTCGTCAGACGCGGTTGCAAAACTGGTGGACCGGGAAATTGAGCGTGGCGTGAAGAGCGAGAACATTGTGATTGCCGGGTTTTCCCAGGGGGGCGCCGTGGCCTACGAGCTTGGGTTGAGCTATCCGAAGCGCCTGGCGGGCATTATTGCCCTTTCAACATACTTTGCCACTGCGAAGACTGTTAAGTGCTCAGAGGCGAATCGTGATATCCCGATCCGGATCTATCATGGCACCTTTGACCCCATGGTACCGGAGGCCCTGGGCCGGCAAAGCGTGGAAAAGCTGCAGGACATGGGGTTTGAACCCACGTATGAGACCTATCCGATGGAACACAGCGTGTGCATGGAAGAGATCGTGGATATCGGCAAGTTCCTTCGCGTTAACGTACTGTAAAGCTCGCCTGACGTTCGATTGGCGAAGCCTAAGCAGGGCAGGTTGCCTCGCTTAGCTTCGCCAGAACGCTGGTGAAAGCACAATTACCACGCTCAGTATTTCCAGACGCCCCATCAGCATACCCACCGATAGAATCCATTTGGCAAGCTCCGGGAGCGGTGCAAAGGTGCCCGCTGGCCCAATTGTGTCGCCGAGCGCCGGGCCAACGTTGGTCAGCACGGTGAGTGCTCCGGACAGGCTGGTGATAAAGTCCAACTGCAGAGCTGCCAGCGCGACCGTTATGATCAGCAGGCACAACAGAAAGATAAAGGTGTAGGCAATCATTGAAGCGATAATTTCGTCGCTGACCGCGCGGCCATTATAGTTGCGGGTGAATACGGCCCTGGGATGCAGCAGCCGCATCAGCTGCTCCCTCAGTACGATCAATGAGAGCTGGAAGCGGAACACTTTCATGCCCCCGGCTGTTGAGCCGGAGCACCCGCCGATAAACATCAGAAAGAAAAACAGCACAAACGCAAGTGGGCCCCACGCAGAGTAATCTTCCGAGGCATAGCCGGTTGTCGTGACCACAGACGTGACATTGAAGAGCGTCGACACGTAGCCGTTAACGAGGTCGAACTCCACTGGAGAAACGTACCAGCGGTAAAGAGTCAGTAAGGCAGGTACCACCAGCAGGATGGTCACGAACAGCCGCACCTGCTGATCCCTGAACAGCACGCCGTGCTGGCCATGCATTTCCCGGACAAAAAGAAAGAACGGCATGCTGCCGATCATCATGAACAGGGTGGCTTCCAACAGAATCAGGTTGGAGTCGAACTTGCCCATGGACAAGTCGGATGTGGAGAAGCCGCCGGTCGCAATACTCGTCAGGCCATGGTTGAATGCGTCAAACAGGCTCATACCGGACAACCAATAGGTCGTTACCGCAAGCACCGAAAACGCCACGTAAACCAACAGCAGGCCACGACTGAGGGTTTTCATTCGCGGCAGGGCCTTGTCAGTCCATTCTGAAGATTCCGTTGCAAAAAGCCGCATGCCGCCCACGCGGAGGAAGGGCAATACGGCAACGAACATGCCGATGATCCCGATGCCACCAATCCATTGCAGTACAGAGCGCCAGAGCAGTAGGTCCTGATCCACGGTGTCCAGGCCGGTAAGCACCGTGGCTCCGGTGGTGGTGATGCCGGATGTGCCTTCGAAAAAGGCCTCGCCGAGGGTGAGCCCCAGATCACTGAGATAGAACGGGAGCGAGGAGAGCAGGGCGATAATAAACCAGCTGGAGACGGTCAGCACGAACATGTAGCGGGGCTTCAGGTCTCGTGCCTGGCGGTAGGTCGCGAGAATGCCCAGCAGCCCCGTGCCAAAACAGATAGCCGCAGACTCCGCAAACGCCATGGCATTCGGCGATTCAGAAGTTACGAGAAGAAGCACAGGTAAGGTCATGAAAATACTAAGAAGTATAAACATGACGCTCATGATAAAGATTACGGGGTTCAGGTTTCTCAAAGGACGCTCTAGCCGGCTGAACAGAGAGACGGCGTCAGAATACATGCGGCTTGGGGCTTTCGCAAGGTGGAACCCGCAGTGTGTCAGGGTCTTACAGGTACATTAAATCACTGTAAATTCCGCGTAAATAAGGATCCGAACGCTGGTGTTTGTCGTCAGCCTGATGCAACTTCGAATTGTGAGTTCGGTTTGAAACCGGAAGGAGAATTCAAATGAAAAAGTCGATTGCATTGATGCTTGGTCTTTCTGCAGCGCCGCTGATGGCGGTCTCCCAAAGCGCCTTCGCTGATGTCTACAAGTCAGGTGGTGGTAGCCTTTATGCGGGCCTGAACTACAGCTTTATCAATATCGAAAACGGCAGTGACGACGTTGACGTTGGTACGCTGTCCGCGAAGGTGGGTGGCCTGGTGTCGCCTTTCTTTGGGCTCGAAGCCCGTGCTGGGTTTGGCGTGGACGATGATCGCATTGGCGGCGTCGATTATTCGCTGGACAATTTCTTCGGCGGCTACGCCACGCTGAATCTGGCGAACGAATCACCCGCAACGCCTTACGTTATTTTCGGTGTAACCCGGGTTGAAGTGGAAGCGAAGTCGTTCCTGGGTACCACCACCGAGGACGAGTCGGACTTTTCCTATGGCGCTGGTGTGAATGTTGAGCTTGCACCGGAAGTGTCTGGCAACGTGGAATACATGCGTTACTATGACAAAGACGGCTCCACCGTAGACGGTCTGGGCCTGGGCGTCACCTTCAACTTCTGATCGGAGCGCTCGACAGCTTTCGCATGACTATCGGGAGCCAATTTGAACCACCTTGCCCATCTTTTTCTCGCTCCGGATTCCCCCAAGGCTCGTGTGGGCAGCCTGCTGGGGGACTTCGCGAGAGGCATTGTGCCGGGCGAACTGCCCCGGGAAGTGAGGGTGGGGCTGCAGCATCACAGGGCGGTGGATGCGTTTACCGACCAGCATCCGCAAGTCATTGCAAGCAAGCGGTTGTTCTCCCCTCAGCGCCGACGTTTCTCGGGTGTGGCGCTGGATATCCTCTACGATCACTACCTGTTAAGAAACTGGCAACGCTTTAGTCATGTGAATTCCGATACCTTTGTCGATCAGGTCTATCGGGAACTCGATGAAAACGCGTCGTTGATGCCTGACAAAATGCAGAGGGTGACTCGGCAGATCGTTCTCCACGACTGGTTCCGCTCATACCAGGACATTGACAACATTGGGTATGCTCTGGACCGGGTCGCCAATCGCATACGGTTCAGGAATGCGTTCAGCGGAATCATCGAGGAGATCAAAGCCCACGACCAGGAACTCGAACACAGGTTCCTCAGCTTTTTCCCTGAACTCAAACACTTTGCCACAAAGGATTTTGAATGTTGACGGACTCCAAGAGATACGTTGTCGCTGCGCTTTTCGCGTTCCTGATCCCCTCCATCGCCATGGCTGAGAGCAGCAGTAATGAAAACGCTGTGCCCGAGCGACTTGGCTTTGTTGAATGGCTTGTGCTCGAGGGCACGGGCCTACGCATGAAGGCCCGGCTGGACACCGGGGCCAAAACCTCTTCACTGCATGCCGTCAATGTTGAGCCGTTCATGAAAGGTGATGAAGAATGGGTCAGTTTCCAGTTGCCGCTGGCTGACCACCAGGATGAGGACGACGCCGACGGCAAGAATCTGGAAGAGGTGATTCTGGAGTTCAGCCTGCCTGTTGAGCGTACGGTTAAGATCAAGCGCAAGGGCGCACCCTCGCAGCGCCGGTTTGTGGTGGTTATGGACTTCTGCATTGCCGGTACCAGTCATAAAACTGAGTTCTCACTCACGGACCGTGGGAAGTTTTCCTATCCGGCGTTGTTGGGTCGACGGTTCATGCGCGACGACAATATCCTGATTGATTCGGCGGACGCCTTCATCGCGAAGCAGGACTGCGAGTACAAAAATCTGGCCGATGTTGCTGAAGAGCAGGCTGGGTGAGTTGTTTGTAAAGTCTGCGTATAGACAAAATGTAGCTATAAGTCTACAATGATACCAAGTGTTAAGTGGGCGAGAGCCTGAAAAACAGTGGTGTCCGCTATGAGTAACGCGCAGAAACTCGCAACCGTCCAAAAGAACAACGTCTCCGGCGTTGGCCTTAAAACCGTGTTTAATATTCTGGACCGTTGGGGCTGTACTCCCGAGCAGGTACAGAAAATCCTTCAGATCTCCCGCCCGGCGTACTATAAGTATCGTAAAGCGCCGGAGCAGGCGAGCCTGACCCATGACCAGATTGAACGTCTCAGTTATCTGGTCAACATCCATGGCTGCCTGCGGATGATCTTCGAGAACCCGAAGAACGTTTACGGCTTTATGGCCCTGAAAAACGACAATCCGTACTTCAACGGCAAAAGTCCCCTTGAGATTATCAGTACGGGCCAGTTTGCTGCTTTGTATGAAACGTTCAGGCGTATCGATGTATTGCGCGGGGGGCTCTGGTGAGTCAGGAACTGCCGCCAACGATCACACCCGAGAGCATTACCGGGTTTCGCCTGATCAACTCGAGGTTTCCGCCCATCAGCCTGTTTGATGATGTGGCGGACGAAGATGAGTTTGATGCGCTCTACGAACTTCAAACGCTCACCAACCCCCGTCTTCAGACCGAGTTGGGTAATCTCAACCTGATCCGCAAAGCGGAGATCCCGTTCGGAATCCCTGGCTGCTCCTACGCCACCGGCCCGTTTACCCATGTAAACCCCGAAGGCAGCCGCTTCAGCGATGGCCAGTACGGTGTTCTGTATATGGGGGAGAGCATCGATACAGCAATAGCGGAGGTGGCCTATCACCAGTCACGCTACTGGCAGGGCGTTCACGGTTTGGACTACGACCGGCTGGTGTTCCGGGGGCTAAAGTGCAAGGTAGGGACGATGACCCTGCACGACGCCACGACCCTCTCCTTTGGGGACACTATCTACGATGCTGACAGCTACGCTGCTTCACGGAGTTATGGTCGCAGGCTCTACAGGGCAGGCTCGGAAGGGCTTCGGTATCACTCTGTTCGAAAACCCGGCGATACCTGCTGGGGATTATTCACTCCCAGGCACGTCCGCAGTGTTATCCAGACGGCGCATTTCGAGTTTATCTGGAACGGTGAGCAAATCAGCACGGTTAACAAATTCACCAAGGCGTGAGAATACCGTTACGGTTTCCATTCACTGACGATCAAATCGAACAGTGCCCGCAATTCTGAACGTTCATAGTTTCGCACGCCGCATATCAGATTGAGGTTGGTGATCATCTCCGGATCATCAAAAATACGCACCCCTCCGCGGCTCTGTGATTGTTCCGCGAACTCCCGCTCCACAAGCCCAAACCCCATGCCGGATTTGACCATAACCACCGTGGAATACTCGTCGTCGGAACTGGTGGCCGCGTCGGAGAGGCTTGCCTGAGGGCCAAGCAGGTCCTTCATGAAATCAAAAAACGGGCAGTCCCGGTTGGGCCAGACCCAGGGCAGGCGCCGACGTGACTCGAAGTCGGCTGGTAGGGTGTCGAGCTCCGTATCCGCAGGGCCAACAACGGAAATACGCACTGGCGTGAGTGGCACCACCTTCAACCTCGGGTCCTCGCAGTTGCCATAGACATACCCCAGATCCAGCTCTTCCGAAAGCACTTGCTCGACAATCTGGGTTGACGCCCGGGTTTTCATTTCCAGGTTGAGGTGAGGGAGAGCGTCCGTCTTCCGGCGAAGCACTTCGTCTACACGAAGGTATTCAGGCGGAGAGTTCAGTCCAAGGCGGAGTGTTGCGTGGGGCACCGAACGCAAGGAAAGCGCAGTGTTACGTACATCTTCCACGGCGGTAAACACCTGGCGAACGGGCATGAGCAAGCGCTCGCCAGCCGCGGTCAGGGACATTCCCTGTTTACTGCGCTCGAACAGCAGAACCTCGAACTCTTCCTCAAGCTGGCGAAGGTGCTCGCTCACCGCAGACGGTGTCGAATGACGACGAGCGGCCGCGCGAGTCAGATTGGCCTCTTCAGCCACCAGAAGAAAAGACTTGAGCCTGTCCAGCTTTATGTTCATATTTTTCGAACACCGGGTTCAAATAATGTCGATGGACGACCTGGTACGGCGGGTCGAGAATGGTTTCATTGTAGTCATCGTTCATATTTAAAGGAAGATGAAAATGAAAGCCATCCTCGTCAATCAAACACTCAGACAAACACCATCGATTGCATGTGTTCCCTCAAAGAGCTCTTTCATGAGGCGAGCCATCGCTGCTATCAAACGCTATGCGGGACGTTGGAGTCGCCGGTACCAATTGAGGCAGTCGCTGTATGAAATGGACACCAGGCTGGTCGAAAAAGACATAGGGTTGCCTCACGGCAGTCTGGTAGAGGAAGCGCACAAGCCATTCTGGCGGGAGTAGTCGTCACGCTGAGCCTTGTTCACCAGGGCTCAGCGATGCGTCTTCCAGAACGGGCTGTGTGCCTCTCGTAGCAGCTGAGCTCTGGTTGTTCCGATGTCCCATGCCAAACGATCCAGCTCTCTCATGGGCATTCCCCGCAGGCGTCTTCTTAGGCGTGTGCGGGTTCTTTGGTTCTCAATATAGTGTTTGAGTGTGCGAAACAGGACTTTGTCGATGTTCATATTCCACCTCCGGTGCTTGATAAAATTCTATTGGACCGGTGTTGGCGGAACAGACACAGAAGGGTGCTATTGGGGGAGTACAGTTTTAAGATACAGTTGACGCCAGCGAAACGGGTGCTAACCTTCCGTAGGTGCCGGGCTCCCATATAATTCATTTTTCAACATGACTACTTGTTTCGTGGCCGACTCGTGAGGGATCACCTGAAATATTCTATTTCCCTAGTTCTCAGCCTGTGTCTCAGCCTGGCGTCGGCGCATGCTTCCATACGCTCGGAATATGAAGTCAAAGCGGCGTTCCTCTACAACTTCACACGTTTTATTACTTGGTCAAATGGAGCAACCGCTTCCGATCCTCTTGATGTGTGCATCTACGGCGATGACCCCTTCGGCAACCTGCTTGACCCCATGCAAGGTCGTAAATCCCAGGGCAGGGCGCTTCAGCTTCGATACCCCAACGTTCCGGCCGATATCGCGGGATGCGACGTACTTTATATAGGGCAGTCCCAGTCCAGAAATGTCGACGAACTGCTCGAAATGGCCGAGAGCCACGAAGGCATACTGACAGTGAGTGATTTGCCAGACTTCATTCGCAAGGGCGGGATTGTCGGTTACGTGAAGCAGGGTAATGTTATTCGCTTCGAAATCAGCCTGAAAGCCGCAATGAAAGCGGGCCTGACCATTAACTCCAGGCTTCTGGAACTGGCGGTGAGGGTCCTGAGATGATGGGGCGGTGGCGATACTGGCGACTGAAAACCAAACTGCTATTCCTTACGTTGTTCACCAGCGCACTTGGCATCACCCTGGTCTGCGCGAGCCTCATCTTTGTTGAGAACCAGAATTACCGGAAACAGCTTGAATCCGAGCTTCATGTCATCGCCGGCATCCTGGCGGAGCAGTCCGCTGCCGCCCTGGTGTTCGAGGACAACGAGCAGCTGAGCAGTATTATCACCAGCCTCAAGCGTATCGACACTATTCGGCAGGCCTGTGTCTACAACCAGCAAGGGGACGTGATGACGTCTCTTTCAGGCCGGCCACAGGGGCAATGCCCGTCGGTTGGTTCGTCGTTGGAAGTAGGGTTCGTCGGGGACGTCTATCAGTTACTGATGCCGGTCACACTGGACAACGAAGTGGTCGGGCAGCTTTTCCTCTCATCACACCTTGAAGTTTTGCGGGGCCATATCCGGACCTTTGTATCCGTAGCCTCCGGTATCGGGGCGGTGATCCTCATCGCGCTGGTATTCCTGGCGCTCAGGTTACAGAGAATCGTATCCGAACCCATTCTCAAGCTTTCGGAGACGGCCGAGCGCATCGCCCAGGATCACGACTATTCCATTCGTGCGCCGGTTTCCGGCACCGACGAACTCGGGCGCCTGGGTAACACCTTCAACGAGATGATCAGCACCATCCAGCAACAGAACCGCCGGATCCTGGAAAGCCGTGACAGCCTGGAGCGCATCGTCGAGGCCAGGACCTCCGAGCTGAGCATGGCCAACCGTGAACTGGAGGCGTTCAGTTACTCGGTCTCCCATGACCTCAGGCAGCCCCTGAGAGCCGTTGAAGGGTTTGGGCAAGCCCTGGAAGAGGATTGTGGCGATCAGTTGAATGAGATCGGTAAGGATTACCTGAAGCGAATCCGCGCGGCCAGTGTACGGATGGCGGGGCTGATCGATGGGTTGCTTGTTCTGTCCCGCGTCAGCCGACAGTCCATGGAAAATCAGACAATAGACTTGAGCCAGATGTTGGAAGAAATTGCGGAAGAACTGCAAGACATCAGCGATGATGTGCCAACGGAAATTCTCATACAGCCGGGTATGTGGGTTGTAGGCGACAGCCGAATGCTGCGTGTTGCCTTCCAGAACCTGATGGCGAACGCCTGGAAATACAGCGCCAAAGAAGAAAAACGAATTGTCGAAGTGTTGTCTCGAAGAGAAGGGCGCTGGGTTGCTATTGAGGTTCGTGATAACGGTGTCGGCTTCGATATGAGGTATATCGACAAACTGTTTGTGGCATTCAATCGACTTCATACGCCGTCGGAGTTCGGCGGCACAGGTATTGGCCTGGCGACTGTATACCGCGTGGTTCGCCGGCACCATGGCGATATTTCCGCTACGTCGCAACTGGGTGAGGGGGCAAGTTTTGTTGTGAAGTTGCCTGTTTCGGGAGATCAGGGCTAGACTGTAGTCAGATTCAACCTATTAATGCAATTCATTGAAAGGGCAAATAAAATCATGGATGGCCATTCAATCCTTGTGGTTGAAGACAACCCGGATGATCAGGTTCTGGCAGTGCGAGCCCTCAAGAGTGCGAGCGAAAACAGCCCTGTCATCGTAAAAGAAGACGGGCAGGAAGCCCTGGACTTCCTGTTTGGCAACGATGCCAGGCAGCCGTGTAAAGATCTGGATTCGCTCGGTCTTGTTTTGCTTGATGTGAAGCTTCCCAAGGTCAGTGGCCTGGAGGTCCTGAAAGGTATTCGGTCCTCGCCACTGACCAACTGGCTGCCAGTCGTTATGGTTACATCCTCTGATGAGCCGGCAGACCTGTTGAATGCATACCGTTTGGGTGCCAACAGCTTTATCACCAAGTCGATCAATTATCGGGAGTTTACGGAACAAATGAAGTTGCTTGCCCGCTATTGGCTTTTTGTCAATAAAGTGCCGAAGGCAGGTGCGGTTCGCTCGTTTTAAAAAGGTAAGGCCATTGACAGACACAGCCAGCCCTCTACGGATGTTGATCGTCGAAGATTCAGAAGACGATGCGCTGCTTCTACTGCGAGAGATGCGCAAAGGAGGCATAGCCCCCTATCATGAGTTGGTAGACAGCGAAGACCGTCTGTCCTATGCCCTTCGCCGGGGTAAGTGGGATATCGTCATTACCGACCACAACATGCCCGGCTTCTCTTCGTTCAGGGTATTGGAGCTGACCAAGAAGTACTGCAAGGACC
The DNA here is from genome assembly GCF_000170835.1 of Marinobacter algicola DG893. Lineage (GTDB taxonomy): Bacteria > Pseudomonadota > Gammaproteobacteria > Pseudomonadales > Oleiphilaceae > Marinobacter > Marinobacter algicola. Next base: position 84,018 of record NZ_ABCP01000002.1, read on the forward strand.
TGCCAGTAATCATCGTATCCGGAACGATCGGCGAGGGCGTTGCCGTTACCGCCATGAAAGCCGGTGCGCAGGATTACATCATGAAGGACAACCTGTCCCGGTTGATTCCTGCCATTGATCGGGAAGTACGTGAAGGATTCATGCGCCAGGCCAAGCGTGTTGCCGAGAATGCCCTGGAGCATATGGCTTATCATGACAGCCTGACTGATCTTGTGAACCGCCGGGAATTCGAGCGGCGGCTGGTGCAGGCGCTCGAAGACACCCATAAAACCGGCCGTCATCATGTACTGCTCTATCTTGACCTTGACCAGTTCAAGATCATAAACGACACCTGTGGTCATGTGGCTGGGGATTACTTGCTTAAGCAGGTCGCCGCATTGCTGTCACTTCAAATTCGCTCTGATGATACCCTGGCTCGCCTCGGCGGCGACGAATTTGGAGTACTGCTGCGCGGTTGCGACGCGGTTCATGCACACAAGGTCGCTGAAAAGCTGTGTGAAGTGGTCCATGAGTTCCGCTTTGTTTGGCAGAACAAGCCGTTCTCGGTGTCGCTCAGCATCGGTATGGTTGTGATCAACGAAAACTACAACAGTGCCGGTGAGCTTCTGAGCCACGCCGACCTGGCCTGCTACGCCGCCAAGGATCGGGGACGCAATAACGTCCAGCTTTACGAAACCGATGACAGTGATATGCAGCAACGTCAGCGGGATATGAACTGGACCAGCCGAATTCAGCAGGCTCTGCAAAATAACAGTTTCTGCCTATGGCAGCAGGAAATGGTTGCCCTTCAGCCAGAAGCCAACGACGGTTATCGCACCGAATTTCTGGTCCGCCTGAACGAAGGGGATGACATCGTACCTCCAGGAGCCTTCATTCCTGCGGCGGAACGCTTCAACTTGATGACACGAGTTGATCGCAAGGTCATCGACCTGGCATTTGACTACCTTGATCGCACTGGGCTCGGGCGTGAGAGCACAGGAACGTTCTTTATTAATCTGTCTGGAAGCTCGTTTAACGAACCGGAACTGTTTCTGTACATCAGCCAGTTAGCGGAGCGGTACAAGCTGATTCCCGAGCGTATCTGCTTTGAAATTACTGAAACTTCCGCCATTGCCAATCTGAACGCGACTCAGAGGTTCATCAATTCCGCCAAAAGAAGAGGGTTCAAATTCGCGCTTGATGATTTCGGCGCGGGCATGAGTTCGTTCTCCTATCTGAAAGCCCTGCCAGTGGACTACCTGAAAATTGATGGTGGTTTCGTCCGCAACCTGCTGGACGACCCAATCGATTTGTCGATAGTCGATGCGTGCAACCGGATTGGCCACTCCGCAGGACTCAAAACGGTTGCCGAGTTCGTGGAGAACGACGAGGTGAGAGCCCGTCTGGTTGAACTGGGCCTCGACTTCGCCCAGGGATATGGAATTTCCATGCCTCGACCGCTGGAATAGATACCTCTCCGCCTTTGTTCACACTTCAATAATGGACGTAACCTCCAAAAGGATTATCAATGCTCGAAAATGGTGACTTGATATTACGCTACCTGGAGCGTTTGGGTGTCGAGTATGTGTTTGGCGTTCCTGGCGGGAGCATTGAACCATTTTATGATGCGTTGGCAAGAAGTGAACGCCGGGGAGGCATTCGGACCATTACTGCTCGTCATGAATCCGGAGCGGCCTTCATGGCAGAAGGGTATGCCCGCGAAACTGGAAAAATAGGCGTCTGTTGTTCAACTGCAGGTCCTGGTGCCACGAACCTGTTAACCGGTGTCGCATCAGCCTATGCGGACGGCATTCCCATTCTCGTCATAACGGCGCAAACAGGGCTGGACAAGTTTGGCCAGGGTTCGTTGCAGGAAACATCTTGCACAGGAATTCATACAGTCGAGATGTTTGCCAAATGTACGCGTTACAACACTCTGGTATCGCATCCTGCGCAACTTGAAACCAAATTGCTTCAGGCTGTAAGCCATGCTGTGAGTAATCAACCCGGGCCGGCACACCTTGCGATCCCCCTGGATGTAATGCGCCATCGGATTCCGGATAACGTAAAGGATCAGGCGCTCAATGCTTTTCTCAACCACGAAGTTGCTCCCAATCAGGCGTCCCTCCAGGCGCTGCTGGACGATTTAGAGTGCACCGATAAGGTCACGCTGGTGTTGGGTGAGGGCGCTACGGGGGCAAATGATATATTGGTAGCGTTGGCGGAATCACGTAATTGGCTACTCGTTACCACGCCGCGAGGAAAAGGGCTCGTAGATAGCTTTCATCCACTCTACAGGGGCGTATTCGGTTTCGCCGGCCACAATAGCGCGACCGACGCGTTAAAAGTGGAGAATGCGGATCGTGTCGTAGCCATCGGCACAGCCCTCGATGAAGTATCCACGTGTGGATGGGACCCGACCACCATACTGTCGGACCGCCTGATTCATATTTCCAGCAACCCTTCACATCTCAGCCGTTCAACAATGGCGAGGTTGGTAGTTCTGGGCTCCCCGAAACTCGTATTTGGAGCGATCGCGGATAAATTGATTGGTGACGCTACTGGAGAGTCCAGACAGCCAGCTACCAGCGATGCTCCCTTGCCGGAAAATACCCGTTTTGATGAACCTGAGGTTTGTCTTGAAAGATCGGGGCGCATTAAAGCCCAGGCACTGATGAATTTCATGAGTACGATATGCCCCCGGGATTCCCGAGTCCTTATGGATACCGGAAACAGCTTCCTGTGGGGGATTCATTACTGGAATGTTCGGCGCCCGAAAGGCATGCCAGCTGAAAGGAATCTGTTCAATATCGGGTTGGGGTTTGCTGCAATGGGCTGGGCGATCGGTAGTTCTATCGGGATGGCCGCAGCCAACCGGGACAAGCCGGTTGTTTGTTTTACGGGAGACGGCAGCTATCTGATGTCAGGTCAGGAATTGACGATTGCGCTCCAGGAAAACCTGAATGTATTGATGCTCGTTCTGAACGATGCTTCATTAGGCATGGTCAATCATGGACAGAAATTGAGCGGAGGGGAACGGGTCGCCACGCAACTACCAAGTGTGGATTTTGCCATGATGGCCAAAGCATTGGGTGTTGAGTCTCACACAGTACAGACCATGGAGCAGTTGATAGACCTGGACATACCCGAAATTCTGTCACGTCCCGGCCCTTGCCTTCTGGATATCATCGTCGATGGTGATCAGGTACCTCCATTAGGATCGAGAATGAAGGTGTTAACCGGCTCGATACCCAACGACAATTAACTTAGGGGAAATCGCGTGCCCTCAGATTACGTCTATCACTCTGATTTCTGGTTTGAAGAGCCGGAAGAGTCCAACCCGTTTGCCGCTAAGGCCAGCTACTGTCATGGCTATGATGTGTATGGCCAGGTGATCGCCAAGGCTGGTTGGTTCGAGTATTTACTATTGATGTTCAAGGGTGAACGGCCCCGGCCGGATGAAGCTGTGCTACTTGAGAAGCTTGCCCTGGTTCTTGCCAACCAAGGCCCCAAGGAAGCAAGCATTCGTGCGGCTATGAACGGCGGCGTGGCTGCCACTAACCATAGCTCCGCACTTATGTCAGCACTTGCTGTTGGGTCCGGTCTGTATGGCGGTTCCCAGGAATTGGAGATCTGTATCCGCTTATGGGAAGAATGTGGTCAGGACGTGGATCGCTGGAAATCAAGGCTGCAGGCCCCAGAGGAAGATGAAAGAGCCGACATATGGCCCGCGATAGAACATCCTCCAGGGTTTGATCCTAACGGTGATCAGATTCCAACCACGCTCCTGCAGTCGCTGGAACTTTTGGTGCAGTTCGCGCCGAAAGACGGAGCGTTGCACTGGCTGCAAAAACAACGCGGGGCCTTGGAGGAGTTCTTCGGATGCCCGATATCCATAACATCTGTTGCGGCGGCGGCGTTCGTTGATCTTGGTCTGGATCGCGACCAGGGTAGCATGCTTTATCTCATGCTTAGGCTGCCCGGTGCAGCGGTCCATGCGTTGGAACAACGTAAAATGGGATGGAAGAAATTCCCATTTTATAGCTCCGCCATTGAACTGGAAGATGATCCAGGGCCGTTTAAACAGCGAGACGAGGAGGGCGGACGATGAACCATGAGCAGCTACTTGAAACAGAAAGTCACTGGCTGACCCGTATCGGAAAAGCCTTTCTGACAGAACGTGTGGTTATGCATGGTAAGGATCTCCACCATGAACTGGATCACCTGGAATGGCTGCATCTATACCTGTACTGCATTCTTGGGAAAGACCCAGGAGAAAATGTCGCTAAGATGCTCAACTCTTATTGGGTTGGCACCAGCTATCCGGATCCATCTATCTGGCCCAATCACGTTGCGGCTTTGGCAGGCTCCGTTCGAACAACACCGTCTTTGGGTCTCATGGCGGGATTAAGTATTTCGGAAGCCTCTATATACGGCCGTCGGCCAGAGGTTAGAGCCCTTGATTTCTTCTACAGAGCAGGTAAATGGTGCGATGAGGGAGGAATGTTGGCGGACTTCGTTGACCACGAAAAATCCTTAGGGCGAATTCTTTATGGTTATGGGCGTCCGCTCGCGACAACAGATGAACGCATTGCGTTCACATTGGATAAAGCAAAAGAGTACGGCTTCTCTGAGGGACGCTACCTCAAGATGGCGTTTTCGGTCTACGAACACTTGAACACGACGTACGGATACTCGATGAATGTGGCAGCTGTGCACGCGGCGTTAGCTGCTGACATGGGGTTTAGTTGCGAGGAGTACCAACTTATCCTAACCCCTTGCTTCGTAGCAGGAATGGCTCCGTGTTTCCGGGATACCAAAAGTCGCCGCGAAGGTAGCTTCTTCCCGATCCGCTGTGAAAGTATCGTTTACCATGGCAGGGAAAAAAGGGACTGGGAAGGTTAGGCAGTCAGTGCCCGGCTAAAAGCTATAGGAGAGTTCACCGACTACAGTGCGCCCCGGCATGGGGAAGTCATTTGGAATGGGTGGGGCAGGGTCAGCAAACGGGCTGGGGTCTCTCACGTCCTCGTCGAAAACGTTACGAACGGATAGTGAAAGATCCAGCCCTTGCCATAGCCCCCGGGTACGAAGGGTCATATCGACGGTGGTGTAGTCCGATACGGGCTCTCTTTGGTCGCCAGCGGCCCTTTTTTGCTTGCCCACCCAGTTTACCTGTGAGCTCAGCAACCATTGTGGTGATACCGTCCAGTCAACTCGGGTGTAAATCTGATGATTAGGGGCTTCGCCAACCGATTGCCCGGTGCCTTCGTCTTTTGCCGTTTGATAAGCGTAGTTCGCTTGCAATGACAGGTCTTCGTACACCTGATACGTCAACTCGAGTTCGCCACCGTGCCCGGTACGTTGGCCCGCATTTCTATATTGCGTGGCAATGAGCCCTGACATTGGGACCGCGTTAATAAGATCATCAATTTCATAGTAGAACAGGTTAACCCCGTAGAGCAGTTGGGCTGTAATCTGATGAGAAACGCCTATCTCGAACGTGTCGATGGTTTCTGCGTCAAGCTCGTCGTTACCCATGAACACCGGGTTATTGGCGACATATAGCTCGTTCAGTGATGGGGCCCGAAACGCCCGACCATAGAGCAGCTTGGTCGTGATGTTATCGGTAGTTGCCCATATCAGGGCAGCTCTTGGGTTTAACGTGCTGCCGAAGTCAGAATAGTCGTCAAAACGAATGCCGCTGACCAATTGCCAGTTTTGTGCAAACTGCCATTCATCTTGAATGAACGCATAGTAGTTCGTGCGGTCTTCCTCAGGCATCCAGACTTCCGTTGGGTCATCAGACACATCCACTACACTGCCTTTGGGGCTGAAATCAGGGTTGAAGTTCTTGCGTTCAGTAACTTCATAAAGATCCGCCCACAAAGTACCAATCCCGGTGTGTATGCGGTGGTTTTCGAGGCCCCGATAAATAGCGTTCAGATCAAACCTAAACTGATTCTCTTTATAGCCGGGACTTCCAATCAGGCCCTCAGGGAAGTTTCCGTTAAACGCACCTGGTGGATAGAGAACGATGTCGTTCTCCGGATCCTGCGTTATATTGAAGTAAGAGACCCGTGCCTCGACATCAAGGCCTTCGGCCAGATCAGACCACCGATAACTGTAATCGGCATTCACACGTCGAGACGAGAACTGTCCTTCAGGATCCAACGCCTGCGCAACGCCTGGGCCGGTGCCGAGATTTCCTCTGTCCTGCAGGCCTGCCCGAAAAGTCCATCGCTGTCCGCTCAATTCGAATCGAGCATCTACTTGGTCGACACCTGTATTGACTGGGCCGGGGGCCAACGACGCTGACGTACCAAACGTTTCGTCGAAGTTGGTCTGCGCATCACGTTCTATGGTTTCATCCCAACCATCCGTCGTTTGATATTCCAGTACCAGGCTGAGCCCCATATCGCCGAATTGGTGGCCCGACTCCAACCAGGCTCCCTGTGTATCAAAGCTGCCAACTCTGCCACCGACGGTTTGGCCGTTGATCGATTGATGGTTCTTTGTAGTGATATTAATGACACCGGAGTAGGCATCGGCCCCATAAAGAGCCGAGCCTGGGCCCCGAATGACTTCAATTCTCTCAATGGCCTTCACGGGCATACCGCCCCAGGCGTTGCCACGGTTCCCATACATCATGGTCGTTGTAGGAATGCCGTTGATAAGAAGAAGCGCTTGGGCGTTATTGCTGGAAGTAATGCCCCGAAACACATATTTGGGCGAGAACGCCTGATCAGAGTGATTCACATGGAGCCCAGGCACTGTTTCAAGTACCTGGTCCAAGTCCGTGGCGCCCATGGCTGCAATATCGTCCGCATTAATGACCGAAGTGATTGCAGCGGCCTTATCGAGAGGTGTTTCGGTTCCAGAGGCGATTGAGACAACACGAATTTGACCAAGCTCTTCCAGGGGAATGTCCCAAAGGGAATCATCCGCGGCAACAACGATGGAAGAGGTTGAATAGCAAAGAACGGCGGCTACCACCCTCGAAACCACCTTGGGGCGTAAAGCTCTGCTTAGGGGCGATAGACGTTCCTGCATGCGCAATCTCAGCACTTTACTCTTAGCATTATTTGAAACGATTCAGTCAACGATTGCACTCCGAGACCTGCTACTGACAAACCTGGCGGTCACACTGCCAAGGATGGCACATTTCTTAGCCAAACAGCGATGAAAAATGCAAGCTGAATAGGAGTTTAGCTGCATTCATCGTATAAGCAAGTCTTAAACGGCATGGAACCTAACGATACGATCAAACCCGCATTATTTGGCAGGAGGAGGGGAGCAGGGCGCCGCCTTGGCGTCCCAGTTGACCAGTTTATCTTCCAGTATCTGCGCAGTTACTGGTGTGCTGTTCTCGGCGACCGCTTTTTCAATGATGGCTTGGTACCTCCCGTTGTTGCGCAACGTCACTAATCCATCATTGAACGCCTGCCTGAGGCCGGCTGACTCCGCGTTAAACAGCACGTGGTAAAACGCCTTCCGGAGTGGTTTGGGATGAAACGTCAGTTGATAAGCCTGGGAAGCAAACTGGTTTCTTATCATCGCTTCACCCACAACGGGGTCCATGGGAAACAAATCAATGCGACCAAGGAGCAGCTTCTTGAAATTAGCCGCGTCAGAAGTGGTGACGTCAGCGTCGACGAGACCACTCTCAATAACATCACTGAGTGTTTCGCCGTAACTGTAATCCTGTGTCAGACCAACTTTCTTTCCTTTCAACTCTACAAGGGCTTCCCAGTCAAAAGCCTCGGCAGCGCGGTGATAGAAAACGTATTGATAGGGCAGTAAAGGAGAAGAGAACAGGAAGTCACGGCTTCTTGATTCGGTGCAAGACCAGATCGCCGAGGCCTGATATTTTCCCGATTTGGTCATTGCCAGCGCCCGCGACCAGGGAAGAAATGCAAAATCTACGTCGACACCTTCGCTTTCAAAGGATTCACGAATAATCTGGGAGACAAAACCGCCACCAGGTAGATCTTCGCTCAGGTACGGCGGCCAGTGCCCGGTGCTGATTTTGATGGTGTTCGCTCCAAGCAACGTCGGACTAAACGACACAAATATCAGAATCATTAGGTGCTGTAGGTACTGAAAGTACCGGCATCTCTTTTGGCCTTTCATTTGTCCAAAATCCCGAAATTCCTGCGTTGGAGGATCCACATTTTATACCGTCATCAAACCTCGCAAACATGACAAAGCCATGTTTCTCGCAACATTATGTAAACGACAACCTGCGAAGAACCGTCACCAAGTGTTATAGAAACGTTATGTTTGGGGAGGAACCAAAGCCGGCACCTTTTGCTCTGATCCATTAATACAGATGGCTAATCCGATGAGAGGTTCCCATGACAAAATGGTTTATTGCGTTGCTTTTCTTACTGCCGTCGTTTGCCAGCGCCGCAGAGTGGACTAGTGGAACGAGTAAAACCGACGTTGTTGAGCTGTTTACCTCAGAGGGATGCAGCAGCTGTCCTCCCGCTGATCGTTGGCTGAGCTCTTTGAAGAGCAGCCCTGAGCTGTTCAAAGAATTCGTTCCAATGGCGTTCCACGTTGACTACTGGGATTACATCGGCTGGAAAGACCCGTTTGCAAAAGCTGCTTACAGCGAACGCCAGCGGAATTATGTGCGTGAAGGGCACGTTAGCCAGTCTTATACTCCGGGAATCGTTATCAACAACAAAGAATGGCGCCAATGGTTTCGAGGGCAACGAACCTGGACAGACGACACCAAACAGGTTGGGGTACTCAAGGCTAGCGTTAATGACAAACGCCGCTTTAAGGCGGAATTTGATGGCGAGAAGGCTGGCCAGTTGCATATAGCCATACTCGGTATGGGGTTAACAACATCCGTGAAAGCTGGAGAAAACCGCGGCCGGGAACTCACACACGATTTCGTGGTGTTGAAGTTAATAACAGTACCTGGAGAGAAAAGCTGGACCGTTACACTTCCAGAGTTCCCCGAAAAAGGGCAGAAACGAAATGCCATCGCGGCCTGGGTAACACCCAGCAATTCACAGACGATTCTGCAGGCAGTGGGTGGTTACGTCGATTAACGGCTAGCCGTAGTCGGTTTTTATCTTTCAGCCTGGTGATGGCTTTCTTTATAAAGCACACGAGCGAGATCTTCTGGCAAAGGCATTGGCGCAAACGGACTGACGTTCGCACGCCCGGTATTTCCAAGGGGAACCCATATGCGAGAAAACAACAATGCGGCGAACGTTCGAGTAAGCTGCCCAACGACTTCCCGCATGTCACGCGTACGCCAGCCGAGTTTGAGCATGCGAATGTGGGTCCTTGTGTGCGCCCAAGCATACTTCTGGCTCAGAATATGAGCTCGCTCAAGGTGGGCGAACGCCTTTGAAAAGTTACGCGACTCTTCAGCTTCGCACGCCGCGGTGAGTTCCACGTTATAAGCCTGTTTCAGTTCAGTTTTCATTTCAGAAATGCTCCCATTAAATCTGCGCCGTCAGTGGGTATCAAAAACCCTGTAGTAGCTGCAGAGTCAATGGTTTGAAGAAGGTGGCGTATGGGAAGAGAGGGGAATTTGACCGGGGCTGCTGTTTCTAACTTTAAAGAGCAACATACACCATTTAACATAATATACATTATGCGCAGTTGTGGTAGTGACTTTGAAACGGTATCGTCGTTTCGATTTGAGGTTTAGCACTTTAGACGTCCACACAAAGTACTTAAAACTTCAACACAAAGTACTTATATTCCACGCAAAGTGCTTAAAACTGCGTACCCCCTGTTTCTCGTAGGTTTGCGTCATTTGGTTGCCGCCGAAGATTAAGAATAAATGATCTGGGGTTTGCACAAAGCATGCAGTAAGTTGAATTGCCTTGCAGTGGCTCTCCTTAGCCACTTCTATGATGGTGAAAGTCTATAGCTTGGAACGCTTCGCCAATTCGTAGGTGACTTCGATCTCAGCCTGGAAGCAGGATTCAAGACTGGTCCTCGAGCTCCCATGCCGCCGTTCGTGGATGACGTTAAAGAGACGCAGCACACGTACGAGCATTGCTCTAGCGCTAACCTATACAGTCCGCTGATGTATGCAGTGATTATCTGGTTGGCATCGATTCCGACTCAATAGCAAGAAAATCGATTTAGTATTTCGAGTTACTAAACGCTACTAATGTCCTTTTGAATAAGTCGGTAACAGCTGCAACGTTATGTTATTGAGTTGAAATATGGGAACCTCGACAAGGAAAATAGCGCTTTCGATCAAGGCCACATCTTGCTGTCTGTAAATGCCTCGTTATCGATAGCGTAGATAAACTGATCATGAAATGGCCTATTTCCCCTATGACAGCAATAAATCCGTTAAAATATTATTACGGATTTTATCTTTACCCTCTCCTAGCATCCGAGCGGCTTACCAGGAGCTTAATCGATGAGCAAAACCGGCCAAGCACGCGTACTCACGCCCGATCAATTCGCCCACCTTTTGAGGGTTATTCAAGAACATCGCTACCCGGAAAAGAACACAGCGCTGGTTCAGATCAGCTTCAAGCTCGGACTGCGAGTCCAGGAAATCGCACTTCTCCAAATCAAGGACGTCGCCGAGCTCGGTCCTGAAAGTTCTCGTCAGCGCTCTTTCAAACTTAAAGAAATTCTGGCGTTGCCTGCGGCTTACACTAAAGGTGCCGATGCGTTGAAGCGATCCAAATCTACCTACCAGCGGCGCCGAATCAGTTTTAGTGTTCACGATTTCCACCAGCTTGTTCAGCAAATCGAAACCTTGGCCAAGGTCGGCGCCGAGATCCAACCTGAGGATTTTTATCCTGAGGTCAAAAAACATCGTGGAAAATCGCGCGATCTTCCAATGAATGACGTTGCGCTGAGAACGGCTATGGAGAATCACCTTGCGATCCGCTTAGAGGCGTACCCTTCGTCGAAAAAGACGGATCCTTTATTCCTGACTCAAAAAGGAGGCCCCTACTCTCCTAACACTCTCCAAGAACATCTAGCTTTAATGCAGAGGCAATGGGCTGATATTGAACGGGCCAGCTCACACAGTGGCCGACGAACTTTGATGACCAGCATTATTCACGAACAGAAAAGATCGGTTAAGATTGCTCAGAAGATAGCTGGTCACGTATCTCCGTCAACAACTCTCATCTATGACGAGCCACCGGAAGAATCAATTAAAGAAGCGCTTGAAGGTGCTGGCTATCTCTATTCCGGTGAACAAAATAGGAGCGACTGGTAATGTACAAGTCGATGGGGCAAATACTCAAAGGCGCCTCAAAATGTCGGGAGGGCGCTTATCTTCCCCTGTATAGATTCACCCTTATATATTCAGTGAAGAACCCCCCCCTTACTCCATGACGATATAAATTTTCTTGAATCAAGCCACTGGACCAAATCTTGGTTTTCGGGGGTGGTTTCTAATCTCGGCGAATTATACCCAGTTTTTATTTCAGAAAATGGTTTCGGTAGCTCTGCTAGCACGTTACGCACTTCGTCATCAGTCAACAGAGCGTGGTAGTGATTGAAGATTGAGATTTGCGTTGCAATTGGTGTGGAATGCTTTATTAGGGATTGCGCAGCAGTACCAGTAAGGTTGGATAATTTAGCGTCACTTTTGCTGATAATAGAGCCAATAAGAGCTGAACGTTCGGGAGCTCCCTCAAGCGCGTCTAAGTCCATCAATTCAATAGTTTTTAGCTTAGATGCATCATCAATGTCTGTCCTAAGAAGCTCCTCTCGAAAGTTATCATCGAGGGCAAAGCTCTCTGAATCGGCTAAGTATTTCTCGATGTTGGTAGATACGAATCGCACCTGCAATTCTTCCTTGTCAGCAAGAGCGTCAAAGTTTGCTCTGTTAAATAAAACTTTTCCCTCATCGATGAGAATTTTAATTTTTGAGGAATCCAGGCCTTCCGGGAGTGTCCTTACTGCCCTTGGCAAAGCGCGAATATACTCTTTGTATGCTACATCAGAGAGAGAACCAGTCTGGAACAAAAAGAGACGCAAATCGACTGAATCCGAGTCACTAGGTATGGGTTGCTCCAGAATAGCTTCGCGGATTCTTTCTTGATTAAGATAAACAATTAAACTTTCCGCCTCGAATCCTTCACCTTGCATGAACGCTTGGCAGTTTTCCCAAGTTGGCTGGATCACAGCTTCATTAAACAACATTGAATGCAATTCCTCAGGTACATCCGCCAACGAAGGAAGCTGAGTCGTCTGCCGCCCAAGAAAACTTCGGAGATCATCGTGATCCACTTCATTGTGGCGCACAACTGCAAGAATAGCGGCGGCATCTTCCTTCGAATTCGCAGGGAGCTCTACGAGAATATCACGTAGGTACCGGTCGAAATCCCGTTCGATTCTTTTTAACAAGGTTTCGTTATTAACCGAACGTATGGTCGTGAAGTTCCTTTCACGAAGTGGCTCAAGGTTGTCTTCGCCCAGAATCGCTTGATAAACAAACTCAAGATTCGCGATTGTGAGTTTGAAGAGTCCCTCCTCGACCATGAAGCGTACGATCTCAGAGTAATCTTTGATTGCAGCCAGGTCTTTGATCTCAAGGTCAAGGCAAGCAAGGCGTTTCGGTTCCAGTTCCGGTGAATTCGCCAAAATCTCAGGAAGGTTAGCCGAAACAAATTCTGGTAACTCGTGAAAATCGCCTGCGAGTTTCTTAAGCGACTCTTCCGGTAATTTCGAAACCAACTGAGTGACATGAGAGATACTTTCAGGACTCGCTATTACAGCTGGTATTAGGCGTCTCCAAGATTCAGCCAGTCCCGAAAGAAGCTCTTCCACGTAGCAGCCGCTAGTATAATAGGCATCGAAAAAGTCCTTGGCCGCCTCAAAGTCTGTTGAGAGATACTCGAAAAGCTTCCTCTTTTGGCCGATATACCGGCTATGGTCACTCAGCAGACTATCGACAAGGTTGACATTCAAAACAAAGTTTTGACGGAAATCTTCGTCTCGCATCGCTGCAATGACTTCTTTTGGATTATCGATCGGAAATCCCGGATCAGGTTGGACGAATGCCCGTATCTGGATAAGAAACTTATTGTCATTGGGCGACAACCGGCCTGAGTGAAACAGTGAAGTGTATTGGTAGTAGGTATCATCGAGATAGCCCTCCAGAATCAGAAAACGGGCAAGCTCTCCGTTCTCACCGAAGCTTTCTAAAAGATCCTGCACGCGATCAGCATTCAAACGCAAAAGCTCATTAAGCTTAGTCATGCGAAGCGCTGGGATCTTTGATCTTAGTTCCCGAATTTCGCGTAGGATCTTGTCCTTACTATCAGCCGCCTTGACTTCAATCTCCTCCTTTCGTTGGTGATAGGTTTTCTGAGAGTTCACCTCTCTTTGCAAATTAGAAACATTTACCGGGTTTTGTTGGTTATTAACGACTCGGCATAAAAGATGGGGGGCCTCTATGAGTTGATCAAACCTTTCGTGGCCAACCAATTCTTTCAGCGGTATCCATGGTCCGTCGCTGCGAACGCTGGTGATGTTTGCTGGAAGCCGCTCAATAAGGGCCATAGTGTAAATTCGCTGTAGTTCTCTTAGATCCGATGGCGTTTGGCGCTCGGCTAGTTCAAGCTTCTTTTCAAGCTCCGCGATCTCTGTCTTGTAAGTTGCTTCACCATGCCTAATAAGCTCGTCTTGAAGGTTCAATATTTCAGCAAGAGTACCGGCGCCGCGGTGCAGTTGTTCAAAATCCCTTGGATAAACGTTCTTGTAAATCAAGATTGCAAGAAGCTTATTCGCGTCGAGCAGGTTTTCACCATCTATTTCCAAATTAGCAACATAAATGGCGTACTCATTAAAAATGTTCTGAATTAATCTCAGATCGTTAAGGTATCGAGAGACCTCTCTCAGAAACTGTTGATTGAGACGCTGGTCTAGCTCAAGTCTCCTTCCCTGCTTCAATACCATGTCGATCGAATTCGATGTATTTATGATTGGTATGACCGGGATGATAAATTCGAAGAATTTGGTTCGATCAGTGTTGATAAACATGTCATCGCGTAGAGCGTAGAGAAACCTAATGGTACGTTTTACGCCTGCATTCTCGTTCACGAGGCTATTAATTTCGCGCAGCGTCACGAAAATTTCGGCATCTTCGAATCGATCAATATCTTCTATAACGACCAGGTCGTAATTGGTTGATTGGAAGAAGTAGATTATTTCGTCTAGGTGACGATTTAATATGGATGCTTGGTCATCATGTGCAGGCTTTAACTCAACGTCCTTCAACGAAATACCCCTGAGTGACAAACCTAAGCTCGCGACATAAAAGTGATGCAGTGTTACCCACAGGAATATGAAAGCGAATAGAAAGCTTCCCAGGTTGAACCAATTGCTGAAAGAAAACGGCCAGTTGGTGATAGAGAGATCATTGAAAAAGGAGCCGCTGACGAAATATTCCCGCTGATTAAAGACGTACCACAGAGCGACCACACCCAGCACTATGAAAAACGATTTCAAAAACGACCAAAAACCCGGCGACTGAATTCTTTTGAACCGCGATAGTGGGAGCTTGTTGGCATCAGCACCATACAACATCTGTTGCAGGATACTTCTCTCAATCTCTTGGCGGCCCACCTTGTCGCTTCCCGAGTCGGCTTCCGGAACGAACGCAGCGAGAGAAATACGGAGCGCAGGCCGCGGATACTTTCTCAAGAATGATTGGATGATACTGCTCTTTCCCGATCCGTAAGGCCCCGTCAATGCAATGTTGGAGACCTTCGGATTGTTCGTCGCAAACAGAATCGCCTCGGAATATACGCCGGACTCGTCAGCCTTATCAGTTGGCGCGAGGTCAACGAACTTTGATTGCATCTCGGCGGAGCGGTATTTGCTTTCCAGGCAAGACACTATTCCATAGAGGCCGTCGGCAAGCTGGCGAGTTAGGGAGATCACTGTTTCTATCATACGGTCCTAGCTTAATCTTCAAGATACGAAAATAGACGAAGAGCTGACGTGCATATAAATACTGTTTCCTTGGCAATTTTGCTCGTTGAAAGCTGGATGCCGGAGCCGAACCCTCGGCAATTTATTGAATAGATCCGCAAGTCCCTTCAGAATTTCTCCATGTTCAGGAAGCCTTGGATACCGGTATGGAGGTTCTGGTCGAAGAGCGCTGAGTGCAGCTAGAGTGTAGTAGGCCACAATCGGTGGATTGATTTTGATTTCGCTGATCATACTCCCTCCTTAGAGTTCTACTTGAATGGCCTTGTCGCTGATGCATTCAAGCAGCGTAATTTCCGCTGTCATTTTCCCCAAAACCTTCGCTGTAAACCGGGCTTAGGGTGGTTTAAAGTAGGCCATTAATGAGACCTGACAGATAAGGTCTCAAGGGCTTGGCAGCTGCGGTCTTTAGATGGTTGCCTCCGATTCACCCCTAAAGACTTTTGATAGGCTTGCTCGTCGCCCATTACTCCAAAGCGAAGATGTCATCATCTTAGCTACCATATCGAATGATGTCTGTTGCATAAGCTAATAGTTTGAGCTTTCAAAGCTTTTCCAAATGAAAAAGACAGTAGCCGATATTCAATATATGAGCTGACTTATTAGGGCTAATTTGGCCGGATGCGCTTCCCGAGCGAAACGCAACAAAATGGAGCCGGCAGCCCAGGATCTAGACAGTTTCGGGAACTCGAAAGCAGATCTATTGATCAGTGAAAATCCACGCCTTCCAAAAAATGTGCCCCGTCGAACGTTAGCACATTCGTGTACACCTCTGTGGATTCGACGCTCCGATGCCCGAGGAGTTGGCTCACAAACTTCAGCGGCCGTCCGTGCAGCAGTAGATGCACCGCGAAGCTGTGCCGGAATGTGTGGCACCCGATCTTGAACGGCGGATCTCCCCCCACCTGCTCAATCAGCCTGTCGATATTTGCGCTGACCGCCTGGCGCGTGATCGGAAAGATCCGCTCGTCCTTCCGAAACTTCCCCATCCACAGATAGCTCTGAATCCGGGTCTGAAAGTCTCTATCCAGAATTGGGATAAACCGCTTGGGCGAGCGTTGCAGGCTGCGTTTGCTCGGCCGCCCTGCCCCTTGTTTGAGCGTCTTGAGGATCACCCCGAAGTCGTAGCCGTCGTCGTGGAAACTCGCCGACGTGATCGCCAGCACCTCGGAGACCCGCGCGCCGGTGCACCACATCAGATCCAGGATCAGCCGGTGCATGGGGTGGGTCTCGGCCTCCAGCAGCGTCAGCACCTCGGGCTTGAGGAGGTACTTGGGCATGGTGTCGAGGGTCTCCAGCAAGAGCGGCCGCTTGTCGATGAGCCGGTCCCAATCGATGGTGACTTCCTGGATCGGGAACGAGACCAGCGGACGCTCCTGGAAGCCGAGCGAGCGGGTGTTTCGAGACGGGCGCGGAAATGACCGCGCGCTGGTGATGGATTTTGACATTTCCCCTCCGGGGTTCTGTCAATTTTGAAGTGGAATTAAAGGCCCGGCCAAGCGCCCTCTTTCGGTCTCCTAAGTATGGCAACCAACGGGAAAACCGCAATAAACGGGAGTCGGTTGACGAACTACTAATCACTGTATTCTTGATCGTATTTTGACCAATCACTGAAAGTGGGCTAAATAAATTCAAGACGGAACGGATATGACCATCGGTTTAGGAGGCACCATGTTGATCATTATCCATGGATGGAGCGACGGGGCCTCATCGTTCAAGTCACTCGCCCGAAAACTGACATCACCTGGACCGGATCGACTCTACTCATCGGAAATCCGCCATCTAAGGCTCGCCGACTACATATCTTTAGACGACGAGATTGGTTATGACGATCTAGTTGAGGCTATGCAGAGAGCCTGGATAAAGGAGGAGCTTCCGACAGCTCCTCGCAGTGTTGATGTGATTATACACAGCACTGGAGGCTTGGTGGTTCGTCACTGGCTGACCAACTATTTCAAACCTAGGACCTCACCTATCAAAAGGCTGTTGATGTTGGCACCGGCCAATTTTGGCTCTCCCCTCGCTCATACCGGGAGAAGCTTGATTGGGCGTGCAGTTAAAGGCTGGAAAGGTACTCGTCTATTCGAAACCGGAACCAAGATTTTGAAAGGTCTTGAAATTGCAAGCCCGTACTCTTGGAGTCTTGCAGAAAAGGACATATTCGCCGAGGAACAATACTATGGTCCTGGACGTATTCTCTGTACCGTTTTGGTCGGCAATATTGGATACAATGGAATATCTGCGCTTGCCAACAAACCGGGAACCGACGGAACTGTAAGGGTCTCCACCGCAAATTTGAACGCAACGAAGCTCGACCTCGATTTCACTCTGGCTCAAGAGTCGGTCGCTATCACTGGGCGTCGGGACCACGGATCTACTGCGTTCGGGATTGCCGATCAAGAGGACCACAGCTCAATTGCGGCAAAGGACGGAGGACCCCATAGGAGATCGATCTGGAAACTCATCCGGGAAGCTTTAAAAGTTGAGGATAGCGATTTTTCCAAGTGGCAAGACACGCTCACAAAGCACAACCAAGAAGTAACTCAGAAGGCGGAAAGACGACGAGGCACTCACCATGACAGTTACCAGAACACTGTAATTAGAGTTATTGATAATCAAGGTTCCTCTGTTCAAGACTATGTTATTGAGTTTTTTGTTAACGATGACAGTGGTCGACGTAACCGCCACAGAACAAGACTACTCCAAGAAAACGTGGTGGCCAACGTACACGCCTGGTGTGACGATGCCTCATACCGAAGCTTTCTTGTCAATTGCACTGAACTTTCCAAGATTTTAGACAAAGAATCAGACGATCTAAACATCAGTATTACTGCCTCACCAGATATTATGAATAGGCCTGTCGGGTACAGAACTTACACCGATGAAGACATCTCGACTCTGTGCTTAGACCAAAACGCACTGAGGGATTTATTTAAACCTAATCGAACGCTTTTGATTACGATGAAAATTAAACGCTATCAGAAAGATAACGTTTTCCAGTTTAAATCTATAAATTAGAAAATACTGGGTTTTTAATTATTTGCGAATTAATTTAGAGCATACATGAGTAGTTACATAGGTCGAATACCATGTCCATAGTGGACTTACCCCGATACACATGACACACCCCAGCCTCAAACGGAGGCCATTTCAAAGGCCTCTGGGCTGACGCCACCCAGATGGGTATGACGCCGAATTCGGTTATAGAACACTTCGATGTAGTCGAACACATCCGCCTTGGCCAGGTCACGGGTTTTGTAGATCCGCTTCCGGATACGCTCCTTTTTCAGGCTGCTGAAGAAGGATTCCGCGACGGCATTATCCCAACAATTGCCCCGACGGCTCATGCTCGGGTCTAGATTGTGGGCACGGCAGAACCGGTGCCAGTCATCACTGCCGTACTGGGAGCCTTGGTCGGAATGCACCAGCACGGTAGCTTTCGGGCGTCGACGCCAGACCGCCATCAGCAGTGCATCCACCACCAGGCTGCGGTGCAGCGTGGGTTTCATGGACCAGCCCACCACACGACGCGAGAACAGATCGACCACCACCGCCAGATACAGCCACCCCTGCCAGGTTCGCAAATAGGTGATATCGGTGACCCAGGACTTGTCCGGGCGGTCCACCGTAAACTCACGTTGAAGCTTGTTCGGGGTCAGGATTGACGGTCGTCCGGCAATCACCCTTGGCGCTTTATAGCCTCGCAGCGCTTTGATTTTATGCTCTTTCATCAACCGGGCGACCCGGTTCTTGCCGCAGGTTTCACCGGCTTCCCGAAGGTCCAGAAACACGCGTGGAGCACCGTAGACACCAGAGCTTCCCTGATACGACGCCAGGATCTGCGCCAGCAGCCGCTGGTTATCGATAGCTCGGTCAGATAATGGCTTATGCAGCCATTGATAAAACCCGCTGCGAGCCACCTGGAGCACGCGACACATGGTCTTCGTATTGAATTCGTGTCGGTGATCGTTGATGAACCGATACTTTACTCGGGCTCTCTGGCAAAGTACCGAGCGGCCTTTTTTAGGATATCCCGCTCCTCTTCAATCCGGCGCATCTGGGCCCGTAGCCTTAGAATCTCGCTCTTGGCTTCGACCAATTCGGCAGCCTGTTCGTCAGACTTATCCGGTTTCACGGCCTTAACCCATTTGTAGAGGCTGTGAGTCGATACTCCCAGTCGTTGCGACACTTCGGCGACGGTATAGCCCCGCTCCAGCACTTGTCGGACCGCTTCGTCCTTGAATTCAGGGGGGTAACGTTGGCTGCTCATGGCAATTCCTCCTATGCTCTAATCATAGGCTAGGCGTGTCCACTGCACCGGGGTAAGTCCAATCATAGGCTAGGCGTGTCCACTGCACCGGGGTAAGTCCATAGGCGCTTCCAAACCGTCCGTGGAAACGGGGTAGAACCCGGCGACCTTTTTTGCAATCAAAGAGGTTCCAATGCTTAACAATAAAAACCTTGATCTCTCGATCATTCTATCGCTGCTATTTTTCCTTTCAGCAACATCACACGCACAAGAAAAAATAACTTTCAAAGGCTTAAAGTTTGGCATGAATGCAGAGGAAATTACTTCTGTTACAGGTGGCCCTTCGAGACATGGCAAGAAAGCTCAGTCTATGGGTCTTAGTCTAGGATGTCTTGCAGCAATCAGCAGTGACTGGACATACGGTGGTATTGATGGCTGGACCGCACACTGCACGGAACAGTTCAAGAATCAGCCACCTAATTTCGATGGTCTATTCAAGCTGGAGGCATCCGTTATTGTGAAGGGTTCGAAACTCTCAAAACTCCTCGGCGAAACCGCGCATGCGTATTCCATTGACGATCTAATCAGTATCTACTCGAACGTTTATGGTCAGTTCCAAGTGACGGATAATCGAGCAGAGAGCGGCGTCCCAGGAAAGACGGCTACTGCGGCCAAGGGAGAAGCAACAATTATGATTCATGAGCTAAAAGCTGGCACAGAGGACCATACAATCGCAATTGTAATTATCAGTGATGACTATCTAGCAAGAAAAGAAAACTGGGATAAAAAGAAACTCGATGAAACTTTGACCCACGATAGTCAGCGTATGGAGAGTGCTAGATCCGATTTTTAGCCACGCATCGACAAATTCGAAGAGGCTCGCTCGAATTTACGTCTGCTCGAAATCAATGCCCCCCCCGGACGTTATAAGAGTCGTCAGCCCCCATATGAAATTTCTGCCGTAGGCAGGTATTACTTGGGTTCATAGAGGGTTCTATCCCGCTTCGACGGATGGCTTTAAATCGGTGGTGAGCTTACCCCACTCTACTGCACCGGGGTAAGTCCAGAAAGATCAAAGCACCTAGGAGGATCTCTCGCTGGATAGTATAGACACTAACCTAGGACCGCCAAGGCTATCAGCTTAACAAATTGTGGTGTCCCACAGTAAGGCCGAGAAGTGCTAATAGTAGTGACTAATGCATCATTTTAAAAATGAGCTGCTGACCTGAAAATCCAATAATAAGGACCTCTACCCTATGAGTGGCAGGGAATGGACAGAATCTGAATGCTGGGTTTGGGAGCAAATCCGCGCGGGCAAAGAAGCAGATTTTAATGCCCGTGAAGGGAGAAATGAGCCGCTTCTAGCACCTATCGATACGTTTGGCTGGACTGACAATCGAAAGCTTAGTTCAAGATTTTTTAGTGAACTCCTTTTTACAGAATCTCTATACTCTTGTATTTCTCGCAAAGGAGTAAGAGTCATAGGGGCTTGGTTTGAGGACGGCGTAGATCTTGAATCCGGCCGTCTCAATTGCGACCTATGGCTGGACCTCTGTCGATTTGACGATTCTGCAAATTTAAACGGCGTAAGGATTGAAGGTAGCCTATCCCTGGAAGGATCATTTTTCTCTATTCCTAACAAAGGCCTAGATATAGCATACGCAAAAATTGGCGAGATCCTCACGCTTAGCAATATTAGAATTAGGGGGGAACTCAAAGGGAGAGGTGTCGAAGTTGCAAAAACCTTGTTTCTAAATGACGTTGTCTGCAACAAAGATGTTAGTTTGGATTACTGCAAGTTTGGAGAAAACCTCAAGTTAACTGGCGGGTCCTTTCACGAAAACTTAGATATCGAATCGACCGAAATTTTTGGTTCATTATTGTTGGACTGTTCTGCAAAGGTCAGGGGTTCAACCTTCATGGAGTCCATAAAAGTTACAGATAGTATCTTTATGGATGAAGCAAGCTTTAGGTCGGTTAATTTGCTAGGTGCGAAGGTTGGAAACGATATATCCCTCGAAAAATCAACAATTTCTGATGAACTGTTGATGCAATCCGTTGAAGCTCGAAATCTAATCATGGACTCCGTCATCAGCCTGGAAGTAGTTGACCTGATAAATGCCAAAATTAGAGGCAAAGTTAGGCTATCCAAAGCAATGGTTGGCGGCGAGATTTACATGGCTTTCATGGAGATCGGCGGATCTTTGCGAATGGATGAAGAGAGCAAATTTCGAAGCATCAACTTAAATAGTATAAGAATTGGAGGAGACGTTTTCCTCTCCGGGGCCGATGTGACAGGGAGTCTTTCAATCGACAGTGCCGAAATAGCAGGTAGTCTCTTTCTTGACGAAGCAGCAAACCTCAGCGATGTACACTTGGCGTCCACTAAGATTCGAGCTCAACTAAGTTTTTCCGGCTCTAGGGTTACCGGTTTTCTCAACATGAACAGCGTGGAGGTTACGGGCAGCCTAACTATGGAAGAAGGAGCCAGCTTCGGACAGGTAGAACTGATGGGAGCGCATATTGGCAGGCAGATTCGGCTGTCCGGATCGGTTTTTCGAGGTTCGTTGAGCATGGAGTCGATTGATGTAGCGGACTCAATTTTGGCTCATAATAATTGCTCATTTCGCTCAGTGATTCTTGCTTTAGCTAATGTTGGCCGGGATATACGTTTTTATGGCGCAATCATTGAGGAGGACCTAGATCTTAGCGGCGCAAACGTCAGAAGCGAACTGAGAATAGAACAAAGCGTTTTGAATGGCTCGTTGCTCGCTAAATTCGTTCGAATAGAGATGAATCTCTTTCTCTGTGGCAATGATCTTGGTTCAGTCAATCTCAGCGGCGCTCAAATTCGGGGCGAACTCTGTTTAGGAGCAAAGGTAAAACCACAAAATTTGTGGACCACTGACGAAAACCCTATCTTCAAGCTCCGGAACGCACATGTGGGTGCGTTACAAGATAGGAAAGACGGCTGGCCCGAGGTCGTTCAGCTAGAAGGCTTCGTTTACGATTGCCTCGGCGGTGGAGATGGAGAGGAAGGGTGGATATTCAAAGGCAGCGGAGGCGAGCAAGGAGACTTTAACATGTTAACTCGAGATACTGAATGGTATCTCGAGTGGCTTTCAAGAGATCCTGTCTACAGCCCTAAGCCCTACGTCCAACTTGCTGAAACCTTCAAAGCGGCTGGAGATTCAACGAAATCCAATTTAGTTCTTTATGATAGTCGTCGGCGCGAGCGAATCGAGGCCTGGAAAAGAGGCCACTATTTAAAGTGGTTCGGATCTATGTTGCTCAATATTACTATCGGATATGGCTTGGGAGCGCGCTATTTCCGTGTTTTGGTCTGGGTAATAATGTTTGCTTCAATAGGCGCGTTGTTACTTTGCCATTTTGACCATGCCGAAAATGGCCTTGCACAAGATTTTTCAGGTAGTTTTATATACAGTCTTGACATACTCCTTCCTGTCGTTGACCTGAAAAATAGTGAGGAGGTTTCGCTTTCGGGGGGAGTCGCACTCTACTTTTACTTCCAAAAACTTCTTGGTTGGATTCTTGGATCGTTTCTGGTCGCTGGCTTAGCTGGATTAACGCAGAAACAGTAGATAAGTATCCGGTTAAATGATTGGGGCAGGTCATTTGAGCCGTTTTGGCTGCGAAACGTCCAGAACGAACACATCGATTAGTCCCGTGAGCTCCGGCGGCAACTTTGCTCCGATGTTGTGTTTGAGCTCCAAGGCGCTCTCAATAGGATGTATTTTGCGACCTGCAACTTTTTCCTCCGCGCCAAACCAGATGACCAGGAAAATACCCTGTTGCTCTGCGTCGGGGTGGATAGAGTAACGTTCGTAAAGTTGGGCGGAAGCGGCGGTGTACAGTTCTTTATGCCACTGCCCTTTTACCTCTGTAACCAGTAGTCGTCTTTTACCGCCAATCAACTTGGACACCGTGAAATCACTCCGGTTTGCGTTCTTTAACTGATGTTCCGGTGTCACAGAGATATTTTGCGGCTCAAGTCTCAGATTGAGTCGTTCAGCAATTATCTCAGTAGATCGCACTTCGTCTAGTCGATCACCTTTCGCATAAAAGCGATCTGCGGAGTTGAATTCTCCACCATCTATGGCTTTCTGGAAGTCTTGGAGCTCTTGGAGCACGAGTTGACGCAGACCTTCCACCGTAACTACCTCGTCGCGGTCCAGTCGATTTACGATTTCCTGGGGCGTAGGCGGTTCGAAATCTCGCAGTGCTTTCTTCCTGACTTGACCGGCATGTATGCTCTTCAAGTCCCTGTGCAGGTCTGAAAAACGCAGATCGACAAGAAGCCGGTCGAGAACCGGAATCGCATCATCCGGATCATCTGAGCTCATTGACCAGATCACTGTGGTCAAGAAGCGGTATGCGTTTTCCTCTTTGGGGCTTTCCGTCCCCCAGTGGTTCGGCAGGTCTACCTTTGGCCATTGGCCAATGAGGGCCTCTAAAATGGCTTCAATCTTGCGTGATGCGAGCCTGGGCCAATAGGAATAATCGTTAAGGTTGATTTGCCCAGACCGCCCATGGAGAAGGAACACAGTGTTTTTATCGGCTTTGAGCCAGTCCCAGTATGTTTCGGGTGCGTCGTCAAGGAAGTACCACGCGCGCACGAGCCAGAATGTTCTCTTCTGTTCAATATCTTCACTGCCAGTCGGGTTGGGCCAGTTGGACATGAACTCTGTGCAACGCTCCGCGATGATCTTTTTAAGGTCTTCGCGATTGCCATACCGAGCAGCGACCTCGAATAACGTATCTATTGGCCCAAGAGCAAGCTCATCGAAACGCCTCAGCCATTCAACAGATAGCGCGGCGCGCGAATGACTGAAGGCCTCGTCGTAGCGTAGAAGCCCAACCTCAGGGTGAGAACATTCCGACTGGGCCAGCTGTGGCTCAACGTACTGCCGGAGAAAAGCCTCTGCACTCGCGGTATCAGGAAAGATTAGACGGTCAATTTCGGTCTTTAGCGGTTCACGGTCTTCTTCGGAAACGGCACTGTAGCCCATGCTAATGTTGGTTCTTAGCGCTTTCAGGAGCGGAAGATCGATGTCTTCCAAGTTGCCTTTAAAACGCATGATCTCCAAGCAAGCCGCATAAAGGATCGTCTCCGAGTGCTGATACTTCGAATCACACTGTAGTTTAGCGAGCCCGAGTAAATCGGGAACGTGCGGAGCGATGAAGTCGAGGCAGTTTCGTAGCGCGTTCCGAACAATCGTTTCATCGCCAAACTCGTGCTCAATTTTGTCTGGCTCCATGAGCACAAGCTCTGCAAAACGAACTAAGCAATGCCAATGACGCCCCTCTTCGACAAGCTCCCGGTTGTTTTGGACATACTTGATATTTGCTGCACGGATATTATCTTCTTTCCTGAGACGGCGCTTCACCCTTCGGGAATATCTGAAACGCATTATTCCGTGTTCTCGCTGGAATTGCGCTTCAGCACTGTTGGCTCTTGCCCATTCTCGCATGAATAAGGGTTTCTCGAGTGCTTGCTCGCGCATATGGCGCCGCAGGCTATCTGGGCCTCGACTTTCCTTGTTTCGATGGAACTTATGGTGAGCTAAAAAGCTCGCCCACAAGTCCGGGTTGTCGCTCTCAAATGCAAGATCCACTATGAATTGATAGTCATCGGTGTGAAAAGAAAGGCCAGAGTGCGAGTGCCAGTCGAACTTATCTATCTTAGTCTGAAAAATCTGGTCACGGTCAGTCAGCTTTCCGAATACATGACCAATAATTCCTTGGCGTAGTGCGTCGTCCTTTTGCAGCACTTGGACTGTCTTGCTTTGGTCAGCGGATTTGTTTTCATGGAAGTTCAGGTTTCCGATCCATCGCCAAACTCGTATTGGATCAAATGGCGGCTTGGCCAGAGCGAAGTACCGATCCAGCATGGCCCCAACGATCTTGCTTATGCCGTTTAGGCAATCGCACTCGTAAGCCTTCTTTCCGCATTTGCAGGCTAGGTCTTTGGTCAGTTCATCTAAGAGCCACTCGATAGTCGCCAAGTCCTGACCTGCGATCAAACGTTTCACGAAGTGGCGGGCACCTATTGTGCGCTCACGACGCTCTTTGTGGCCCGGGTAGAGGTTTGCACAGACCCGGAAAAAGCCTGCTCGATAGGCCCGCCCGAATGTTTCCGGGCCTAGGGTTTCGATAGCCTCAGCAGCCACCCTTAACGACGTATGGCTTGCCTCAAAAATCAGAACAGCCAAGTCAGCGTGATGGTCATGGCCTACTATTTCGAGCAAACACCTACTTGCCAACAAGCGAGTGTTCTCGCTTTCGTCCGGCGTTAAAGTAAGTTGACGCAACTCTTTTATTAACTGCTTGATTGCTGGCGACCCCGCCAAAAGTTCAAGGACCAGATTGCGCAAGTGTCCATCACCGCCAGTAACGAGAAGAGGTTTAATCTCGCCCACAACGTCTTGGGTGAAGAAGCCCGCAACACTGAACCTGCGCCAGAAATCCCCTCTTCGGAAGTGAGGGTCTTTGGCCTCAATTTCTTTCAATCGATATACAAGTAGGCGCTTTGACGAACGTTCAAGCTGGGAAGGGTCGCCGTTCGCAAGCACTGCGTATGGGTCAAGTTCGATTGCAGCTCTTTCTACAGGCATATTGCCTAGCGATGCCATCCAGCCCAGCAGCCCCCGGAGTTCATCTCGCACTGTGGAGTTCGGGGCGATAATAGGCATGCACTTAGGCAGAGTTAGAGGGTCCGCCGGGTCTGCTATCCGCTTGGTAAGATAGCCTGCTGCACAGTATTCGGCGACGATTTTGTGAACCGGGCGATGTTGATCCGCGCTGTCGCCGGGCTTAAAAAGTCGAGTTGCCAGAATTCCATCAGCCAATGTGTCGCTGCTAAACAGTGACACCAGCAAAGGATACATCCGGTCTTCAGTGGCTTCGCTCGTACCAACGCCTTCAGAACCGGACAACAAGAGTTTGGCGAAAACTTCCGACGAGAGATCGACTTTTTGAGTGGTCGAAAGTGGCGGATTGGTTCTGACTACATTGGTGTTCGCTTCCTTCGCTAGGCGTTCGACCGCTTGTGCGAAGATTGATCGTTTGTCGGTGAAACGTCTTTCGCTCTCGATATAAGCGTCAGCAAAAAGTTTCAGAAACTGGGGGTTTGGGAGAAGCGCGTCTAAATCAAATCGAGAAACTTCGGTTTGGAAAACTGCGAAGTCCTCTCCTTCCAGGTGATGTTCAAAAATCGCCCGCTGTTCCGCCTCATCAAACTCGCATAGTCTAACGACCAGAGGTGGGCACCCGAGAAAGTCTTTGAATGCATTCGTAGTAGCGTTGTCCCACTCACTGGAACGACTCGACAAATAAACGTGGGTCGGGTTGGCCGCCTCAACCTGGGTCAAAAGTTTATAGATGCCGGAAGCGTCCACTTTTGCCAGCTCATCGAATGCGTCTATCACTAGGGGCGTATACTTTGATTCTGCTCCTACGTATCCGAATTTACTCGCTGTAACGACTTTTGTGCCCAACTTTTGGGCAAGGCTCCCCATGAGTTCGGTTTTCCCACCGCCGGGTTCAGCCAGAATGACAACGTAATTCGAAGCAGCCAGCAGCTCTGCCTCCGTGTATATCTTGTCATTGCTCGATAGTCTGCGTGGAAGGTAGAAAGGCGAACTCATAAGCGCAAATTATTATGTGTTGAACCGCACCAGATCGGAGATACTCCGGAGACAATTTTTCTAGGTCAGGCAGCGTCAACTGCCCCATCCTGTTGGTGATAGTACGCGATTTCTCGTTTAGTTGGGGTAAACTTCCTGCCGAATATGGCATGGGCAATCGCTGAGCCAGTCAGTCCCATCCAGAATGGTATCCACCCTGCCCTCGTTCTTGATTCAGCCAGATCTGGAAATAGCCAGGCCAATGGCCCCCCCACCCCACCTGATTCGTTGCAAAGAATTTTTAATATGGGATCAGAAGTGGCCATAGAGGCATTGAAGCAGTACCAGGGCCCGTACACGCTAGAAAGCTTCGATGAAAGGATCCCTGCAACCCCAACAGGTGGAAAATTCTAATCATCAGTGCAATCACAACAAGGGTGTTTACAGTGACAAGAAACGCTAATCTGCGTATCCTTGTTATTACAATGTAGGTACAGAAGCCAGCAATTTCCAACATACGATGATCATGATTAAGGGGGCTCGCATGAGCAACCAGAGCAAAAAGCAGGGCAAGACCGGGCAACACAAAAGACACTCAAGCCCGACTCACCGGAGCCACCGGGGCGCCCGGGTAAAGGGTGGGTCAATGGGATTTCAGGCAGGCGGTTCCTGGTCGTCACGCAGCCTTGGGGTGAGTGATCGCAGGCTGGTGCAGGCGGTGACCAAAGATGAAGCGTTCAATGTCCGCACGACGGTTGAGGTGCGGGATCGCGCCCAGGCGGTCTTCGAGGAACTTGGTCTGTCATTATCTGGCGCGGTGAACCTGCTGATGGCACGGCTGATCAGCACCCGACGACTCCCATTTATACCGGAGCCGCTTACAGAAGCTGATGGCTCACCGGCACTGGCTGAGGCGGGCCAGGCCACAGCAGTCCGTATCCGTGTGGATGCAACACTCAAGCACCAGGTGACGGTGTTGCTTCAGGCGATGGGGTTTAACCCAACGGTCATCGTCAATGCCTTTTTACGGACGGTCGCGGCGCAACGAGATATCCCCTTTGACTATCGCGCCCCCAATGAAGAAACCCGGCGTGCAATGGCCGAACTGGATCAGGGGCAGGGCGAGAGGTTCGATTCTGTGGATGCTCTGTTCAGCGATCTGGAGGATTGATGCTGGCGCTCAAGCAAGGGAGTCGATTCAAAAAAGATATGAAGGCGTGTCGGAAGCAAGAGCTAGACTTGCAACAACTCAAGGATGTTATCGAGACACTCCAGAAAGGGGAGCCGCTAGAAGATAAACATCGGGATCATGGTCTTTCCGGGCACTGGAATGGCTGGCGGGATTGCCATATTGCACCCGACTGGGTGTTGATCTATCGGGTGGAGGGAGACGAACTCGAGCTTGCCCGAACCGGATCACACGCGAAGCTGTTCGGATAACCAGATCAAAACATCATTCTGCACCCTGCTACCTTTTTTGTCCGTGTAAAGTTCAAATCGATGGTTGAAGTCGGCATCTTGCCAGATGATGTTTTAGTGGTGATCTAAGCACGCATTGAGTCAAAGGGAGGCTGATATCTAGCGATGGAAACGCTTAAAGAATTCGAGCTTTGTCACCCCTGTGTGGACCTACATAAGATCCCGCATTTATACCGATTCAAGAGCATCAAGGGAGCGGAGGATTCACACCTTGAAGATTTTTTTGTCCACGGAAAGCTTTATCATCCATTACCCACTCAATTAAACGATCCTTTCGAGTGCAAACTGACCTGCCCCCAGTGTTTAATCCAACTGCTCCCTAGTAATGTCCGTTACTTTTGAATCTGTTTTTCCAAGTCGGAGAGCGGAGGCAAATTCCAGGGGTGTCTGATACCCCAGGGATGAATGCGGACGCTGCTCATTGTAGTCCAATCGCCAGTTACTGATTTTCTCCCGGGCATGAGCAAGGTCCCGGAACCAGTGTTCATTCAGGCACTCATCCCGGAATTTTCCGTTAAAGCTCTCGACGTAACCATTCTGCATCGGCTTTCCGGGCTGAATCAGCTTCAGTTCAACGCCATGGCGGTATGCCCATTGATCGAGCGCTCTGCCAGTGAATTCCGGCCCCTGGTCGGTTCTAACGGCCTTCGGGTAGCCTCGGAAGGCCGCTATACCATCCAAGGTGCGGGCGACCTGTTCACCTGAAATGCCCATGGCCACGGGAATGTCGAGGCACTCCTTCGTGAAGTCATCCACAATCGTCAGGCATTTGATCCTGCGGCCGTTGGCCAAGGAATCCATCACAAAGTCCATGGACCACGTGTGGTTCGGCGCACCAGGCAACACCAATGGCTGCCGTTCGACCATCACACCTTTACGGCGCTTGCGTTTGCGGACGGCCAGGCCGGCCTCTCGGTAAAGTCGATAAACCTTCTTGTGATTCACCTCAGCACCCTCACGACGCAGCAACTGGTGAACACGCCGGTACCCGAACCGGCGGCGCTCGAACGCAATGGCTTTGATGCGCTCTGTCAGCTCACGCTCCTCTGGAGAGCGCTGAGACTGATATCGCATCGTTGCGCGGGATAACCCGACGAGTGAACAGGCTTTGCGCTCGGATATCGTCGTCTCCGACAGCATGGTGCGCACAGCCTCGCGCTTGTTCCCGACGGTTAGTACTTTCGGTTGAGGGCGGCCTTCAGGGCTTCTGTATCCAGCATGGACTCGGCCAGCAACTTCTTGAGCCGGGCGTTCTCTTCCTCAAGGGCTTTCAGGCGACGGGCTTCTGA
The DNA here is from genome assembly GCF_000170835.1 of Marinobacter algicola DG893. Taxonomy (GTDB): domain Bacteria; phylum Pseudomonadota; class Gammaproteobacteria; order Pseudomonadales; family Oleiphilaceae; genus Marinobacter; species Marinobacter algicola. Next base: position 113,606 of record NZ_ABCP01000002.1, read on the forward strand.
GACTTCCAGGCCGCCATACTTCTTGCGCCAGGTGTAGAAGGTGGCATCCGAGATGTTGTACTTCCGGCACAGCTCTTTGACCGGAAGGCCGGCCTCGGCTTCCTTGAGAATGGGAATGATCTGTTCTTCGGTGAATCGCTTCTTCATGTTCATCGTCCTCTCTGGTGATGAACATTACTAAGATCAGGATGGATTAGAAAGTTGGGTGCAGGTCATGTACGGCCCTCCTCCGCCTCAGAGGCCAGGGAGCTTCGGAAATATCTCGCCAAACAGCTCCGCAGTCACCAAGGCATGCCCTGGAAGCAAGCTAAGGAACAGGCGAAATTGATGATGACCGATCAGAATCGAACGATCGAAATGTTTAGGAGAGCAGCTGCAACAACCTACGGTCGAGCTCGACTATGCAGTTTCACCACTTCGAAAGAAAACCTCTTGTTCTGGTCACACTATGGAGACTCACACCAAGGCATGTGTCTTGAGTTTGATTCAGCTGGTGGCCCGATGCGAAATGCCCGACAGGTAAAATACGACGATTATTATCCGAATGTTGATGTTCCACAACCAGCCGATGAACGCGCTGCAAAACCGGCTTTGGTTAAGTCGCGGAACTGGAAATATGAAAGCGAGTATCGTAGCTTCATCATCCCTGACATTACAGAGGACGAATCCAAATGGATTCGATTCATCGAGCTGGCACCATCAAGTCTCACAGGCATCTATTTCGGAGCCTGTGCTCAGGATAAAGACAAAGATCGAATTTTGGACCTGGTGGAACGTGGAATCTTTGATCCAAGGATCTACGATGCGGAATTAAGTGAGTCGACCTTTTTTCTCAAGTTTAAAGAAAGAACTTGTGCATGATTTTCTGAATCGAAGAAGGTGTTCATCGAGGACCCAACTTTTTCAGCGGTGAAGACTAGGCTATCGGGATCAACAGAGACATATTGGACAGGTCACGAATCCCTCCAGGGGCGATGAACGGACGTCCTGATTTTTTGTTTATTGTCACTCGGGGTTGGCTGCTTATGACGATTCCTCCTATGCTCTAATCATAGGTTAGGAGCGTCATGCGTATCGGGGGAAGTCCATCGCCCACATACTAGTACCTCCTAAGCTACAAGACACTGGAAATCCAGACTGGTGGAGAATGTGCGTTTTATTGGAGGAAGTGTATGACCAACAAAAATGCAGTTCTTATTAATCCCACCGATACAGTGGTTTCGCTCGGGGATCTCGCTTACGCTGGAACGCTTCTCATGGATTCTAGGCCTCCCGAGCATCGTTTAATTATGGCGCTTGCGAGCTTATCCCATTTGTTGACCGCTGTTGTTCTCTCGGAACGTATCCTCGTCATTGGCCACGAGGACAACATGACTGAGGCCCCAAGTTCCTTGATGTACTCATTATTAAAGAAGCATTGCAGAGTGCTGAATATTTCCTTAACAGATGAGGCACTTACAGCAGGTGCAGCAGTCTGGAATGATCCTGTTAAAGAGTTTGGGACAAGAACCTGTGCTGTGGCATTCGAGTCAGAACACCTGTTAGTTACGGGGCGGCCATTACCAGAACCAACCCGAATGTTCATAAGTGATCTATTGGATGCTCCGGGACTGTCTTCTTTGGCCTTTGACGCTCTGCCTCTGTTTCAAGGTGTCAGGGCTACTCTAGCAGAGTATTCGATATCACAGGCGTTATCGCTGCCATTCGCGCCGAATCCCGTACTTTCCGTACCAATTTTGCTTAACGAGTTACGAGCAAATACCGCGAAAGAGGACCTTGTACGTTTAGTCGACGAAATGCGCCATGAGACCGCAACGTTGTACGATCAAAGCCGAGCAGGCGCGACTTTGGATCTTCATCGAAATGCGAACATCTACTGTCTACGGCTACCTGCGATACTAATGTCGATAATAAACCAGTCAAAGAGTCTTCCCGATGCGGTGAAGATAGCTGCCGACATTAGCAATACGAGTGAGGCGGCGGCTTTCCGAAATTGGTGCAAGAATATGGAGACACTTGCTGACCCTAAGACGTATGTCGAACGCCTCCAGGCGGCGAGGATGACCTTGGAGCGCCTGGGACGCACTATCGATACGGGTGCTGGATCGGAACTTACGGTGACTGCCGGACCACTCAGTACACAGCTGCCTGTTCCTTCAATAAAACGGGCAGTCCATTGGGCGAACGTGGATATCCGATTCGTGAAGCCACGACGTTTTCTTCTAAACATGCTTTCGCAAGCACGGCAAATGAATTCTGTCGATGAAAAGCTAGCAAACATTCTTGGTGTAGATAGGCGCTCGGCGTTAAATGCGGCCGCGCTTTTCGTGAAAAGTTCCAAAGAGATCTTGGATGCCAATGTTAAGCGAATCCATTAAAGCTTGAACATTAATGGGTTCCTCGGATTTTCAGTATCCGTCAAGAATTAGCCGCTGAGTATCGTGTGGTGGTCAACTAGCCCTAGACAGCACTTCGAACTGGGTTTTTCCAACTCGGGGGGGGTGGACTTAGATACGAGGTCAGGGTCACTTATCAAGTTCACCTATAAACTGTCACCAATTCCTTAGACACGCCCAATTGTACCTTCTTTTAGAAGTGTCGGCAGTGATTGGATAGAACTCGCCCCGTTGACTGCGATGTCCGTAAAATTCGGCTCCTGTGACCTGCGCCGGACGACAAATTTAGTACTTTGTGTGGAAACTGAAAGCAACTCGATATTCTAGAATTTACTTTAAGTTTGTTTAGCACTTTGCGTGGAATCTCATGGGTAAGTCTCTGAAATGCGGTTTCAGAAGTTTAGTACTTTTCTTGGTCGTCCACACTTACGCTAAATTGAGTTCATACTAGGCGTTGAAAGCATTGGCATCAGGCAAGGCGTAATGCCAATGCACCCACAACTAAAGGTGGACAGATCCCATGAGTAAGAGTCAGGACAGAAAAAAAGACATTAAAAAGAAACCGCTTTTAACCCCCAAGGAAAAGAAAAAGGAGAAGAACGCAAAGAAAAATGAAACCGATGTACTGGGACATTGATTTCAGGAGCCGCTGAAAGCGCCTGGATCAGGGGCGCGATCACGATGAGCAGCTAAGGTGCGACGCCCCGCCAACACCAAAGAGCTCCAGCGGCTTCAGCCTATAGTATTTTCTATCTACGGCCTCTGATTGCTCGGCGTACGGCTGCGTCATCACGTCCTGCAGTTCTCGCAGCAAAGCGTAATTACCCTCTGCCGCTTGCTGATAGGCGGGCACAACGAACCACTCTCTCAAGCTGTACTTCGGGTTAACGAGCTTCATCTGACTGGAAAGCTCCTCACGCGTGCCAGGCTGAATGAGCGATTGCCAATTTGTGAGCCACGCTGACCAACGCTTGTCTAGCCCTTCGGGATCAGCAGCATAGCTCGGGCCTTTGTAGAAGCTCTTCTTGAGTGGCTCAATGTCATCTGGCAACGAGGAGAGTTCCCGGAAGAACATCGTGTAGTCAACAGACGTTTGCATCATCAGCGTTGCCAGCTCGCGGAATAAAGCCGCGTCAAACGCGTCGAGTCCGAGTTTGGCCGCCCACATCGTCTCCATTTGCGCCTGCATAACCTTTGGGAAATCACTTTGAATGTCCTTCAGCTGCTGTAGACACTCTGGATGCCCTGCCAACAAAGGCCGAACCGCCGAACAGAACGAGTAGAAATTGCGTTCGGCTGCTGCTGGTTGGTTGAGGAACGCGAAGTGATTTCCCCCGCCCGTCCATGGCTGGTACTGCGGATCAAACACATCGCAGAACCCGAAGGGTCCATAGTCGAGCGTGAAGCCGCCCGCGGCACAGTTGTCGCTGTTGAAGTTACCCTGGCAGTAGCCAACACGGATCCAGTTGGCGACAAGCGAGGTCAGTCGTCTGCGGAACTCATGTGCGATCGACACCACTTTTTCAGCTGTGGTCCGCGACCGATCGATAACGTCATCGTACTCGCGATCAATCAGGTGCAACACGATCCTCTCGAGCTCCTCCATCGCCTGCGGGTGTTCCTGCTTGCGGGCACGACGACTAAAGAGCTCCAGCTGCCCTACCCGAATGAACGAAGGTGCAACACGTGTCGAGATGGCCACTGGCTCGGATACGAGAATATCGGGATCTACCGAGCGTGAACCCTCCGAATACCAGGGGCGCCTGACTTTCTCGGTTGTCGACACGTACAGACTCAGAGACCGTGACGTGGGCACGCCCAGCGCGTGCATATGCTCTTGGGCCAGGAACTCCCGCACACTGGAACGCAGAACTGCCCGGCCGTCTGCGCCGCGGCAGTAGGGCGTGCGTCCTGCCCCTTTTAACTGCATTTCCCAGCGCTGCTTGTTGATGACAGCCTCGAGCACGGAAATCGCGCGGCCGTCGCCGTAGCCATTGCCAGTCTGGAACGGGCATTGTTGGTAGAATTCGGTGCCGTAGATGGAAAGTGCGTAGCCACACGCCCACCCCACGTGGCGCAGGGGCTCCGGAACCTGGGACAAATCGCCGGAGAACATACGGACGAAGTCGCTGGACTGCGCCAAGCTGTCGTCGAAACCCAGCTCGTGAAACAGGTTTTTGCCGTGCGCGACGTATTCTGGGTTTTCGATAGACGTGGGCTTGACCGTAACATAGTGGCCCGAGAAGACTTGCCGTGGCGCGTGGTCAGCTCCGTTTGCTTTCCCCTCAGGGTCGCAGTTGAGCGTGTCCATGAGTGAATAGTCTGCCAGCGGTGCGAGATCGTCGAGAGTCGCGACCGTCGTGGACATTTCCAAATGATGTCGCGTTATCATAATAGGCACTCCTCTTTGTCTATCATACACTTCTAATTCACGGATACAGTTTCAGGGACGACATTGAACCATGTGTAAACAGCGTTTTCGTTACTCTGCCAGCATTCTCAAAACCAGCCATTTGTTTGCAACCATCGGAGGCTTGCTGACGATTTTGCTCGGAAGTCTGCTGCTATTGGAACTGCCTAACGTTGGTGAACTGGATTTCAGCCAACTATACCTGGACGAACACGGTAACGTGCCTTTCGAACTGCACCTAATGGCATTGTGTCTGCTGCTGGGTTGCGTGGTGGCGTATGTTAATCGCCAGGTTCGGTTGGAATTGGACGGCGAGAATCTCACAATTCATATCCCGCGGTTGACCGGCCTCGGGCTCATGGGATTCACCACCGGAGACCACCGCATTCCGCTAAACGCGATCCGGAAGATTGAGTTGGCCCCGGTTACGGGGTTCCGGAATATGGCGCAGGCGCTTCAGCAGTCAAAACTTAGCCTCGTTACTGATAGGCAGACCTATCGGTTGCAGCCGTACCATTTTTTAAGAGAGGGCCACCCGGATCACCGCATAGGCATCGGTAGCGCGTTTGGAAAACCCAAGTCGAAGGTGGAAACCCTCATTAATGAGGCGCCTCTTGTCCGTGCCCTGTCCGGGGTCATCGACCATGTGGACTTTACGTCAACCCCAACTGACCGAACCGGGCCATTGGCAAAGCACTTCAACCTATTGAAACACAAAGGCATGGTGCTGCAGTTAGTTCTGCTGGCCGCGCTCGGCACCTATGCCCTTGTTGATTACGTCATGCTCACCAACTACAACATTATTGGTGAACTGCCACTTTGGCCCTTTGTTTCGACGGGCTTGCTGGCCGGTGTTTTGGGTATCCGGCTGGGGAACGGTGCTCCCCAAGCAGAGCGCATCGGCCTTGCTGGCCTGCTCTGTGTCATCGCCATGGCGGCCACCTATCCTGGCCTGCAGCGATACACGTTGGTGGTGTCGTCCGAACCACATTCCGTTGCCTACGACAGCACTGAAACTGGCTACTTTGAACATTCCCATTACCCTGCGATCGACCAACGGGAAAGCAATATCCCAGAATATTGGCAGAGCCTTCCCTCAGGAGAGAGTTACACCTTCTTGTTGCATGAATCGGGGTTGGGGTTTGTGCTCATCGATATGGCGACCGTTTATGAGAAAAGCCGTGAATTTTATCGGACGGATGGCCGCTAACCACCTTGAAATCGAGTCTCAGACCATCACAGTGGAGTATTGAGGTAGCCATTTCCTCAACGAAGGAGAAACGCTATGAAGAGCATTAGCCGTGACGACCTCAAACAAATGAACGAGACTGAGCATGAAGATTTTGTGCTCATCAATGTCCTGCCGAGGAACGCCTTCAACCGAGAGCATATCCGCACATCCATCAACGTTCCTGTGGAGGAACCGTCCTTTCTGGAGCAGGTAGAGGCCGTTGCCGGCAGTAAGGACCGGAAGCTCGTCGTTTACTGCGCGAATTTCGACTGTGATGCTTCTCCCAAGGCAGCCAAGAAGCTCGAAGATGCCGGCTTTACGGAAGTCTACGACTATGAAGGCGGCACCGAGGACTGGTTTAGCCGGAAACGTGCCGCTTGACTGGTTGCAGTAGTGAGGGATGAATCTCAAGGGCTGCTCAACAGGGGCAGCCTTTTTTATGACATACGCACATGCTTCGGCCTAATCCGACGGTGAGATTCGGATGTTGTCGTACAGAAAATCCAGGAAAACCCGAACCCGGCCCGGCATCAAACGGCCCTGCCCCAGAAAAACCGCGTGGACTTCTTCTCGGTCTCCGGGGTTGTGCTCCTCCATAACCGGAACAAGTCTTCCCTGGCGGATGTCTTCATCAACCAGGAAACGGGTCAAACGTGCGAGGCCTACACCCTCCATGGCCATTTTGCGCATGGTTTCACCATCGCTGACTAGCAAACTCCCCTGTGGAGCGAGTTCAGTTTGCTCTCCATCGAAAGTCAGGGGCCAGGTTGCTGTATGCCTGGAAAAATTGAAACCCAGACGATTGTGGGTCCGCAATTCTTCCAGAGTGACCGGAACACCACGCCGTTCAAGGTATTCCGGTGCTCCCACTATCACCATTCGGGTTTCACCCAGCTTACGGGCTACCAAGTTGGAATTACCGAGAGGACCATTTCGGATAGCCACATCAGTATGCTCAGCCAGCAGGTTGACCACCTGATCCGTCAACGATAGCTCCAGTGTAATACCGGGGTACCGTGCCAGAAACTTCGTCACTATCGGTATCAAGAAACCGTGGCCGACAGGGAAACTGGCGGTAATCCTCAAGTGCCCGGTAGGCTCTACCGAACTGCTTGCTCCCTGTTCCGCCTCCTCCAGGTCACTAAGAATGTGGCGGCAACGTTCGTAGAACCATCGGCCCTCCGCCGTCAACTGCATTTGCCGAGTGGAGCGATGAATCAGCTTGGTTCCCAGCCTTTTCTCCAGGCGCGTGATTGCTTTGCTGGCGGCCGAGGGAGTCAGTCGGCAGACCCGTGCGGCCTTCGAAAAACTGCCCTGCTCTACCACAGTGCTGAAGATTTCCATTGCGGCCAGGCGATTTGTGGAGGATTGAGGCATGGTGAAGTCAATTCACAAATATTATGAAGATAGGATGTCTATATCATAAATATAAGTGCCTGTATCGTCGAGTTACTGATGAGATGAGAGGAGGATTCTATGGAATATCGGCAACTGGGCGCTTCTGGCTTGAAAGTGCCCGCATTGAGCTTTGGAGCAGGTACGTTTGGTGGACGGGGCCCTCTGTTTAGCGCCTGGGGCAAGATCGAGAGTAATGAGGCACGCCGCATGGTGGATATCTGCCTCGATGCTGGCGTCACCCTATTTGATACTGCGGATGTCTACTCAGACGGCGCCTCCGAAGAGGTGCTCGGGAAAGCTATACAGGGAAAACGACAGCAACTGATGATCTCCACCAAGACGACCTTACCCATGGGAGATGGTCCCCATGATGGCGGCTCGTCAAGAGAGCGATTGATCCGTTCATGTGAAGCGTCGCTACGGCGTCTGAACACGGACCATATCGACCTGTATTATTTGCATGCATTTGATGCCCGTACCCCGGTGGAAGAAGTATTGAGCACGCTCGATATGCTCGTTAGACAAGGGAAGGTCCGCTATGTGGGCGTCTCCAATTTCTCCGGCTGGCAGGTTATGAAATCTTTGTCAGTGGCTGACCGATATGGTTACCCCCGTTACATTACGAACCAAACCTATTATTCCCTTGTAGGCCGGGATTACGAATGGGAACTCATGCCCCTGGGGCAGGATCAGGGGCTGGGCGCTGCTGTCTGGAGCCCATTGGCCTGGGGACGCCTGACCGGAAAGGTCCGCAGGGGGCAGCCGTGGCCGGCGAACAGCCGCTTGCATGAGACGGCACAGTTTGCGCCCCCGGTAGATGATGAACACCTGTACCGGGTTGTCGAAGTGATGGAGGACATCGCGGCGGAAACCCAAAAGACTGTGCCACAGATCGCCATAAACTGGCTGTTGCAAAGACCCACCGTGGCCACTGTGGTCATGGGTGCACGCAATGAGTCTCAGCTTCGCCAGAATCTGGGAGCCGTTGGATGGAATCTGAGTCAGGAGCAGATGGCCCGGCTTGACCAAGTCAGTTCGGTGACGCCGCCTTATCCCTATTACCCTTATCGAACGCAGGAGGGGTTTGCCCGTGTGAATCCACCTTTGGTGTAGCCTCTGAATAGCCTGCTGCGAATGCGATAACCACGAAACCTTTATCGTTGAGAGACTGATTTAACCATCAAGGGATCTGTTATCGACCTTCGCATGCAATTCACAAAGCAAAGCATGACTTTCCTGAAGGCGCAGGATTTTATCAGCTACAAGTGCCATCTGCTCTTTCAGGATGTCTGTCAATTCATCGCAGGGCTCAAACTCCCCACGCGTATCAAGCGCACAGGGCAGAAATTTTTGGATCACGGGCAGCGTCATTCCGGATGCGCCCAGCATTTTTATGCGCTCTACTGTGTCTCGATCAGCCGAGCCATAGTCCCGATACCCGCCGCTTGTCCTGGCCGGCGCCAGCAACCCTTCAGCTTCATAATACCGTAGCATACGGACACTGACCCCCGTTTCCTTCGCTAGCGCTCCAATCTTCATAAATACCTCTTGACCCTGACATCGCTGTCATAGTTTAGGGTCTATCTACCAAGTTCACCAGGTAACCTATGAGGAGCACAGAGATGTCGAAGACGACACCCTATAGAACAATGATTGATGGACACGAAGCGCTAATGTCAGACCTCTCCAGCCTCGCCTTTTCAGGGTTTGCACATTTTACCGCAATGCAGGTTCGTGACGGGGCGATACGAGGGCTTGATCTTCACCTGCAACGTCTGCGTTTGGCTTCAATGGAAATGTACGGGCAGGCAAATTCCGATGATGAGGTAAGAGCATATTTTCGCTCTGCAATTGAGTGCGGGCCTGTAAATCTATCGCTGACGGCAACTGTTTTCTCACGAAGTGGGGAGTTCACCCCAGTAGGTGCATTTAACGACCCTGGAATACTTATTCGCACCTCGCCGGCCGCCCAAGGCCCTACCGGGCCTCTGCGGCTGGATGCTGTTACACATGAGCGCCTTTTACCATCAATCAAGCATGTAGGCGAAGCGACGAAAACTTATTATCTCCGGAAGGCAGTCGAGAAAGGGTTTGATGATGCGGCTTTTGTGGACAAACGTGGCCATATCAGCGAAGCAACCATCTGGAATCTGGCTTTCTGGGACGGCCACACTGTTGTATGGCCCAAGGCTGAGTTGCTTAATGGGATCACTATGCAGATTGTTAAGCGGCAATTGGAAGCACTTGGAGCCCCTCAGCGTGAGGAGTATTTGACATTGGAGGCGGTTCAAGAGTTATCAGGTGGAGTCGTCATGAATTCCTGGACCCCGGGTATTCCCGTCAGCGGGATTGGTGAAACAACCTTACCGGTTTCAGACAGATTCGGTGACTTGCTTCATCAAGCTTACCAAATGGAGCCGGAGGTACTCATCTAGTTCCTACTGGCTTTGGTGGCTCTGAACCCATCATCGGGTGTGATGTTCTGTATATCCCAATGCAATTTTTTCTGCAGCTGGGAAACAGAGAGAATTTCAATCAAGCCAATGAGGTGACGTTGTCTAATCTAATTCTCTTAAAAGGTGGAATATCACATGAACGCAATCAACAAGTTCTTTCTCGTTTTTTCTGTACTCGCTTTCTCTGCATTTGCGCAAGCCGAAGGTGTTAGCCAGGGAGATATCGAGCGCGGCAATAATCCTGCAGTTGAAACTGTCGAACTGGGTACTAGCAACTAAGCCGCCCAACACGACAATGGGCGGTCCTGGTGGCCGCCCATGAATTTTTGATACAAAGCCCTCCTTCTTCGATACAATTTCCGCATTTCCCGGTCCAGCCCTTGCAGTCAACCCTCTAGCGCTGTTTTAGCCTTGATTACCCATTGACTCAATAAAGGCGTCCACCTCCGACTGCGTGCGTGTGGGCCATGTTGGGCTCCTGAGGTTTTCATGAATCTGTTTCCCCATTTACTACCAGTAACTATTTAGGCTCTAGTGTTACGTCTTGTCGTCACTATTCAATACTGAATAGAGGCCGCCTTTAGAGTTTTTGATTTCCTCAGCCTCGGAGCCTCTTGGGTTTTCATTCATGCCTGCAGTTAAAGAACCAACCACGATCAGAATGCTGGCTCCTACCACTGCAACAGTCGCCTCGCCGAACCCGGCCGCGATTAGCAGTACCACCGAAATCAAAGGCGCACTGTAGGCCAGGGTTCCGAGCAGTTGGATGTTTCCGTGTTTTACCCCGTAATCCCAGGTAAAGAACGCGATGCCCACCGGGCCAAGCCCCAGCCCTATCACGCCTACCCACTGGCTCCCGTTACTTGGCCAGACTGTGGGCTCCCACATCAGGTGGCAAACCCACGCCAACACCGCAGTCACCCCGCAGAACCAGCCAACGGCATCTGTGGGCACGGATTTAACCAGCCGACTCAGCACCGAATAGGAAGACCACATCAGCGCGCAGGCAAATGCGACCAGGTATCCGTCCAGGTTCTCCGCGCTGAAACCGCTGATGTTTCGGCCGATCAGCAACCAACACCCGACCAGGGCCATAACCGCGCCCGCAATGTGCTGTGGGCGCAGGGATTCGCCGGGTAACAGTGCAGAAAACAGCACTATGAACAGGGGCCAAAGATAGGCCAAAAGGCTCACTTCGACAGCCGGTGCCAGAGTCATCGCTTTAAAATAGGCAAAGTGATACCCGAATAGGCCAATCACGCCAATGCACCAGGCAAACGCCGACTGGCGTGCGAATCGGATTCCCGTGTGCCCTGCTCGCAACCAGCGCGCCAACATCAGGAGAAACGCGATGGTGAACGTCATTGCCATGAGCTGGAACTCCGGAATGTGGCCGCCAGTCAGTTTGGTCAATAAAGCCAGCGTGCCCCACAGAAGTACCGATATTGAGCCAATCCAGGTGGCTGTTGCGGTTGTCATTGTTTCCTCTCCCAATCACGAATGAGTGAACTCAAAGAGAAGAAGCATAAGGGGCAGTACCCGGTGCCGACTTTCGGAATTCGGATGGGTTATTTCGAGAATCTGCGGAAATAACTGGGCGAGTGCCCAAAGTGCTGAGAAAAACGATCACTAAAGGCTGACAGCGAACTGTAGCCGACGGCATCGGCAATACTCTGGATGGACAGCTCACCCTGTTCGAGCAGTTGCCAGGATGACTGCATGCGGAGTTCCGTGAGGTAATGGTGAGGAGTGAGACCGACCTGCTCCCGGAACAGCTCGTTTAGCTGCCGCGGGCTAAGGTGTGAAATAGAGGCCAACTGGCTGACGGTGATTTTCCGGCCGTAGTTTTCATCAATAAACCGCTTGGCGGTTTCTACCCGCCGGTCCAGTCTCAGTTTGTCGCCAAAACGTTCCTGCAGTAACTGAATCAGCAACAACAGCATCTGGTGCTGGGTTCGAGAGGAATCCCCGCCCTGTTTCAACTGGGAATGCAAAAACGTAACGTACTGCTCGAGGCCAGCGTCCAAGTGCACAAAACAGGGCAATTTTTCCAACATCGGCGCCAGCGCCGCCGGGATATCCGCAACCACGAAGCGGTTGGCATCCGCAGCCGCAAAATCGTGATCGTGGCCGGCGGCGATGATCGCGGCTTTGCCACTGCTCACCTCCCCGGCTTTGCTGTCGACAGACAGCGATAGCGTCCCAACGAGCGGCAACACCAGTTGATGGTGATCATGGGCATGTTTCTGCCCATGGTCACTATAGCTCTTCAGCTTGAGGTTTGGTCTGGCGTTCGACATGTTATTCACGACCCACTCCCTAGAGCAGGCCATTATAACCAGAATACCGGTTACTCGAACCCTTCCAGCACTATCTTGCCCACGGCCGTACCGGACTCCAACTCCGAATGCGCCGCACGCAGGTTTTCAGCGTTGATTACCCCGAGATTCTTGCCTGCGGTGGTACGAATGTGGCCCTGATCCACAAGACTCGCTACCGTCTCAAGAAGTTCGTGCTGCACCTGCATGTCATCGGCGTTGTGCATGGACCGGGCGAACATGAATTCGATGTGTAGGGACAGGCTTTTCGGTTTGATTTTCATCACCTCCAGAGACGCGGGGTCGTCAATCATAGCAATCCTGCCGAACGGCCTCAGCGCTGCTACATAATCATCGAAGTACTGGTCGGTGGCGTTCAGGCTGGCCACGTGAGTGATCGGGGCAATTTTGCCCTCGGACACCAGTTGTTCGATTTGAGGCAGCAGTGGCTCGCGGTGATTCACGACGGAATCCGCGCCTAGCGATTCGACCCATTGCCGGGACTCGGGCCGGGATGCGGTGGCCACCACGGTGGCACCGGTCAGCGTTTTTGCCAACTGAATCAGGATCGAGCCGACACCGCCGGCTGCACCAACCACCAGTATCACGTCGTCGGTTGGACTGATTTCCTCTGGGGGCTGCTGTTCAAGACCCAGGTGGTCGAAGAGCATTTCCCAGGCGGTTATAGTGGTCAGAGGCAGTGCTGCCGCCTCTGCGTCGTTCAGGCTGGCGGGTTTGCGGCCCACAATGCGCTCGTCCACGATCTGATACTCGGCATTGCTACCCTGCCGTGTAACATCGCCAGCGTAGTAAACCTGGTCGCCTGGCTCGAACAATGATGCGGCCTCTCCCGTTGCAACGACTTCCCCTACGGCATCCCAGCCCAGCACCTTGGTCTCACCAGGCTCCGCTGCAGCCCGTTGACGTACTTTGAAATCAACAGGATTGACGCCGATGGCTCTGACGCGAACCAAGAGGTCCCTTCCCTCGGCCGCCGGCTGAGGTAGTTCCACGTCTTGAAGGGATTTAGGGTCATCAATGGGTAAAGATTCAGTGTATCCAACCGCTTTCATGTTTCTCTCCAGTGTGAGTTGGTAGTGGCAAGCAGTGTGATCCCTCTTTACACTAAGAAAAACAGCTTAATCCCATAAACATAATCAAATAATTTTTGAAAATGAACTTTGACGATCTGACCGTTGTGCTTAAAGTGGCCGAATTCCGCAACATCACCGCGGCTGCCACCAGCCTGGATATGCGCGCTGCGACGGCGAGCGCCGCCGTAAAACGTGTGGAGCATGAGTTAGGGGTAGAGCTGTTTGTCCGCTCTACCCGTCAGTTGCGGCTCTCGGCCGCCGGGGAGAAATACCTGCCCCAATGCCGGCAGGCGCTGACACTGATGGATGAGGCCCGACAGAATATTCGCTTTGGCACAGAGACAGTGGCGGGAGAAATTCGGCTATCGGTGTCATCCGATCTGGGTAGAAATCGCGTCGTGCCCTGGATCGACCAATTGATGACATCTCACCCCGGGCTGAGTTTGCGGGTACAGATCACCGACAGCAATGTGGACTTTTTTCGGGATTCGGTTGATATGGCCCTACGGTATGGCTCACCCAGTGACGCCAACCTGTACGGGTTCAAAATCTGTGATGTCCCCCGACTGCTCTGCGCAACACCCGATTACCTGAACCAACAGGGTACCCCCATTCATCCACACGACCTGGCGGGCCACAACGGGCTTTTCTATCAGTTGCAGGACATTCCCTACGACTTGTGGACCTTCAAACGGGATGGTGAGGAATACCGGGTGAAAATGAAAGGCAATCGGGCGTCCAACGACGGCGATCTCGTTCGGCGCTGGTGCATCGCCGGGCATGGTATGGCGGTCAAATCCTGCCTCGATATATCCGATGATCTGCTGTCCGGCCGGGTGATGAACGTCATGCCCGACTATACGCCACCGGTGTCAGAGCTGTGGCTGATCTGCCCGACGCGACAATCCATCACACCTGCCATGCGCCTGCTGAGGGACCACCTCAAACAGCAGTGTCAAAGCCTTATAAACGCGATGACTACACGCGGCATACTGCCTAGCCATGATTAGACCGCCTTCAGGTGCCGGCCACAGGGCGAATTGGTCATGATGTCGTGCCAGCGAGCCTGGAGCAGTCTTTCGATATGATTCCTGATCCAGATAATCCCCGGTTCTCTATCATGGCGTGCGTGCCAGATGAGGTAGAGGCTGGTTGGGTCCACATCGAAGGGTAGCTCCCCCATCCATAACCCATCGACGAACCCGCAGTCCTGGCTGATCAACTCAGGAACGGCCGCGATGAGATTGGACTCCCTTAACACTTGAGGAACGGACGCAAAATGGTTCATTGTTGCGGCGATACGCCTGCTCTGCCCTTTTTGATCAAGATAACTGTCAACAGAACCGTGGGCGTCGCCCGACATGGTAACCAACAGATGGCGGGCTTCCAGAAACTCTTCCATGGTGATTTGCCGGCCTGCCAGCGGGTGGTCTGCCCGCATTGCGAGAACAAATCCGCTATCAAGAAGCCAGGTACTCCGCAAACTGTAATCGTGCTGGTTAAGCACGCCAATCGCGAGGTCAACGTGAGCTGATCTCAGGTCGTCGTAGCTCCCTTCAGGTGTATAGGGAACGGCGTGTACGTCCACGCCCGGCGCCTCACGCTCAAGCAAGTCAATAAGCTGACGCCAGATCATCTCGACGATGACGTCGGTTACTGCAATGCGAAACGTCCGCCGGGCGGAGGCCGGGTCAAACTGCGTAGCGCTGACGGCGTTTGTCAGCGCGAACATAGGGTCACCCACCTGATCCCATAGACTGAGCGCATAGGAGGTGGGTTCGATGTTGCGCCCCTTTCGCACAAAGAGCGGATCATTCCAGATCTGGCGCATCCTGGAAATCGCATTTGATACCGCAGGCTGTGTCATGGCCAGGCGATCCGCCGCACGAGTCACTGAACGCTCCGTCATAATGGCATCGAAGATGTACAGCAACTGGAGCTCTTGAGTTTTCATAGTAAGTTCTCGGCGTAACTATAAGTGCCCTTTAACGAACGTTCTCAACTGGCTGAGGCTCCCTGCCCCGGCATGTTGGGCAATCACATCGCCATCCTGAAACAGGGCCAATGTTGGAATGCCACGGATACGCATTTTTGCAGTAATCTCCGGGCTATCATCCACGTTGACCTTGGCAACGGTCAGTTGCTCACTGAACTCATCGGCGATATCCTCAAGCAGCGGGGCTACCGTCTTGCAGGGGCCACACCAGGGTGCCCAGAAGTCAACCAGAACTGTCCGGTCGCTCTGAACAACCGCTTCTTCAAAATTCGCATCGGTTACATGAATAATGGTCGTCATAATATCTGCTCCTGAATGGAATTGCTCACTTTCAATACTGGGTCCTCCAAGCTGATAGCACTAATTTCAGTGCCATATAGATCCCATTTCTCACAATGATGGGTTGGCATAGAGCCCGTTAAAGGCGCTTACTGAATACCAGCCCACCCCACGCAAGCGTGCGGTTTCCGGTCCCGCTCTTAATTTCGGAGCTCTGGACCCGGAGCACGTAACTCAACTCGGTGCCAGCGACGAAACTGTGGGTATAGCCCGCCCAGATTTCCGCCAGGAGCATGTTAAGGTCGTTGGCACCCAGTTCGTGGTCGGAGTGCCTGAATTGGCCTTGAAGGAACGCATTGTAGGCCCGAGCTTTAACAGACACGCCGCCCCAGAAATAGTGCTCCCGGCCGCCAGGGGCCGCGACTCCCGGCGCTCGTTCGCCGTAGGCCATAAGCTCAGGGTTGAAACGATTGTCCGGGGAGGAAATGAGCCCATCCCGAAAAACAAGCGCGGCACCAAACTCAGTCAAATAACCCACCGACCCGAAATACGTGACTTTGAATTGCTGGTCCGGCCGGCTTTCATCCAGATACTGGTGATAGGCAGCGGAGTATCGGAATGTTGGTTCCCCGCCATTGGAGACCTGATGGTCCCAGCCGTTGGCACGGTCACTTCCTACCACCTTGTGAACCGCATTCTGACCCGATTTAAAAACATCCAGGCCCAGCACTCCGACGGTCATCGAGGTGGTCCACCCGGAATCGTCACTCAGGGTCCTGTAACTATGGCTTGACGATAAATAAACGAGGCTGCTGTAGGGACGATCATCCCGATCGATATCCCTCGCCTTGATTTCCTCAGGGGTGAATCCGTAGATGCCAAATTCCAGGGCTGCACTTTCGGGCTCGTTAATATCTGCGCCAATACCCGACAACACGAACCTGTCCAGGTTTTGGCTGATTCCGGAAACCGGATTTTCCAGGAAGTCCTCCGAGTTTGAGGAATAGGTTATGGCCACACCTGCGGTGTAATCCCGATCGGTTTGGGTGGGTGCAAAAAGATCATTGTCCGTAGAAAGCGCAATGACAGAATCAGAGTTCTCAGCATGAGCCATCGGAGACAAAACCAGAACAGTGAGAAAAAGTACAAGCAGACGATGAGACATGGCCAACTCCGAAAGACGATAGGTCGGAAACAAGTTGGCTGCTATTTTTCAACTGAACGCCTTGCGCGACTAATCAGGGCTCGGTATTGAAAACATCATATATTTTGATGAATAGGTGTTTGTACTGCGATGTTTATATGTTGAAGGGTGACGTTCGTTCTATAAAGTGAGTTAGGATTGCTCTTTATGTAATTGTATTAAATGAATTAATAATAATATCTTAGGAATCAGTCAACATCGAAAAAAATCACACCAGTGCTTATTCATCAGTTTTGGTGATGTGATTCATGCAGCCTCCTGATTATTCGGGACCTCCCCCCGAGCCCATACTTCACTCCATCTGATCTCGCGCCGATTGGCGAAACGGGGATCAGCTTGCCTATCAAAACTGGAGAACATGTTATGCGTAAAACTGTACTGGTTGCCCTTACATCACTCTTGGCCGCGGCGGCGCTACCTGCACATGCTACCTTGGCTGACCGAAAATCCGACGAGACTCGTTTTGAGAACGCTCAACCGGCGCCGTACAGCGGCCAACTCGTCATTCGTGGTGAGATCCTGGACCGTGATGCAGCAGATCACTCAGCAGAACCGGCCCCCTACAGCGGTCACATCGTTATCCGAGGTGAAGTGCAGTCCGAAAGCCACGGCTGAGCGATAAGCCTTTCTTTGCGTCTTGGCGCCAGGGACGGTGCGTTTTTTGTCAAACCGCTGTGGTTCGATTAAGTTCTCCAATACCTGATTGGGCTGCCAGATTGAGCCGTGGAGATCTAGGCCCTTTACGTTAGCAGGTAAGCCACTGACGTGTTTATGACCGTTTCAAATCAGTCCTCGTCGGGCAGCCTGAAATCTACTTCCTCAAGTGAGTCTGCCAGGAAATCCAGAAACGCTCTTACAGCCGGAAGCAGTCCCCGGCGCGACGGAAAGACAGCGTGGAAAATGCCTCCGCGAGGTCGCCAGTCCGGTAAAATGCTGACGAGATTGCCGTCAATCAGATCCTGCCCACCGACGATAAGCGGCATTTTTACCACTCCCAAACCACCCACGGCAGCCTTGAGCAATGTAAAGACATCATCGGTAACAAGGCGTGGCTGGTGATGGATTTTAACGGACGCACCAGCGGGCCCATCCAGGCACCAGACATGCTGCCCATCCCATTGTTCAAAATCGATACTGGGAAGTTTCGATAAGTCATCGGGTGTTATTGGTTTTGGGTACTGCGCAACCACCTCTGGCGCGGCCATCAAGCACTGGGGGTTTTTAGACAGCACTTTCATCGTTAAGTCACTGTCTTCGAGCGGTGGGTATCTCACTCGCAAGGCAACATCGAACCCCTCCCTGACAACGTCGATCCGTCGGCTCGTGGCCTCCATTTCGATTTTCACTTTCGGGTACTGCTGCATAAACCGGACAATCAGCGGGGCCACCAAAAAGTAGATGATTCCCGGCGGGCAGCTCACCCGTATCGAACCCACTGGCTCGGAGCGGGAATGATCGATGACTTCCTGTGCCGCATCTGCCTCGACCAGCATTGCCAAGCAGTGGCGATAATACTCTTTCCCCAACTCCGTAACGGTGAAGACACGCGGTGAGCGATTAATAAGCCGGGTATCAAGACGGCTTTCGAGCTCTGCAACTCGCCGGCTCAGCTTGGATTTGGGTAACCCAAGTGCCCTGCCCGCCGGCGCAAACCCGCCGTGGTCTACCACCTTTACGAAGTAATAAAGATCGTTCAAATCCTGCATATGCAATCGTCCTATATATAGAACCCTGAGTATAAGAATTGGTGCCTACTCAGGCCACCCTGGCTGAACTATCGTTAAATTTATTCCCTTTTCCAATGTCAAGGGAAAGGGAGCCAACAACGACGGTGCGCAAAGCCGTCTTATCACAGTAAGGAGAACGTCATGAGTAAACCCTATGTTCGACTCGATAAAAACGATGCTGCGGTACTGATGGTAGATCATCAGACAGGCCTACTCTCTTTGGTCCGCGATATTGACCCGGACAAGTTCAAGAACAATGTGTTGGCGATGGGTGACCTGGCTCAATATTTTGGGCTTCCGACCATTCTGACAACCAGCTTTGAGACCGGTCCCAACGGCCCATTGGTTCCGGAACTGAAAGAACAGTTTCCGTCTGCCCCTTACATCGCCCGCCCGGGCCAGATTAACGCCTGGGATAATGAGGATTTTGTGCAAGCCGTTAAGGATACGGGGAAGAAACAACTGATCATCGCTGGTGTTGTGACCGAAGTGTGTGTTGCTTTTCCGGCGCTCTCTGCGCTGGCCGAAGGCTATGACGTATTCGTGGTAACGGACGCCTCCGGCACATTCAACGAACTGACCCGCCACTCTGCTTGGGATCGGATGTCGCAGGCCGGCGCCCAACTGATGACCTGGTTCGGACTGGCTTGTGAGCTGCACCGGGACTGGCGCAACGACATTGAGGGGCTCGGAACCCTGTTCTCCAATCACATCCCCGATTACCGGAACTTGATTACAAGTTACAACACTTTGCCTGAAAAACAGTAACGCAATGGCGGGGGTATTCGTGGACTCCCAGCGGATACCTCCCCGACCCATCGAATCTTATAAGGAGAATACGGTTGTGTTTCCTCCCAGGCACTTTAGGGGCTAGCGCCCGGTTATTATCGATTCGGACTTTAGGTGGTGATCGTTCTAGAAATAGAACCCAAAGTGCGAATATTGTTATCTATTCAGGGCCCGCACGCTGTTTTATCGTCACATTGATGCCGTAAAAACGTTGGGGCGATGAACCCTTTAGGAGGTCAAAGTGAAAAAGATTCTGACAACGTACGGTCCCCCTCGCGGTCATTGGGTGGGTGATGGCTTTCCGGTTCGTTCGCTCTTCTCCTACGATCGCATGGGCGCATCGAATATCTCGCCGTTTCTGCTACTGGATTACGCCGGGCCATCGGAATTTCCTCCGGCTCAACGTCCCCGGGGGGTTGGTCAACATCCACACCGAGGCTTTGAAACCGTGACAGTGGTCTACAGCGGTGAGCTGGAACACCGGGATACCTCGGGTGCAGGTGGGCTCATTGGCGAGGGAGACGTCCAATGGATGACCGCTGGCGCGGGAATCGTGCACGAGGAGTTTCATTCACAGAAATTCACTGAACAAGGTGGTTTGCTGAACATGGCGCAGCTCTGGGTCAACTTGCCTGCATCGGCAAAGGACACACCGGCGGCTTATCAGACGTTGCTCAATGAGGACATCCCTCGTGTATCCCTCGAAGACGATGGTGGAACGCTGCGAGTCATTGCTGGTGAGTATCTTGAGCACAAAGGACCTGCCAACACGTTCACGCCAATCAATGTGTGGGATCTTAGGTTGGAGCCTGGTGCCCGTGTGAATTTGCCGGTACCCGAAGGCTACACCACCTTGGTGGCAGTGCTGAACGGTTCAGTTCAGATCAATGACACTGATGTGTTGCGTGAGGCAGAGCTTGCGAACCTGGACAGAGAAGGACAAGAGATTGTGCTGGAGTCCAATAACGACGCTCGGTTGCTTGTTTTGAGTGGCGAACCCATTGATGAGCCGGTCGTAGGCTATGGACCCTTTGTGATGAATACAGAGGGAGAAATTAAAAAGGCCATGCTCGACTTTCAATCAGGAAAATTCGGCGCTCTCTAACAAGGATAAAGAGCATGAACTGCTTTTGAGGGGCTGACAGGATGTCGCCCCCAATCAATCAAAGATTGGGAAGCACGCTATGAACGAACAAGAGGCAGACGCCGCCCCAAGCATCCACTATGACTCTGGTCGATCCATCATAATCCGGCACACTGTGAAAACCGGACACCGTGACCACTATGAAACCTGGCTCAGGCAGATTATTGCCGCCGCAGCCCAGTTTTCCGGGCACCAAGGCGTTCATGTGATACGACCGCCCGAAGGGCATGACACCTTTGAAATCGCGGTGCGCTTTTCCCATCCCGAAGAAGCCGATACTTGGCTGAACTCCGATGTTCGGCGGGAATTGGTATCCGACATCGTTCCGGCGCTGGCCTCTGAAGAACAGGTGGAGATTCAGACTGGCATCGATTATTGGTTTACTCCACCCACGTCAAAAGCCAAACAGCCTACTCGCTGGAAACAATGGCTCATTACAACAGCGGTTATTTGGCCACTCACGTTGATCGTACCAATGGTCTTTCAGCCCATATTCAATCAACTTCCAGTGCTTGCGTTATGGGGGGTGCGTCATGGCTTGGTCGCAGCAACTGTCGTCGCACTAGTGGTCTATTTGATCATGCCCCGAGTGGTTCGACTCGTTGCAAACTGGCTGTTTCGTTAGTCGACAGTGCTAGGGGCAGAGGTACAGATCGATTTTCTATGGCAGTTTTGCCGTACGACCGGCGGGAAGATATGGTAAAGACCTGCGGTTTTTTGCACTTGTTTGGAAACTAGGGAACACAACACTGAGGGAAATTGCTATGACGCTGAAACTTCAAACAATCATCTGCAGCACGCGCCCTGGAAGGGTTGGTCCATCGATCGCTAAATGGTTCAACGAATTCGCCAATGCCGACGGACGATTTGAGTCTGAGCTTGTCGACTTGGCAGAGTTTGAGCTGCCGATCTACAACGAACCAAACCATCCGCGTTTACAGAAATACGAACATGATCATACCAAGGCGTGGTCAAAAAGCGTCGATGCAGCTGATGCGTACGTTTACGTTATCCCTGAGTACAACTATTGCCCTCCCCCCTCCTTCACAAACGCGCTGGATTACGTGTACACCGAGTGGAACTACAAGCCGTGCGGGTTTGTGAGCTACGGTGGCGTATCGGGTGGTCTGCGCTCAGCGCAACTCGCGAAACAGCTGGTAACGACATTGAAAATGATGCCAATGATGGAGGGCGTGATGGTTCAGATGCCCTGGAACCTCCTCGATGAGAATAAGGTGTTCCAGGCGAGCGAGCATCACGAAGGTTCCGGGAAAGCGATGCTCGAGGAGTTGGAAAAGTGGGCCCGGGCCTTACAGTCGATTCGTGGTAAAGGATAATAGGTGGCTAGCCACCTGACTCATAAATCTCTAACTTCGAGCCCTCGCCTCACACGCACCATGTCCGCAACGATGGCCAGTGCAATTTCAGAAGGGGTTTTACTGCCGAGGTTGAGTCCGATGGGCATGTGGATCCGCTCAACGTCTTCCTTTGACAGGCCACCAGTCCGACGAAGTCGTTCGGATCGGGCCTGGGAAGTACGAACAGAGCCCATCACACCGATGTAGCTTGCTGAGGTTTTGACAGCGGCCATCATGGCCAGATCATCAATGCGGGGATCGTGGGTAGCAGCGACTACCGCTGCGGAGGGCGTGCAAGCACCCGGCGAAGCGATATACAGTGATGGCAGTTGGGGCAGGAACTCAACACCTGGCGGCAGGCTCATGCCATTGGTGACTTCTTCCCGTGGGTCACACAGCACTACTTCATAACCAAGGCTCAGGGCGAATTGTGCGCAAGCCTCTGACACCGTTGAATAACCGGCCAGAATCAGCTTGGCAACGGGGCCGATACGAACCGTCACCGTCTCTTTGCTTTCATTCCGCACCACCCGTGGCCCCGTTGGCTCTGCATCTGACAGCCAGCACTCGGCATCCGTCAATCTGATATGTCGTGCGATTTCATTTTGGCCGGACAGTGCCTGCTGAATCCGCTCAAGGTGATCCCGGGTCTTTGCGGTGGCAACCATACGTTCCACCAGGACGTCGAGAATGCCCCCGCACGGCAAGCGAATACGGGGGCTCTCCGGGCTGTTGCTGCCCGGGTCGCCATAACGAACAATAACAGCAGGTTGTTCGTACTCTCCGGCGGCAACGCGCTCGAGGAAGTCTTCCTCGACGCAACCACCCGAGAGTGAGCCCACATGATGCCCGTCAGAGGTGGCAACCATCAGTGAGCCCGGCTCCCTGGGCGATGATCCGAAGGTGGACAACACCGTGCACAACCAGATCGTCCGGCCATTTCCCAGCCATTCGATTGCCTGCTCCACTACCCGAGCATCCAGACTTTGCATGGTCATGCACTCAACTGATCACCAACAGGAAGGCGCCGAATGCGTTTTCCAGTGGCCGCGTAGATGGCGTTGCACAGTGCCGGCGCAACCGGTGGCAATCCCGGCTCGCCCACACCGCCCATGGCGTCATCGGGGTTATCAATCAGGTGCACCCGGACCACTTTCGGCGCGTTTGGCATTCGCGGCAACAGGTATCTGTCGAAGTTGCTTTGTTGAGCGACTCCATCCTGGAACGTCATCTCGTTTTGCAGGGCAATGCCAATTCCCATCACGCAGGAGCCCTCCATCTGAGATCGGATTCGCTCCGGGTTGGCCTGCGGCCCGCAATCAAAGGCAATGTCGGCGCGGTGAATGGTCACTTGCCCGCTATCATCCACTTCAACGTCAAAAACGACGGCGGTGTAGGAAACAAAGCTGTGGTGAAAGGCCAACCCCAGACCACGCCCCTTGGCTCTTTCCTTTCCCCAGCCCGCTTCTTCGGTGGCACGCTCAATGACCCGGCGCATGCGGCCCACATCGATCGGATACATCTCAGGATCTTCACCGTAGTTCCAGCCGTCGCCCACCGTGAGATTGTGAACCTCACGCCCTGGCCCCAGCAGGTCCAGTACGTAATCGCGATGGTCCTTGCCGGCGGCTACTGCCATCTCGTGGGCGAAGCTCTGGATGGCCCACGCATGCGGGAGGTTGTACACCGAGCGGAACCACCCAATGCGGACATGAGCCGGAGCCGGCGGGTTCTCCAACCGGATAGCGGGAATGCTGAACGGCATGGTGTTGAAACCCATGCCCAGCTCAAAGCCCGCCTTGTGTTTGGGATCCGGCGCAAACAGCGACGCGATGCTGGGAGACAGAGTACGGTGGCGCCAACTGGTCGCTTTTCCATTGGCGTCGAGCCCCGCTTCCAGGTGATCCACGGAAACCGCATGGAAGTAGGCATGCTGAATGTCGTCCTCACGGGACCACTGCAGTTTGATGGGCTGCCCTTCAAAGGCCTTGGCTACTTGAGCGGCTTCAATTACGAAATCAGGCTTTGATTTACGGCCAAAGCCGCCACCCAGCAGGGTTTGATGAACGGTCACGTTTTCCAGGTCGATCTCCAGAAGCCCGGCTATGCCTTCTCGCGTCGCCCTGGGGTTCTGCACTGGCGCCCAGGCCTCGGCTTTGCCCGCGCTTACGCGAACCACGGCGACGGGGGGTTCCATCGGAGCCTGCGCCATATGGGGCATGTAATAGGTGGCGGACACCCGCTTGTCGGCTTCTTTCAATGCGGTTTCAACATCACCGGACTGGCGTATAACCTTGCCCGGTGATTGTGCCGCTTTTTCCAGGGACTCCCGGTAAGCCTTGGAGGTGTAAACGGCGTTGTCACCGGCCGACGTATTGTCCCACTCAATCTTCAGAGCTCTGCGGCCTTCCATCGCCGCCCAGGTGTTGGTGGCGACTACGGCAACACCACCGAGTGGGTTGAATGCGGCAGGCTGGCCGGTGCCATCGATGCGTACGATTTTCTTAACGCCTGTTACCTTCAGGGCTTCGCTGTCATCGACGCTCTTCACCGTCGCGCCGTAAACCGGAGGCCTGGCCACCACCGCATAGAGAGTGTTCTCCAGATCCACATCGGCGCCGAAAATTGCTTTGCCGGTGACAATGTCTTCACCATCAATGGCTTTGGGATGCGTGGATTTCAGCTCGCCATTGATCAGGCCGGATTCCTTACCAATGAAACGCAGCTCACTATCGGATTTAAGAACCAGCGAGTCCCGGCCAGGAACATCCAGTTCCCGAGCAGCTTCAGCGAGCTGGCCAAAGCTGAGTTCCCGTCCAGTGGAAGGATGAACAACCTTATGAATATCCGCTCTTACTTCGTCGACCGATACACCCCATTGATTGGCCGCGGCCTGCTCGAGCATCAGCCTGGCAGCAGCGGCCGCACGGCGCATGGGGGCGTACCAGTGACGCATACTGCGGGAGCCGTCGGTATTCTGGTTGCCAAATTTATCCTGATCGCCGTCTGCCTGTTCCGCTCGAACCTGATGCCAGTCTGCGCCCAATTCATCCGCTGCCACCATGACAAGGCTTGTACGAATACCCTGCCCCATTTCGGCGCGGTTGTTGACGATGGTGACCAGGCCATTGGCGTCGATATGGATGAATACATTCGGGTTATCTACCCAGCCCCCCGGCATGGCCCCGGCGCCGAATTGCGTCTGTTCATTCGCCAGCCCAATATCCCATCGGGCTGCAAGCAGGAGTGCAGAGGCACCGGCCAATCCTTTTAGGAGACCGCGACGGCTGACATTGGCAAGCAACAGTGTGTCGTCAGATTGGCTCATGAACTCACCTCCTTGTCCGCAGCTCGCTCGATGGCCGCCAGAATACGATTATAGGTGCCACACCGGCATAGGTTGCCTGCCATGGCATCGACGATTTCCTGGGTTTCGGGTTTCGGTGTTTTCTTAAGCAATGCCGTGGCATTCATGATTTGGCCACCCTGGCAATAGCCGCATTGAGCCACGCCAAGATCCAGCCATGCCTGTTGGACTTTGCTGCCAACCGGGTCGTCGGCCATAGCCTCTATGGTTGTAATCTCCCCCTGGGCTGCAGAGACCGGCGTTATGCATGAGCGGGTGGCCACTCCGTCCAGATGAACTGTGCAGGCGCCACACTGGGCGATACCGCATCCGAACTTGGTACCTTTCATGCCAACAACGTCACGAATGGCCCAAAGCAATGGCATGTTGTCGGGAACGTCCAGCTCATGCTGCTGCCCGTTTATGGTCAGGTTAATCATTGATCTCTCCCTTCACTGTGTTGCACGCACTGTGTTGGCCGATTTACGTTACTGGGGAAGCTTGAGCTCACTGACCGGAGAAAAACGACTCAGTATAACCGGTGTACTTCTTAAACAGGGTGTCTCTGAAAGCCTGCCCCTTTGCTTCCAGTACACGGTCAATGTCATCGCGCAGGCCGGTAAGTTCATTGCGGTAACCAGCCACACTGACATCTGAACCAAGCGCTGGTTCCATAACGCGAAGCGCCAGGTTGTGATCCTGGATCAGATTGGCGCTCCAGAAGTTGTCCTCAATGAACACGTCGGCCCGCCCGAACTCGAGCATGCGGAAAGGCACCATTCCTTCTCCATCAGCGGAATAGGTGATCTCGGTAATATCCTGGTGGGTCTCTGCCCAGCGCGTGATGTTGTCCGGGTAAACATACCCACTGATAATGAGCACGCTAAGGTCGTTAAGCTTTTGCAGAGTGACAGGCTCTTCGATGGTTAAACTCTGAGGTACAATCGCCGCCAACGTCCAGTGAGCGAACACGGTGCGTGAGTGCGACAAATAGTTTCGTCCTTCCGTGACGGGCATGGCGATGTCCGATGCTCCTGACTGCACCTCGGATACGCAGCGTTTGAAAGGCAACTCCTCGTAGGCGGCGTCCAGCTCCAGATCACTGAGCGCTGCATTCATCAGTTCAACTGCAATGCCACGCATCTGTCCTTGATCGTCCCTGAAAATGTAAGGGTCCCAGGGCTCATAACAGATTTTTATCGTCGATGATGGTGCAGCTGCGTGGCTGATCGTTCCCAATAACACCAGCAATGCCACGACAATACTGTAAGGAACGACAACTGTTACTGCACGCTGCATAAGAGGCGCCCCACTGCGCTATTGGTTCGGGAGCGGCGAGCGTCACCGCCGTCATGGTCTGACAAGTATAGACAATTGTGACAGGCATCGAACAAAAACGACAATCAGCAGCACATGGTCCACAACGTATCCTTTAACTTTAAGTCCGAAGTGACGCTACATCTTGAAGGCCTGGCAAAGAGGTGAAGGCTCCTGGATGAGTCACTGCATGTGCACCACAGGCACTGGCAAAGGTCAACATGTCTTCAAGTTGCTCGGGGTCTTCGCCCAACGCCTTAAGACTGGCTGCGGTTATATTCAGGTCCGACAGCCGATAGAGCAGCCCACCAACGAACGCATCGCCGGCGGCGGTGCTATCAACCATCTGGACGTTTCGTGGCTCGATGGAACCGTAATGAGATGGGGTGAGGTAACGCAATGGTTTTTCGCCATCCGTGACCAACACCAAAGAAGCGCCCGCGTTCAAGATTTGCTTCAACACCTCGGTTTCGTTCTGGTGTCTACACAGGAAGGCCAGCTCTTCTGCGGATAGCTTCACAAGATCGGCTTGCTCCACACAGGCCCACACCGGAGCAAATGGATCTGTGCCTTTGGGCCAGAGGTTATTTCTGAGGTTCATATCAAAACTCACCAGCCATCCGGCTGATCTCGCTTTTTCCAGTCCCGCTTGGGTTGCTTCCAGAATGCCCGGTTCAGTCAGCGTGTTGGAGCAGAAATGGAAAATGCCTTGGTCGTCGAACCATTCTGGCTGGAATTCATGTGGGGCGAATATCAGGTCCGCGGATGGTCCCCGGTAGAACTCAAAACTTCGCTCTCCGGTCTTATCCAATGACACAAAGGCCAAGGCAGTTTTCGCTTCGCTGGTTTGCAGTAGATAGTCTGTCCGCACATGCATGGATTCGAGCGATTTAACGAGAAAATCACCGAACATGTCAGCGCCCACTTTGCCGGCGAAATAGCTGTCTCCGCCGAGCTTACCTATCGCAGCCGCTACGTTTGCAGGTGCACCACCTGGAAACTTTGTGAAGCGCTCGTTTACCGAATCAGAGTTTTCAGATTGATCTTCACTAACCCTGCTTGAGAGCATGTCCACCAGGGCTTCACCGAATGAAATAACTTTGATCATCGACTGCTCCCCTCTTCCACCGCTGGGTCCAAATTTGCTGAGCCCGTGTGCAGGTGCTGTTTGACGATCTCCATCAACCCCTGGGTTGATGGATCGTACGTGTCGCTCTGCTGTTCAATATCACGGCTGATATCGTTGGCCAACCGCTTTCCCAACTGCACGCCCCACTGGTCGAAGGAGTTGATGTTCCAGATAGCCCCCTGCACGAAAACCTTGTGTTCATAGAGAGCAATCAAGGCGCCCAGATTTCCGGGGCTCAGTTCGTCCAGCAACAGCACGTTGCTGGGGCGATTGCCGGGGCAACTGGCGTATTGGTCGTTCTGACGGTCGCCATTCATAAAGGCATTGGCCTGAGCCAGCATGTTAGTCAGCAAGGCAAAATGGTGGTCTTTGGTGTCATCCTCAGGTTTCAGCGTCGCAATAAAGTCGATGGGCACGAAACGTGTGCCCTGGTGAAGTAACTGAAAGAACGCATGCTGGCCGTTGGAACCGGTTTGCCCCCACACAATGGGACCGGTGGCATGGCTGACCGGGTTGCCGTCGATGTCCACTGACTTACCGTTGCTCTCCATATCCAGTTGCTGGAGAAACGCTGGTAACTGGTGCAGAGCCTGATCGTAAGGAATAATCGCCTGGGTTTCCGCGCTCAGGAAATTGATGTTCCAGATGCCGATAAGAGCCAGCACGACCGGCATATTGGCCTCAATTGGGGCCTCCCGGAAGTGCTGGTCCATTATGGAAGCGCCCTCAAGCAGCTCGACAAATGCATCGAACCCGATGCTCAAGGCAATGGGCAAGCCAATGCTGGACCAGAGCGAGTAGCGCCCACCCACCCAATCCCAGAACTCGAAGATGCTGTCCTCGCGGATGCCAAATTCCGTTGCTGCTTTGATGTTGGTGGACACCGCGACAAAGTGCTGGCCCATCTCGGCTGTGGTGCTTTGTGTCTGCGTCTGGAACCAGCGCTTGGCGCTGTTGGCGTTCAAGAGGGTTTCCTGGGTGGAGAAAGTCTTGGTAGAGACAACAAATAGCGTGGTTTCCGGGTCCAGCCCTTTCAGCACCTTCTTCAGGTGCCGACCGTCTACGTTTGAAATGAAGTGGACGTTCATCTCCGGATGCTGGTAATCAAGCAAGGCGCGACACACCATGCTGGGTCCAAGGTCTGAGCCGCCGATGCCGATATTTACAACGTCGCGAATGCGCTTGCCGGTGTAGCCCAGCCATTGTCCGTTCCTGACCTGCTCGGTAAACACCCGGAGTTTTTCCAGGCTGGCCCGAACCTCTGGCATGACGTCCTGGCCATTCACGACAATCGGTGCCTCACCCAGGTTGCGCAAGGCGGTATGCAGAACCGGACGCTGTTCGGTGACGTTTATGGTTTCCCCGGAAAACATCTGTTCCCGGCGCGACTCCAACGGCGACTGTTTGGCCATCTCTAACAGCGCACCCATCACCTGCGGCGATACCTTGTTCTTGGAATAGTCCAGAAACAGCTCGCCTAACCGGAGGCTCATCTTATCGAAACGATCCGGATCTGCTTTGAAATAATCCGCGATCCGGTCATTCCGAGTCTCATTGGCAAGTTGTTCCAGCTTGCTCCAGGACTCGGATTTGCCCAGTGCATTCATATCTGTGCTCCCTAGTGTTCGTCAGGCCAGGACTCGCCAAGGGCTGCAAAAACCCCTTTTGTTTCCAGCTTGTCGAGTGCCCTATCAAAGGCCTCTTCAAAGTCGCTGGAGTTGGCGAGCATGGTCCCGAAAAGGTCTGTCATCCCAAGAAATTCCGGGGTCAGATTGGCTCTGTCTTTAACGGCCGTCTGCAGCCGGGGGGCCATGGGATCATTGATTTCGTGCGGTTGTCCTTGCTCATCTTTGCCACGGAGGTAGAGCGCCCAGCCGGCAATGATCATGGCAACACGAGACAACGGTCGTCCTTCGTTCACCAGTGTCTGCACCGTCGGCACCAGGAATTTCGGTATCTTGCTGGAGCCGTCCATACACAGCCGGGCCAACTCATCGCCCATTTGAGGGTTGGAGAAGCGTTCGATCAGGGTCTGCTTGTAGGCGGGCACATCGATGCCTGAAATTTCTCCCAGTATCGGTGTCACGTCTTCATCCATGAAGCTGCGAATAAAACGGCTGAACCGATCATCCGCCATGACCTCGTGGGTATATCGATAACCGGAAAGATACCCGAGGTAGGCCATGGCGGAATGACTGGCATTCAACAGGCGGATTTTCATGCGCTCGTAAGGGGCGACGTCGTCCGTGAACTGGACTCCCACCGTTTCCCAATCCGGACGACCGTTGCAGAAATTATCCTCCAGCACCCACTGATAAAAAGGCTCGCAGATAACTGGCCAGCCATCTTCCAGGTCATAGTTCTCTTTCAGCCACTGGCGATGTTTGTCATTGGTTCCCGGTGTAATGCGGTCAACCATGCTGCTGGGGAAACTCACCTTGTCGCCGATCCAATCCGCAAGCTCGGCATCCCTCAGTCGGGCAAAGGTCAACAGGGCACCGCGGGCCACCTGGCCGTTTTCTGGCAGGTTGTCACACGACAGGACGGTGAATGGCGGCAGATTACGCTCGCGTCGGCGGCATAGGGCTTCGGTCAGATAGCCAAAGACTGTGCGCGGTTGCTGCGGGTTTTCCAGGTCTTGAAGAACGTCCGGATGGTTTTCATTGAACCTTCCGGTGTTGTCGTCCACGTTGTAACCACCCTCGGTTATCGTTAGTGAGACGATCTTCACCTCGGAACTCGCCATTTTCTCGATGACGGCGTCCTGCTCCTCAGGCGCGAACATGAAACCGGTGATGGCGCCAATGACGCTGAGGGTATTGGTGCGGTCGGCGCCGAGCTCGATCAAGGTGTAGAGGTGGTCCTGCTCAGACAACACCTGATGCATGGCTCGATCACCTTCACGCAGCCCAACACCACAAATCGACCAGTCCGGGCTGCCACCTGCCTGCAACAGTTGGTGGGTATAGACTGCTTCATGGGCACGGTGGAATCCGCCAACACCAATATGAACGATGCCTTGTCTAAGGTTACTCCGTTCATAAGCTGGCACGGACACCTCTGGACTCAGTTGGTCCAATGTTGAGTTATTCAGTTTCATAAGATGTCACGCTGCCAATCGGCTGGGTTTCTGAACAGCATTGCCCTGCTCGTCGAACAAGTGGCACTCATCCACATGCAGGTGTAAACCGATGCGATCACCATAGTTACAGGCAAAGTTGCCGGGCATTCGGACAGTCAGCGTCTCTTGACCATCGGTCTTTACATAGCAATAGGTATCGCTACCCAAGCTTTCGGTGATGTCCATGTAGCCGGTCAGTGAGCTCTCACTGGGTTCAACCACATCGATGTTTTCCGGCCGAACGCCAACAGAGACAGCACTGCCCTGACGCAAGTGTTCGCTGGCTGCGGGCAATGTCACAGAAGTACCGGAGGTCAGTTCAACCGTAACGCTTGAATGATCGAGCGCGGTTACGGTGCCCGGCAGGAAGCTCATCTTGGGCATCCCGAGGAAACCTGCGACAAATCGGTTAGCCGGATTACGGTACAGATCAAGTGGTGTGCCCACCTGCTCAATTCTGCCCTGATTCAACACGACAACTTTATCGGCCAGAGTCATGGCCTCTACCTGATCGTGGGTGACGTAGATCATGGTCGCATTCAAGTCATGGTGAAGCCTTGCCAGCTCCAACCTCATCTGTACCCTCAGCGCAGCGTCCAGGTTCGAGAGCGGCTCATCGAACAGGAATACTTTGGGCTGGCGTACGATTGCGCGACCAATCGCAACCCGCTGGCGCTGGCCACCGGACAGCTCCTTGGGTTTGCGTTCCAGCAACGGGTCCAGCTCCAGAATTCGGGCCGCTTCGGCTACCTTGTTATGGATAACCTCTTTTTTCTCTTTAGCGAGTTCCAGTGCAAACGACATGTTTTTGCGTACGGACATATGGGGATACAGGGCGTAGCTCTGGAACACCATTGCCAGATCCCGTTTGGCCGGGGCCAAATCGGTGATCTCTTTCGTATCCAGCAGGATGTGGCCGCCGGTTACCTCTTCCAGGCCCGCGATGGAGCGCAGCAGGGTCGACTTGCCACACCCTGATGGTCCGACAAACACCACAAATTCATTGTCTTTAATTTCAAGATTGATGCCTTTGAGAATTTCTGTCTCCCCGAAGGATTTCTTGAGGTTCTTTATTGTTAAGTTAGCCATGGGAAATCTCCGTTATTTGACGGCGCCAAAGGACAAGCCGCGAACCAGCTGTTTCTGGCTGATCCAGCCAAAGATAAGAATTGGGGCACAGGCCAGGGTCGATACGGCTGACAACTTGGCCCAGAACAAGCCTTCAGGGCTTGAATAAGAGGCGATCAGGGCCGTCAGCGGGGCTGCCTCCGACGCCGTGAGGTTGAGCGACCAGAACGCCTCGTTCCAACTCAGAATCAGTGACAGAAGCACCGTTGCCGCCAGACCGCCCTTGCTCATAGGCAGCAGGACTCGCCAAATCTCCTGAAACAGTGTGGAGCCGTCCATTCGAGCGGCCTCAAGTACTTCTTTCGGAATCTCTTTGAAGTAGGTGTAGGCCATCCAGATCATGATCGGCAGATTGATCAGCGTGTAGATGATCACCAGTCCGGTTTTGGTATCGAGCAAACCGGTGTCTTTGAAGATCAGGTAAATCGGCACCAGAACGCCAACCGGCGGCAGCATTTTGGTGGATAGCATCCACAGCAGTGTCCCTTTGGTACGCTTGGTCTCAAAAAAGGCCATGGAATAGGCGGCGGGTACGGCGAGCATCATTCCGATGATCGTGGATCCGAAAGACACCACCACCGAATTCCAGGCAAAGTGGAGATAGTCACTGCGTTCGTTGACCAGCGTGTAATTCTCGAGGGTCGGCGAGAAGAACAGTTGCGGCGGTGTGGCAAAGGCATCGATTTCTGTCTTGAAGCTGGTCAGCAGCATCCAGAAAATCGGGAAGAAAATGGCCAAAGCCACCCCCCATGCCAACACCCCCATAAGCAGGGTATTCAGGCTACGTCGTTGTTTCAGGCTGAGCATGTTGTAACCTCCGGGAATCATTGTTTTTCTGTCAGGCTTTTGCCGATCAGCCGCACCAGGAAGAAGGCGGCAATATTGGCCAGCACGACGGCGATCAGGCCACCGGCTGAGGCCAGTCCGACATCGAATTGCAGCAACGCCTGGCTGTAGATGAGGTACGCAAGGTTGGTGGTCTCATAACCCGGGCCACCGCCCGTGGTGGTGAAGATTTCGGCAAAGATCGACAGCAGGAAGATGGTTTCGATCATCACCACCACCGCGATCGGGCGCGCCAAGTGCGGCAAGGTGAGATGGAAGAACAGAGCCCAGGGACCGGCGCCGTCGAGGCGTGCCGCTTCCTGTTGTTCCTGATCCAGCGACTGCAAAGCGGTCATCAGCAGCAGGATGGCAAAAGGCAGCCACTGCCATGACACGATCATGATGATCGAGAACAACGGAAACTCAGAGAACCAATCGATCGGCGTGGCGCCGAAGAACTTCCAGATGGCCGCAAAAACACCGGATACCGGATGCAGTAGCAGGTTTTTCCAGATCAGCGCGTTCACGGTCGGCATGATAAAGAACGGCGATATCAGGAGTATCCGGACGATGCCCCGCCCCCAGAACGCCTGGTTAACAAGCAGCGAAATCAGTACACCCAGAACCACTGTAATTAACAGCACGGCACCGACCAGCAGCAGGGTGTTGCTCATTCCCGCCATAAAACCGAAATCGGTGACGAAGAATTGGAAGTTCTCCAGCCCCACAAATTCGTTATCGGCGGGGTACAGCAGGTTATAGCGAATCACTGAAAAGTAGATGGTCATGGACAGCGGGATCACCATCCACAGCGCCAGGACGAGCACCGACGGCGACACCATAAAACGATTGATGCGGGATGTCTTTCTCTTACCTCCCTGGCGGCTGTCCTGTTTGGGTTCCGCGGCGGAGCTCGCGGGACCTGCATTCAGAGTGGTTGTCTTCATATCGGTTCTCCGGTGACCCCCAAGCAGGCTCCGCCGAAGCGGGCCCTGCATAAGGTCATTGTTGTTTCGTCTTGGCCGGGTATTCAGTTGGAGTAATAGCGGGCGCGAGTCATCTCGCGAAGGGTGATCGACTGTGCCGCTTTCAGGGCATGATCAACCGACATCGACCCTGCCAGGGCGCCCGAGATCAGCTTGCCGACCTGGGTTGCGATCGACTGAAATTCAGGGATGGCCGCAAACTGAACGCCCACATAAGGGGAAGGATTCAACGTGGAATCGTTGGGGTCGGCGTTGCCGATTGCTTCCAGGGTTCGGGTCGCGAACGGCGCAGCTTCCAGGTATTCAACGTTGTCGTAGGTGGAGGTGCGTGTGCCGGGCGGCACGTTGGCAATACCATAGGTTTCCTCAACCAACTGGCTGTAAGCCCGCGAGGTCGCCCACGTGATAAAGGTCTTGGCCGCTTCCTTGGCATCTGAGCTCACCGGAACGGCGAGGGCCCAGGACCACAACCATCCCGAACCTTTTGACGTTACCTGTTCTGGCGCCAAGGCAAAGCCGACGTGTTCCGCTACCCTGCTTTGAGACTCATCGGTAAGAAATGATCCGGCGACAGTCGCGTCCACCCACATGGCACATTTGCCACTGTTGAACAGCGCCAGGTTTTCGTTAAACCCATTGGATGAGGCGCCCGGAGGTCCGTAGTTCCCGAGAAGGTCGACGTAGAAACTGACGGCGTTGCCCCACTCTTCGCCAGTGAATTCAGGCTTCCAGTTTTCATCAAACCATCGTGCGCCAAAGGCGTTAGCCATGGTGGTAACCAGCGCCATATTTTCACCCCACCCTGCCTTACCGCGCAGGCAGATACCGTACTGCTCTTCTTGCGGCTTATGGAGCTGCTCAGCAAAGGACTTCATCTGGTCCCAGGAAGGCTGATCAGGCATGCTCAGCCCATTGGCTTCAAAAAGGTCCTTGCGATAGAATGTCATCGAACTTTCGGCGTAAAACGGCAGCGCGTACAACGTACCGTCGGAGGACAGGCCGCCGAGGACTGATGGAAAAATATCGGCCAGATCGTAATCCGAAGGCAGATCACCCATCGGGGTCAACCACTCCTTCCCACCCCAGATCGGTGCCTCGTACATTCCAATTGTCATCACATCGAATTGACCGCCGTCCGTCGCAATATCGGTAGTCAGGCGCTGGCGCAGGACATTTTCCTCAAGCACTACCCAATTCAGATCGATGTCTGGATGAAGCTTTTCGAATTCGTCGGAAAGGCCCTGCATGCGAACCATGTCGCCATTGTTAACAGTGCCAATGGTTACTTTGGTGGCAGCCATTGCGGAGGACGCGACGGCCGTCATGCCAACCGCCATAACAGCGGACAGATATCGTTTGTTGTTCATGTTCCAACCTCTGTTTGTTTTTGGAGTAGGTCGTTCAGAATGTCCGTATTGGCCGGTGCATTCCGGGTACTTTGATCTGACGGATCACCTCTCGTCAGGAAAGCGAATCAATGGTGCTATTACACGCTTAATGTCAGAACTGAACAAATACATACCCTGTCATTTTTCTGTACTTTTTTGCCATCACGAATGGAGGCGCCTCCCCCGCTCATTTAGCTAAAGGCGGCTACAAGTACAGGCTGTGTGGGCTATTGGCGACAAAGTAAGGTTGAATGGAACCCATGAACGTCACCAGAAAGTATCATTCTGAGAGAAAAAGAGGATGTGCAGAGAGAGGGATAAAACAGATGAGGTACTGATTACCGCTGATACAACGCGTCCATGGAGGTTCGCCGGTATTCAGACGGCGTCATGCCCTTCACATCGGAAAACCGGCGATTGAAATTGGCGATGTTGTTGAAGCCAACCTGAAAGCAGATCTCCGTAATTGGATCATCCGTATGTGCCAGGCGTTCACAGGCTTTGTTGACCCGAAGGGTGTTAACGAATTCAATGAATCGATGGCCGGTGGCCTTCTTGAAGAACTTGGAGAAATAGGTTGGGCTCATGTTCACATGCGCAGCAACGTCTTCCAGGGAGATACTTGACCGATAATGCTCGAAAATATGGTTTAACGCCTGGTTCAGTCGGTTGAGGATCTTTTCATCGGTAATCGGAAGGTAGGTAGACGAGGACAGCACGCGATAGTCATCCATCGCCGCCAGAATCTCAACCATTGCCCAAAAACGCGTCAAGCGTCGAAAGCCATTCGAAGTGGCGACTTCTTCAAACAACCCTATCGCCTTATCAATTCCCTCGCGATTCCGGAACTCAATGCCGTATTGAGCACGTTGCCAGAACGGAGCCAGGGCCCGCGTTTCAGGAAACACCGATTCAGAGGCGGTAATCAGATCGTGGGAAAAATTGATGACGCGGTCACGAAGTTCAACCTGCTCGCCCTTCTCTAGCTGACTGATCCAGTTGTGAGGAAGGTTGGGCCCCACAAGGATCAGGCTATTGGGGGCAAAATTGCCAATATAATCACCCACGAAAACCTTTCCAGAGGTCTCGGTGATCAGATGGAGTTCATACTCCTCGTGATAATGCCAGCGCACAAGTGGGCTCGGGTAACCGTGATCCAGGTACCGGATCGACTCGTCACCCCGCTGATCTACCCACTCGAACTCTGGTTGGATACGTTGCTTCTCAGCGCCCATTGCGTTCTCTTCGGCTTTCTCCTGATGCGTAGAACCAGTGTAACCAATAAGTCAGCAAGTAGGGAGATCAGTCGTGCTTGACGTCTATCGATTGGCCGTCTGACCAAACAGCAGACTCTTACCCTCTTCCGTCACGGCTGGCCGACTGGACCACGGGGCTCCCTTTTCATACGCTCTGACCACCGCCGGTCGCGACTGCATGGCACTGAACCACCGCTTGAGATTCGGGAAATCATCAAGGTTCTGCTGTTGCGTCTCGTGTGGCACAACCCAGGGATAGATCGCCATGTCGGCAATGGAGTAGTCATCCACCACCCAGTCGCGTCCTCCCAACTGCTTGTTGAGTACGCCATAAAGCCGATTGGTCTCATTCACGTAACGTTGAATGGCGTAAGGGACCTTCTCCGGCGCGTACTTTACGAAGTGGTGGTTCTGTCCCGCCATCGGACCAAGCCCACCCATCTGCCACATCAGCCACTGTATGACATTAATACGGGCTTGAGGATCCGCAGGCAGAAAGCGACCAGTTTTTTCTGCCAGGTACAGCAGAATGGCTCCCGACTCGAAAACGGAAAGGGACGCTCCGCCGGTAGCCGGCGCGTGATCAACGATCGCAGGCATCCGGTTATTGGGTGAAATGGCCAGAAACGATGGTTTGAATTGGTCTCCGGCACTGATATCCACCGGGTGGATATCGTACTCAAGCCCCGCCTCTTCGAGAAAGATCGTAATCTTGTGGCCATTGGGCGTTGGCCAGTAGTGAAGATCAATCATGATCACGCCTGCTCAGGGTAGTTTTGCGGGAAAAGAGCCCGGCGGGCTGTGTCATCCATTTCGGTCTGAAACCGAACGTCCTGGCCGACGGCTCTTGCACGCGCGACTGCCGGACGACTGTTGATGCTGTCAAACCACCGTTTAAGGTTCGGGAAGCCGGCCAATTCAGCATCTCCGAGCACGACACCGGCTTTATCGACCCAGCCCCAGGCTGCAATGTCCGCAATACTGAACTCTTCGCCCACCAGATACGTGCGATCTGCCAGATGCGTATCCAGCACTTCATAGTGACGCTGTGCTTCTCGCTGGTAGCGGTTGGCGGCATAAGGAATCTGTTCCGGTGCGGCATGCCGGAAATGCACTGACTGACCGGAATACGGCCCCAGGCCAGAGGCCACAAACATCATCCAGGACAGCAGCTCAGCCCGGTTTTCCGGCGTTCCGCCCAGCCTACCGCTCTTCTCCGACAGATAGAGCAAAATAGCATTGGAATCAAATACTCGCACACCATCATCCTCGATGGCTGGGGTTTTGCCGTTCGGGTTTATAGCCCGATACTCCGGCTTATGCTGCTCGCCCTTGAGCGTATCGACGGGAACCAGTTCATAAGGCGTGCCCGTCTCTTCAAGGTACAGGGCCACTTTCATTGGGTTGGGTCTGGGGTGGAAATAGAATCTGATCATTGCGGTGCCTCCGGCGATCTGTGCAAGGAACTCACACTGTATGCATTGTTGAGCATTCATTCAACTTCATTATTTGAAGTAAACAAGCGTGTGACGGAACGGCTGATTCCGCAGCGTTCTTTTCATTTTTGACGGATAGCGACTATGTTAGTAAGGAGGATGCATTCACTCACGATACTTGCCTGCCAGTAATTTCAATCACTTACATGCTCCGATCTGGCGAGTTGCAAGGAGGACGACACATGTCGATAGCACAAGAAGCACCCTTATCAGATGAAGTGGCCGCCTGGCTTGATCCAGAGATGGACTCTGTTAAAGGGACCGAAACCCCAAAAGACCCGAACAAAGGCTATATCGCCCTGCTTGGCTGGAGTGTCAATGCCATCAAGGCCGCGCAGAAGTTTGACCGACGCTACATCGTGGTTGCTCCCGATTGGGCCGCGGACTTCTGCACCGCGAACAAGATCCCCTTTATCCCATGGGATTTTATTCGCCTGAATGATCGCTCCATGGAGATTGCTCAAAGGCTGAAGGAGGAAGGCGTTGATGTTGCCGTGCCGTTGTTTGAAGAGACTGTTGAGTGGTCTGGCGCGATCAACTCCGTACTGCTGGACAATCCTCGTATGTACGGGCAGTCAATTCTGTTCCGTGACAAGGCTTTGATGAAGCGCCGTGCCCAGCTTGGCGGCATTCGGGTCGGGATTTTCGAGGAAGCCCACGAGAAAGACGACATCGTTCGTTTCATGAAGCGTGTCAACCAGACCCTGCTTAAACTGGATGGCGATCCGGACGACCCGATTCACGTTAAAGCCTTCGACAAGGCCGGTTGTCTCGGCCATCGGATGATCCGCACCCTAGAGGAAATTGACAGTATTCCAGCGGAAGAATATCCGCTGCTTATGGAAAGCCACTTAAGCGGCTGGGAGTTTGCCGTTGAAGCCTGGATCCACGATGGCAAGATTCAGTTCCTCAACATTTCAGAGTATGTGACGCTGGGCTATTCCGTATTTGTTCCAGCAACCGCTGAACTCGAAAGTTGGCGGGAAGCCATCACCAAGCAGATTGAACTGTTGATCAAGACGTTCGATATTCAGTTTGGTTTGATTCATCCGGAATACTTTGTCACTGCAGATGGCGTGATGTACTTTGGTGAGATTGCTTACCGCCCACCCGGCTTTAAGGCGTTTGAGCTTATTGAGCGTGCGTATGGGTTCAATGCGTACCAGGCGTCAATGCTGGTATTTGATCCCAAGAGCACCAAAGAGGAAGTGGAAAAGTTCTTCCCACGCGAAGTGGTCGATGCCAAGGGTTACGCTGGTTGCTTCGGCGTTTATCCGCGCCGGCGTGTGGTCAGCAAACTGGAAATGCCTCCGGAATGTGTTGATCATCCCTATTTCGAGTCACACGAACTCGTAGCGCCGTTGGAAGAAACGGTTCCTGATCGTTCTGCCTTTGGCACGCATTGGGGCCTGGTCTTCTTCTTTGGCGATGACCCCATCAAGATGCGGGACCTGTTGAAAGCCCAGGAGGATCTGGACTTCTACGTCTAGGGCCGTCAACTCCTACTCAGGCGTTGTTACTAGGGCGTTCCATGATGCAGGCCTGTAGCGCTGCAATCATGGAACGCCTTTTCTCAAATTATCCCCAACTGTTTATTCACGGCATCACGAATTTCCCGATAACGATCAGGGTTCGTGGCTAGTGTATCCAGATCATCTTCAGGAAAAATCTCTTTCTTCGCTTTCCTGGCGTGCTCTTTGGCGAAAATGGCCGGTAGCAATTGTTCCAGGCACCGCAGCATAACCTCGGGCGACACCGATGCGCCTGGCGATGCGCCCAACAACGTTCCGTACGTTTTGTCTTTGGACACGAGAATTTCTGTGCCCATCTGCAGATCGCCGTCCTTGATAATCTGAACTCGTTGGCCGGCGTGCACCGGTTTCCAGTCAAACTTTTTGCTCAGGCCGGGCGCGAAGCTTTCAAGCTCCTCGAACATGCTCTTCTCACCCTTGAACGTCTCTGAAACCAGATATTTCACTAATGGGAAGTGTTCCAGCGTAACGTTCAGCAACCCCGGGATATCATGCAGGCGCATCGCCCGAAGGTAGTCAATGAACCCGCGACCTTTCTCAAGTATGGGTTTGAAGGAGGCGAAAGGCCCGAACAGTAGATAGTGCTGGCCATCGGCCACTCGCAAATCCAGATGTGGCACCGACATGGGGGGCGCGCCTACTTTCGCTTTGCCATAGGTTTTTGCCCGGTACTGGTCGGCCTGCTCTGCGCTGATAGGAGCCTGCAGGAAACGCCCGCCGACTGGAAAGCCCGTAAACCGTTTCGCAAATGGCAGGTGGCTCTTTTTAAGAATCGGGAATGCGCCCCCACCCGCACCTACAAACAGTACGTCGGCTTTGTAGCGAACGGGGGCACCGTGGCGTTCAGTTTCAACAAGCCAACTCCCTGCGGGGCTCTTGTGTACGCGCTTCACGTGGGTGCCATACTCAATCTTCACACCGAGGTCCTGGGATGCGTGTTTCGCCATTTGTTGCGTCAGGGCGCCAAAATTCACATCCGTACCTGTTTCGATAACGGTAGCCGCCATTTTCTCATGGCGAGGACGCCCTTCCATCAGATAGGGAATCCAGCTCTTGATCTCGTCGAAATCCTCCGAGAAACGCATGCTCTCAAAAAAATGATGAGCAGACATTTCATTGAAACGCAGTCGTAATTCATCGATTGAGGATTCAGACACGATGGTGCAGTGCTTGGTCCGGTTGATGAACGTCTTGGGGTCCGTAATGGCGCCTTTTTTGATCAGGTGCGCCCAAAACTGCTTGGCCACATTGAATTGCGCGTGGATCTTCAAGGCTTTTTCGACGGAGATAACCTCTTCGTCCACCGGTGTGTAGTTCAGCTCACAGTTTGCCTCGTGTCCGGTGCCGGCGTTGTTGAACACCCACGAGTTACCCTCTCCGGCACTCTCCAATCTCTCCAGGATGGTGATATTCAACTCAGGGGCCAGCTCTTTTGCCAGCGTGGCAAATGTGGTCCCCATAATCCCCGCGCCGATGATCATTACGTCCATAGAGTCTATCCACCTGCTGTCGTTTTCTGATATCCATCGATAAAGTCTTCTTGCCCGAAGGTACCACGCTTCCAGAGAACACTGAAAACCTGCCACTCTCCTATCTATTCCATCGGGCGCCAAGGGTTCTACGCCAAACGATGGGTGGTACATCAGTATACTGTGCCAGCCGCTCAGTCTACACTGATGGCCGCGACGGATAGGGAGCGCATTTATGACGTCTGGACAATTTGAGGGGGCTACCCCCATCCCTTCAAGGTTTTTGCGCAGGCTTGGCCCCGTTGCGACAATCGCCCTCGCCCAACTGTTCGGAACATCGCTGTGGTTCAGCGCCAACAGTGCCACCGACACCCTGATGACCAGCTGGCAGATCAGTGCCGCTGATATTGGCTGGCTGACCAACGCCGTTCAGGGCGGCTTCATCCTGGGTACAATGATCATGGCTTTGGGAGGCCTGGCAGAACGGTATCGTGCCAGTCTTATTTTCGTGGTGAGTGCGGCCTGCGGTGCGTTGTTTAACGCCTGCTTCGCCTGGTTTTCGGAAGGTTTGGCCAGTGGCATTGTGTTCCGCTTCCTGGTCGGCCTGAGTTTGGCGGGGATCTACCCCGTGGGTATGAAGTTGATCGTCAGTTGGGCTCCCGAACGGACCGGACAGGCACTCGCCCAGCTTGTCGCTATGCTGACGCTTGGCACCGCACTACCCCATGCATTACGGGAAGCTGGCACAGACCTGCCCTGGCAGTACGTTATCCTGGCGTCATCGATGCTTGCGCTGCTCGGCGCGGTTCTGATCCATCTGCTTGGGGACGGCCCCCACCTACCCGGAGCCGGTCAAAAAAAGCAGGTATCGGGCAGCCGCTCCGAGCGGCCGTTGACGGTCTTCGACGCCTTCAAGGTCAATCGATTTCGTGCCGCAGCTCTGGGCTATTTCGGGCATATGTGGGAGCTTTACGCGTTCTGGACGGTGGTACCACTGCTTGTGGCCAACACCGCACTGATCAGTGAGTACTCGGCCGTCGGATTATCAGGCATGGCGTTCAGTATCATTGGTATTGGAGCTCTGGGGTGTCTCGTTGGGGGGGGGCTGTCACGCCGTATCGGGAGTGCAAAGGTCGCGCTCGGTGCGTTGGCCTCCTCTTGCGTTTGTGCGGTGGTGTTTGCCCTTTTCTGGCGTGATTTGCCCGCCATGTGGCTGGGAATTCTCCTGCTTGCCTGGGGCGCAACCGTGATTGCGGACTCCCCCCAGTTCTCCGCCCTGGCCGCCCAGGCTTGTCCGAAGGAAGTGGTCGGTGCCGCACTGGCGATTCAGAACTCCATCGGCTTTGCGATTACCGTGGTGTCGATTGCTGCAACTACTGCGCTGTTTGATCGTATTGGTCTGGATGCTGCCTGGCTGCTGGTTCCTGGCCCGATTGTCGGGTTGCTTGGGTTTGCCTGGGCGTCCCGCCGAGCTTCGAAGTTCGAAACAAACGCCTGAAACACACCGGCCGTGACGAACCACCCACCAGAGTCCGGACTTCAGGACAGATCTGTCCGATAAAGCGGACAGCCTTCCCGTTATTCTGAATATTATGTCCTTATACCCAGACACTCAAAGCCGCACATGCCTGCCTCCTTAAACAATACGTTTATAAAACAGTTGGTTATGTATTTGGTGCGATTCCTGCTTCATGTCACGGGATAACGATAAAAACAAGCGCTTTCAACAAGAAAGAACGGGTGCAGACTTCACTCGGACAATAAAAAGGAACACCCAATGCGTACGCTCCTCCTGGCTCTCCTGCTGGTAAGCCCCCTGTGTTTCAGCAAAACCGTCGTGATCATCGAAAGCTACCATCAAGGCTACAAGTGGGATGCCGATTATATCGCCGCGGTACAGTCAGTACTGGGTGACGATCACGATATTCACGTGCTTGCTCTCGACACCAAACGATTGCCGAAACCAGAATGGCCGCAAAAAGTAGCCAGCCTCCAGCAATCCATTTCCGAAATCCAACCTGACATCGCCATTCTTGGAGATGACAACGCATTTTCGCTGATGGCCGACCATTTGGTTGAGCGGAAGATTCCGGTTGTATTTCTGGGCGTCAATGGCGGAACGGTCCAGCACCCTACCCTGGAACACGATTTGGTTGCCGGCTTGCTGGAACGGCCATTTTTTGAGGAGAGCATCCGTCATCTTCAGAAAGTATTGAGAGTGGATAAACACTTTCTGGTATTGATGGACGACTCACCCACAATGCGAAACGCTGTCAATGAATACTTCGGCGACAAGAGAAGTGCCGAAATATA
Source organism: Marinobacter algicola DG893 (assembly GCF_000170835.1). Lineage (GTDB taxonomy): Bacteria > Pseudomonadota > Gammaproteobacteria > Pseudomonadales > Oleiphilaceae > Marinobacter > Marinobacter algicola. Next base: position 156,712 of record NZ_ABCP01000002.1, read on the forward strand.
TGGCTCCAAACTAGACATCGTCCTTACCAACGACAAAGACACCTGGTTGCAGGCGGTTGTTCGGGCCCACGAACTGTACGATGCAATCATTGTCGGGACCCACCACACCATCCGAGACGCAGAAGGCACCTACATAGCGCCGGACGAGCTCATTACCAGGGCATTTAATCAAAGCCGGGTTCCCATCTTCTCTTTTTGGGATATTAACATTGGCAAGCAGCAAGCCATTGGCGGCTTCACCATTTCGGCTCACCAGGAGGGTATTACTGCCGCCCGCTTGGCGTCCCTTATCCTGAACGGCGTCAAGCCCTCCCGCATCCCGAAAATGAATTCCCTGAGCGGACACTACATATACAGCCGAAGCGGGATGGCTCACTGGAACCTGGAGCTTTCCCCCATGATTGCGACTCAAGCAAACTTCGTTGAATAAATTGGTTGAGCGGCTCCAGATTATCCTGGCCCCGCCGTTAACCAAGAGATCTCGCACGCATAGAGGGGCAAACCAGTGGCTGTAGAAAAACTAGAATTCATTGAACGTCGGCTTGGTGTCAGCGGAAAACTCCTGATAGCGCCTGTTTTCATTTTGCTTTTGTTTGCCCTCGTCACCTTTTACAGCATCCGGGAGTTTCAGAACCTTGATGCTCGAATGGATTCGGTGGCAAGGGACCTGGCCCCGGAAACGGCTGTGGCGACTGGCGTGCTTATCAATCTTTACACCATGAGGTTGAGAGTTTTTGATTACTATGCCTCGGGTAACGAAGATACCCTGGCCCGCTTCGAGCAGCTGGAAACGGATTTCTTCCGTGAGCTATCAGCAGCGCAAGAGACGATTAGAAGTGCCGACCGCGCGCGACTGGTAGCAGAGATCGAAGAGGCGACATTGAAGTATGCGAATGTCTTCAAAAACGAGCTGGTACCCGCTAAGCAGCAAGTCAAAAATATCATCGCCAATGAACTCGACCAGTACGGCCCTACTGCCTCAGAGGCCCTGCGCAGGGCCATGGATGGCGTTACTAATAGAGAGCCTGACAGCCGGCTGCGAATCGTTCTGGAACAATTGATCCACGACACTCTCATGATGCGAATGGCTTCTCAGCGCTTCTTTGCCGATGGTGACGAATCCTCTGAAACCGCCCTGGGCTACGCCATGGAGGATATTTCCGATGCGCTCGAGTTTCTGGATATGGATTCAGTCCCCGATTACGTCAGACAGTATTTTGATACCGCGATAGAGGCACTCACGAAGTACCAGGCTTCGGTCGACAAATTGCTGGTTCAGCAAAAAGCGATGATCCGGACAAAAGAAGACAAACTTGACGTGGTGGGCCCCCAGATCACTGATATGGCGAAGAGTCTTGAAGAAGCCGTTTTTGCCTCTCTTGAAACCGTGGCCGATGATGCAGAAGCAGAGACCGAGGCTGCGCTTAAGCTGACACTCGCCGCATTTGTTGCGTCTGTCATTCTGGGGCTGGTGGTCGCGCTGCTGATGAGCCGTATGATGGGCAACAGCGTCAAACGTGCCCGCTCAGAAATCCTGGGATACCTGGAGAACATCGGAAATAACGAAGGCGACGTTTCTACCCGGCTGACCAAAGGCCGCCCGGACGAAATCGGCGACTTTATCTCTGCGGTAAATGCTTTCCTGGAAACGCTGGAAGACATTATTTCCCGGATTGTTACGTCGTCCCGGCGTCTCAGTACGGAATCCGAATCGTTGTCCGGTATTACAAACAGCACCACTGCCAACGCCGAGCAACAACGGGATCAAGTGACTCAGGTTTCGGCGGCGATGCAGGAAATGGTCTCCACCTCCGACGAGATCGCGTCCAACACCAATGACACGGATGAATCAGCACGCCAGGCCGCCGAGCTGGCAGGAACCGGCCAGGAAACGGTGTCGACCGCGATCAAATCCGTTACCCGGCTGGCGGAACAGGTCGAAGCAGGGTCAAAGCGGATCCAGCGACTTGAAGATGAATCCGGTGAGATCGGCAACGTACTGGGCGTTATCCAGGCCATCGCAGAACAAACCAACCTCCTTGCCCTCAATGCCGCTATCGAAGCAGCACGTGCGGGAGACGCGGGCCGCGGGTTTTCGGTAGTTGCCGATGAGGTTCGTGGCCTCGCCAAGCGAGTTCAGGATTCCACGGTCGACATCGAGCGGATCGTTTCGAATCTGCAAAGCGGTGCCGCCGGCGCGGTGGTTGATATGAGCAAGGCCAAACAGATGGCCTCGGAAGCCAGTGAGGAAGCTGGCAAATCCGGTGCTGCCCTGTCGGAAATTATGGCCGCCGTGAACCGGATCGTGGACATGACGACACAAGTTGCAAGCGCCACTGAGCAACAGCGGGCGACCGCTGCTGAGATGACTCAGAACGTGGAGGCCAGTAGTAGCGCCATCGACAAACTCACCGACGATATTGCCCACGTAAACCAGTCCAGCAACTCCCTGGCGGATATGGCGGAGGACCTTAACGGCCTGGTGCGTCGCTTCAAGACATCGGGCTAGAGCCCTTTTCCACTTGTGTTAACTGCGTCATAGGCGACATGTTCAATTACTGATACTTTCAATACTCAAACAAAAGCAATACAGCGTATCAGGGAGAGATTCACCCATGAGCCATTCACGCTTTACCAGGACGCCCGGCTTTTTTGCCGCGCTAACGGCGTCCTTTTGTGCAGTCGCTCAGGCCGATCCTGCCGACACTATCTTTGCTGCTGAAAATGCCCTCTATGGTGCGGGATATGACATTGGCAAGGCCGATGGGTGGATGGACGACACCCTGCGCTCGGCCATCCGCAAGTATCAATCCGGTCACGAAGGGTTGCAGGCCACTGGAGACCTGGACCCACAAACGCTGTCCGCCCTGGGAATCGCCGCCAAGGACGCCGTTACTGGCAACTCCGCGCCAAGCCGTGAGGGTGCGATGGCTGATGCAGGGGTCAGTAAGCAGCGTTTCGGTTCACCCGATGCAGAACGACCCGTTGCAGTCGCGCCGGAACCGGAGGTTCAGCCAGAGCCAGTGTCGGTATCTACAGCAGCGCCAACCTTGGAAGAAGAGGCTGCACCTGCCCCTGCCTCTGCCCTTCAGACACTAAAGGAACCGGAAAGCGAACCTGTTGTAATTGCGGCTGTTGAAGAGCCTTCAGCCACGGAGAAGCCCTCAGCCACGAACAAGCCTGCGGCCGCGAACAAACCCTCAATTACAGAGAAACCTCCAACCACAGAACAGCGCTCGGTCGTGGAGGAAACGTCAACAGTCGAAGAGCTATCAACCGTTGATGCAGAACCTTCGGTGGCTCTCAATGTACCTTCCGAGGCGACCGAGGAGACATCAACGGATGTTGATTATCAGTTGCCGGAAGAACCGATGGCTTCTGACAATCCGGAGATTTCGGAATCATTGCAGGCTTCAAGTCCCTCTTCAGATAACACTTCGGAATCCACCACCGTGGCGAAGAGCAGTGGCGGTTTTTTCAGCTCGCTGTTCGACTTCCTCTTCGGCTGGCTGATCTGAGGACATACGCGTATTCCGAAAAGCTTTGGATTAGCTCAAACTGGTTGGCCTTTTTTCAAATTTACTGACTTGCAGCCAAGGCCGACCACCCCATGCCCTCTCAATTGCAGGATGCTCCGTACTCTCCCGCCAGGATTACACTGATCATATTCTCACTCGCCATGGGCGGGTTCGGGATTGGCACAGGAGAGTTTGCCATCATGGGGCTTATGCCTGGCGTTGCCCTGGATCTGGGCGTGACAGAGCCGCAAGTTGGCCACTTGATCAGTGCGTACGCGCTGGGCGTCGTCGTTGGTGCCCCTATCCTGGCCATTGGTGGAGCCAGGCTCTATCGCCGGCACCTGCTGATCCTATTGATGTCGTTCTACGCCCTGGGAAATATTGCCAGTGCCCTGGCACCCGGGTATGGATCACTTCTGGTGTTTCGGTTCATCGCCGGCCTTCCCCATGGCGCCTATTTCGGCGTTGCCGCCCTGGTTGCCGCCTCACTCGTACCTTTCAACAAACGCGCCAAGGTAGTGAGCCTGGTCATGATGGGGCTTACCCTCGCGCTGTTGATCGGAAACCCGTTGGCAACGATTCTCGGGCAACACCTGGATTGGCGGTACGCCTTCGGGTTCGTCGGTGCTATTGCAGCCCTTACCGGCTTGATGATTGTTCTTTTCCTGCCTCTCAATCGACAAGAGGAACGGCAAAGCCCGTTCTCGGAAATCCGGGCGTTCAATCGCCCGGAAATCTGGTATCCGTTGGCCATCGGCTCCATCGGGTTTGCCGGCATGTTCTGTGTGTTCAGCTATATGGCTCCAACATTGTTGGAAGTCACCGGGGTCAATCCCTTCTGGATTCCGATCGCACTCGCGGTCTTCGGGCTTGGAGGATTCATTGGCAACATCCTCGGAGGCTGGCTGTTTGATCGCCTCCAGTTTCGCAGCGTTGGCTGGATGTTGCTTTGGAGCATCAGCATGCTGCTCCTGTATCCCTATGCCACGGAAAACATCTGGACCATGCTGGTGATGTGCTTCCTGGTCGCCTTGATGGTTGGCCTTGGGCCAGCACTGCAAACTCACCTGATGGATGTGGCGCACGGTGCTCAGACACTGGCTGCCGCCTCTCACCACGCTGCGTTTAACGTAGCCAATGCGCTTGGTCCCTGGCTGGGCGGTATGGCTATCAGTGCCGGCGTGGGGTGGCAGTCCACGGGGTATGTCGGAGCCACAACGGCCGCTGCCGGGCTCGCCATATTTCTGTTGGCATGGCGCCAGCAATCCGGTGCAGAGCGTGTCGACAACGACGTTGCGTTTAGCCAGGATCACTAACCGCGCTGCAGTTTTTACGTTCACGGGTGGGACCGTTTGCCAGTACAACGCCTATCAAGAGCAGAACCACGCCACCCCATACGGCCCATCCATAGGATTCACCAAAAAACATGATCCCGAACAGCAAGCCGGCGGGCGTAATCACGAACCCCAGTTGGCTGAGAAACGTTGGCGATGTGCGCTTCTGTAAATGAAAGAATCCGCGATAACTGATCGCAGTCAGGACAGACTGAACGGCCACGATGGTCCAGAGATCCATCCCGCTAAAAAGCAGTGAATGTGCACTCCCTGACACCACAACCACCAGTAAAATCAGTGCGGCGCCCGCCAGTAGCATTCCGGGGGCCAACTGCTCTGGGGTAGCCCCTTTTGGCCAATGAGATGTGCGATACACATTGCCAACGGCGAGGGATAGCGGAACCAACATACCCAGAAGCAGCCATGGTAATGAGTCCGGGTTGATGCCCGCCGGGTTAGGCGACAGGATCCAGACACACCCGGCAACCCCCAGACTGAGTCCAACGGACTTTTTCCTGCTCAGTGCTTCCATGCCCAGAATAACAGCAATCCCATAGGTGGCAAGGGATGGCAGTGCATAGAGAGTTGCTGTCAGTCCGGCCCCAATATTCGCAACAACAATGAAGGCCAGCGCATTGGGAACGGCAATGGCGGTCAGGCCGCTGATGCCAAAATACCGGACTAACTCCCTGCTGAGTCGTACCGGGGAACCCCGGCGACCGCAGATAACCAGTAGGATACCTCCGCCCAAGGCCTGCCAGAAGGCATACGCCAACGGTGTCATGCCGATGTCCATGGCGGCCCTGGAAAGTGGCAGCATAAGGGCTATCAGCAAGCCAACACCCAATAACAAAAGCATGGATGTTACATCGGGTTGATGGGATGCGGTATTCGCACGTTGTTTCATGGTGTTTCCTCCGTTAGTGGCGAGCCCTATCATCCCGGTGCGGCGGTTGCGGATCACCACACGTTTCGTGAAAACTGCTTTGTCGATTTGCGCATCGATTCCCCGAAATTCATCGGTTTTTGTCAGCGCAGGCCCCTGTTCCGACGACTCAAAGGGTCTGATCGGCAGACCCGGTAGAATTCAGCCACACTCTGGCGCTTGCCTGTATAATTCCCTCATCAATCAAGGTCTGATGTGGAGCGCCGGCATGGACCGCCTCAAGGGTGTGGAGTATTTCAAGCGAATTTATGAACTGGGCTCGTTTACGGCTGCTGCCGACGAGTTCCAGTGCTCGAACGCGGTTATTTCCAAGTACGTCCGCTTCCTCGAATCCTGGACGGGCTCGAAGCTGATCAACCGTAATACCCGTACGATCAGCTTCACGGACGAAGGCGAGCGATTCTACACCTATTGCCTTTCTATCATTGAGCAGACCAGCGAAATGCTCGATTCCGTTGCTGATACCGGCGATCTGTCGGGCGAGTTGGTTATTGCCAGCCCGGTTTCTCTGTCCATCAAGGTTCTCAGCCCGTTGATTCTCCAGTTCAAGAAAGAACACCCGTCTCTGTCCCTTCGGCTACAGATGAGCGACCAACTCACCGATCTGGTTGGAAGCGGCGTTGATGTGGCCATTCGGGGGATAGAAGCACCGGAAGACTCATCGCTTGTGGCAATGCGGCTGGGAGCGCTCGATCGTATTCTGGTGGCCTCACCGGGTTATCTGGCCGAGGCCGGTGTGCCGGCCTCGGTCGATGATCTGTCAACCCATCAATGCCTTGTATACAGTATGAGTTCAGATGCAAAGCGATGGGAGTTCCTGCTTTCGAGAAGTTCAGGCCAGACAAAATCTGTCAGCGTCACGGGGCCCCTGGTGGCGGACAACTCCATGATGTTAATCGAGGCAGTAAAAGAGGGGCTGGGCATCGCCATGGTGCCTCGCGCCTATGTGGCTGAAGAACTCAGAACTGGCACGCTTCAGCAATTAAAGCTTGGCGCGGAGCCGGTACCCCGCTCGATCTACGCAATGTATTCGGACCGACGGTACCTGCCAAGGCGTGCCAGAGAATTTGTCCAGTTTCTTAGGACATCTCTGTAATTATCTGTTTTATAACAGATCAGAACTTCCAGAATGGCGTATCCAGACGCTGTGCAACAAGCTCAGGTGGGTAACCAACGTCCTTCAGAAGGCGGGGTTCCATGGTCATGACCAGGTGGAGGAAGTTGCGCTTCATTCTCCACCCTTTATACAGTGATGCGGCTCTTTTCATTTCAATCATCCATCTATCGGTAACAAAAAAGGGGTAACCGGAATCGGTTTTAAGTAGTTACCTATTTTATGGATGATCCCTGCCCGGCCCCATACTTGGAAACCACTACGAGGCCTGGTTTCGGGGCCTGCGAGCCTAGCAACTTGTACCTATGTTGCCCCGTTCGACTTCTTTACCAACGTCTTATACAGGTCATCTTTCAGTTGCAGGCGCTGTTGTTTCATCTGGTGCAACTGATCATCCCCGATCGGGGCATCCCTGCGCTCCAGGCCTTCAATTTCCTGATCCAGCTCTGCGTACTGCCGGAAATGGTGCTGAAACGTCGGGTCGTTCTTTCTGAGCTCGTCGATCAACTCGCCGAATTGGGGAAATTCGTTATGAAGTTCGTGGTTGGAAATGCCCATTACCTCGTCTCCTTCTTTTCGCAGAGTGGTTAGTCAGGATGCCATTCATCATCGGGAGTTGTGAACCGTTAAAACGTTATAAAGCAGCTCCCTATAAATCCGAATCCAGCCGTTCTAATCCGAGAGAAGCTTTAAACTCGCGATACTCGTCCCGGTAGACAATGGCACCGAGAGCCATTGCGGCCTTTGTGGCCATGCGATCAAAGCTGTCCCGGATCAGTCGGGGTATCCTGGCTTTCGGTCTCACGCTGGCCGTTTCAATCAGCACGGCGCCCATAACGAGCAACGCATCAATTCGACGGTTATCACGGTCGCCATCCATTATGTGGCGGGCGACCGATTGCGCGTCATTCAGTATCACTTTTTCGTCGTCATTCAGCGTGGCGCCGTCGAAGGCCATAAAGCTCTGATAGCGACGAGCCCGTTTCAGCATGAAGGCCTCGCGCACCGCGGGATCCGGTTCGCCGGAGTCCGGCTTGGTGTTGAGAAGTCCGTGAAGCCGGAAATCCACCTCCCCTGCTTCCCGTTTCTGTTCGAAGACGTGCCTGATATCCGCTCGGGCTATATCGGATGTGGTTTCCATGGCCTCGGCGATCACAGCATCGAACGTCGTTTTCTCGACCACGTCCAGGACGCGCCGAATGGTATGGATCGACTTCATAAGCTCCGGCCACAGGCGTGGGTCAGCCTGGCCAGGTTCGTCCGGCATCCTGGTTTCGAGGGCCCGAGCACAGAAAAACGCCTTCTCAACGTCACGAATCGCAATGCCCGGTTCGTTCGCTATCCATTTGACGCCATAGTCATTGAGGTCTTCAATCAGGCTTGAGGTGAAAATAAGCAGGTAATACTTCATACCGAGGGGAAGGTCTGTCATCAGCAGCACTCCTTCACAACACGAGTTCCTGTCTACAGGTATAGCTGATTAAGGGCTGAGTACCAGCTTTTCCGGGGTATCTCCTGCTCATCTTTGACAAAACGCTAATAGCTGGGAGCGATCAATAGGGTATAGGATGATTGAAAGAATTTGAGTATTGATCCGTTCACCTGAGGAAACTAGCACATGACGTACGCGCGAATTGTCGGCACGGGCTCCTATCTGCCCGAGAATGTCATGACAAACGAAGACATGGAGAAAATCGTCGACACCAGCGACCAGTGGATTCGTGAGCGTACCGGCATTGAACAGCGACACATCGCCGTAGAAGGTGAAACCACCGTCGATCTTGCTGAGAAAGCATCTCGCAAGGCCATTGAAGCCGCCGGTCTTCAGCCTGCCGACATTGATCTGATTGTGTTCGCCACATCCACTCCGGACAAAATCTTTCCCAGCTCAGCGTGCATTCTACAAGCGCGACTCGATATCCATGGCTGCCCGGCGTTCGATATCCAGGCCGTTTGCAGCGGGTTTGTCTATGCGTTATCGGTTGCTGACAAGTTCATCAAAACCGGCAGCAGCAAAAAGGTTCTGGTGGTTGGCGCGGAGCTGTTCTCCCGCATTCTGGATTGGGAAGACCGAGGCACCTGTGTGCTGTTCGGTGACGGTGCCGGCGCCGTAGTGTTGGAGGCCAGCGAGGAAACCGGCATTCTCTCGACCCACATCCATGCTGACGGCAAATACGAAGACCTGCTCCACGTTCCCTTTGGTATTGGCGATGGTTTCGACCAGGTCCGGGCTGGCAAAGGCCATGTTCACATGAAAGGCAATGAAGTGTTCAAGATTGCCGTGAACACCCTGGGTAGAATTGTGGACGAAACCCTGGAAGCCAACCAGATGAAGAAGTCCGATGTGGACTGGCTGGTACCGCACCAGGCTAATTTGAGGATTATCGCGGCCACGGCTCGCAAGCTGAACATGTCCATGGACCAGGTGGTGGTGACCGTCAACAAGCACGGGAATACCTCTGCTGCGTCGATTCCGCTGGCACTGGACGTTGCCGTTCGCGATGGTCGCATCCAGAAAAATGAGGTGCTGCTGCTGGAAGCCTTCGGCGGCGGGTTTACATGGGGTTCTGCGTTAATCCGATTCTGACGTCAATCGGATTCGACCTGTTTGTCCACCTCCCAACCGTCTCTGCTCATTGCTCAAGCGTCCGTATTACCTGACGCATTTATCTTTGCGCAGATATTAGCACCATCATGGGCCGTTCCGCTTCTTCAGCGAGCGCCGGGTTCGCTCTGATCTGCTCAGCGCTCGGGCCCCATTCATCCACGTGGCGAAGCACAAAACCAGCAGCTATCAGCGCGTTCAACGTGGTGCCCAAAGTTCGGTGGTATTTGATCACGCCATCAGCCAGCCAGTTGCTAACTCGTCGGCCTTCGTTCTGATAACTATTGACCGCCCATGACCGCTGGCCTTCGCTATCAATGAGCCAGCCTTGCTGAACCGCGCAGGTATGGATCGGGTGTTCAGTGGTAAAGACCAACCATCCTCCTGGCTGTAGTGTCTGATAGACAGCGCCGAGCAACGGAGCGAGGTCGGGGAGATAGTGTAGCGTCAGTGAGCTATACACCAGGTCGAACGCTTGGCTCGGCAGTGCGAGCTGTTCGAGGTCGCCGCGTTGATAGCTGATGCCGCTGTCGTCGGTAAGCTCGCGCGCCCGTGCCAGCATTTTTTCGGACAAATCTATGCCAAGCACCTCCGTGGCGCCTGCATTTCGCGCACTGCGACAAAACCAACCGTACCCACATCCGAGATCAATGACCCGTTTTCCGGCAAGATCCGGGAGCATGGCCTGAACTGACTCCCACTCGGGGGCGGCCTCTAAACCAAACTGAGAGCGCGGCAGCTGGGCATACCCGTCAAAGAAAGCTTGATTATCGTAGATATTCTGAGACATGTTGAACTCCTAAAGCGATTTTACCGTTTCGTGAGTTGTCCTGATGTAATCTATCAGGTATCCGAATTCCCAGAATAATGTCAAAGGGAAGGTTCCGTGAACGAGAGTGTCCTCAGTACCACACCGTCTGTCATCATCATTGGTACCGGCTTTGGCGGCCTGTGCATGGCCATCCAGCTCCGGAACGCCGGCATTAAGACCTTTACCCTGCTGGAAAAAGCGCCTGGGGTTGGGGGCACCTGGCGAGATAATACCTACCCTGGCGCCGCCTGTGACGTTCAGTCTCACTTGTACTCCTTCTCCTTTGAGCCCAAACACGATTGGTCAAGAAAGTTCGGGTTGCAGCCCGAAATTCTTGGCTATATGCAACACTGCGTCGAGAAGTACGATTTCGCGGCGCATATCCGGTTCAACAAGGAAGTCGCCAGCGCAGCTTTCAACGACGCCACCAACACCTGGACAGTCACCACCACCGACGGAGAATCCCTGACCGCCGATGTCGTTGTCACCGCTACCGGCCAGTTGAATCAGCCTGCCTGGCCGCACATTCCCGGCCTTGATACCTTTGCAGGCAAAACGTTTCATTCCGCCCGCTGGGACCATGGCCACGACCTGAGCGGTAAGAGCGTTGGCGTGATTGGTACCGGCGCCAGCGCCATTCAATTCGTACCGGAAATAGTGCCAAAGGTAAAAGCTCTCAGCCTTTTCCAGCGTTCCGCTGCCTGGGTACTGCCTAAACCTGACCGACCGTTCTATAAATGGGAGCAGGCACTGTTCCAGAAGGTTCCGGCCTGGGATCGCATCTACCGCTCCCTGATCTATTGGAAGAATGAAATTCGCGCGCTGGCCTTCACTCGCTTTAACAGCTTGCTCGAGCTTTTTGCCTGGCAGGCAAAGCGCTTTGCCAAACATCAGGTTCGCGATCCCGGGAAGTACAGGCATCTGATTCCGGACTATAAGATCGGCTGCAAACGGATACTGATTTCCAACGACTGGTATTCGGCCGTTGATCAGCCTCATGTCGAGCTCGTCACCACAGGTATCGAGCGTATCGTGGAGGAAGGCGTGATTACTACCGACGGCTCCTTGCACCGGTTGGACACGATCATACTGGGGACCGGATTTGCAGCCTCGGAATTCCTGTCGCCAATGGAGATCACCGGCCGCGAGGGCGTGTCGCTTAATCAGGCCTGGGCCACTGGGTCAGAGGCCTACAAAGGCATTGCGGTTTCCGGATTTCCCAACCTTTTCATGCTCTACGGGCCCAACACAAACCTCGCCCACAACAGCATTGTGTACATGCTGGAGTCTCAGGTCCGGTACGTGCTCGGCTGCATCAATACATTGAACGCAACACCCGGCACGGCAATGGATGTAAAACCAGATCGGCTTCGAGCATTCTCTGAGGACGTTCAGGCCAGACTTAAAGACAGCGTTTGGGAATCCGGTTGCCACTCCTGGTACCTGGACAGTAACGGCAAGAACACCGTGAACTGGCCCGGTTTTACCTTCACCTATCGTAAGGCTACGAGAGAGGTGAATCCGGATGACTACGAGTTCCTGCATCTTTCCGTTTAGGCTCTGATTGCTCTATGGAGTTCTGTCGGTTTGACAGCTTGAGCACATTCGTAGGATGATTGGGTCATCACTTGTCAGGATCTTAAACATGCACCTCGCCAGAATTTCCAAGGGCTCTCTCGTCGAAACCGCCATAGGAAGCCTGCGCCAGGCCATTGAAAATGGTCACTGGGCAATTGGCGAACGACTGCCCGTTGAAGCGCAACTATCGGAGTCCCTTGGCGTGAGCCGTAACACTGTTCGTGAAGCAGTCAGGGTTCTGGTGCATGCCGGCATGCTGGAGACGCGCCAGGGCGATGGCACCTACGTTCGAGCCACAAAGGACGCTGGAGAGACCCTGCGAAGGATCAGCCGCGCCCAGTTAAGAGACAAGCTCGAAGTACGGATCATGCTGGAAACCGAGGCTGCGAAGCTCGCTGCGGAACGTCGGGACGCACGGGACCTGGAGAGAATGACACTCGCCCTGGATGAGCGGGCGAAAGCCGGTGACGACGTTGAAAGTCGCATCCGTCACGATCATGCCTTTCATACGGCCCTGGTCGCAGCGTCACACAACCCCGCCCTGTCGGAGCTGTACGACTATTTCGCCCATGCGGTAACACAAACCATTGAACTGACTGAACTCGATTCAGAACTTCCTGAACCTTCCCAGGAGGACCATGAACTGCTACTGGCGGCAATCCGACGACAGGACTCCGCGAAGGCGGAAACGCTGTCGAGAGCCTTGCTCCAGCCAAGCCTTCAAGCCTTGGGGAAGACGCATCCATGAAATTCAGGCTCGATACTTTCACGCTACTGCTTTTGGGTGCGATTGTCCTCGCCACGTTCCTGCCGGTGCGTGGTGATGCGGCCAGCGCCCTGGCAACCGCAGGCACTGTGGCCGTGGCACTTCTGTTTTTCCTCCATGGAGCAGCGCTTTCACGTGAACAGATCGTGGCCGGTGCCACCCATTGGCGCCTGCACATCATCATTACCGCTTTCACCTTCGTTTTCTTTCCCCTGATGGCATTGCCCATCAATGAAATCAGCCGCTTTGCACCTCAATGGATGCCGGCCGATCTGGGGTTGGGATTCCTGTATCTGGGTGTGCTGCCGTCAGCCGTTTCTTCCTCGATTGCCTATACCGCCATGGCAAAGGGCAACGTGCCCGCCGCCATTTGTAGCGCTGCCGCTTCCAACGTATTTGGCATGATGCTGACACCGTTCCTGCTGTTGCTGCTGGTAAGCACGTCGGGCGACGGCGGTTTTTCGGTAGCTGAGGCGCTCAAAGACATCGTGCTGCAACTGCTTCTTCCGTTTGCGGTTGGCCACGGCCTGCGTCCCTTGTTGGGTGGTTTCCTGGCTCGGAATGAAACGCTCACCTCCCGCTATGACCAGTGTGTGATCTGGCTGATCGTGTATTCCGCCTTTTCCCATTCGGTCGCAAGTGGCCTGTGGCAGAACCTGCCGTTGAAGGCGATTCTGCTGGCCATTTTGCTGTGCTTCGCGTTACTGGGGTTTTTTATGGTGCTGGCAATGTTCGTGGTTCGCCGGTTTGGATTCAGCCTGGAAGACGAGGCCGCCGTGGTGTTCTGCGGCTCAAAGAAGAGTCTGGCGTCCGGCCTGCCCATGGCCAAGGTGCTGTTCTCCGGCCATCCCGGATTTGGCATGATCGTGCTGCCGATCATGTGCTACAACCAGATTCAGGTCATTGTGGGGGCCATGCTGGCTCAGACGTATCGCCGCAAGATTGAGGCCGCGTCAGCCGCCGCCCCCCATACCACTGAATAAGGTTGCCAATACAGCCAGGCCGACGATCCAGCCAATGACTGCCGGCCAGAAGTTAACCATCTGGGGCGGCAGTTCTTCCTGCGGCTGTTGATCCCCCGCTGACTTTTCCGCCTCCGTATCGTCCTCGTCAGCGTCGTGCGCATGTGCGTCCCGCAAGCTATACCAGTCAAACCACCCTGCCAGAAACTGCACAACCGGTGCCGGGAAGCTGCCGTTTTCCGCCATCGGGCGAACCTGAGGCTCCAGCGTGTCGGCAATTTCCTTGCGAACATGAGGCTGATCCGCAGGCGGTTCTCCGAGAATCGCTTTCCAAATCTGCGCGTCCTTGCTGCGACTGGAATCATTCAGCAGGGCTCGGACCTGAATCACCACCTCGCGTACCACCTGACGTTCCGATGCATCCAGCCCTTCAGCCTCCTGTCTCACTGCCGCAGGGGTTTCAGCAACCTGAGGTTGCCCTTCATTATCGGCATCGGATGGATCGCTGGCCATTTGCGACTCGCCGCCCGTTGCTTCCTTGAATGCCTGCCGCAGTTGTTCAAGTTCCTCACCGGAAGCGAACTTTTCCTGCTGCTCATAAGCCGCCCTGATACGGGCATGATCTCCGGTGGGCTCAATACCCAATACTTCCCAACAATTCATAGAGTTGTAACTCATTCATCAGACTTTCATTAAATTTTTGAGAGACAAATGTAATCTGGTCACCTAGGATATGAAAAAAAGCGTCCACCATAAAAAATCCCACACTCGGCAAAGTATAAAACGACACTCATGTCCGTTACGACCTATCTCACTAAAATTCCGGGGCTTGTTCGTCCTGAAACTTATCGCAGCCGCCTGGCTTTGGTGTTTGCAGGCACGTTCATTGCCGTTTTTCCGGTGGTAGCTGCGGCAGCGGAGGAAAGCGACGACCAGACCTTCGAGTTGGCAGCGCTTGGTGATTCACCGGAAGCCTTTGAAATGGATTCCAGAATTCCAGAGGTACTGACCACAACCCGTCTCAGGCAACCGAAGTCCCGTGTGCCCGGCACGACCACCATCATCACCGGCGAAATGATCCGGGATCTCGGTATCATGAACCTGGTAGAGGTGTTTCGCCTGGTCCCCGGGATGACCGTCGCCGAGGTCGGGAGCAATAACCCGGTAACCAGTTACCACGGCACTGTACATTATGAACAGCGTCGATTGCAGGTTCAGGTCGATGGCCGCACATCATACCGGCCTAACCTGTCGGACATGGACTGGAATACCATGCCGGTTCCTCTTGAGTTGATAGAACGAATCGAGGTCAGCCGCGGGCCAAACAGCGCCGCGTATGGCATCAATGCCTTCCTCGGAACCATTAATATCATCACCCGTGCGCCTGAGGATACGGCCGGAGTTGAGGCCCGTGCCGTTACCGGCTCCAGAGGCTATAAGCGAGTCTTTGGCTCTGCCGGCAATGCCTCTGGTGACTATAACTGGCGCCTGGCCTACGAGAAGCGTAAATCGGACGGCTTTGATGAGCAGGAAGATGACGACATCTACTACCCTTTTCATGATGGCTATGACATCAATACCTTTACATACGACAGCAGTTTGTTCCTGAACAGCCAGTACAGTTTGGACGTGCGCGGCGGTGTAGTGGACGGCATTAACGAAGAGGACCAGATCAAGAACGGAAAACTTGGCGCTGATGACCACCCTGATATCGTCGTCGACGACTACTATCTGCAAACCCGCCTGAACGTGACGACCTCCGAAAACCATTTCTACCATGTTCAGGCCAGCTTCCAGAACTATGATCGCCGGCAGCGCTGGAGCATATGCATCCCCGGGGATACCTTCAACGATATTCTCATGGGAAACACCCCTGATCTCGACCCCTGCTCAGCCAACGAAGTAGACCCTTTCAGGGCATACCTGAATGAAGACATCGAGGAATCCCGCCTGGAGTTCGAAATTCAGGATACCTTGCTGTTCAACCGGGACCTGAAGCTGGTATCGGGTCTTGGCTACCGTAAAGATACCTATCGGTCAGAGACCTACTTCAACGGCCGCGGCAATAACTACCAGGCACAGGTTTTTGGGAACCTCGAGTACTCGCCATTACGTTGGCTCACCCTGAACGCCGGCGGTAATTGGGAAAAAACGACAACAACCGACGAAGGCTATTTTTCGCCGAGGGTGGCCGCTAACTTCATCCTGGCCAACAACCACACGCTTCGATTTGTCTACTCCGAGGCAGTACGCACACCGGATGCGTTCGAACAGAATCCGGACTGGTCCTACCGCCCCCGGAATGTTCAGCCACCATACGCCTTTCTTGAAGGGCAACGATTCCTGGTCGCTAACCTGGTCGACCCAGCCACATCGACGTATGGTAAAACACTTGAGGAAGAGCGCATAATCTCCCGGGAAATAAGCTATTTTGGCCAGTACTATCTGGACAGTTCCACCTTGTCACTGGAAGTTCGTTATTTCAACGATCAGCTTCGAGACATGATCAGCGGCATCATCAACGAAGAAGACTGGACCATCGACAACAATGTCGCACTCGATCAGAAAGGCTTTGAGGTAGAGGCGTCATTGGACTTTCCCGGTACAAAGCTGAGGATGAGCTATGCTTATCTGGATCAGGATGGCCGCTACACCGGCGCCAATGATCGCGATGCCGGTGACAAACAATACGCCATTGACCTGTTGGGGCGGTTGTCGGTCCGGCATTCAGGAAGTTTTGCGTGGATACAGGATCTGCCTTTCAACCTGACCTCATCAGCGGCGTTCTATTTTGCCGATGAGTTCAGGCGGTCGCAGTTCGAGCGCCTGGATCTGAGACTGGCAAGGCACATTTTCAGAACCGGCTATAGCTATGAATTTGCCGTTACCATGCAACACTACCTGAACCGAGATGTGGATCTGAGCCCTGACAACGTCATCAAGGACCACAACCAGTTCTTCGCTGAAGTCGGCGTAAGATTCTAAAGGCACCACACGGACGATACCCGACCCTGGACGGTATGAAACCAACGTACAACACCAAAGTGGGGAGAAAACCAGGCGGCCATGCCAGTCGGCGCGTCCTGGCCAGTGCCGTACTGCTACTGTTTTTCGTGTTGTCCGTACCCTATCAGTCTGTTTTCGCACAATCCTCTTCGGGTCCCCAGGTGTATCTGGCCGGTTCCGGGAACTCGGCTCTGAACCGCCGCATGCTCTCGCTTCTTGAAGAAACATTGGGCAGCGACGTCAACATCCGCTCCTTCCATAGCGGACAGACGGCTCTCGACAATACCACACCGGTCATCACGCTCGGGCCTGAGGCCTTTACTCGAGTCCGGCAGGAGAATCGTGATGTGCCCATCCTGGCTTTACTTGTGGATCAGTCATTTATCAGTGGATATTCAGAGCGCTCTGAAGGGTCGGTTTCCGGCATACTGTACAATCCCCCTTTAATCAGGCAGGCCATCACCGGACAGGAGATTCTGCCCCATGCCACCCGGGTGGCGATGCTTGCACGCCCCGAAACTGTCGAGCTCTACGAACCGCTGGTTGATAAACTGCCCACCTACGGGCTCCAGGCGCGAGTCTTTGTCGTCAGTTCCGACGACGACCTGATACCAACACTCATTCACGCACTGAACTACGGCGACTTTATTCTGGCCGCGCCAGACAGCGGTATATACAACCCCAGAACCATCAAGCACATTCTACTGACGGCCTATCGTCGTAATCGGATTGTCATCGGCCCGAGTCAGGCTTATGTGAAAGCGGGATCGCTGGCGTCTACCTATACCCCTTTAACCGAAATCGCCAAACTGGCAGCGAATTACATAGAACAATACCGCCGTGATGGTCAGTTTCCCCCGCCCGCCTATCCCGATGTCTTCAGAATTGAGCTCAACGACCAGGTTGCGCGCTCTCTGAACATTCCCCTGCCCGACCGTCAGGAGATCATCAATTCTGTTCGCGAGCGGTTGGCCGGTTCCGAGGAGGCGTCTGATGAGTAAGCGTATGGGCAGGCCGGTCTCCCTTACACGGAAGCTGCTGCTACTGGGCGCGGCTCCGGCGATTGTCATGTTCATCGTGTTGATGGTGTTCTTTACATCTGCTCGGCTCGATGACGCCCGCAAGGACCTGGCTGAAAGCAGTCAGATGCTGGCTGACAGCCTTGCGCCGGCGGTTGAATACGCAGTCGTTTCAGGGAATACGGCGTCCCTTGAACAGATATTGTCGCAATCGCTGCGGCGCAGCCGCGCCCAATGGATACGAGTCTCCAACGTGGTGGGTGACGAGGTTGGGTTTGTTTCCACGGACGACCCCGGCAATATCAATGCTGAAGAGACCTTCGATGTCTTCGAAGCAGAAATACTGCAACAACCGCTTGATCTGGGTGAAGATCGTCAGACCGAATGGTTCGAACCTAACTACGGATTCGGGTCAGGAGCGCTTCGTGTAGGTACTGTTCAGGTGGGTGTCAACAAAGCCCAACTCGCTGCGCGCCGGCAGGATATCCTCTGGACATCACTGGCGGTTGGATTCTCGCTGTTGCTGTTTACACTGTTAATCGTTAATCACTCGTTGAACAGTATCGTCTTACCAATCCATGGCCTGTCCCGTCGGGTTGCAAAACTGACCAACCGGGAATACGAGGAAGTTGAGGTCGGCCTTGCCGGCGCTACCCGGGAAATCCGGGAACTGGAGGAAAGCCTCAATGCTCTCTCCAGGCATCTCAGGAATCTGAAGGCATCCAGGGATGAAACCCTGGCCTCCTCTGAAAAAGCCCGGGGACGTGCGGAAATGGCGAATCGAGCCAAATCCGAGTTTCTTGCCACCATGAGCCATGAGTTACGAACGCCGCTTAACGGTGTTCTGGGAATGATCGAACTGGTGACCGATGAAGCCCTGAGTGCTCGACAAAAAGACTATCTTCAGACCGCGCGGCAGTCCACGGAGGACTTGCTGACGGTCATCAACGACATCCTGGACTATTCCCATATTGACCGGGGTACGCTGGAGCTGGATAACCGCGAGTTTGACCTGAAAGAACTGATCACCAACTGCGCGGCCAGCTACCGTCATGTCGCTGAACAGCAGGGTTTGGCGTTGTCCACCAAGTTCATAGGAGACTGGCCGGACCGTCTGCTTGTGCTGGGAGATGCTCCACGCCTGCGCCAGATCCTGGCGGGCCTCATCGATAATGCCATCAAATTCACGGGCGACGGCTTCATCAAAGTACAGGCTGGCTTTTTCTCTCTTGAGGAGAACTGCCTGGTGCTCAACTGCACCGTCAGTGATTCCGGCTGTGGTATCCCTGTCGAACGGATTCACGACATCTTTAACTCATTTGAGCAACTCGATACAGGTGATTCACGCAGTTATGGCGGAACCGGCATGGGGCTTTCGCTGGTCCAGAGACTGGTTGAGCTGATGGGCGGTCACGTTAAAGTTGAGACCGACATTGGCAAAGGGTCGCAGTTCCGCTTCGAACTGCCCTTTGAACTGGCAACCCGGGTCGATCATGTTGAAGCTTCGGAACAGGGCCCTATCAAAACCGGCAGCGAGCAAGCCCGTGCTCTCGTGGTGGAGGACAACATGGTGAACCAGAGGGTCGCCACCGCTCTGCTCCGACGGCTGGGCTTTGAGACGGACGCTGCGGCCGATGGTGAGGAGGCACTGGAACTGGTTCGAACCAATCACTCAGGCTACGACGTTATCCTGATGGATTGCCAGATGCCGGTGATGGACGGTTATGAAACCACCCGCTGCATCCGGGAATGGGAAAAGAGCAACGGTCAGGGTGGAACCCCAATTATTGCGCTGACAGCAGACGCTCTCCCGGGAACCGAAACCAGCTGCCGAGAGGCGGGCATGAACGATTACCTCGCCAAGCCCGTGAGAAAAGAAAACCTGAGAGCGGTACTCAGCCGCTGGATACGGGTGTAACCAGCGGCTTTTAGTAAGATTATGCGACGGGCTCGCGCATGGTGACAAACTCTTCCGCGGAGGTCGGATGAATACCAATAGTGCTGTCGAACTGTGCTTTTGTCGCGCCAGCTTTCAGGGCAACCGCTATCCCCTGGGTAATTTCCCCGGCATCGGGCCCAACCATATGCGCACCCAGCACCCGGTCTGTGTCTGCATCCACCACAAGTTTCATCAGTGACCGCTCATCCCGCCCACTCAAGGTATGTTTCATCGGTTTGAACTCTGACCGGTAGATACGGAGCTTGTGCCCGGCTTCTCTCGCCTCTGCTTCCGTCAGGCCGACCGTTCCGATATTGGGCTGACAGAAGACCGCCGTAGGAATGCAGGCATAGTCCATCTCGCCCTGCCCGTCTCCGAACAGTCGGCGGGACAGCACCATACCCTGAGCAAGCGCTACCGGCGTCAGTTGAGGGGTGCCGATAACATCGCCAAGGGCTGTAATGGAGGGTACGACGGTCTGAAAGTGATCGTCCACAACCACATGGCCGGAGGCACTGAGCTGCACGCCAAGACCCTCAAGCCCCAGGCCATCCACCAATGCACGGCGCCCGGTAGCTGCCATCACCAGGCCAGTATGCAGCCGGGAGCCATCGGTCAGGTCGACGTTGTAGTGAGTGTCTTCGCTCTCGATAGACTCGATATTGACGCCAAAGCGAAGGTCCACGCCCTTTTTGCGCATTTCCGTAGCGGTAAACTCACGAACGTCGTCATCGAAACCGCGAAGGAACAGATCACCGCGATAGAGAAGTGTTGTCTCGACACCAAGCCCGGCAAGAATACCGGCAAACTCCACCGCTATGTAGCCACCGCCCCAGACCACTGCCTGCCTTGGCAGTTGCGGCAGATAAAACATCTCGTTCGAGGTAAGAACACATTCCTTGCCGGGCACATCCGGAACCACGGGCCAACTGCCGGTGGCGATAGTGATATGCTTGGCTGTATAGGACCGCTCTCCCACTACCACTGTGTGGGCATCGGCCAGTGACGCGGTGCCTTCTATGACCGTAACGCCGGCATTGGCAAGCATACGCCCATAGATACCGTTAAGACGTTCGATTTCGGCGTTTTTGTTGGCAACCAGCCGGGTCCAGTCAAAACTGATCTGGTCCCCTGGCACGTTCCAGCCATAGCCCGCAGCATCTTCTATGTCTTCACCGGCGTGAGATCCATAGACAAACAGTTTCTTGGGTACGCAGCCCACGTTGACGCACGTGCCACCCAGATAGCGCGATTCCACTACAGCCACACGAGCGCCCTTGGCAGCTGACATACGTGCCAGTCTCACACCGCCGGAACCGGCGCCCACGATTATCAGATCAAAGTCCTGGTTGTCAGACACAACGTCTCCTGTCATTTGCGGCAATCATTTCGCTCAACCGGGAGCCACCGCCGCTTCACCGGGGCGGACCTCGCGGAATAAGATGTGATCTTCAAAACTGCCCAGGCGGATAGTGCCAAGGCTACGGAATCCTTCGGACTCGTAGAACGGGAGATACCGGCTATTGCCGGTATCGAGAACAAGCCCGCTTCCACGGGGGTTTTCTGCGCATAGCTTTTCAACCGTAGACAACAGTAAACGCCCGTAACCCTTGTTCTGGTAGTTCGGATTTACGCCCATCAATGGCAACTGATGAGCCAGGGGCTGCGGCAACATTTCCCTGATTTTTTCGTGATAATCCAGGTAACGACGGGTGCAGGCAAACCCGGCTGTCAAAACCATACGAATGCGCCAACTGATCTGCTCCGCGAGATTCAGCCGGAGCTCCGGTTCGCCGATGAAGGCAACGGCCACAAGCGTATCGTTCACCAACACGCCCACGGCGTCCTGATTCAGACCAAAATAAAGATCAATCAGTTCCCGAACTGTTGCCCGTACCCGCTGTTGGTAGCCTGGGCGGCGGTGATCAAACAGATACTCGAACGTAGGTTCGTCACGGTAGGCATGCACCAATATGGAAATCGCCTCATTTCGGGCACTCCCGTCAAGGCGGACGATGATCGGCTGCGGATTGTTCTTGTTTTCTGTGCCGTCGTTCATCAAAGGCTCTCCAGTTACCTGTCTCAAATCGTCAATGTCAGACGTACGGATACAATTCCCGGGTCGTTCTGGCGGTCCATGGATGCCTGATCTATCTCCACACCGTGGCCAGTGTTCAACCGCTCCAACCAACTGGCCACCTCGGTAAAGGGTGCACCTTCGAGCCAGACGCGAATGGCGTCCTCACCACTGGGCTCGAAGCGCTGCAGGGAAAGGCCTGCCTCGCTGGCGCTGCGAGTCACCAGAGCCATAAGCGCACGACCATCTGCCGGTGTATCACCGCCTGCAGCCCCACCCTGAGACGTGCCGGCACTGGACAGACGCTCCAATGATTTACGATTTGTCTCAAGCCACGCCAGCAATTCGGTGGCACGCTCCCGCGCGTCCACGGCTTCGTCATGGAATCCCGTCGCAGGGCGCCAGACTCCGAAGTAGAGAATACCCAGGAGAATGGCCACCGCAAGAACCGACAGGGCCTGCTGGTCCCTGCGAGGCAACTGGTCATACTGGGCGATGAGCTTTCCGACGGCTGGCTGCTCCTTGATCCTGTTTAACATGCCGTTACCCTCCGGAAACCGTCAGGCGACCGCGGGCGCCATTGGATTCATTAACCACCGAACCGATCTTCGCTTCCAGTCCGCGACTGGTCAGGCCATTTCTCAAGGTGCTGAGTTTGTCGTAACTGTCTGCACGCACATCGACCACAAGTTCCCCACGGTTCTTGCTGTAGTTCACCGAATTGAAGGTGACAGCGCGCGCATCGGGAATCTTCGAATACTGTTCACCCGTGTACTTCATCAACGTAATGAATCCGGCGTCTGGCCCCTCCGCCTGAAGCTGACGCAACTGCCCTTCAACAACACGGCGCACGTTACCGGAATGGGTCCTGGTATCCCCCGGGAAGGCGTCACGATAAACCGCCATTGCCTGTTCCCGAATCTCGTCGGCTTGCTGCTGATAGTAGAATCCCATGCCGACTTCCACGCCAATCTGGATCACAAACCACACGCATGCCACGGCAACCAGCGGTTTCCACGCCCCCAGCGCGCTCGATTTTCCCGTGCGGATGCTGTAGGCCCCCTGGCACAAATTGATCGGCTGGCAAAGGTGATGATGGTGGGAGTGTGCCAGCAGTTCCAGCGGCATCAATTCCAGCGTTTCCTCGCGGACCACCAGGCGCCCCGATGCTTTCAGCTCACCCAGATCCGCCTGCTGGTGCTCGAATTCCTGCTCAGTGCCATAAACCGTCACCGGCACCTCAGCGACTACTTCATCGGAGGGCGGCAAGGCGAGCGTTTGCGCAAACATCGCGAGGTTCCGCGCATGAACACTGAGCCACTCCCCCTGGTCGCTGGACAGCATGGCAGAATCCCCGTCCAGGCAAACCGACCAACCACCTTCAGTCAATGGCAGCAAGCTGGAATCCGGATAAATCGCATCCAGCTTGAGATGATCCCAACCACTGAACATTACCACCCATTCTGCCATTTGCCCGTGGTCGATGGCCGCCACCCGAAAACCTTTTTCCGTACGGTTGCCAAGAGCCAGATGAACGCTTTCGATATCCTGGGCAACCTGCTCTTCAACCGCGTAAGGGAGCGCCTGATGAACAAATCTCGTCTGTTTCGCTGGAATATCAGCCACACAGAAGAGCGCCTCGTCGCCGGGAATGAGACCAACCAACAGCACGTTATCGAGGTCGTTCTGGGCCAGCGTCTGTTCAATGGCGTCTCGCGGGTCCGCGGTTCCCCGGGCCTGGGCATCTCCGCTGGCATCCACCAGCACCCAATTGTATAACTGGGCTTCCGGGTTGGCGTCGGGGTCTGCGAACGGTGGCCGCGGCCTGACGTAGAGGCGATATGACATTCTGAACAGTTTCCTTTTTCGAAACCTTTTCGAGGTTATCGGTTCTTTTTGTGACGATTTTCCGGCTCCGGACTTCCCTATTGCTCGGAGACCGTGAACGGTTCCTTGGTAATGCGATTCTTTTGCCCGGTGTCACGGGACACCGTCTGCATCTCGCCTTCCGGGCTTCGATAAACCGTGCTGACCAGATTGGCAACCCGGTTATCGTAGGTAATCCGCGATACTACTTCAAAAAAACGGGTTTGCAGGCCGAGGCCCGTCGGTTTCATTCCCCTCCCTGCAAATTCATCTATTGCCAGGAAGTCCTGTACATTCTCAAAGCGCTCTTCCAAACGTCTCTCAAGAATAGCGTCTGCCTGTGCCTGTGTCAGTTCCTCATGGAGAGACCTGAGCACTGGTGCTGTCGCGGTATTCACGTTGATACCCAAACCGGTCACCGGCAACGCCGCTACGTGAGGCCTAAGAGCCCGATAGGCTTCCTCTGTCATACCATCAATCATGCGAAGTTCGGAAACATCGACAAACGGCTGGTTGCCCGCCCGATAAGCCGGGTCGGCCGAAAGGTACTGCCCGTCTTCGGCCCCATAGGCGCTGACCGTCTGGTCGTCCGGATCGATCCAATCCACCAGTGCATCGACATTGACTGTGGTGATATCAAGCACCTGGAGCAAACGAGCGATTCGATCACGAACCATAGGGTCGACCTGCCCATTGGCACTCACCAGGTCATTGAGATTGATCCTGCCACCAAGATCATCGATCTGGACCTCGGCGACGCCATTGTCGTCCAGTGGGAGAATGGCGGCATTCTTGGCCCAGAACTCGTCCAGGCTATCCACCATGAGGTTGTCCTCCTTGTCTTCCTCAAAGTCGCGCACCAGAATCTGGCGAGCAAAGGCTTCCGCTCCCAGGGCCACGCTGTGCCCCTGCTGTTGGGCAAGGTAGTGGCTGGCGCGGAATACCCGCACGCTTTGCTGCTGCGTCATGCCCGTGGCCAACATGACCACCAGCGCCATGGCGAGGAGAACCATAATCAGTGCAACGCCACTCTGGCGCTCACCGTGCCTACCGTTGAATAAACGCTTAGCCACCCGTCACTCCTGTCCCGGATGTGTCCTGGCCCGGGTTTGGGTTTTGATCCTGATCCTGTTGTTGATCATCGCCCTCATCATCTGCGGCATCGTTGACGCTATTCACCACACCCTGAGCAACGTCATTATCAAAATCAGGCAGCGTGAAGGTTCTGACCAGCTCTCCAAAGCGTTCATGCTCTATGGTGACCTCAATACCCAGAGGTAAAGGGATGTCGGGACGCGTGCCCGGCGACATATTCGCCATGCTCTCTTCGCCAGGCCACTCATCCCGCCAGTTTCGCTGGTCATCGAGAAATCGAACCGCGAAGTCAGTAACGTTGGAGAGCAGAAGAAGGTCCTGGCTGTTGTCTTCCTGCCCCCTATCGACGGTGACCCAGTATCGGCGGCGCAGTTCGTCCCCGGTGTATTCCCAGCCCACCCGCTGCAGACTGCTGCGGCGGGTGCCAAGAGGGTTGCGCCAGCCTTGGCGGGTGAGAATCAATGAAAACTCTTCCTCACGGCTGGTCAAAGCGGGACGAAAATCACCGTAAATGTCGCGGGCGGAACGGTTCACCACCTGAGTAATGTCCCGCTCCAGCAAGAGCATGGTGCGCTGGATGTCATCAAACTGTTCCGCGACTTCGTTGACCCGGTCCCTGGACGCGACCACATTGCCCAACACCTGCCATACCCCGAGACCGATAACAGCGGTAATGGTCACGGCAATCAGCACTTCCATAAGGGTAAAGCCAGCTTGAGCGGAAGCGCACGACCTTTGTTGGCAAACAATCAAGGAGGTCGACATCAGTTCTCACCAATAAACGCAGACAGCGTGTGAATCGGGGCGGGTTCAGTTCTGTCGCCGCGATATTGGGCTACGGTCACTTCAACACGAAGAATGGATGGATCTTCAGTGGCAAGAACGGCGGTGGTTACCTGCCATCGATACGAGCCGTATTCGATGTCGTCCGAGTTCTCTGAAATAGAGGGCAGGTTTTCCTGAAGCCGGATTTCGTTGATGCGATTGTCCGCCACCCAGCCAGCCAGGGTTTTGTCGCGAATTCGCTCATAACTGGAAATATACTGACTGCCAACCTCAGCAGCGGCGGTCGCAATCAGGCCAAACACCAGCAAAGCCACCAGGACCTCAATCAGTGTAAACCCGCGTTGGTCCTTCATTCTTCCTCGGCCTCCTGGCTCCCGGGATAGCGCCATTCCAGGGGAGAAACGCCATCAGACGTAATGGTGTGCATCCGGGAATCGTCGCGGCCAACAAGAAATTCAATCTCAAAGGGTGTGGTTTCACCGCTGGAAAAGAACACCACATCCGGTCTCAGTTCATCTTCGTCAGTCGCCAGGCGTGGGGTATCGCTTTCGATGTATTCAGTCACCGTGATCCATTCTGGAAAGCTCCGTGTCCGGAACATCCGCTCGGCTGGCTGCTTCCATTCACCACTCAACTCTTCCCAGGCGACAAACCGAAAGCCGTCATCCTCAAGAACCAGCCCCAGTTCAGTATTGTTCAGTATCGCCTGCTCTGAGGCTGTCTGCATCAACAGGTAAAGTTCGCGAACTTCGTTTTCCATCTCGCGATCACGGGAACTGCCGCCCATGGACATAACGGCAAGCGCTGCAAGCAGTCCAACCACCACCAGGACAACGAGTATTTCGATCAGTGTGAAGCCCGACTGTCGCGTCCTGGAGAGCACAATCAGTCCCTGACCTTCCACACGCTGATGTCGGCGTTATCACCGTCACCACCTTCCCGGCCGTCCGCACCGTAGGAATACAGGTCATACGGGCCTTCCCGGCCTGGATTTACGTACTGGTACGGTGCACCCCAGGGGTCTTCGGGAACGCTGTTGAGATAGCCTTCGGGGTTCCAGTTTCGAGGCTCTGGGCTGCCACTGGGCTTGGACACCAGTGCCTCAAGGCCCTGTTGAGTGGACGGGTAATGGCTGTTGTCGAGACGGTAGAGGTCCAGGGCATTCGCTACGTTACTCATCTGCGTTTCCGCCACCGTCACCCGTGCCTGGTCACTTCGCCCCATGATATTGGGTGCCACAATGGCTACCAGCAGGCCCAGAATGACCATGACCACCATGATTTCGATCAGGGTAAAACCCCGTTGTGCCATTTGAAGTTTCATTGTTTCGCTCTTCATCTGTCCCTATCTCTGGGTTTGGAAATGGAATTGGCCCGCCAGTCCTGGCCTAGCCAACCAGGTTGCTCATATTGAGGATCGGAAGCATGATTGCCAGCACGATAATCAACACAACCACGCCCATCAACAGCAGCATCATCGGCTCAAAAAGGCCTACGATGGCAGCAATCTTGGACTGCAATGTGTTCTCCTGCATCGTCGCGGTCCGCTCCAGCATGCTGTCCAATTCGCCGCTGGCTTCACCGCTGGCGATCATGTGCAGCATCATCGGCGGGAAGTACCCCGTCTGATCCAGCGAGCGATGCAGGGAACCGCCTTCACTCACCTTTCTGGCTGCATCCCGCAGTTCCTGGCGCAGATGGTCATTCGAGAGCACCTCACCGGCAATACGCATGGCTTCCACCAACGGCACACCGCTGGTCGTCAGAATACTCAGTGTACTGGCATAGCGCGCTGTGTTGACACCGCGGACCATGCCTGAAAACAGCGGCATATTCAGTAGGCTTTTATGGAAACGGAGCCGGAACGAGGGCTTCTTTAACGACCACCGGAAAACAACCAGTGCGACAACAATCAGTATCAGCAGATAAATACCGTAGTCGCCCAGGAAATCAGAGACTGCCAGCATGGCAGCCGTCAGCGCCGGAAGCTCCTGCCCCTGCTTCACAAACACCTCAATGATGTCCGGCACCACATAGGTCAACAGGAACACCACAATGGCGATGGCCACAACGCTGAGAATGATGGGGTAAATGGCCGCCAACTGGATTTTCTGACGGGCCTCCTGACGGGCCTCGGTATAGTCCGCCAGTCGGTTGAGCACCAAATCCAGATGCCCGGCATGTTCACCCGCCGCAACGGTGGAACGATAGAGCCGCGGAAAGGCCCGCGGGAATTCACCCAGGCTGTCCGCCAGGCTGTAACCCTCCATGACTTTCGCGCGTATGGCAATGAGCATGCTGCGAATGCGTGGTTTGGAAGACTGCTGGGCGGCTGCCGAAAGTGCCTGTTCAATGGGGATGCCGGATTGGATAAGCGTCGCCAACTGACGGGTCACCAGGGCCAGGTCCGCCGTTGCCAGGCTGCCCCGGCTACTGAGGGGATTGCTCCGGGCCTGCTTTTCCGAGGCAGGCTCCACCGCCAGGGGCGTCAGGCCCCGTTCACGCAATTGCTGGCGCACCGCCCTTGGCGCATCGGCCTCGACAACGCCCTGCTTCTGTTTGCCGCGACTGTCGAGCGCCTTGTAATCGAATGCTGGCATGGGGTTACCTGCTCCGGTGGGTCACGCGAAGGACCTCTTCGACCGTGGTCACCCCATCCAGAATTTTCCGGACGCCATCGGCATGGATACTCGGCCCATGAAGTCTGGCCTCGTGTTCAAGATCCAGCTCCCCTGCCCGTTTATGGATCAATGAACTGATCTCCTCGTTGACCTCAACCACTTCGTAGATACCAATACGGCCCCTATAGCCCAACTGGTTGCAGTGTTCGCAGCCCTTGGCGCGGTGAATCGTCGGCGGATTGGCCGGGTCCTGTTGCAGGAATTCGCAATGCTCTTCGCTCGGTGTGTAGGGTTCACAACAGTCTTTACAGAGCACACGCACCAATCGCTGGGCCACGATGCCCACCAGGCTGGAGGAAATCAGGAACGGCTCAATGCCCATGTCCATCAGGCGGGTAATCGCACCCACGGCGGTGTTGGTGTGGAGAGTCGAGAGCACCAAGTGACCGGTCAAACTGGCTTGAACGGCAATTTCCGCCGTTTCCAGATCACGGATTTCACCAATCATGACCACATCCGGGTCCTGACGCAGAATGGCCCGCAGCCCCCTGGCGAAGGTCATATCCACCTTGGTGTTGACCTGGGTCTGGCCGATACCGGGCAGGTTGTACTCAATTGGGTCTTCAACCGTCAGTATGTTCCGGCTGCGATCGTTGATTTCCTGCAACGACGCATACAACGTTGTCGATTTACCAGAACCCGTGGGGCCGGTGACCAGCATAATCCCATAGGGCCGATAGATCAGCCGGCGCAGTATTTTCAGATCGCCGCCCGCCATACCAAGGGATTCCAGGCGAATGCTCCCGGCCTGTTTGTCCAGAAGACGCAATACCACCCGTTCACCGCTGGATGACGGCATGGTAGACACACGAATGTCGACCTCACGCCCTGCAACCCGCAGGGCGATACGCCCATCCTGTGGTATCCGCTTCTCCGCAATGTCCAGCTTGGCCATGACTTTGATGCGCGACACCAGCAACGGTGCCAGTGCTCGCTTGGGCTGCACCACTTCCCGTAGTACACCATCCACCCGGAAGCGCACCACTAGTCGTGTTTCGTAGGTTTCGATATGCACATCCGAAGCGCTGGTTTTGACCGCCTCGGTGAGAATGGCGTTGATGAGCCGGATGATCGGGGCGTCGTCTTCCTGCTCCAGCAGGTCTTCAGTCTCCGGCACCGAATCCGCCAGCGACGCCAGATCCATATCATCGCCAATACCTTCCACCATTTGCATGGCTTCGGCGGAATCATTCTGATAGGCCGCGTTCAGCGCGGCGTCGAATCGGGCCGGATCAATGGGAGAAAACCTTGCACGCCCTCCGCTGATGCGGTTGGCTTCCGCCAGGGCTGAGTGACCCGCCCCGGGCCGTACCAGGATGACAGGGTCGCCTTCGTCGTCACGGGTCAGGATCACACCGTTGCGTTTGGCGAACGTGAAAGGTAGACGGCCCAGCGGAGCATCCTGCGGCTGAAGTTCTGTGTCTGTGTCCACGATCATCCTCGTTTTGTTGCCGGGGCGGGAAGAAAAAAGTTCCAGAATCCCTTTCCATTCAATTAATTCAGAAAGGCTACCATAGGATATGGAACCGCTGAATAACTCTATACACTATACTGCCAATAAATCGTTGCAGTCTGATAACCTGTGGGCCTTTTGCCGGCCCACACCTGCTCTTTTCGGGACATTCGATGCTTTTTACCAGTTCAAGGTTACCACTGATACTCACCACCGTCGCAGGCATCGCCATGATTACTGTGACAGCGTGGCAGGGCGTTCGTTTCTGGCAGAATGAAACCAGTGCCGGCGACACCACCTCCACCGCTGACATGACAAAGGCGGAAACCGACACCCGGAAAGTTCCAGAGGTGAACCTGGCCTCTTTTGCTTTGTTTGGAGAACCCGGCAAAGAGGCGCCCCAAACGGAACCCGATACTGAAAACCTGCCAGAAACCAATCTGCGGCTCTTTCTTCGCGGTGTGCTGGCCGCCTCCGGAGATTTTCCTGGTAGCGCATTGATTGAAGACGACAAGCGCAACACCGAAGCCTACCTGGTGGGTGATGAACTGCCCGGCAATGCGACCCTTCGGTCTGTTCGCCCGAATCGCATTATCATTGAGCGCGGCGGCAAACTCGAGAACCTCTATTTTCCCGAAGATGAAGACAGAACGGGTCTGTCCATGGCTTCCACACAAACCTCCAACGATCAGGAGGAACCCAGGGACACGCAAATTCGTCCAACAGGTGTGGACAGACGCTCTTCATCCACCAACGCAGACACCAGCGACCAACGCCGCGAGGAAATTCGGCAGCGCCTTGAACAACTTCGCGAACGCCTGAGAACCAACAACTGAGGACAGCCATGGAGACGGCCGCATCGAATCCTCGCCGCAGCGGCTCCCTGCTTTCCATGCTACTCATGGTCATCACGTTAACGGTGGCCGCCTTCGAACTCAGCGAACGGCTCATGACCTACGTGCGCTCGGAATTCGGCGAGGAGGCCCATGGCCGGCTGGAAACCTGGCAAAACCTTCACGACATGGCTTCCCGGGCAGCCATCGACCGACAGCTCCGGCTCGTGAATTCCTTCTTCAACCGCGTCCGATTTGTCAGCGACATTGCCCACTGGGGTGAGGAAGACTATTGGGCGACGCCGGTTGAGTTGCTGACCACCAACGGCGGCGATTGCGAGGACTTCTCCATCGCAAAATACCTCACCCTTAAATCCATGGGCGTTCCCGACGAGCAACTACGTATTGTCTACGTCAAGGCTCTGGAGCTGAACCAGGCGCATATGGTGCTGGCGTGGTATCCCGAGCCTGACGCCGACCCATTGATCCTCGACAACCTTATCAACGAGATCAAACACGCGTCCCAGAGACCGGATCTGGAACCGGTCTACAGTTTTAACGGTGACGGTCTGTGGTTGAACCGTTCCGGTGGCGACTCCGAACGAATCGGGGAAGCAAGGAAACTGGAGCACTGGCAAAGCCTGAATGATCGCATGGTGGACAGCCTCCGCTAGACTCACCGCTGTCGGCATAAGACACAACACTTGTCGCCAGACGACACTGCGTTGACAGTACCTGGCGGTACAATCTGCCCCACGAATAATCAGACGCACACACATTATATCAACGAGGAATGGCCAACATGCGACGCTGGAACGGCTGGGGAGATGACCAGTTCAATCTTGAGTTACCCAAAGAGGGGCAGCGGTTTCTGGACAAGCGCGTGGGAAGCGCCACTCCACTGGCGGATGTATCCCTGGAACAGGTTTGTGCCCAGGTGCCGGAAAGTAGGCTGCCGCCAAATCCAGCCTGTATCGACGCGGCCGAAGATCG
The DNA here is from genome assembly GCF_000170835.1 of Marinobacter algicola DG893. Classification (GTDB taxonomy): domain Bacteria; phylum Pseudomonadota; class Gammaproteobacteria; order Pseudomonadales; family Oleiphilaceae; genus Marinobacter; species Marinobacter algicola. The sequence goes on from NZ_ABCP01000002.1 coordinate 188,093, forward strand.
GGTGCGTCACGCCCGCGGGCAAAGCCTCGCAGACTGGCTCGCCATGCGCAGCGGCGACTTTGGTGTTTTTCCGGATGGTGTTGCCTATCCGGAGACGTCCCTGGATGTCCAGGCCCTGCTTCAATACGTCGACGACAACGGTATTGCCCTTATCCCCTATGGCGGCGGCACCAGCGTGGCGGGCCACATCAACCCCGTGGCCAGCGATCAACCAGTGCTGACCGTCGATATGGGGCGGATGAATCGCCTGATAGACCTGGACAGAGAAAGCCAGATCGCTACTTTCGGGGCGGGCACCCCGGGACCGTTGGTGGAGTCCCAGTTGCGGGCGCTGGGTTATACCCTGGGGCACTTTCCGCAGTCTTTCGAACTGTCCACCATTGGCGGCTGGGTCGCCAGCCGTTCCAGCGGACAGCAGTCACTCCGCTACGGTCGTATCGAGCAGCTGTTTGCCGGGGGCCGCATCGAAACCCTGAAAGGCACACTGAACATTCCCACGATTCCCGCTTCGAGCGCCGGCCCGGACATCCGCGAGATGATCCTGGGCTCCGAGGGCAGGATCGGCCTGATCACCGAAGTTAAAGTACGTGTCACGCCCTTGCCGGCCCATGAAAGCTTCCATGTCATGTTCTTCCCTTCGTGGGAGGAGGCTCGGACAGCCTGTCGCAAACTGGTGCAGAACCGTACCCAGCTCTCGATGCTTCGCCTGAGCAACGCCATCGAGACCGAAACCCAGCTCGCCCTGGCGGGACACCCCGGTATGATTGGCCTGCTGGAATCCTATCTGGGCCTGAGAGGCGCCAAATACGGCAAATGCATGATGACGTTTGGCCTTACAGGCAGCAAACGCCAATGCCGGAATGCGCTCAAGGAAACCCGCGAAATCTGCCGCGAATTTGGCGGCATCTACACTGGTCAGAAACTGGGCGAAAAATGGGCGGCCAAGCGCTTCACCATGCCCTACCTGCGGGAAGCGCTCTGGAAACTCGGTTACGCCGTCGACACCCTGGAAACCGCCACCGACTGGGACAACGTCGATAAACTCTTAAACCAGATTGAAGAAAATCTCCGTAACCAACTGAATGAAAAGGAAGAGCTGGTTCACGTTTTCACGCACCTTTCGCATTTCTATACCCAGGGCTGCAGCCTGTATACCACCTATGTGTTCCGCGTGGCCGACAGCTACGAGGAAACCCTGGCTCGCTGGAAAACCCTGAAAAACAGCACATCGGACATTATCGTTAACAACCGGGGCACCATTAGCCATCAACATGGCGTTGGCAAGGATCACGCTCCCTTCCTGCCGGTTGAAAAAGGCGAGCTGGGCATGCTGGCCATCGGATCTCTTTGCCAGGCATTCGACCCGGCCGGCTTGATGAATCCACAAACACTGGTTCAGAAGTAATGCCACTGACGCGCGAACAGAAGCTTGACCAACTGGCCCGTGGCGACGCCGACTTCGATGTGGTGGTGATCGGCGGAGGCATTACCGGCGCGGGCATTGCTCGCGAAGCTGCCGGTAGCGGCTTGAGCACCTTGCTGGTGGAGCAACGGGACTTCTCCTGGGGCACTTCCAGCCGTTCCTCGAAGATGATCCATGGTGGCCTGCGCTACCTGGGCAGCGGGCACTTTCGCCTGACTCGGGACGCGGTTCGAGAACGGGAGCGCCTGTTGGCAGAGGCGCCGGGGCTGATTGATCCCCTTCGTTTCATCATGCCTCACTACCAGAAGCAGTTCCCCGGCCCGAAGCTGTTCCAAATGCTTCTGCGCCTGTACGACCGACTTTCAGGCAAGCCATCCAGGCAGCGACTCAGCCCGGTAGAAACTCTGCAGTGGGTGCCTGGCCTGTCAACCAGCCATCTTACCGGTGCCAGCGGTTTCACCGATGCTGTCACCGACGACTCACGGCTGGTGCAACGCGTGCTCGCAGAAGCCGAAGCCGATGGCGCCATTTGTCTGAATTACATGGAGGCGCAGACCGTTCTCCGAAACAGTGAGACCAACACCGTCACAGGCGTTCGGCTTCTGGACACCAGCAAAGAGGCCCAAACACAGGAATTGATCGTCAACACTCCATTGGTTATTAACGCCACGGGTGCCTGGGCGGGCCAATTGAAGCAGACCAATAGTGCAGACACCCGAATACGTCCCCTGAGAGGAAGCCACCTGGTTGTTCCCTATTCGCGGCTTCCGGTGTCCTGTTCAGTTTCCCTGTTTCATCCGGAGGACCATCGCCCGGTATTTGCCTTCCCATGGCAAGGCGCCACGGTGCTCGGGACCACGGATCTCGATCACATAGAGTCGCTGTCCCATGAGCCGGCCATCAACCGGAAGGAACTGGACTACCTGCTGCAGATCTCCTCAAGCCTGTTCCCCAGTAGTGCCATAACAGAACGTGACGTGATCGCAACCTGGGCCGGAGTGCGCCCCGTCGTCACCCAATCACCCGTGGTCAATCAATCAAAGGGAACGCGAAAACCCTCAAAGGAAAATCGGGAGCATGTGATCTGGTCCGACAACGGCCTGATCAGTGTCGCCGGTGGCAAGTTAACCACTTTCCGGTTGATCGCCCGGGAAGTACTCGAACGGGGGCAAATATCAGGGTTTCGCCTCAGGAACGATGCGCAGCCTGTATTCACACCGCCCCCGAACCTCGAACGTCCTGACGCCATCAGCCATCAAAACTGGCATCGTTTACAAGGCTTTTACGGCCCTGCTCTGGCAGAGGTTCTGCGTGCCGGCACCCATGAAACCATTGCTGGCACCGATATGCTATGGGCAGAGCTGGCCTGGGCGGCCGCCAATACAGGCGTAATCCACCTGGATGACCTGATGTTGCGCCGTACCCGGCTCGGGCTGGTCCTTCCAAAAGGCGGCGAAGATCTGCTCCCGGAAATACGTTCTCTGTGCAAACCCATCCTGGCCTGGGACGACACCACCTGGGAACGGGAAGAGGCACGTTATCTGGAGCTCTGGCGCGCTAGCTATTCGCTACCGGCCACATCTCCGGCCAAACCGGGGGCCACTGGATGAACACGACCGAACCGCTCATCCTGGCCATCGACAACGGCACACAGAGCGTACGGGCCCTGCTATTCGACACTCAGGGCAATCTCGTCGGCAAGGGCAAACAGGAAATTGAGCCCTACTTCTCCGAGCAGCCGGGCTGGGCGGAACAACATCCGGAGTACTTCTGGGATAACCTCGGTAAGGCGTGCGAACTGCTTTGGAAAAACACCGAAGCCAGGCCGGATCAAGTGGCCGGGGTAACGCTGACCGCCCAGCGGGGCACCGTCGTTAATCTGGACGAACACGGAAAGCCACTTCGACCAGCCATCATCTGGCTCGACCAGCGACACGCCCGGGTTGAAGGCCCAGTGCCTGGCGCTTGGGGCTGGCTGTTCAAGCTGCTTCGGCTTGAGCCTACCGTTGACCGCTTCCGAGAAAAAACCCAGGCCAACTGGATTGCTCAGAACCAGCCAGAGATATGGGCGGCCACCCGGCATTTCCTGTTGCTGTCGGGCTATCTGAACTACCGCCTGACCGGCCAGTTCAGAGACTCCGTGGGCAGCCAGGTGGGGTATATCCCATTCGACTACAAACGCCACCAGTGGGCCGGCCCACGTGATTTCAAGTGGCTCACCATGCCCGTTCGCCGTGAGATGTTGCCGGAGCTGGTTAAGCCCGGCGATAAGATCGGCAACCTCACCGAAGACGCGGCCCGGCAACTTGGCTTATCCGGGCCACTTCCGGTGATTGCAGCGGCGTCTGACAAGGCCTGCGAAATACTCGGCTCCGGTGGCCTGACACCAGATGTCGGCTGCATGAGCTACGGCACTACCGCTACCATCAACACCACCAGCAAACGTTACCTGGAACCGGTTCGCATGATGCCGCCCTATCCCTCCGCCCTGCCCGGCCATTATTCCACCGAGGTGATGATCTACCGGGGTTTCTGGATGGTGAGTTGGTTCAAGCGCGAATTCGGCCTGCGGGAACAGAAACTGGCGGAGCAGAAAGGCGTGGAGCCGGAAGTCCTGTTCGATGAACTGGTTCGGGCCGTTCCGGCCGGTTCCATGGGATTAATGCTACAACCCTACTGGTCACCCGGGGTGCGTCAGCCCGGGCCGGAAGCCAAGGGTTCCATCATCGGTTTTGGCGACGTGCATACCCGCTCCCATATCTACCGCGCCATACTGGAAGGCCTGGCTTACGCCCTGCGTGAAGGTAAGGAACGGATCGAGAAACGCAGCGGCGTCCCCATCCGCAGGCTGAGAGTCGCTGGTGGCGGCTCTCAAAGCGACGCTGCCATGCAACTGACCGCCGATGTATTCGGCCTGCCCGCGGAACGGCCCCATACCTACGAAACCTCCGGTCTTGGTGCCGCCATCGACGCCGCTGTTGGCCTGGGGCTCCATCCGGATTTTGAAACGGCGGTGAGCGCGATGACCCGAGTTGGTGATGTCTTCCATCCGCAGGCCGACACCGAGAAACTCTATGAGCGCCTGTATCGTGAGGTATACCTGAAAATGTACCCTCAGCTTCAGCCGCTGTACCGAAAGATCCGCGATATCACCGGCTATCCGGATTAACACAACAAACCGAACAATCTCTTGAATTTAGCCGTCACTCCGGTAAAACTCTGGATCAGTCACAACAACAATCACCCGGTTCCACCCCCAGAGCACAAAGGCAAGCCCGATGTCGGCCTTAGACTACCTCGTACCCTATGACTTCTCGCCGCTCACCATAGTGAGTTTCGTGCTCGTTCTGGCGTTCTACGGGTACGGCCTGGTCAGGATGCCTGCCGAAGATCGCCCTGGAAGCGGCCGGATACTGGTAATTGTGGTGGGCGTCATGCTTTGTTACGGCGTGATGCAAACCCGTTTTGATTACTACTCCCAGTACATGTTCTTCGTTCACCGGGGCCAGCACCTGATTCTGCACCACCTGGGGCCGATCCTGATTGCATTGTCCAATCCCCTTCCGGTAATGCGTTTCCTCTATAGCCTGATCGCTCCCGGGGTACGGCGGGCATTAATACCGCTGGGATGGGTGTACCGTTTTCTCCAGCACCCGGCGATTGCCTCATTCCTGTTTGTGGGGCTTATCTACTTCTGGCTCTGGCCCCCTATCCACTTCGACGCCATGCTCAGCCGGGATCTGTATTGGGTGATGAACTGGAGCATGCTGCTGGACGGCATGTTGTTCTGGTGGTTGATCTTCGACCCTCGCTCCCCGGTTACGAGCGACGCCCTCGGTTATGGTAAACGCATCCTGCTTCTGGCGGTGGTTGCAATACCTCAGATGATCCTTGGCGCTTATATCGTGTTTGCGCGAGGTATGGTGTACGACGTTTATGAGGTATGCGGGCGGGCCTGGCCCATGCCGCCTGAGACCGATCAGCTGCTCGGCGGGTTGTTGACCTGGATTCCGCCGGCGATGATGAGCATTCTCGGCATACTGATTATCCTTCGACGTGCCATGCGTGAAGATGGCAAGGTGTCACCCTATAACGAAAAACTGAAGGCCAGCCATTCATGAAAAGTCGGTTCCTACCCTGCAGTCATAGAACGATCTCTGCCATGGCACTTTTGGCGTCCCTGGTGATGCTTGGTGGGTGCTTTGGCGACGATGAAAACTGGAATGGCAAAGACATCAGTGGGCTTATGCCGGAATTGGCCTTCGAACTGACAGGCACCTCGGGCGAAACGGTGACGGCTTCGCAAACCGACGGCAATATCCGGCTGCTGTTCTTCGGCTTCACGTCTTGCCCCGATATCTGCCCCGCCACGCTTCAGAAACTGTCCAGGGCGGTGACAAATTTGCCGGAGGCGTTGCGGACGGACACGCAGATTGTCTTTGTCAGCGTGGACCCACAACGGGACACCCCAGAACGCATCGACAGCTACGTGAGCTTTTTCAGCGACCGGGCCATCGGCCTGACCGGCGAGGAACCGGCGCTCAGGGAACTCAGTAAGCGTTATCGCACGACCTTTGGTTACGACGAGCCAGATGCGGAAGGTAACTACAACGTCTCACACAGCGGCGCCGTGTATGTGTTCGACCGCGAAGGAAAGGCCCGCCTGTTGATCCGTCCAGAGCTGAGTGTGGAGGAAATCCGTACAGATCTGGTGGCGTTGGCTGAAGAAAGCTAACGCGACCGGATCACGAGATGACGCCGCGTTCCCTGAGGCTCGCTATTTCGCCGGGAGAAAGGCCGGCAACCCTCTCCAGGACTTGTTTAGATTGTTCCCCCAGCAGCGGAGGCGCCGTCCTGTAGCTTACCGGAGTCAGCTTCAGCCTGATTGGATTGCCAACCGTCGGGACATCGCCCAGCAATGGGTGTTGAACAGACTGCTTCATTCCCCGCGCAAGAACCTGTGGATCCTCAAAGACCTGATCCAGGGTGTTAACCGGTCCACATGGCACCCCGGAGCGCTCCAGAACTTGCACCCATTCCTGTGTTGACCGCATCACCGTGGCCTGCCGCAGCCTTGGAATCAATTCCTTGCGATTCGCCACTCTGGCCCGATTTGTCGCAAAACGCTCATCGCTTGCCCACTCCGGATGCCCGAGCACATCGCACAACCGCGCGAACTGCTCATCGTTACCGACTGTCAGCACCATGTTGCCGTCTGCCGTCGGAAAATCCTGATATGGGACAATATTGGGATGGGCGTTACCCATCCTCCCTGGCGCCTGGCCCGTGGTCAGGTAATTCATGGCCTGATTCGCCAGACAGGCTACCTGCACATCCAGCAGCGCGGCCTCCACATACTGCCCCTCTCCCGTACGGTCACGGTGACTGAGCGCGGCGAGCACACCGATCGTGGCATACAGCCCGGTCATAATGTCCGTCAGTGCTACGCCGACCTTCATCGGCCCGGCGCCGGGCTCCCCGTCCGGTTGCCCGGTGATGCTCATAAGCCCGCCCATGGCCTGGATCAAAAAATCATAGCCGGGCCGATTCGCGTACGGGCCATCCTGGCCAAACCCGGTGATCGAACAGTAGATGAGTTTGGGGTTGATACGCTTCAGGCTTTCATAATCCAGGCCATAGCGCTTGAGGCCACCCACTTTGAAGTTTTCAAGAATGACATCCGATTCTGCGACCAGCTTTCGGATCAGTTCCTGCCCTTCGGGATGGGCGATATCGACTGCGAGGGACTGCTTGTTGCGATTGGCGGTCAGGAAGTAGGCGGATAGATCTGCATTGCCATCAGCCCCCTGAAGATAGGGAGGCCCCCACGATCGAGTATCGTCCCCGGATTTTGGGCGCTCAATCTTGATCACCTCCGCGCCGAGATCGCCCAGGATCTGGCCCGCCCAAGGGCCGGCCAGCACCCTGGAGAGATCCAGGACACGCAAGTGAGATAGGGCACCAGTCATTTAATTCTCCTTGAACACAGGGCTTAGCGCATACCGCCGAGGCAGAGGTACTTGAGTTCCATGAACTCGTCCAGGCCATACCGTGACCCTTCACGCCCCAAACCACTTTCCTTGACCCCGCCAAAGGGAGCCGCCTCGGTTGAAATGATGCCATCGTTGATGCCGATCATGCCGGTTTCGAGGGCCTCGGCCACATGCCAGATGCGCCGGATGTCATTGCTGTAGAAATATGCCGCCAGGCCAAATTCCGAATCGTTTGCCATGGTGATTGCCTGTTCTTCGGTCTCAAACCGGAACAGTGGTGCCACCGGGCCAAAGGTCTCCTCACTGGCCACCAGCATGTCTTGAGTAACGTCCGTGAGGATGGTGGGCTCGAAGAAGGTGCCGCCAAGAGCGTGTGCCTGGCCTCCCATCACCACTTTTGCGCCCCGTTCTGTAGCATCGGCGATGTGCCGCCTGACTTTGTCCAACGCAGCCTGATTGATCAGTGGACCTTGGTGGGTTTCGCCTTCCAGGCCTGGCCCCACGACCAGCTTGCCAACCGCCGTCTTAAGCTTGTCAACAAACTCGTCATACACGCCAGATTGCACATAAATGCGGTTTGCGCACACACACGTTTGCCCGGTATTACGGTACTTGGAGGCCATTAATCCGGCTACCGCGGCGTCGAGATCGGCATCGTCAAACACGATAAACGGCGCATTGCCGCCCAATTCCAGGCTCACTTTCTTGACCGTTCCACTGGCCTGGCGCATGAGGAGTTTGCCCACGGGCGTAGACCCCGTAAACGACACCTTGCGAACCACAGGGCTGGTGGTCATTTCCTCACCCACCTGCGGCGCCCGGTCTTTCGAGCAGGTAACGATGTTGAGAATCCCTGGCGGAACTCCGGCGTCCTCAGCCAACGCCGCCAGGGCGAGCGCACACAACGGCGTGTCTTCCGCCGGTTTAACTACTACGGGACAACCGGCGGCCAGTGCCGGGGCGACCTTACGGGTGATCATGGCCACCGGAAAATTCCAGGGTGTGATGGCCGCCACGACTCCGATCGGCTGTTTGATAACCACAATCCTCTTGTCACGACCGTGGCCCGGAATCACGTCGCCATAGGCCCGCTTGGCTTCCTCGGCAAACCACTCGATAAAGCTGGCGCCGTAGGCAACCTCACCACGTGCCTCGGCCAACGGCTTGCCCTGCTCTGCCGTCATCAAACTGGCCAGGTCCTCCTGATGTTGCATCACCAGATCGAACCAACGACGCAGAACACCCGCTCGCTCCTTGGCTGGACGGGCACGCCACTCCGGCCACGCTGCCTCAGCCGCGCGAATGGCCTGCCGGGTATCTTCGGCGTCCATATCCGGCACGGAAGCAAGATGCTCGCCATTGGCCGGGTTGGTTATCGAGAGCCGATTGCCCGACCGGGCCTGGACCCATTCGCCGTTGATATAGGCGCTTTCGCGCAATAGTGCCGGGTTTGTCAGTCTGATAGTCATCACATTCCTCACAGAAGAGAGTCAACGCTCTCCGAGCAGATAGCTTTCAATCACATCCCTGACAAACGCGGCATAGTCGTCAACAGCAACATTCTGATCACGGTATTTCCTGCGTTTCAGGTACCAGTCCTGCAATAAGGCTTTGATCATGGAGGCCACAAGGCGGGCGTTTCTCGAGCAGTAAACCTTGGCCTCTATGCCATCCTCAATGAGCCGAAGAAAAATCTCCTCGATCTCCAGCTCAATGGCGACAGCGTCACGTTTTTCCTCGACCGGCAGGCTCTTCGCTTCCATATAGGAAAAGTAGAACCACGCCCGCATTAACTCACTCAGGTACAAATGTGCCTTGATCGCGGCAAACAGTCGGCCACGTACATCCTGAACTTCATCAGTGTAGTGAAGCAGGGTCCGACGCGTGATGATGAATCCGTGGCTCTGGATCAGGTGAATCAGGTCATCCTTGTTGCGGATATACGCATAAAGTCCGCCCATGCTCATGCCGGAATCCCCACAAAGGTCCCTCAGCGTCATCGCATGGAACCCCTTGGAGTTGGCCAGCCGCAGGGTCGAGTCGATGATTCGGGTCAGATTCTTGACCGCCGTCGCCTCCTTTTTGATACTGATGCGCTCCTTGTTCTGGCGGAACACATCACGGATCACATCCTCCTTGGACAGACGGACTTCACCGCGGAATGCTTCGTAATTTTCGATCATAACTGCCACGTCCATTTGCCTCTGCGGCGGGGATTATAAGCCACACTATGCCACGGACAAGAATCGGTCCTGTGTGGCCTGGTCCGTCTTCAGCTCCTGACTGCTCGCTTCGTGCACAACCTGGCCCTTTTCCAGAATGTAGGCTCTTTGAGCGTGCTTGAGCGCGAATCGCACACTTTGGTCGGTAAACAGGATGGTTGTGGTTTGGCTGAGATCGTCAATCAATTCACCGATCTGCTGCACGATAACCGGGGCCAGTCCTTCGTTGGGCTCATCCAGCAGTAACAGTCGTGGCTGAATCATCAGGGATCTTGCCACCGCCAGCATCTGTTGCTGGCCACCAGACAGGGTAGCGCCGTCCTGGTCCGCCCGTTCGCCCAGCATCTCGTATTTCTTGAGAATGCCATCCACTGTCCAACGCGCGGCACTGCCCTTGCGTTGATAGGCGGCCACATCCAGGTTATCCCGCACTGTCAGACCGGGAAATATCCGGCGGTCTTCCGGTACATACCCGATGCCAGCGCGGGCAATCCGGTGTGCCGGCCTACCCTGGATCGGCTTGCCTTCATAAAAGACCTCTCCGGATCTCGGAGGTGTCAGACCCATGATGCTTTTCAGGGTGGTGCTCTTTCCGGCACCGTTCCGGCCCAGAATGCAAACCGTCTCACCGGCTTCGAGCTGAAGAGTAACACCCTGGAGCGCCTGACTCTCACCATAGAACGTTTGAATATTGCGAACATCAAGAATCATGGGTTGGCCTCCTCGACCGCCTCGTCGTCTTCTTCGCCCAGGTAGGCGACACGAACCTCCGGGTGGTTCTTGACTTCCTCCGGGGTACCGGCAAAGAGCTTTTCGCCACGGTGCATGACCAGAATCCGGTCCGCCAGGTTGAAGACCACATCCATATCGTGCTCGGTAATCATGAATGTGTAGTCACCGCTGTCTGCAAGCTTTTTGATCAGCCGCGTGGTGCGCCTCGTTTCATCCGGGGTCATCCCGGCGGTGGGCTCGTCCAGTAGCACCAGCTTCGGCTGCGTTGCCAGCACCATGGCGATTTCCAGCAATCGCTTGTCGCCGTAGCTGATCACTTCGGCACGTTGTGCTTTCAGGCTGTCGATGCCCAGACGCTTCAGAAACTCGACCGCCTCCTGCTGGATAGAGGTATTACGGGAAGCAATATTGAACAGCTTGCGGCTGTGGCCATGATAGGCCGACAACACCACTTCCACGTTCTCCTGCACCGTCATCTCAGGAAAGATGTTATTGATCTGGAACGATCGGGATACGCCCAGTCGGCTGATCTTGTGGGGAGGCAGGCCGGTTATATCCCTGCCCTCCAGCATGATCTTGCCTTCCGTCGGCTGCATCCGGCCGGAAACCATGTTGTAGAAAGTGGTCTTGCCGGCACCGTTGGGACCGATAATCGCGATGGTTTCCTTGGGCATGACGTCCAGGCTGATATCGGAGACCGCCGTAACTCCGCCAAACCGTTTGGTCAGGTTGGTAATGGTAAGGACCGGGTTACTCATTTCTTCACCTCCATCCACCAGTCAATGGCGGTGCCCAACAGCCCCTTGCGGAAGAAGATCACCATCATCGCCAGGATGATCCCCAGAACCAGCATCCAGGACTCCGTGTAAGTGGTAATCCAGGTTTCCAGCAATACGAACGCCGCAGAACCGATAAACGGGCCGAGGAAAAACCCGGTGCCACCGAGGATTGCCATCAGGATTGGTTCGGCGGACATGGACCAGTGCAGAAGTTCCGGGCTCGCCACCCTCAGGAACGGGGCGATCAGGCCACCGGCCAGGCCCGCGAAGGTTCCGGCGATGACGAAAGCCACCAGGCGATACGTACGCACGTTCAGCCCGGCGAAGGATACCCGCTCGGGATTCTGGCGGATCGCCTTGAGAATCATGCCGAAAGAACTGCGGCAGATCAGATACAGCACGATTGCGGCAATGGCCACAATACCCAGCACAACATGATAATAGACCGATGGATTGGCCAGGGTCAGATCAAGCCCAAGCCCGAAAGAGCCCAGTGTAAACCCGGCGAGGCCGTCACTGCCGTTGGTCACCGATCGCCACTGGTAAGCAATGGCAAAGACCATCATGCCAAAGGCCAGGGTGAGCATGGCAAAGTAAACCTCGTTGAGCCGTACGCTCAGGAAGCCGATCATCAAGGCCAGTAGCGCGGACGCCCCCATGGAAACCAGCAGGCAGACCAGGAACGGCCACTCCAGGTGAATCAACACCAGGGCGGTGGCGTAAGCGCCAATACCGAAGAACGCCGCATGCCCGAAGCTCAGCATTCCGGTATATCCGAAAATCAGGTTGAAGCTGGCCGCGAACAGACCCAGGATCAGGATTTCGGTAAAAATAAACACATAGAAATAGGAAGCAATCCAGGGCACCGCAATCAGCCCGGCAATCACCACAGCCAGAATGGCCATAAGAACCTTGGTCTTCATGCGTTTGCCCCCTTACCCATCATGCCGTTTGGTTTGAACAACAGAACCAGCGCCATACCAACGAATGGCAACAGCAGGTTCACTTCCGGCAGGTAGCGGCCACCGAAGCCGTGAATCAGGCCCAGAATGATGGCTCCGAGCAAGGCTCCCGGGAAGCTTCCCAGCCCCCCGATCACCACCACAATGAACGACTCGATAATGATCTTGTCCCCCATGCCAGGATCCAGCGCACGCATGGGTGCCGCCATCACACCTCCGACGGCCGCCAGCCATGCCCCAAAGGCAAACACGCCGGTCACTACCAGCCGGGTGTTGATGCACAGCGCCTCGGCCATATCTCGATCCAGTGCCGCGGCTCGCATGATGCGGCCGACGCGGGTGCGGTTGAAGAGGTACCAGAGACCGGCCAGCAATAGCAGACCGATGACGATCACAAACAGGCTGTAGGTGGCAACCGAACTGCCCAACAGCTGCACCGAACCCGAAAGCAGATCCGGCGGCTGGACCACATGGATGCCACTGCCCCAGATCATCCTCACACTTTCGTTGATGATCAGCAGGATTGCGAAAGTCAGAAGCAGACTGTCTGCTACGTCACGGGAATAGATGAAGCGCAACAGAACCCGATCGATGATGACGGCCAGGATAGCGACGCCAATGGGCGCCAGGATCAGGGCCGCCCAGAAAGGCATGCCCGCTATATTGATCAGTGTGAAGGCCAGATAGGCCCCCAGCATGTAAAGTGCCCCGTGGGCAAAGTTGATGATGTTCAGCACACCGAACACGATATTAAGGCCCACTGCGATGATAAACAGCAGCAGCCCGATATCGAGACTATTCAGCAACGCCGCTCCGATGCCAGACATGTATTACCTCATTACGTTAGGGCCGGATTCGTGGCGCCCCGAAGGACGCCACGGCAAGCAAAAGAACAACCGTCAGATTAAAGCTTGCAACCGGTCTCTTCGACGGTGCGGGCTACTTTTTCGCCGTCAAATATCTGCAGGTTGTTCAGCGTGCGGATACCGTGTTCCGGATGCATGGGGCCAGAAACACCCCAGTTCGGGCTGACCATAGCCTGATTATCGCCCTTGCGGAACGTGACCGTTCCGTTCGGGGCTTCCATGCTCATGCCGCTAAGCGCCTTGGCAACTGCAGGGCCCTCGGTGCTACCGGCGGCTTCCATTGCCTGCTTGTAAGCGTACATCGCGGCATACGCACCCTCGGCGTTATAGCTCGGCGGATTGCCGTAGGCGTCAAGGTAGGCTTTCACGAAGCGGTCGTTGATGTCGTTATCGTAGGCCTCGTACCAGTATCGTGTAGACAGGTGCACGCCCTCAGGCATTTCTTCACCCAGCGCAGTCAGTACTTCCGTCGCGGCGCCAACGGTAAACATCACCTCCAGGTCCTTTTCAAAGAACCCACGGGTATTCGCCTGCCGGACAAAATTGACCAGGTCACCACCCCAGACAGAGATCAGAACGCCCTCGGCGTCAGAGTCCATCACCCTGTCAATGAACGGGGTGAAATCCTCGGCGCCGAAGCGCGGGAAGTTGGTCTCCGACATCAGGTTGACGTCCGGATTGATCTCTTTGAGATAGTTTCCGAAGAATTCCCAGGACTGATGACCAAAGGCATAGTCCGGACCAATGGTAGTCCAGTTGGTGGCATCGGTTTCTGCTGCGACCAGAGCAGCAGCTTTCATGTTCTGGGCCACGTTGACGCTGATGCGATAGGTAAACGAATTACACAATTTGCCGGTGACATCCGGTGTGGCGGCGTGGGTAATGATCAGGGGTTTCTGCAACTCCGGCATGGTTGGAACCATACCCTGGGCCACGCCGGAGCTGTCCAGGCCCACGAGCGCGTCCACACCCTCCGAGTACACCAGTTTACGGGCAGCCTGGATGGCTACCGACGCCTTCCCCTGGGTGTCCTCGTAAACCATTTCGACCTGGCGACCCAGAATGCCGCCGGAGCCGTTGATTTCATCCACCGCCAGGTCGATGCCTTTCTGGGCAAACTCTCCGTAGGTGGCAGCACTGCCAGAGAGAATGTAGAGGCCTCCGATCCGGATCGGGTCATCGGCATAACTGATACCTGCAGTACCAAGCGTAGCGGTTGCGGTCATCGCAACCATGAGTTTCTTGATGCTTATTGATTTCATGTTAATGCTCCTGTGTTCTTGTCTTTGTTGTCACTGGAACGTCCAGGCCTGTTGAATCAAGCCGGGATTTCATTGTCGTAAGTTCGTCGTTCGCGTTATCGCAACCTCCTGCTGACCATGGTCAGCGCAGTCATCAGGACAACGTGTCCCTTAGAATGTTCTTTCGGATCTTGCCAGTGGCTGTCTTGGGCAACTCACCCAACACGACCTTTCTGGGCGCCTTGAAGTGCGCCATTTGTTCTCGACAAAAAGCGATGATCTCCTCGTGCGTGAGTTCCTCTACATCATCGATCGGATTGATAAAGGCGCAGGGGACCTCCCCCCATTTTTCGTCGGCCATGGCCACCACTGCCGCCTCAGACACTCTCGGGTGTCGGTACAGCACCTCCTCCACTTCCAGACTGGAGATGTTTTCGCCGCCGGAGATAATCACGTCCTTGGCCCGGTCGCGGATTTCGACATAGTGATCCGGATGCATAACGGCGAGGTCTCCTGTGTGGAACCAGCCGTCGCTGAACGACTTTTCGGTGGCTTCCTCATTCTTCAGGTACCCCTTCATCACCGTGTTGCCGCGGATACAGATCTCGCCCATGACATTTCCGTCAGCAGGTACTGCTTCTCCGCTGACCATATCCAGCACTGCGACTTCATCCAGGCCGTGCATGGGAACGCCCTGGCGGGACATTTTTTTCGCCCGATCCTCCAGTGGCAACTGCTGCCATTCCGGCTGGGGCACACACAGTGTCGAAGGGCCGAACGTTTCGGTCAGGCCATACAGGTGAGTAATCTGGAAGCCAATCTCCTCTGCCTTGCGGATAACACTGCTGGGGGGCGCTGCGCCACCGAGAGCAAATCGGGCGGGCCGGGACAGTGTCAGGCTCGCCCGTCCCAGATCCTGTATCAGCAGGTTCATCACCACCGGCGCCCCACACATGTGGGTGACACCGTAGTCTTCGATGCGTCGGTAGATCTCCTGACTGTCCACCTCCCGAAGACACACATGAGTACCCCCGACGGCGGTGATTGCCCAGGTATAGGCCCAGCCATTGCAATGGAACATCGGCAGTGTCCACAGGTAGACGGTCTCGGCCGTCATGTCGAAAGCCATGGCGTTGGTCATGGCCGCAAGATAGGCACCGCGATGGTGGTAAACCACACCTTTTGGATTGCCGGTGGTTCCAGAGGTGTAATTCAGGGAAATGGCGTCCCACTCGTCTGCCGCATGCTGCCAGCCAGCCTCGGCATCGCCTTCCTGCAGCAAGGCTTCGTAATCAAGATCCGCCAGCCCCTGGCTCTTCCCGGCCTTGCTATCGATGGCCACCAACAGGGGATTCACCTCAAGCTCGGCTACAGCGGCCCGTACCTGCTCTTCCCATTGGGTGTCGTAGAACAGAACCCGGGCCTCACCATGAGCCAGGATAAACGACAGAGCCCCGGCATCCAGACGGATGTTGATGGCGTTAAGTACCCCTCCGGACATAGGCACGGAGTAATGGGCCTCAAGCATTTCGTGGGAGTTCGGACACAAAATGGCTACCGTGTCGCCCGTCTCGATACCGCGGCGGCTCAGGGCACTCGCCATCTGGCGGCAGCGAGCGTAAAGCCCCCTGTAAGACAGGTTCATATCGTCGTCAATCACCGCCAATTTTTCCGGGTACACCCGAGCCGACCGCTGCAGCAGCGTGAGCGGAGTGAGTGGCGAATAGTTTGCGGTGGTCTTGTTCAGTTTCTTGTACTTGTTCATGTCGCACCCATATCAAACCGTCCGGTATTGCCCGGGTTATTTCAGGTAGCCCGGATTGTTTACTTTCAGCCTTGTCTCCGTCATAGCGCGAAGAACCGTTCGCAACTCACGGTCACCGCCGTCGAGAGTGCGCTCACGAAGCACCCTGGCCAGGGTCTGTTCACCTTGCCCTGATTCCTCCGTCAACGCGTGACCGGCCAGAAAACGGGAAAGCATGACGTCAGTTGTTTCGGGCTCCCCCGCCTCCCGCAACTCCTGTTCCCGGATGGCCATACCCATGGCATTGGCGATCATCAATGCCTCGTATTTGCGCTCTCCACCGAGCTCGGGAACCAGTGAATCGAGCAACACCTGGCGAGCCTCCGCAAGCAGATCACGGGTTTCAGGTCGATTGATCATTGCCATCCTCCAGTTCCTGAATCTGGTTCAGCAGGTCGTATTCCATCTGAGCCACCATGCGCCCGGTCAACGCCAGCTCGAGCGAGCGTTGCTCACCCGACATGTGACGACGCGCCTGTTGCAGGGCAATGGCGGCCCAGCGCACCAGTGCCATGACCTCCCAGTAGTTGACGATTGCCGGACTAATACTGATTCCGGTTACCTCCCGGTAGCCGTCCAGAAGATCCTGTTTATCTCCAATTCCGCCCACTTCCCGCTCATCAGCACCAAAGCGCCAACTGCGGCTGCAGAGCCACCCCAGATCCTCGCAAGGGTCGCTCCAGGCGGCGAATTCCCAATCCAGAATGGCCGTCAGTCTGTCGCCGCTTACCATGTAATTGCCGGTTCGGAAATCGCAGTGACATAGAACGGTGGGGCCTGGTTCCGGTGCATTGTCTTCAAGCCAGTTCAATGCCCATTCCAGCACCGGATGTGGCTCACCAATTTCTTCCAGATAGCGGCGATAAAGAGCCACCCGACTGAGGGCCGGATTGTCCGGGTTGGGCTTCGCCAGGAAGTTCAGCGAATCGTCCGGCGGCCGCACGCTGTGAAGCCTGGCGAGCTCAGCGCCGAACCGTCGAACCAGGGCGCGGCGCTGCTCGTCAGTAAACTCCGACTTGACCAGCTTGCGTGGAGACGCACTCCCGGCGGCACGGCTCATGACGTAGAACACCTGCCCTGTGACCGCCGTATCCTCACACAGCCAGAGAGGTTCAGGGGTGGTAACTCCGGCACCAAAGGCTGCCTGCAGCACGCGGAATTCCTGTGGCCTGCTCAAACTCTCCGCCACGCCGGACGGTGCGTCCTGCCGCACTACAAATTCGTGTCGCCCGGGACGGTTGCCACCATCCAAATCCAGCGTCAGCCCGAAGTTATCCTGGATCGCCCCTCCGGAAAGCTTGTCGAAAGAGACGACCGTTGCGTCGGAGGCTCCGGTCTGCCGCGATATGAAAGTGGCAAAGGTATCCTCAAGTGCAGACATCAGGCTTCGACTCCCCAGTGCCAGAAGTCTGTACGTTCAGCCAACAACGTTTTCGAAAACACCATTTTGTGCACCTCAGACGCACCATCCACTAGCCGCGCCTGGCGGGCATAGCGGTAGATCCATTCCAGCGGGGTATCTTTGGAATAGCCCCGGGCTCCACAGAGCTGAATCGCAGTATCCACTGCCTTGTGAAGCGTATCGGCCACAGCAACCTTTGCCATGGACACCTCCTTGCGTGCAAAATCACCCTGATCCAGTTTCCACGCGGCATGCATGGTCAGCAGACGGCCAATCTGTATCTCCATTGCAGCTTCGCCCAATAACCATTGAACACCTTCTCGCTGGGCCAACGGCTGACCGAAGGACTCCCGGTTATCAACATACTCGGTAGCAATTTCCAAAGAACGACGGGCCAGGCCTAGCCAGCGCATGCAGTGAGTTAGGCGCGCGGTGCCCAAACGAATTTGTGTCAGCTTTAGGCCATCGCCGACTTCCATCAGGCGATTCTCATCCGGAATTTCCAAACCATCGAACTTCAGTTCGCAATGGCCGCCATGTTCTTCCGGCCCCATGATCGGTATCCGTCGAACGATCTCCCAGCCCGGATCATCCTTGTGGAAAAGAAAGGCGCTCAGGCCCTTGCGCGTGTCGTCAGACGTCCGTGCAATCAGAATAAAATGAGATGCTTCGGCGGCACCGGTAATAAAATGCTTGTGACCCTGGATCACCCACCGGTCACCTTTGCGCGTGGCAGTAGTCTGCATCATCCCGGGATCAGATCCGCAGCCAGGAGCCGGCTCAGTCATGACAAACGAGGAGCGTACCCTGCCCTCCACCATGGGTTTGAGCCAACGTTCCTGCTGTGCTTTGGTCGCCACCTTCGCCAGTACCGTCATGTTGCCGTCGTCCGGGGCTGCCGCGTTGAAGACCACCGGCCCGAAAATCGAGCGGTTCATTTCCTCGTAACACGCCGCCATACCGACGATATCGAGCCCCTGACCTCCCAGATCCTCAGGAATCTGTAAGCACCACAGGCCCTGCTGCTTTGCCTTGGCACGCATCTTCTCGAGATAGTCCGGCGCAATGTTTTCGTGTTCATCGTAGGCGTCCGCGTTCTGCTCCAGCGGTAACAGCTCCTGATCGACAAAGTCCCGGATGCGTTTCCGGTACGACTCGTTCCTGGGGTTCAGATTGAAATCCACAGCCCGCTCCTTAAAGGGAAGATTGAATATGACCGCCATCCACCACGAGGGTGCTGCCAGTCATGTAGTCCGAAAGTTCTGAAGCCAAAAGCAATAATGGGCCGCTCAAATCGCCCGCCTGTCCCAGGCGGCGCTGGGGAATGCGGCGAATCATTTTCTGGCCGGGTTCACTGGCAAAGAAATCACGGTTCAAATCGGTTTCGATGTAACCCGGCGCCAATGCGTTAACACGGATCCCGTAACGCGCCCATTCCAGCGCAAGGGCACGGGTCAGTTGCTCAACACCAGCCTTGGCGGCGGCATAAGGAGCCACGTTGCCGGCCACGCGATGGCCAAGGATGGAGGAAATCATGATGATGCTGCCGCCCCGATTCAGGTCGGAGAGACGGCGTGCCGCTTCAGTGCACACCAGCCAGGAGCCCTTGAGGTTGGTGTCGACCACCCGGTCCCAGTCTGACCCCGTCAGGTCCATCGCTTTTTTGCTAGTGGCTACGCCAGCATTGGAGACCACCACATCCGGAATACCAGCGTCGTCCGCCATGGTATCGAACGCCTCGGCAACACTTGCCTCGTCGGTGACGTCCATAGTCACGACATGAATATGGCTAGCATATTCGGGAAAACTGGCACTGAGTGATTCGAGCGCTTCGCGGCGGCGACCACTGACGATGACGGTTGCACCGGCTTCAAGCAGACACTGGGTGAAATTCTGGCCCAAGCCACCAGCAGCTCCGGTGACTAACGCAGTCTTACCCTTCATGCTCAGGGCGCGGTTCGTGTTGTCGGGGTTCGTATTATCGGAATTGTTCATATCTCGACCTCCTGAACACAAAATAGAACGAGCGCTCGATTTATTCAAGTAAGAAAGAGAAAGAATTCAAAGGCAATATACGAATGTTGAAAGGGTTATTCAGGGAAGATGTTTTCTATGGTGCCCGGTTTTGGGAGCACCAGGAACCAAAACCTGGAATCGGATGACACGCCTTGATACCGAAATCCTACGTCTACCCCTGCTCATACTCCCGCACCAGCTCCTGAAGAAAGTACAGGCCAGCGGAACTCAGAAAGCAGCGCCCGGCCCCAGCGCGAAACAGCAGATTGCGTTTATCCAGATAGTCCAGGGCTTCCGGCACCCCTTTTTCAAAGCGTGCCGCCCGCAGAATTTCCTGATACTCCTCATCGCCTTCCAACGCCGCAAGATCCTGCTCATTCAATCCGGCGTCGGGCCGGCCAAGGTATTCGAGGTCACGACCACTCCTCGCGAAGTAACGCCCGATCAGCAGCAGTATCACCTGCACCCGGAAGGCGTTCTCATCATGCTCTTCGCTCTCGTCGTCACTGCTTTCCTTGAGAAAGAAAAACGCACCGGTTTCATTGAACACCAGCTCGCTGCCAAGGTGTTCGTAGAAGGTCCGGAAATGGGACAGTTGGTTGTACAGCAAGTTGTAGAGCGGGTTCGCCCGCAGCTCGGAGCGGTTGCCGTCCCACACATCGCGCACAACCACCCGGCCGGCCTGGAACTCCCGGTAGATGGCCGCGCTATGGGCCGGCAGGATCTGCTCGAAACTGCTCAAACTGTGTGAATGGTCCACGGATTCGGTGGGTTCCATCGCGTCAGAGAATTCAGGCATGGTGTTGCTCCAGGCGGCGCTTGCGATAGACAAACTGCTCGCTGTCGGATGACTGGTCGAGGATTCGGAATCGGTTGGTGGTGACCACCTGCAGACCCTCCGGCGGCGAGTTCACCAGACGGTTCAGGGCCGCCAACAAATCCGGAAAGCGATAACCGGGGATAAAACCGTCCAGGCGGCCGTGCAGCTCCCGCACCAGATCCGTGGTCGGCCGCAGTTCCAGGGTTTCCAGCCACTGATACAGCTGGTTGATGCGCTGAACGTCAATCCGGGTGTGGCGACTGCTTCCGTCCACGGCCTCCAGAACCGGCACCTCGGCTTGGCGACGAAGATCGTTCAGGCGCAGGTCCAGTTCGCTGAACAATAGCTGGTAATAGCTGGACGATTCACCGAAGGCGTAATGCTTCGGACGCTGCTGGGCCCGCAGGCCAATCAGGAAGCCGGTGCTGCGGGCAAAGTCCCCGCCTTCCAGCCACTTTCGTTTCAGGCTGAGGGTCTCGGTTTCGCCCTTGAGTGCCTGCAGCTTGCCGTAGAAATGCTCCATGGCGTTGTACTGAACCATGCCCTGGCGGGTCTTGCGCAGGAAGTGCTCCACCTCCTGGGCCACCGCTGAAATCGGTTTGTACAGGGCATTCAGGCTGAGAGAGGACCGGAACAACTGGTCCGCCAGGCTCTGGTCGTCGTGGGTTTCCAGCAGCCGGACGATGGCTTCCAGGGTCTCGAACAGGTTGCTGCCGTCGGGCAGCCGCGTGTCCGGGTTCAGGAACACCAGGGTCGGTTTGATGTGGCGCTCGTACAGGGTAACGATTTGCTCAAACAGGTTCTGGCGGAACTCCAGGTATTTCTCCGGCGCCCGGCTGGCATCCCCGGACAGATCCGCAAGCTGTGCGCTGATGGTCTGCATGCGCAGCACATTCTGGCGCAGCAGGCCAATAAGCTGGCTGACCCGCTCGTTCAGGTCGTCCCGCAACTCGGTGTAATCCGGGTCCGCGTCGCTGAAGCTGCTGGTTTCCAGACGATTACGCACATCCCGCAAGGTCACCAGATGGCCTCTCAGCTTGGCATCGGTCAGTTCTTGGTACAGCGAGGCGTTGCAGGCCCGCATCAGGTTGATCAGGGCATCCTGGAACACCAATCGCCGCTCACCCTCGGCCTTGATGATGTCAATCACCAGGCCACTGCGGAACAGATTATCGGTGTTCAGCGCCAGCCGCACCCGTTCCCTGTCGGCCTTGCCCAGAGTGCGGGTATAGTCCATCACCTCGGCCACCAGATCACTCTCGCGAATGTACCGGGCCTCGTTCCGGTCCATCCTCTCGATCATCCGGAACAGAATCTTCGGGTGCTCGAACAACAGCCGGGTAGTGTCCAGGGTGCTGAAGCGTTTACTCATTCGCCGGCTCCAGCAGGCTGTTCTGGGTCTGGTCACCCCAGTGGCTGAGGGATTCGCCGTTGATGAACCCCTCGGGACCGCCCCAGAACACCAAGGTACGCTGCGGGCTGTAAGGGCGCGCCGTGCGCATCTGCCCCACTTCCAGGTGTCGGCCAATCAGGTAAATCACTTCCGCGCTGGCGCTGTGGGTGGCCGCCGAGAACAGGTTGAAACCCTGTTTGCGCAACCGATCCAGCAGCGACGGCATCTGGCTGATGTCCACGCTGGCCAGCTCGTCCAGCACCATGGGAAACGACAACTGCACGCCGGGATACAACACCCGTTTCAGCAGCCGGTATACCAGTTCCAGATTGATCAGCGCTGTGGTGGAGGTGGACTGGCCCTTCTTGTCGAGGTTGGCGGAGTTTTCCTTGCGGGTGCGGTAGGAAATGCCGGTGATCACCCGGTCCATGGTCAGCCGCTTGCTGCCGCCCTCCCCGAAAAAGTCCGCCACAAACACCCGCAAGCGGTCGTAAAAGGCATCGGACTGCAGTTGGTTGCCATAGGGGTCGATGTTGTTGGCTTCTTCCACCAGATTGCGGAATTTCGGGTCGGTGTGGATATCCACCCTAATCTCCACCAAATCGTTGATACACACGCCATCCAGTTCACGGTTCAGCTGCGCTTCAAAACGGGCAATGTGCTCGTGGTTGGATTTCAGGGCCTGGCGGTAGCTCGCTACAGTCTCGTTGTGGATACCAACCTGCTGTTCCAGCACGTTCCAGCGCTCGGCCATGCCGGCAAAAAGATCCGACAGACTTTTGAACGTCTCCCGGATAACCGATGAAGCCGGGCCGTCTTTCTGTAACTCACCTTCGGCATCGTCATGGATGCCCAGATAGACGAACTGACGCAGGTGGTCGAGGATACTGCGGCGGCGCTCTTCCAGGTCGTCCAGTTGGGTTTGTAGGTCGTCAAACGCGGCGACAGACACCTGCTCGATATCCAGCGGCTGCTCCGCTTCCGCCGTTTTCAGGTGCGGGAAGCGGTGCTCCACGGTGCCCACGCTACGGCTCAGGCCTGCTAGCTCCCGTTCCCGCTCTTCGACACGTTCCTTCTCGGCCTTGGCTTTGGCAGCCTTCTGCTGCACCGCATCCTGCTTTTCCTGCTCCAGCCGGGCCTGTTCTTCCAGCTTGGCGAGCTGTTCTTCAGCCGCCTGCTTTTCCTCAGTGGCGTCCCGCAGGGTTGTGGCGGCCGCCGGGTAACGGCTCAGGGTATCCAGGTCTTTTTCGATGGAGCGGATTTCTTTTTCCGTACGCTCGATCAGCCGGGGCCGGTCATGTTCCTGGTTGGCGGTGTCTGCCAGCTCGGAACGCTCCTTTTCCAGGCCATGTAGCTCGCCTTCAAGATGCCGGCGCTGCTCTGCAAAGTCTGTCTGCCGGGCCGGCTGAGTCGGGAACTCCGTATCAAACCAGTCAAAGCCTTTATCAGTGGGCACAAGTAGCCGCGCAAAGGCTTCAATGGTGGCCTTACTGTCGGCATCCAGGTCCTGGCCCGGACTGGCCATTACCAGCTTCGAATCCACGGCCCGCAAAGGCGCAGCAGTGGCCTCGTCCAGCTGGTTCTGCAATTGCCATTGTTGCCTACTTTCTTTTTCCTTCAGAGAGTCGAGCTTTCGCTCCAGGTCCTGCTTGTTGCGCTGGATCTGCTCCAGCCGGATCTCCGCCTGGGCAGCACTCTTCAATGCGGCCAGGTGCCCTTTCTTGCTATCAAGTTCCTCTTTCTGGATCTCCTCGATTTCCTGAAGGATATTGTCACCGTATTGGGAAAGCAGCAGTTCGCCGTCTTTCTGGTTCTGCTCGGCCCTCTTAATTCTCTGGTTAGCTGACTTTATAAGCTGCTTCAGAGCATGGTCATTTTGTTCTAGTTTCCTCAAGGACTGCACGACATGACGCAGAGTATCGTTCTGTTCATTGAACGCCTCAACGGCGGCTTTGCGCCGGGTGCCAATATCCTGCAAGGCATTGGTCACACCATCCCGAAACGCGGCAAAGTCGTGCTGGCTTCGAAGCAGGGTCTGGTAGGCCTGGTAATCCCTCTGCAGCTTTTCAAACCGTGAGCGCTCTTTCTCGATCTGGTTCAGCTGGGTTTGTTGCTGCTTCAACTGATCGTGGCGATTGAGGAAGTCATCGATATTGAAATCAAAGGCATCGTCCGCAAACTTCTTGTCCGCCTCAATAATACTGGCCACCGCATTGGCCATGGCCTGATCGTCCGCCTTCATCTCAAACAAAAGCAGAATCAGCGTGCGCAGCGACTGTACCCGGCGCTCGTCGGATTCGCCCAGGGGCAACACGGAATAGCGCACTGCATCCGCGTTCATCAGCTCGCTGCTGTAGAGCATCTGTTTGAATTTGGCCGGATCATTCACCAGCCGGGTTTCTTTGGAGAGCTTTTTCAGGTTCTCTGACAACCGGCTGAACGACAATTCTGGCACCGCCTGCCCGATACCGTCCTCATCATCACCGTTCCAGAACAGAGGCCGCAGCTGGTCATAACCCACCGGCACGAAAGCGCGGCCATAGCTGAGCTGGCTGGCACTGTCCCGGTACAGAATCTGGCAATGCACCCCGGCCGGGTTCTCGGCCTCCATAATCAGGAAACTGAACTGGCTGGGGAAGTAATGCTGGTAGCTTTCCTCGTTGGTGTAAAAGCTGCCGGCGCTGGCATTGCGGAAGGCGAACTTCTTGCGGCTGTTCTTGAAGTTGTTCTCCGGCAACAGAAACAGGCGCAGCGAATTCAACAGGCTGGATTTGCCCAGGTTCCCAGGGCCGAGAATCAGGCCATGGTTATCCACCGGGATTTCCACGTAACAGAAGCCGGCGGAATCCACCAGCACCAGGCGACGTACACCAAAGGTGAAATTGCTCGGGCTCCCCTCGGAGTCACTCATCCAGAATCATCTCCTGTTCCATGAATTTGCCGGTCGATCGAAATGCCTCTGCCAGGGCCATAAAGCCAAAACCCTCTGCCAGCGATACCGCCCTTGTAAACCGTTCGGTACTGTCCGGCAACTTGCAGAACCGGGCCAGCCATGGCTGCCAGTCGCGCGGCTGAACAAAGATTGCTTTGTCACCAAGATAGGCAGCCATCGTCGAGAACATTTGCAGACCACCCGCATCATAATCGAATGCGCAAAATACGTCTTCGTAGCCGGCCAACCAGTCAAGAACCACGCCCCGGGTAATCCGGTTGCCACCGCCCAACACCACGTCGCAGTTCGTTAGCCGCACATGCCTTCCCAGTGCCTCACTGGCAAAGTCGAGCATCTGTAAATACTGGTAGAAATTACGCTCGTTCTCCACCACCAGCACGGACCGGGCCCGGTGAAACCCCATGTCGACGGAATCCGTCCCGATAACAGCCACATCCGGCCTGCCGGACGCCAGCACCTGATGGTAAACGAGAAGAAAACTGACCTCAGTGCCGTGGCGGTGGGAGTTGCCCTTTTTTGCGGCGTCTACCCGGCTTGCCGGAGCTTGCGCTATATTTTGCAGTTCGGCGAAAGCGGCTTCATCCAAAACTGTCACTATCCACCGATTGGTTTGGACTCTATCGGTAGCAAAAACATCTCGAGCGCGACGACGAAACGACTCCGGAAGTTTCTTCAGGAAAGCTTCATAATTAATGGGCTGGCCACGGAGGATTTTCTCAAGGTAGTCGTTCAAGGGCGCACCACGGTTATTCTTGGAGTTGCGTATGAGCTGGGGAGCAAAATAACTCATAAAGCTTTAATATGGATACCATACATGGCCCCTCACCACTCTTGGAGCAAACACTATGCGCCTTCAGGATTTAATTGACGAGGCTAGCGCTCTCCCCGTCGACGAACGAGCGCTGGTTGTAGAATCACTGTTGAAAAGCCTAAACCCAATCGAAGCCGGTATCGACGAAAAATGGGCAGAGATTGCACAAATCCGCCTGGAGGAACTGGAGTCTGGCAGCCTAGAACCAGTGCCCGGCGATGACGTTTTCAGAAAGATTCGGAGCAGGCTGCAAAAATAATGGATTCCTCGGAAGTTACCGCCCCGTCCTCAGGGTGAGAGCGTTACCAGCCCTCTAACTTTACGCCGTTTTCTTTGAGGTAACCGCCTTCTCTCTCCAGTGAGCAGGCCCTCATCGTAACGTTGCAGAAGAAGAAAGGTCTGGGCATAGCGGCTGACGATATCCACCAGGCCCCGACCGCTGTCGGTGTCCAACGAAGGACTCTGGGCAGCCTTGCGAACCAGTGTTAAAGCCGCTTCCAGTTCCTGGGCGTTTTCTTCGAAGCGCTGGCGGTCCAGTGTCCAGCCCTGGGTTAGGTGCTCACGTAGAATACGGGTGGCCCATATTCTAAACTGGGTTGCGCGGGCAGAATTGATTCGATAACCCACGGAAATCACTGCATCCAGACTGCAATGCTTTCGCTGACGTTTGACCTCCCGACCGCCCTCTGGTTCAACTTGTAAGAAATCCTTACAACTTGCGGCCTCCACCAGCTCACCTTCCGCATAGATGTTCTTCAGGTGCATTGTGATGTTCTGGGACTTTACGCAAAACAACATACCCATTCGTACTTGAGTTAACCACAGGGTTTCCTGGCCGGCATCCAGGCGCACTTAGACCGCGTGAGCGGCATCTTCATAGATAACAATGGGGCTGCTGTTTTTTCACTCATGCTATTTCTCCATCCTTGAGGGGCTACAATTGAATTCCACTGCTGGGACGTTGGCGCAAGGCCATGCCGCAATAAACTGAACAACGATTCTAAGGTCGTGAAGACGTTAATGGTAGCAGCAGGCAATAAGGCACGTTGAGTGAGTAGAAACCTGATGCGGATATTGTGATGACGAAACTAGCACTGATAACCGGCGCCAGCGCCGGCATTGGCTTAGAAGTCTGCGCCCTCTTTGCCCGGAAAGGCTATAGGGTGATCGCCCTGTCCCGACAGCCGAGTGGCGTTGGGTCCGCTGTTCTGGAGCTGGCACTGGATCTTGAATCCTTTGAGCAGATCGAAGGCCTTGCCGGCACGCTGGAGCCAGAAATTGCGGCAGCCGAGCGGGTTATTTTGGTCAACAACTCCGGTTACGGGCAATTCGGCGCGCTTCGCGACCTGTCCGAAGCCATGTGGCAAAAGCAATTCAGCACCCACGTATTCGGCCCCATCAAGCTCGCTGCTGTCTGCCTGAGGCTCTGCGAGCAACATGGAGTACCCTTACGGGTCATCGCGGTGAGCTCCGTCTTATCCATCGCGCCCCAGAAAATGAAAGGCGCTTATTGTGCCGCGAAGTCCGCGATGAACGCAGCCCACGACAACTTTTGGTTTGATGAACAGAGCAGTAAAAGCCTGGAAAGCGTATCGATGGTGCTTCCGGGCCCCGTGGCGACCCGATTCAGAGAACATGCCCTGGCCGCGTTGCAGCCCGTGATCAGCCGGGCGAGCACGGCGCACCGGGAAAAGTACGAGGAAATGGAAGCAGCACTCGCGCCAGGAGCCAGAATGAAGCCATTTACCGCCAGTGCGTTGGACGTCGCCAATAAGATTGTCAGGGCTGCAGAAGCGGCGCGTCCCAAGCCTCGGTATCTGGTTACACCGCAGACTTATATTGCTGCGTTTGTCACCCGGGTTATGCCCCTCTCGGTTCAGCGGAGAATATTGAGGTAGAGGCCTCAGGTTATCGTCATGGTGCTTTAACCCGTCGAACTAAGCCGAAATGTCACGCTCATAGGGCTGCTGCCCTCATGGCTCTGATACTCAACAGGGCCAAAATAAATGAAGGGCGCTGCTTTACCATTGCGCAGCTTATTTTCACGGACAAAAAGGTGCACTGAGAGTCCAAGCTTTTTGTGGTCGATCAGTTCCCTTCCGCGCTTGCTTTGAGGCGTGGTTGAGTTCTGACTCTGCCAATGGAAAGTGCTCTCATCAATCCAGTGATCAACGTAGCGGTGCTGAGCACCTTTACCCTGTTTGTTCAGCGTCACAAGCAAAATGTGAGCATTAGCGTCTTTTAGAAATATATGCCCACTTTGCCAATTGCCAGGATTAAAAGTTGCTCCGAATAACTCCGGAATTTCCTCTCTCGGAATGTCCTGTCCGACAGCCATTTCCAACGGATCTATAATCTCGCAAAAGCGCGCGAACGTTCGAAACTGTTCAATCAGCTCAGGAGTGACAGTAATATCTTCATACTCAGGGTTAGCAGCTTCAAGGAGATATTCACCGACCGGGGATTTGCGCACTGTCCGCAGAAGATACTGGGTGTCACCTGTCTCATCGAGCCGTTCAATAGCTAGCGTCTTGTTGGTAATTGATCCGGCTTGATTAGGATTCATTTGCTCAAGTAAAAGATAATCCCCATCTTGGATCGGCTGCTTGCCACCATTCATAGAGTTACCGGATGCTCTAGCGATAAAATGGCGATTTGGCTCTATTCGTCCCTGGCCCTCTCTGATAGACCTGTACTCTGGCTCCTCGGCCTGACTACTTCTGAAGTGGCCACATGCGATCTTCAACGATGGAAAGTAAGGCAACTCCGTTCCAGAAGGAGTAATCGGGACAACATTTTCAGAGGACGACTGCTCGTGTTTGGTTGACTGCCGCGCTTCATAGGAGGCCAGGCGATAATCGATTAACTCCTGCACCATCTCCTCGAAAGGCGGAATATGATCACCTTCCAGCACAATAACTGGCTTAAATTGATCGTCCTCAATCTCAAAAACTGCTGGAGACTTGTTGGTCCAATGATCAACAGGATTCTTCTTCCAGTACTGCTGCCATTGCGCCGAGGAGCCATCAACGTTTTTTACTGAATCGGCAATCTCTTGATACAGCCTCGGCCTGCGCTTTAATGTCTGCCATGAGGCTTGGGCAAGTTTCGAGAGCAGTGGTGGATTCCGCCACCCACCTAACTGCTGAAACGCGTCTAGCAATATCATTTTGAATGATTTGCTCATAGCCGTTGTTTCAACTTCCAGCAAAAACGATTCATAGTTGGTTAAAAGTTCGGTCTCAATATCAGTGAGGTCATCCATATCGCGCACTAACCCAAACCAGCTTCCGTGTAGTTTTCGGGTTTTAGCGATACTGGCACCGAAGTGATAGTACTCGGTGAGTGTTGGGCGACGACCAAACGTATCTTTCAATGCCTGATAGTCTTTTTCAGCGCCCTGATGATCAAGACCTTTAAGGAAGTCGATCACCTCCAGATCGTAATTGATAAAGCATCCGTCTGGCAGGTCCAGCTGGTTCTTTTCAGCTTTACGGGCAAACTCCGCTAACTGTCGGTGATTCATCGCCTGGCCAATAAGCGCCTGAGGTTTGTGCAGGAAACTTCGGTGGTTACCAACAAAATCCAGAATCACAAGCTTGTCTTTGCCAGTGGCCGAGCTTTTCCGCAAGCCCCGACCGATCTGCTGGAGGAAAAGGATCTTGGATTCCGTTGGGCGCAAGAGCAGCACCGTATCAATAGCGGGCAGATCGACACCCTCGTTGAACAGGTCAACGGAAAAAATCACATCGAGCTGACCGTTCTCCAACTTCTCCAAGGCCTCGCCACGGGACATCTCTGATTCACCGTGGACGGCTGCAGACCTTACGCCCTTTCTAGAAAATTGGTCTGCCATGAAATCGGCATGAACCCGCGAAACACAAAACGCCAAAGTCCGGCTTTGCTTCTGCTCGCCCCATACCCTGTGTACCTGTTTGGCACGTCCGTATGTAGCCAGTTTATTCGCGAGCAGATTGGGATCGAACTTTCCGTTACGCCAGGGGATCTCGGTGTAATCGACAGTCTCGTCGTAGATACCGTAGTAGTGAAACGGCACCAGGAATCGTCTCTTAACACCCTCGAACAACGGATACTCAAATACCAGGTTGTCATCGCATAACGACAAAATATCGGAGCGGTCCGTGCGATCTGGCGTCGCCGTTAGTCCCAGCAGAAACTGGGGTGCGAAATAATTCAGAAGTCGATGATAGACAGGCGCGGCGGCATGGTGGAATTCATCGACAACGATGTAATCGAAATGGCGTGGGTCGAATCGTTCCAGATGGGTTTCTTTGCCGAGCGTCTGTACCGAAGCACAAAGGATATCCACTGTCCGATCACGCTGCTTTCCCATGTAAAAGCCAACGCGGCTATTCGGCTTGATCCGCAAGTAGGTTTCGGCCGCCTGATAAAGAATTTCTTCGCGGTGGGCGACAAAAAGAATCCGGCGCGCACCCATTTGAGCGGCATCAAACGCAGATAGCCAGGTTTTACCTAACCCCGTTGCTAACACGACCAAACCTCTTCGGTAGCCTTCCATGCGTGTTAGGTCCAGTGCCTCTAGCGCTTCTTGTTGCACGTCATTGGGTGTCGGAACTTCCTGTTTCTCATCACTGCCCGGTTCCAGTGACTGTTCTGGCGGCTTTCTCCGTTTCTCGTACTCATCGATCCAGTTATCAGTGAGCGGTACCACATTTGGGTGCTGAAACAGCTCATCAAACCTGCTGGCAGCTTCCAAATACCCTGAGTCGGGCGGAAAATCCACCTGATAGTTCCACTCCAACCCGTCCTGAAGCGCTTGTCGACTGATATTGCTGGAACCTATGAACGCCCTGCCCCACATTTGCTGACTCTCAAGATGGCCAGCGAACAGGTAGGCTTTCAAATGAAAACTACTCCCTTTGCTCTGATAAACACGCACCTGAGCGCCATGGTCATGCAACAGAACAAGCTTCCGAAGAGCCTCCGTGTCGGTAATGTCCAAATAATCACTGGTAAGAATGCGGATGCGAGTCGGATCAGGAGTTCGTTGCAGCGCGCTCACCAAGTCCGGGAACAAGAGATTTAAACCGGTGGTTTTAACAAACGCTACCGCCATATCTACTCGATCAGCAGCTTTAATTGCCTGGCAAAGCTTGGGTAGGAAATGATGTTCTTTTCCGCCCGTCGTCAGCTTTTTGTGGGAAGCCGGCGCCTTGGTCAGAAGAATGTTCAACCACTGCTCATCCCTATCAGGACGCTGATCATCAGTGCGCCACATCTGGCAAGCGTCAAATTCTGTCAGGCCCTGGATCCACTGCTCTGCAATAGACTCGTCAGCATCAGTAAAGCGTCGGCCATTGTGTTGGCGCTCTCCCTTCCCAACCTTGAAACTCATGTAGAAGACGCCATCCGGTTTCAGGGCATTCCACAACCGGCCAATGACTTCTGGCACATCGCCAAGAGGCAAATGCAGAAGGCTTGCACAGGCCCATATACCATCGTAAGTATTGGATTCATGGATATCCGAAAAATAGCGATGCCGAACCGATAAACCGGTTTTTTCGCTGGCTAGAGAAGCAATGGCGCCTGAACCATCAAAAGCAGAAACACGGTATCCCTTTCGACTGAAAATCAACGCGTCCCGGCCCGAGCCACAGCCCGCATCTAGAATGTGTCCACCTTCGAGAACTAGCGGCAGGAACACCTCGTATAGCTCTTCCATGCTGACTTCAAACGTTGACTCGACAAACTCATCGGCATGGCTGTCGTAATAGCTCAGCGTATCCTGCATTAGGTAGTTCCCTTGCGACTAATTAGCCTGGAGTCGATCTGGACCAGGCTACCAGGTGGATAAGTCGTCGCCAACAAACTCCTCGGATCTACTTCTGAACTTCATTTCAGTGAGCAGGACGGCTTTCAATTTAACTGGCCTCAGGCCAATACCGCAATAAACTCTCCAACGACTCTCAAGTCGTGAAGATCATCGTCCTCAATAACGATATCCCGATAACCATGAGCGCTAGTGACGGGAGTCAAGATGACTTTTTCGTTAACGAGTTCATCGCCAGACATCGTTTTTTCACTGCGATACAGTTTGACGGTAAGGCAACTGCCGTTGTCAGGGTCTTCAATAGCACGATGTTGCACTAAAACTATTTTGCCATTTCGCGTTCCTCCCGGATTGGCACTAAAGAGGCACCATGCGCCATTAGGAATCCGTTTGTTCATGGACTCACCAACAACCTGAGCGACAAACTGGCCCGGTCTGGTGGCAAAATGTTCGGGTAATTTTACCCACTCAAAATCTTCATCGGGAGATTGGAGTTCACTGAATTCGCCTGCTGCTGCCTGTAGGTCGTAGAGGGGCACGAAGCCTTCATAAGGCAGTGCTGATTCAAAATCAACTACTTCGTACGGGACTTGCAGAGCGGAAACATCATTCTTCTGTTCCGTTATCTGGGTCTCTACAAAGCTACGGAAATGTTGTCTGGTTTCCGCATCGGCAGAGTAGATGTAGCACCCTTTCATGCCCCGCGTCATAAGGGTCCGGTAGGTGTTCTTGATGATCCTATCAGCATCTGCAAGGGCACTCTCCCGATCCTCTTTCAGCCTCTTCTTGTAACCGCGTACGGACCGATCGGATTTTGAGCGCGCGCTAGCGTTTGTGACCGCAATCCCGTCCCGGATTACAAAATCATCTCCGATAATCACGCCTACGTAGTCGAGCTCTAGCCCCTGGCAGGTATGAATACAGCCAATCTCACTTATCGAATCCTCAGCGATCAGCCATTTTGGGCCGTGCTTGTCCAGATTCCATCTTGCTCTGAAATCATGCTCAGGGAGCTCAATATCGAACTTTGCTGGATCCTTCCTGCTAGTCCAATCCCAGCAATACCCAGCCACCAACCGCGCCTTGTTGGCCCGGCGACTTTTCTCTTCAATAACATTCCGCAGCTCGTTCGGGTCGTCATAGACCCGAAAATCATAGTCGACGCCATCCAGCGTTGTATTAGCTGTTTCCCGAATTTGCAGGACATGATCAATCCACGCCAGATAGCCATCAGAACCGTTGCAACGGAATTGTGAGCTCAGCTCCAGAACAGTCACTTCTGAACCTGCTTGCCTCGCAAAATGCCGGATCTCATCCACCGTGCCGATATCTGAGAATGTGACACGCTGGTCTTCATCAATAAAAAAGACTGAGGTTCGGGCGCTATTGATCAGCTCTTTTATCTGGTTCTCCCCGAGATTCCCATATAGGCCAGACTTCTCGTTTAGCCTGTGGGCCTCGTCAACGACCAGCAAATCAAAAAAGTTTGTCTCAGTATCGGTATAACCACCAGAACCACGAAACAGGTTATCGATGTGGGTTTTGCGCATGGTTCCTGTCAGACGGGCTTTGAAAACTTCCCGCGGCGCGGAATTCTTACTGACAAACTGGGTCAGCATCTCCCTATTGGTTGCTTCAACAATAAGGTTGATTGCAACAACGGATTTCCCCGTCCCTGGTCCACCCTTGACGATGAAAGTCTGCTTTCGATTTTCGCGCCCTTTTTCCGCTAGCTCCAGCGCGGTCTCGTAAACTAGCTTCTGCTCATCGAGCAGAATGAACTCCCTGTTGCCCCGAAGCATCGAGGCGAGGCTGTCAGCTAGTCCTTTTGACGGCTTGATCACACCATGTTCAATTCGATACATGATGTTGTCGCTATCGCCATATCGAATATTCTGCCTGAGGAAATCCGACAATTTCTTAGCATCGCTTGAAATAAATACCGGCGCCCTATCGGTATGCTCATGATAACGGGAGTCGTTAATCGCAACTCCACTGTCCATATTATGCAGATAAGCGCAGGGCTGAAGACTGATATGTTCTTCTCGGACCGTTTCGTTATAGTCCTCAATTAGGGCTGAGTAAGACCAGGCCTGATAGGAAGGATGGTTAACTTCACGAATGGATCCATTTAGAAATGTTCGGACAATTGCGTCTTTGTCCGTAACCTCTGCCTCAGACCATTGTTTCAGCTCAACGATGATTGCTGTGTCATTGCGCGACGCATCTTTGCCAGTCAGAATAAAGTCCACACGGCGACTGGTCAGTGGAATCGTATACTCAATGGCTACACCTGCAGACGGTGGGATACCCTGATCCAGCAACGCGTTAAACATGTACTGAAGTGAATTCTTCCAAGAAGCAATTTCGGATTTTGGGGTTCTTCGTTTGAGCCTTCTCCAGACCTCTTCCTCGATAACCTTCTCGATCTGATTGAACTTCACATGTTCAACGAATTCCGCCTTCGAAGCCGAATAGACGATCACAGATATCCCCTACAACTCGTTATATTTATTGGACCTGCCTTTGGCTTTGGCAACAGGATATTTGAGAGCATTTGCCTCTATTTTTCGGGCAGATTCTTCAGCAATATCGACACCCAGAGAATCCGACAGAAGGATAAGGTACAACTGGATATCCGCGATTTCGTCTTTAACGGCTGCCAATCGCTTTTCACTGAGGTTTTTCGAATCTTCCTCGCTGAGCCATTGGAACTGCTCCGATAACTCACCCGCTTCACCACAAAGCGCCATGGTCAGGTTTTTCGGTGAGTGAAACTGACGCCAATCCCGCTCTTCAGCGAATTGCTTCAATTTCAGGCGCAACTCTTCCAGCGAATCCATTTTGATCAAAACCCCTTTGTTGATGCCATAATCATTTGCTCGATCTATTCGCACATTAACCATACTCGAGTACACCGGTCCACATAATCCACGACGAACATGCAGGCTAAGAACTCTGCTCCTTCGATGCCTGAATATCCACAGGCGCCACCCCCAAGTCCTGCCACTTCTCCGGATGACAAGTAAACAGCAATATCTGATGTCGACTAGCCGCATCAAACAGGATGCGTTTCATATCTTCGAGGCGCTCGCTGTCACTGTGCACCAGGGTGTCGTCCAGTATCACCAGCGTTGGCCTTCCGGCTTCCCGCAGCAGATCGGCATAGGCCAGGCGGCTGATCAGGCCCATCTGTTCCCGCGCACCAAAACTCAGTTCGGTGATCTGCCCGAGTTCGCTGCCCCGGCTGAAGGTGCCGGGCCGGAGCTGTTCGTCGACTTCCAGAGAGGCTTCCGGGAAAAGTACCGACAGGTAATGGTTGAGGTGCTTTTGCAACGGTGCCTGCAGGCGGCGTGTGAGGGCCTGGCGTTTTTCGGTGAGCAGGGTCAGCAGCAAGTCCAATGCCTGGGCGCGACGGTGCAATTCCTGATAGCGGCGATTGCACTGGTCGAGTTCCGCCTCTTTCTCGTTGAGCTGTTCTTCCAGCCCTTCGGCACCCCAGGCCTCCAGCCTGACTTTGATATCCCTGAGCTCACGCCCGCGGTTCTCCTGGGTCTGGCGCAGGTGATTGGCTGCGTTCTGGTAGCGTTCGATGTCCTGTTTGAGGAACTCCGGTCGGGCTTCGCGAATTTCCCGTTCGCGGCGTTCGAGGCTGGCTTGCAGTTCGGCCTGTTGTTTTTCGATGTTCGCCAGGTCGGTGGTTATCTGGCTAAGTTGCTGCTGCCGTTCCGGGCTCTTTTCTTCATCCGCCAGCCGCTGCCATTCGGTTTTGGCGTTGTGCCAGGCCTGTTTCAGTGCCGACAGCGTCGCCTGGTGCTCACGGTCATCAGCTTCGGCCTTATCCAGCGTGGTGCCGGCCTGAACGAAAGCGGCCTCTGCCTCTTCCAGGGCGGGTACGTTCTCTTTCTGGTCCGGTTCTGGCGTGGCCTGCAATTGGCTTTTGGCTCTCTCCAGTTCGTTTTCCGCCTCGCTCTGTTCAGAGACAAGTTGCTCAATGCCGGCCGGTGCCACGGATTTTAGCAAATCCTCGGCGTGCTTCAGGGTTCTTTCGGCACTTTCAAAGGTTGAAAGGCGGTCCTCTGCCTGTTCCACCGATGTCACACCCAAGGTCTTCAGCTGTTCTGCAAAGCTGTCCTCGAGGGTTTTGAGCTTGCGGCGGGTGCTGGCCAGCTCTTCGCCACCGGGCGTTATGCCCAGGGTACCCACGCCGGGGATGACCAGAGTGGATTCTTCCAGAAGCTGCTGCTCGCCTTGCCCGGTCAGCTGCTCGTTGTTCAGCGCTAATGACGCGCTGGTTTCCAGTTGCCAGCTCAATCGGGTGGCGATGGTGCGTGAACGGATGGATTCTTCGTTCAGCTTGTTCGCGGTCGCTTTCAGGCTTTTGACTGCAGCAGAATCAATTCGGTTTTCTCTGACCTGCTGCCTGGCTTGCTCCAACTGCTGGTGGTAGTCCTTCGCTTTGGCAAGATTCTGGGTCTGCGCTTGTTTGTGCTGCTCAAGCCGGCGGACGTCCTGCTCCAGCCGTTCCTGGGTTTGTAGCAAACCCGCAAGCTTGCGTTGCTTTTCCGCCTGCTCATAGGCGGTTCTGGCTTCGGCCAATCGGCCTGCAATTGCCGGGCTCTGTGCTTCCGCAACCCTGAGGTCGCGCTCGGCGCGTTCCAGTTCGGCCTTTCGGCCCTCCAACTGGCGACTCAGCCCTTCAAGGTGTTCCTTGCTCTGCTGCAACAGTCGACGGTTCTCCTGTATCTGGGCAAGCGTGGCCTTTTCCTGGACTTGCTGTTGCTCCAGGCGCTCGACCTGCTGATAGCGGGTGCGGGCTTCCTCCAGCTGTCGCTGGGCCTCTTCCCAGGGGCGTTCGGCCTCCGCCTGATCGTGGTCGTGGGCGAGCTTGCCGAGCCGGTCGACCTGTTCCTGGTAGTGTTGCACCCGGCCTTTCAGGTCTTCGATGTCACGCTCATACAGGGCACGGTCTTTTTCCAGTTGCAGGTAATCGCCACGGGGCTTGCCGGTGCCGGTCAGCAGGGTGTCCCGTTGGCTGCGGACCGTTTCAATCAGGTCGTCGCCGCCGGAACTGGCCACCTCCCCGACCATGGAATTCAGTGCGGATTTGAGGTGATCCCCGGCATGCTCTATGGCCTGCTCGATGTCCTGCCCGGTGCCCTGCTCCACCCACAGCAGCCCCGGTATGCCCCAGTGTTCGGCTTTGCTGGCGCCCCTTTTCGGGTATTGGTAGCCCAGCAATTCGGCCAGTTTCTCTTCCGCGTCGTCTTCGCTGTAGGTTTCGGTGCCGATGGTCAGGTCGCAGCGTTTGCGCTGCAGGAAGCTTTTGGCGAGGTGCCAGTTTCGGTTGTCGTGCTCGAAATCCAGTTCGATGGTGGGCGCTGCGGCGGAGTCGCCCCAGGGGCGCAGGTCGTCCACGGCGGTTGAGCGATAGCGCTCGAAAAAGGCCGCCCGGATCGATCGCACCAGGGTGCTTTTGCCAGACTCATTGGGGCCGTGAATCAGGTTGAGGCCGGGTTGCAGGTTGTCCAGAACAAAGGGTTTGCGGAACTGGCGTAGCTGCTCAATGCGCATGCGCTGCAGTTTCATTGGCTGGCCTCCTGTTCCCGCTCTCGGAGCATTCCGGCCAGAATGGCCAGCGCATCCCGGGCGGCATCATCCTGTGTGTCTTCCTGCCCTTGACCTTGCCGCAGGCTCTCAATCACTTCGCCCACGTAGCCATCGGCTTTCAGGGCGGCAATGTCCTCATCGGTAGGGGCAAACTGTAAGCCGCTTCGCTCGCAGCGAAGGCTGCGGAACCTGGCTTCAGCAACCGACAGTGCCTTCAACAGTGTTTCCTCACCGGCCAGGGTCACCGAGCCTTCAAGGCGCAGGTCGACCACGGCGGATTCGGGCAAGGCATTCAAACGCTCCAGTAGTTGCTCAAGATCGGAGTGGACGGCAAGGGTTTCCCGCCACTGGTGCCATTGATAGCGCCCCGTTGGTAGTTGGGTGACTTTGGGTGTTGCGCCTGGTTCGGACACCTCAACAATCAGGGCATTGCCTGCTTCGTTGTTCCGGAACCGCTCCGGCTCGGGGGTGCCGCTGTACCAGGTACGGTCATTGATCTGCTTGGTGCCGTGCCAGTCACCCAGCGCCAGGTAATCGAGCGTGCTGGCGTCGGCACGGTCTGGCGCGATGGGGTTGGAGGAGTCTATCTCTTCGTGCAGCAGGCCCTGGACACTGCCGTGGGCCAGACCGATCCTTGGAAAGCCTTCAGGCGACTCGTAGCCGCTGAAGGGTTCGGTCAGATCGCCGTAGGTATGGCGCTGAGTCAGGGGCGCGCAGAGGATGCTCAGGCCCTGGAGTTCCAGATTGATGATGCCGGGCTGAAGTGCCAGGTGTACGTTCCCGGGCACCGCTCCGAGGCGCTGGGCTCGCGTCCATACGCTCTCTGCCAGGGCGGCATCGTGGTTGCCGGGCAGCATCACCCAGGGGCCGGTAAACCCCTTTGTGGCGTTGAATACCCTCCTGATAGTGCGGTCGGACACCGTTTGTGCGTCAAAGACATCGCCGGCCACGAGTACCGCATCGCACTGGTGTTCGTTGGCCAGTTGAGCCAGCTTCTCAATAGCTTCAAAACGGGCTTCGACCAGCGCGGCGCCGTCTTCGGTTTCAAACCGCGTAAAGGCCCGGCCCATCTGCCAGTCTGCGGTGTGCAAAAACTTTGGCATGTCAGGTTCCTGAGGGATCTGGGAATTTTCGCGACATTCTAGACTACCCGCGAAGACTTTACAGAGGCGGTGCGACAATGAACGTCGTTCTGGAGGAGATGGTTTGCTTCGGACGCTACACGGAGCTCAGCCGGCACGCTGCGTACTTGAACTTCGGAAAACAATATCGCTTCGCATCAATGCCCCAAATGGGTCAGAGTTTCAATCCGCTCAAACAAAATTTGCTCTCGCTCTGCATTGCCACCCGCCTGGCTGTTAACGGCGTACTCAAAGTTGGTGTCTTGCAATAACTGGCTGAACTTCTCTGCCAGGTAACTTCGTAATTCTTCGGGCGCAGTTTTGACCTCATCGATCAATGACTCACGGCCATCAATCAACGTGAGCAAGTCTTCGATGTCGTGGCTCGAGAGCGGGTCGCCCTACCTGCTGTAAAGTATGAAATCCCGGATAGCCCATTACATGGACAATCAGATCCACATCCTCGGTGTGGCGAACTTTCTCAAGTACGAACTCATCGGTTAATAAGAAGCTGGTGGTGCAACCTCCTACGAAGGCCACCTGCTCTCGCAGGTCTGGGCCAAGCGCCTCAGCAACTTTGCCGACCATCAACTTTTGTAACGTCGGTATGCTCATTCACTCACTTCCATGTGTTTTTTTAACAGGTCTTTTGCCAGATTTGCCTCACGCGGGCTGCCTATGCGTATTGCGTCTACCAGCGCCAGTAATGCGTAAAGCTCCGGGTCCCGGCGAACCGCGTGGCCTAGAGTTTTAAATAAAGGGGCAATCTCCAAGCCTTTGTTTTTGCCTCGCGCATCTGGCCATACTGGTAAAAGTTCGCCTGCGCTGAACACTCGATTTTCCAGCACGGGTGCGGCGAATGCAGTACCAATACCGCGCACTAACTGACCGGGTTTGGCAGGAAACACGTACTTGGCACCGTAGACGATGAATTCAAACAGGCTTTTTGTGTTGACACGAGGCATGCCGGAATTGCGATCCTTTTTAGCGAGGCCAACCTCAAAACAGCGGCGCAGTGAGTTGCTGACCTGGGATTTCCCGATGCCTGTTTCCAACTCGAGATTTCGCACTGTGTAAGCTGATGTGTCTACAACGCCTTCTGTCGCTTCTTGCTTTCGCAGCGAAACCAACTTAAGCAACAGGCCGAGATCTTGACTCTTGATTCCATCCATAGGCTGGATGTCCCTAGTTTTTGGACACGGGACAAGCGTTGCTTAGATCCAGATTAATTGCAAGCCCTCACCAACATATTCCATTACGCCGGGCTCAGACTGCACGCCGCATACTTGAACTCCGGAATCTTCCCGTAGGGGTCCAGGGCCGGGTTGGTTAGCAGGTTGGCTGCTGCCTCGACAAAGGCAAAGGGTATGAACACCATGCCCTCGGGCATGGCCTGGTCGGCCCGCGCTGTGAGCGTAATGCTGCTGCGACGGGTGGCAACCTTGATGGCATCACCCGGTGCGACGCCCAGACGAGCCAACTCTGCGGGTGCCAGATAGGCAGCCGCTTCGGGCTCCCGCTCATCCAATACCCGGCTGCGACGGGTCATGGCGCCGGTGTGCCAGTGTTCCAGCAATCGCCCGGTGGTTAAAACGATGGGATAGGCTTCGTCCACCGGCTCGTCTGGCGGAAGCGGCCGGGTTGGCGACAATTTGGCCCGGCCACCGGCGCGGGGGAAGGCATCGGAGAAGACAACATCCTGCCCCGGCTCGTCGTCGGCCAGGCATGGGTAGGTCACGGAACCTTCGCGCTCCAGGCGCGACCAGGAGATATGATCGAGCGAATGCATGCCGTGCTTCATTTCGGCGAACACCTGCTCGGGGCCGGCGTAGTCCCAACCCAGCCCGAAACGCCGGGCCATTTCCTGAATGATCCACCAGTCGGGCTTGGCCTGCTCCGGCGGCTCCAACGCGGCGCGGCCCATCTGCACCTGCCGGTTGGTGTTGGTGACGGTGCCGGATTTTTCCGACCAGGCAGCGGCAGGCAGGATGACGTCGGCAAACTGGGCAGTCTCCGTGACGAACAGGTCCTGCACCACCAGATGTTCTAGCGCGCCAAGTGCGGCCCGGGCGTGGGTCAGATCCGGGTCAGACATCGCGGGGTTTTCGCCGAGGATGTACATGCCCTTGATGGTGCCCGCCGTGATGGCGTCCATAATCTCTACAACCGTAAGCCCGGGCTCAGGATCCAGCTCGGTGTTCCAGAGTTCTTCGAAGGCGGCGCGCAGCTGGGTGTCTCCCACCGGTTGATAGTCGGGCAGTACCATGGGGATCAGGCCGGCGTCGGAGGCGCCCTGAACGTTGTTTTGCCCTCGCAATGGGTGCAGACCGGTGCCGGGCCGGCCCGTTTGGCCGCAGGTCAGCGCCATCGAGATCAGGCAGCGGGCGTTGTCGGTGCCGTGCACGTGCTGGGATATGCCCATGCCCCAGAAGATCATCGCGCTCTCGGCGCCTGCGTAGGCTCTGGCTACTTCACGAATGGTCTCAGGATCAACGCCGCATAGCGGGCTCATGACCTCCGGGGTCATATCCACGACACTGGCTGCCAGTGCTTCGAAGCCCTCGGTGTGGGCATCAATGTAGGCCTTGTCGAAGAGCCCTTCGTCGATGACCACGTGGAGCATGGCGTTGAACAGTGCCACGTCGCCGCCCGGCGAAAAACGAAGGCTGCGCCAGGCATAGGCATCCAGGGCCTGGCCCCGGGGATCGATGATGATCAGTTTGGTGCCGTTTCGGGCCGCCTGTTTGAAGTAGGTGGCGGCCACCGGGTGGTTCACGGCCGGGTTGCAGCCGGTGAGGATGACCACATCGGCCTGAAGCGCCTGCATGAAGGAGGCGGTCACCGCGCCGGAGCCGAGGCATTCCATCAGCGCCGCCACAGAACTGGCGTGGCAGAGCCGTGTGCAGTGATCAACGTGATTGGAGCCGAAACCGGTGCGCACCAGCTTCTGGAACAGCCAGGCTTCTTCATTGGAGCACTTGGCACTGCCAAAGCCGGCGAGTGCGCTCGGGCCATGTTGGCCTTTGAGTTCCGTCAGCCCGGTTGCGGCAAATTCTAGTGCCTCTTCCCAACTCGCCTCGCGAAAATGCGTTAAGGGATTGGCCGGATCAAAGTCGGGGTCGACGCCCTTGGGCGCGCCCTCCCTGCGGATCAGTGGCCGGGTGAGCCTTGCCGGGTGCGAGGGATAATCGAAGCCAAAGCGGCCTTTGACACAAAGCCGGCCCTGGTTGGAGGGGCCGTCCCTGCCTTCAACATAGAGGATACGCCCTCGTTGTTCGCTCTCCCCTTTCTCGGCGCTAGAAGGCTCGTCTTTGACGTGATAGGTGAGCTGGCAGCCGACGCCGCAGTAGGGGCAGACGGAGTCCACGGTGCGATCGGCGATGGCGGAGTCTCCACGGCCTTCGGCATCGATCAGGGTGGCGGGCATCAGCGCCCCTGTCGGGCAGGCCTGTACGCATTCGCCACAGGCAACGCAGGTGCTGTCGCCCATAGGGTCGTCGAAGTCGAAGATGACTTTGGACGCGGCGCCCCGGTGCGCCAGGCCGATCACGTCATTGCCCTGAACTTCCCGACAGGCACGCTCGCACAAACCGCAGGTGATGCAGGCGTCCAGGTTGACGTTCATGGCCGAATGGGTAGCGTCCTGCCCCCTAGCGTGGGGCAGCGTACTGGATCTGGGTTCGACGTGATGAACCGTGGGCGTTTTCCGATCTGAACGGGCCGGGATTCGCTGGCGCACAGAACCGACGTCGATGGCCAGTTGATCCGCCGTATCCCACAGGTGGCTGGAGCGATCCGGACTGTCTGGGCGCGCGGGCTGATCCGCCATCAACAATTCCAGCACCGCTTTGCGGGCCGCCTGAACCCGACCTGAGCCGGCACTACGCACTACCATGCCGGGGATCGCCTCGCGGATGCAGCTGGCGGCGAGTACCCGCTCGCCCTCCACTTCCACCATGCAGGCGCGGCAATTGCCATCCGCGCGGTAACCGGGAGCGTCTTTGAAGCACAGGTGCGGGATGGTCTCGCCGGCGCGCCTGGCCACCTGCCAGAGGGTTTCGCCGGGGTAGGCCTGAACTTCGACATCGTCCAGGGTCAGGGTGAAGCTTGTGTTGGTGTTGCTCATGACAGCCTCCCTACCCTTTGGCGATCAGATTTTGGCTGGCAAGTTCGCTGCGGAAGTCTCGCAGCAGGCTCAGAACCGGATTAGGTGCAGCCTGGCCCAGGCCGCAGATGGAGGCATCGGCCATCACCCCGGCCAGTTGCTTGAGCGTGTCCTCATCCCAGGTGCTGCGTTCCAGCAACGTTAGCATTTTCTCGGTGCCTACACGGCAGGGAGTGCACTGCCCGCAGGATTCATCGGCGAAAAAGCCCAGAAGGTTGGAAGCTGCGGCTTGCAAATCGTCCTGATCAGACAAAACGATCACCGCGGCGGAGCCGATAAAACAGCCATGCTCCTGCAGGGTGTCGAAGTCCAGAGGGATGTCTGCTTTGCTGGCGGGCAATATCCCGCCGGAGGCTCCGCCGGGCAGATAGGCCAGCAGGCGGTGCCCTTCCGCCATGCCACCGCAATATTCGTCGATCAACTCACTGAGAGTGATCCCCGCCGGAGCAAGGTGAACGCCGGGCGTTGCCACTCGCCCGGAGACCGAAAAGCTGCGTAATCCCTTGCGGCCGTGCCGCCCCTGACTGGCGAACCATTCGGCGCCCTGGGCGTGAATGCGCGGGATCCAATAGACCGTCTCGACGTTGTTAACGAGGGTGGGCTGACCAAACAGTCCTTTCTGGGCGACGAACGGCGGTCGATGGCGTGGCTTGCCGGGTTTGCCCTCCAGGGACTCGATGAGGGCGGATTCCTCACCGCAGATGTAGGCGCCCGCGCCACGACGCAGGATAACAAAGCCCGGCTCGACGATTCCGGCCGCCTCGAGCTCGGCAACGGCATTTTTCAGAACACCGTGCAGACCGGGGTATTCGTCCCGTAAATAGATGTAGAGGGCCTGCGCCTCGACGGCCCAGGCACTGACCAGAGCCCCCTCCAGGAAAACGTGGGGTTCGCGTTCCAGGAAATAACGGTCCTTGAAGGTACCCGGCTCGCCTTCGTCGGCGTTGATCACCGCATACCTGGGCCCGGGCTCAGCCCGCACTGCCTGCCATTTGCGATAGGTGGGAAATCCGGCACCGCCGAGCCCCCGCAGGCCGGCGTGCTCGAGTTCCTTGGCAAGCGATTCGACGCTCACCCGGCCTTCATGACAATCGGTCAACAGTCCATAACCGCCGGTGGAACAGTAACCCGCCAAACGTTGCCACTTGATTTCTTCTGGGTGAATCTGGCCCTGTTCTACCGCCGCACCCACATTCTGGGCATTGGCATGGCAAACGTGATGATGACCGACTTCCACCACTGGCGCTGTGTCGCAACGCCCCATGCAGGGCGCACGCCGCACACGCACCGTGGCGGGATCAGCGCCGTCAGAGAGCGCCTGATGCAGCGCCTCTGCTCCGGCCAGTTGGCACGAAAGCGAATCACATACCCGTAGAGTTATTGCCGGTGGCGGCGCTTGTTCATCGTGAATCACGTCGAAATGGGCGTAGAAGGTGGCCGTTTCGTAAATGGCGGCCATGGGCAGATTCATGAACGAGGCCAGGGCCCGGAGGTGGGGCATGGAAAGGTAACCGCAGGCATCCTGAACAACATGCAGATGTTCGATCAGACGATCGCGGTGGCGCAATGACGAATCAACGCGTTCGTCACCGATAAGGTCCCGCAGCTCCGACAATAAAGTCGGTTCCAGTTGACGGCCCCGAAGAGCGGAGCGCCGGCGTTTGACCATCTTTTCGTCTGTGCTCATTGTTGTTGACCAGGCGCCGAGGAGCAGAAGACAGCCTTGTTGGCTGGCCTGACTATGTAACAGTCATTGAAGCATACCCGGCAGGATTGCCGCCAGCAGCCTGTCGGACTTGCACCGAACAACGTCGTTTTTAGTTAGGCTGTTTATTTGGCTCGAGGCTCAGACCGTTACACCACGACCCAAAGCCGCCACTGGAAACGGGCATGAGGCGCGACCGGCCATCGGCAGAAT
The DNA here is from genome assembly GCF_000170835.1 of Marinobacter algicola DG893. Taxonomy (GTDB): domain Bacteria; phylum Pseudomonadota; class Gammaproteobacteria; order Pseudomonadales; family Oleiphilaceae; genus Marinobacter; species Marinobacter algicola. The sequence continues at coordinate 232,136 of NZ_ABCP01000002.1, forward strand.
ACTTTATGGACACTAATCAGGGGTAAAGAAAATAATGGAGGCGCGGGTCGGAATCGAACCGGCGTACACGGAGTTGCAGTCCGCTGCATAACCACTCTGCCACCGCGCCGGTAAAAGTTCGAAGGGGATTCGATACTTTTATGCTCTCAGGTGGGCATTGAGAGACTGTGTTGATTGGAGCGGGAAACGAGATTCGAACTCGCGACCCCAACCTTGGCAAGGTTGTGCTCTACCAACTGAGCTATTCCCGCTTGATCAACGAGGGCGTATTCTACGGATTAGGCCGTTTGCGTCAACCACTTTTTTCAACTTTCTGTTTTAGTTCAGATTCTGATCGATTGCACTCGAACGCAGCAACCCCCAACAAGGGAATTTGAGCTAGTATCACGGTACACCCATCGCCAATTCTCAAGAATGGAGACAGAACTTCCAGATGCCCTCCCCTGGCAAACTTGAATTCCAGAACGGCCAACTGACCGTATCGGGCGACTGGACGCTTCCGAACTACGGCAGTTTGAAGCGGGATGTCCAAAACGCCGTTTTAAAGGAGGTGCCTGACGGGCATTCCGTCAATCTGGCAACCATCAATGCACTGGATACGGCCGGCGCGTCCCTTCTGGTGGACCTTCTGGGTGCTCATGAACTCCATGAGCTTACCGAGCAGACCCCCGAACTATCCAGCGAACGCCAGGAACTGCTGCGCCTGGTTGCCAACGCGATGGCCAGCCCTGAAGGCGAAAAGGCCTTCTGCTCCAACCCGATCACTGAGTTCCTGGCGGGTATTGGCGAAAACATCGAAGACTTTTGGCATCAACAACGGCTGTTGATTGGGTTTACCGGCCAGATACTGGCGACATTGGCGAGCATCCTCGCAACGCCCTGGCGCTGGCGGATCACGTCATTGGTGGCCCATGTTCATCAGACCGGGCTGAACGCCCTTCCCATCGTGGCGTTGCTGACGTTTCTGGTGGGCGCGGTGGTTGCGTTTCTGGGCGCCACCATTCTGGATGACTTTGGCGCCACCATTTACACCGTTAACCTGGTGGCCTTCTCGTTCCTGCGGGAATTCGGTGTTCTGCTGGCCGCCATCCTTCTGGCCGGCCGCACTGCCAGCGCTTTTACCGCGCAACTCGGGTCCATGAAAGCCAACGAGGAGATCGACGCCCTGCGCACGTTCGGCCTGAGCCCCGTGGAACTGTTGGTTATCCCACGGGTGCTGGCGATGGTGATTTCACTGCCGATACTGACCTTCGTGGGCATGATCAGCGGTATTATTGGTGGTTCGGTAGTGTGCGTCCTGGCGCTGGATATCTCCGTGCCGCAAATCCTGAATATCCTCGAAACCAAGGTAAAGGTTGTCCACCTTCTGGTTGGGCTGGGAAAGGCCCCGGTCTTTGCGTTTGTGATTGCCGTGATCGGTTGCCTTGAAGGCTTCAAGGCCAGCGGAAGTGCCCAGTCCGTCGGTGAGCACACCACCTCCGCCGTGGTACAGTCGATCTTTATGGTGATTCTGTTGGACTCGATAGCGGCGATATTCTTTATGGAGATGGGCTGGTGAAGGAAAAGGCCGCACACCGGGATGTCGTGATCAGCGTGAGAGGCCTGTGCAACCGCTTCGGCCGTCATGAGGTCCACACAGACCTCAATCTCGACCTTTATCACCGGGAAATACTGGGGGTGGTTGGCGGTTCGGGAACCGGCAAGTCGGTACTGCTGCGAAGCATTGTCGGGCTTCACGCGCCGGACTCAGGGACCATTGAAGTCTTTGGCGAACAGTTGCAGGCCCTCTCTCAACAACAACGCTCCCGGATAGAGCGGCGCTTTGGTGTACTGTTTCAAAGCGGTGCGCTGTTCAGCTCCCTGACACTTCAGGAGAACGTTGCCCTGCCGCTGATTGAACATGCCAAGCTGTCCCGTATTGACGCGGAGCATTTGGCCCGGGTGAAGCTCGCACTGGTCGGCCTGCCAGCCAATGCGGCCGAAAAATACCCTGCCCAGCTGTCAGGTGGCATGGTCAAAAGAGCCTCGCTCGCAAGGGCCCTGGCGCTGGACCCGGAGGTGTTGTTTCTGGACGAGCCCACCGCCGGGCTCGATCCCATCGGAGCGGCCGCCTTTGACCGCTTGATTGTTACGCTTCGGGACGCCCTTGGCTTCAGCGTGTTTCTGGTGACCCACGATCTGGACACGCTTTACTCCACCTGTGACCGGGTGGCCGTGTTAGCCTCGCGCAGCGTATTGGTGGCGGACCGGCTGGCGGTGGTTGAGGCCACCGACGACCCCTGGATTCGCGATTACTTCCATGGGCCGCGGGGCCGGACAGCAACGACGCGAGGAGAGGCACGCTGATATGGAACCCAGAGCACATCACGTCCTGATTGGGTTGTTCACACTGGTTGCGCTTGCCGGCGCCCTCGCGTTCGCCTTGTGGCTGGGCCAAGCTGGCAACGACCGCGATTATGCCTGGTACGAAATCATTTTCGACCGGGGCGTCAGCGGGCTCTCTGAAGGCAGCCCGGTCAAATACAGCGGCATTGAAGTGGGCGATGTGGCCGAACTGAGCCTCGACCCAAGTGACCCTCGCAACGTCAGGGCGCTCATTCGGGTGTACGACGATGTGCCCATCAAGGAAGACACCCGGGCAGGCCTGGCGTTGACGAACATTACCGGCAGCATGAACGTCGAACTGAAGGGTGGCACCCCCGGAAGTCGGAAGCTGACTGGAAGCCGCGAATCCCCACCGACCATTCAGGCTGAACCTTCTGCCTTTACCACCCTGATGGCTTCCAGTGAGGAGCTGTTTGCCAAGCTCGATCAATTCCTCTCCAACGCAAATGCCATGGTGTCTGAGGAAAACTCCCGCAACCTCACCCGCAGCCTCAAAAACATCGAGGCTGTGTCGTCAGGTTTGATGGACCAACGCAGTGAACTAAGCAATCTGGTGACGAGCTTTGATCAACTCAGCGTGCAGACAGAGGCCACGCTGGAAACCTTCCGTCGATTTGGCAACACAGCAAACAACCTGCTCGATAAGGAGGGCCGCCAGTTGATGACCACTGCCCAGAGCGCCATGGACTCACTGGAAACCGCTACCGCGCGGCTGGAAGCTCTCACCGCCCGTAACGAAGGCTCCCTGGACCAGGGAATGCAGGGTATCGGTGAACTGGCGCCAGCCATGCGTGAACTGAGATCAACGCTGAAGAACCTGGACAGCCTGATCCACCGTCTGGAGGACGACCCGACCGGCCTTCTTCTGGGCCGCGAACCGATACAGGAGTTCAATCCATGACACTGATAGCATCACGGGCACTGCTCTGTGTAACCGTCGCAACCATGTTATCTGCTTGCACCCTGTTCCCGGATCGGCCGGCCAATCGACTATTCCAGTTGCCGGCTTCCACGGTTGAGACATCAATCACTGGCAACAAACCGTTCAGCACGACCCTTCGGTTCGTGACGCCCCTGGCCGAAGGCCCTGTTGATAGCTCGCGAATCCTGGTGAAACCGGAGGGCAACGAAATAAAGGCCTACCAAGGTGCGCGCTGGAGTAACAAGTCCCCCATCCTGGTTCGAGACCAACTGATTGACGCCTTTCGCCGGGATGGCCGCTTCGCGGGCATTATTACTGGAACCAGCCCGGCCCGGAGTGATCTGACCATGGCCGGTGAGCTCAGTGCATTCCAGAGTGAGTATCAGGACGGTATGCCAGTAGCGCTAATACGGCTGGACCTGCATCTCATCGACGAACGCACCCGCAATACCCTTGCCAACAAACGCTTTGAGTACCAGCATCCGGCGACAGGGGAGCAAGTGGAAGCAATCGTGGAGGCATTTGGCGAGGCCAGTAACGCACTGGCCCGCGAGGTGATTCACTGGACGGTTGAGCAGCGCCCCTAACCCGTCAACTTTGGTGCTTTTCCGGAAAAAGATCGGGCCAGGCGGCCTTGAGATAGAGAATCATCGACCAGAACGTCAGTACTGCCGCCACGTACAACAGCACCGTGCCGGCCTGGGCCCAGACGACACCGGGAGGAAACGCCAGCAGCATGATAATGGCCACCATCTGCGCCGTTGTCTTGATTTTGCCTATGTAGGAAACCGCCACACTTGCGCGGCTGCCAATTTCCGCCATCCACTCCCGCAATGCTGAAATCACGATTTCCCGACCGATAATCACGGTGGCGGGAATCGTCAGAATGAAACTCGCGTGGGCTTCAATCAATACAGTCAACGCTACCGCCACCATGAGTTTGTCGGCGACGGGGTCCAGGAACGCCCCAAACGGCGTGCTCTGGTTCAGTTTGCGCGCGAGATAGCCATCCAGCCAGTCCGTCGCCGCGGCCAGAGCAAACAGACCGGCACTGACGAGATAGCTCCACTGCGCCGGCAGGTAGTAGATAATCACGAAAACCGGGATCATCAGAATCCGGGAAAGGGTGAGAATGTTCGGTAAATTCATGCTATCCCTATTCGTCATGCAGTACTGCGTAGATGGTTTCTGCCAGGTTCCTGCTGATTCCCTGAACCTTGGACATTTCGTCGATACTGGCCTTGCGTAGTTCCTGGATTCCGCCAAAGTAACGAATCAGGTCACGGCGGCGTTTGGGCCCTACACCTTCAATGCCTTCCAGGGTGGACTGCCGGCGCTTCTTGTCACGCCGGGCCCGATGGCCAGTGATGGCGAAACGGTGCGACTCGTCACGGATATGCTGGATCAGATGCAGTGCCGGCGAGTCCGCGGGAACCCGATAGAGGTCACCGGTCATGGCATCAATCAACTGTTCCATGCCCGCACGCCGGGTGACACCCTTGGCCACACCGATCAGCGGAATGTCCGTAACGCCAAGTTCATCAAACACTTCCCGGGCAATGTTCAACTGGCCCTTACCACCGTCGATGAACACCAGGTCCGGGCGCTTGCCCTCACCCGCCACCATGCGCTTATACCGGCGCGTCAGAACTTGGCGCATGGCTCCGTAGTCATCGCCGCCAGTGACACCTTCGATATTGTAGAGCCGGTAGTCGCTTTTCAGCGGCCCATTCTCGTCGAAAACCACGCAGGATGCGACCGTGTTTTCACCATGGCTGTGGCTGATGTCAAAACATTCCATGCGCGACGGGGTTTCCGCCAGATCCAGCAAATCGCGCAGGGCCAGCAGGCGGCGATAGACTGTTTCCTTGCTGGCCAGGTGGGTCAGCAGTGTCTGCCTGGCGTTGGTCATGGCCAGGTCAAGCCAGCGCCGGCGTTCTCCGCGTACATTCTTGCGTACTCGCGTGTCACGCCCGGCGGATTCTGTCAGCGCCTGGGACAGCAGTTCCTGCCCGCCGACATCCACTGGCACCAGGATATCCGGTGGAATTTCCCGGCGGGTGCTACCGCCAAAATAATACTGCCCCAGAAAAGCACTTAACAACTCAGCCTCGGACTGTTCAATGCTGTATCGTGGAAAATAGTCCTTGGTACCGAGCACGCGCCCGCCGCGCACGATGATCACCACGATGCACACAACACCCGCATCTTGAGAAATGGCAACCACATCGGCATCGCCTCCTTCGCCGTCCACGCTTTGCTGCTCCTGAACGTGTCGCAGGTGGTTTATCTGGTCGCGGTAGACACCGGCTTTCTCGAACTCCAGATTCTTCGCCGCAGTCTCCATGGCCGCCATCAGATCCTGCAGGATCGCCGGGTTCTTGCCTTCAAGGAACATGGTGGCGTGGCGCATGTCTTCCCGATAATCCTCCGGCGAGATAAAGCCGACACAGGGTGCCGTGCAACGGTTGATCTGGTATTGCAAGCAAGGCCGGGTCCTGTTTCTGAAATAGCTTTCACTACAGGATCTTATACGGAATATCTTTTGTAAAATGTTAAGACTTTCCTTGACCGCTCCAGAGCTCGGAAACGGTCCATGCCAGGTACCACCGCCTTTCTTCGTGCGCCCTCTTCGAAACGTCAGGGAGGGATAATCGTCGTGCGAGGAAAGGTAGATATAGGGATAGGATTTATCATCCCGCAGCAGGATATTGTAGGGCGGCCGCAGTGATTTGATCAGATTCTGTTCGAGCAGCAGCGCTTCTGTCTCACTGCCGGTGATGGTGACTTCGATTGAATTGATTCTGGAGACCAGGGCCTCGGTCTTGGGCGCCAGGCCGGACTTGCGGAAATAGCTGGTAACACGCTTTTTGAGGTTCCGGGCCTTGCCTACATACAGCACGTTGCCGGCGGTGTCGTACATTCGGTACACACCCGGCCGCTCGGTCAACTGTTTCAGGAAGCTTTTGGTATCGAACTCCCTGCTGTTCCCTGCCTCGGCGGCGTCGGCCGGAGCATCAGACCTTGTCGGCATCGAGCAACCCGAGCCTGACCGCCATCAGCGCCAACTCAACGTCACTGGAAATTTCCAGTTTCTCGAAAATGCGATAACGGTAACTGTTTACGGTTTTGGGACTGAGGCAAAGCTTGTCGGAAATGTCCTGCACTTTCTGGCAGTCCACCACCATCATGGCGATCTGCATTTCCCGCTCGGACAAACGGTCGAACAGGGATAGCTCACCATCTTCGTCGCGGGCGTCGCCACCGAGCTGCTTGAGCGCCATTTTCTGGGCAATTTCCGGGCTGATGTAACGCTGCCCTGAATGCGCCATGCGAATGGCACGCACCATTTCCCGGATGTCGGCGCCCTTGGTGATATAAGCCGATGCACCGGCCTGCATCACCCTGGTTGGGTAGGGGTCGTCGGCACAGGCAGTCACCACTATCACCCGCACAGCGTCGTCAATGCGCAGGATGCGCCGTGTCGCTTCCAGCCCCCCGATACCAGGCATGCGAATGTCCATCAACACGATGTCCGGGCTGTCTTTACGCACAGAATCAATGGCATCCTCGCCTGAAGATGCTTCGCCGATGACGTCAATATCGGGGTTGTCCGCCAGCATCCGGGTAATACCGGACCTGACCAGTTCATGGTCGTCTACAACCAATACCCTGATCAAAACTCACCTCGCACGCGGCTTTTATGGGAATTTACGAATTGTACCGGTTAAGGGTTGCGGACGGTAGGTGCATCCGTCAATACCGTGACCTACTGGTCAGGAAACAACCATCAGCGGGGCACGCCCAGGCTTGCGGTATTTTCCACCGGGTCGAACCAGACCACCAGATCCCGTTGCCGAACCGCCGATTTAACCCGCTCACGCTCCGCCATGGGGTTCTCGGTGTCGTTCAAGCCGTGGTACCGAGTGCAGTATTCGTCGACCAGCCCGTCAAGCTGATCCTCTGAAAGCAGCCCAACATCCACTACGAATTTTTCTTCACGTGGGTCTGGCTGGGGCTCGTGGCCTGCTTCGTCGGTCATTTTCAACTCCACCTTAAAGCAGCCATGGTAATGGGTTTGACGGGGCTGTAGAAGACCGATTGCCGGGCTTTTTTCACGACTGAGTATCGGCCGGTGGATCAGGCTGCCTTAAACCGCGAAATCAGCTCGCGCATGGTGATGGATTCCTGCCGCAGGTATTCACTGATCTGGCGGGTGTTATCAACACTGGTGATCAGGGAACCCGAACTGTCATCAAGCGCCCTGGACCGTCGCCCAACGCGATCAATTTCATCCCTCTGAACGGCAACCGCATCCCCAATTTCAGCGCTGCGATGCTCCAACTCCGTGAATTGGTTCGCAAGACGCTCGAGGTGGTCTTTCAGCGCATCAAGGTTGCGACGATTCATACCACCAGCCTCCCGCATCTCATCCAGAAGGCCCTCAACACCGGAAACCCCGGTTGCCAGGTCGGTCACCCACTGGCGAATTTCCCTGGTTGAATCGGATGTACGCCGCGACAGGGTGCGAACTTCGTCCGCCACCACCGCAAATCCCCGACCGTGTTCGCCGGCACGGGCCGCTTCAATCGCTGCGTTCAGGGCAAGCAAGTTGGTCTGCTCTGCAATATCAGCAATGACGCCGATCACGCTCTCAATCTTGCCGGAGGATTCGCTCAATGCCTGTATGGAACGGGACACCCGTCCAATCACCTCGACGGTGTGTTCAGCGGCCTGCTCACTGTTTCTGAGCCCTTCCTGAACGACCGCATTGGCCGCCACGGCGTCTCGAACGGTCGTGGCCGAGTTTTCGGTGGCTAAATCAATGGCCGACGCCTGGTTGGCAATCGCCGCCATGGACTGGCTGACATCATGAATCTGCCGGCGGGTGGTATCGGTGGAGGACTGAACGCCTTCGGCCTGGGTGTCCAGTGAAGCGGACCGGTCATTGATGCTATGGGCAGCCGTTCTTACTTCTCCGATAAAGAGTTCAAAACGGCTGACCAACCCCACCAACGCGCGCGTCACACCAGCGACCTCATCATTTCCGGTTATAATCGGACGCCGGGAGAGATCCGAGGTTTCGTCCATTTCCCGGAGCCCCGATTCCAGCAACTGCAGGCGGCCAATCACCGAACGCCGGAGCCAGAGAGTCATCAAGACCACAGACATCAGGAAAACAGCCGACCCCGCCAACAGCCAGATTTTCTGAGCATCCAGAAAGGCCAGCAGGTCCTGGCTCCGAACTTCAATGATGTTGCGGCTGGCTTCTTTACGGTTGTTGATCGCCGCCAACATGGGGCCTAGAGCCGGAAACAGGTCGAAATCGACCACTTGCCCTACTCGATAGTAGCTCCGGCCCTCAATACCCGGCCTCATGGATTCAATGAGCGCCAATACATTCTCGAACAACGCCCGATTTTCCGTCGCCCACTCGCTCAGCCCGGCATTGTCCTCGATAACGCGCCAGTGCTCCGGCAACGCCTCTGTCAGAACCTGAAACTCCATATCAATCTCATCCCAGAGCATGAGTTGAGCTTTGATCTTATAGGCAAGGTCCTGCAGCCGGCGATGGTCCTGTTCAAGGTCTTCCAGCAGCCAGGATTCCGAGAGATCTTCACGGACCAATGCCTCGGAAGCTGACTCCGCACGGGTCATAATGCTCCATGACAGCGCCGCCAATGCGGCCAAGGCAAACACTGAAAGAAAGGAAAAGAACAGAATACGGCTGCGGACAGTTCTGAGCATGGTATCTCCACTGGGGGTATCGTCCAATGGAGCTTATGCCTGTTTTATGACACTTTTATGTCTTTAAAGGCGCCATTTTTCAGTCGAAGCCACTGTAGACAATCATCGGATGTTCCTTGCGCGGGAAATCCCCTACGTTCATTCTTTTACCCATTGCGTTCAGCACGATATTCTTTGGACTGGCACTGATTCCGAACAGGCGTAAACGATGGTCGACAATAAGCCCTTCTCACAGGCCTGCGAAAACAACAGGCAACCCATACTGGAATGCATCAAAACGGTGTTTACCGAACCGGCCACCATATTGGAAATTGGCACGGGAACGGGGCAACATGCCGTTTATTTCGCGGCAGAGCTGCCCCACCTGACGTGGCAACCCAGTGATCGGCCTGGAGGCGCTGAACATTCCCTGGGCTGGATCAAGGAGGCCGACCTTGCCAATATCCGCCCTCCTCTTGAACTGGACGTTTCCCTGGGAAGCTGGCCGGTAGACACCATCGACGGCGCCTATTCCGCTAATACGGCTCATATCATGTCATGGGAAGAGGTAGAGGCAATGTTCGCGGGGCTGGCTAAACGCCTCATTGCGGGCGGCCTGTTCTGCCTCTATGGTCCGTTTAACTATGAGGGGCAGTTTACCAGCGACAGTAATCGCCAGTTCGATCATCACCTTCGGAGTCAGGCCCCGCATATGGGCATCCGTAACATGGATGACATGCTGGAACTGGCAGGGCGAGTTCGGTTCGGGCTTGAACGCGATGTCGAAATGCCTGCCAATAATCGACTGCTGGTTTGGCGCAAACTGTAAAAAGCCACTCGATGTCAGGAGGGATCACGCAATGAGCCACCAAAGACTCACAATGCTGATCAGCGGCAAGGTCCAGGGCGTTTGCTATCGCGCCTCCGCGGCCGACATGGCCAACAGCCTGGGTGTTACCGGCTACGCCAGAAACCTGCCGGATGGCCGCGTGGAAATTGTTGCTGAGGGCTCACCGGCGTCACTGGTTTCACTCAGACAGTGGTGTCGAGACGGCCCTCCCTCGGCCATCGTCGACAAAATCAACGCCACCGAAGGCTCTGCAACCGGTGAGTTCAACAACTTTGGAGTTCGGTAATCACCGGCTGGATGACACTACTCGGAACATTTCTTCATACCCTCGAGACCACACTGCCGGTATTCGCCATGGTGTTTATCGGCCTTGGCCTCAGGCGGCTGGGCTGGATAGACACCAGCTTCATCAACACAGCGTCTGCGCTGGTCTTCCGCGCTACACTGCCCACCCTGGTATTCCTGAGTATTGTGCGGGCAGATCTGGATACCACCCTCAACCCTGCACTGCTTGGATTCTTCGTAGCCGCCACTCTCGCCAGCTTTCTGTTCTGCTGGCTTTGGGCCATGCGTGCCGCACCACCGGCTGACCGGGGTGTGTATGTCCAGGGCGCTTTCAGGGGGAATTGCGGCATCGTGGGCCTTGCACTGGCAGCCAGCCTCTACGGCGATTTCGGCCTGTCAGCCGGCGGGCTCTTGCTGGGCGTCGTCATCATTTCCTACAACGCACTCTCTGTGGTTGTTCTTACGGCCTACCAGCCGGGTCAGGCGGCCAGTTGGGGACGCATCCTCGGGGACATCGGGCGTAACCCGCTCATTCTGGCCGTCGTCATCGCCGTTCCCTTTGCCTGGTCCGGGTGGCAGCTGCCGAACTGGCTGATGACCAGCGGGGACTATTTCGCCTCACTTACCTTGCCCCTGGCGCTGATGTGCATTGGCGGAACGCTGTCCTTGAGTGCTATGCGCACAGATCGCAAGCTCGCGATCAGTGCCAGCGTGATGAAGATGGTGACGCTACCGGTATTGTGTACATTCGCTGCCTGGCTGGCCGGGTTTGAAGGGCGGGAACTCGGGCTTATGTTCCTGTTCTTCGCCAGCCCGACAGCAGCCGCCAGCTTTGTCATGGTCAAGGCGCTGGGTGGCAACGACCGCCTGGCGGCCAATATCGTGGCGCTGACCACATTGATGGCCAGTGTGACGGTTACGGCCGGGGTGTTTGTGTTGCGGACTGCTGGGGTGGCTTGAGCGACATGCAATACAAAACCCCAGCTGTTGCTGGGGTTTTGTATTGGCGGAGAGGGAGGGATTATTCGGGCCTGCGGCCCTCACCCCTTCGGGGTCGTCGTCGCATGGCTCCGACGTTCCTCAGCCAGCTGCGCTGGCTTCGGTCGAACCCGCGAGGGTTCTGCTTACCTTCCCATTCGGCCAATAAAAAACCCCAGCTGTTGCTGGGGTTTTGTATTGGCGGAGAGGGAGGGATTCGAACCCTCGATACGCTATTAACGTATACACACTTTCCAGGCGTGCGCCTTCAGCCACTCGGCCACCTCTCCAATACTCTTTAAATAATCCGTTCCAAATCAGCAATGTCGTCGCTCATTTGAGGGCGCAAACTCTAATGGTTTTGTTCCAGTTTGGCAACTCCAATTTTCAAATCCGTTTCCGACCAACTCCGGCAACCACAGAAACCCAATGGCCGTCTGTGCGATACTGGCAAAGATACCCAATACCCTAAACACCGTCCGGGGGCGACCGTTATGATGATGAAAGCCGACGAATCCACGCTGGTCCTGATTGATCTCCAGAAAAAACTCATGCCAGTCATCAGTCACGGAGATTTGATGCTCGCTGAAAGCGTGAGGCTCGCACAAATTGCCAAACTGCTCTATGTCCCTGTGATTGCCACGGAGCAGATCCCGGAAAAACTTGGACACAATGACGAACAAATCAGTGATCTCGCTGATCGGACATTAACCAAGACCCACTTTGATGCCTGCGGTGGGGGGGCTGATGGAGGCCATTCCCGACAACCGGAAGCAGGTGGTTATCGGTGGTTGCGAAACGCATGTATGCCTGTTGCAAACCGTCCTGTCCCTCCTCGCTGCGGGTTTTCGTGTCTGGGTGGTGGAAAATGCAACCAGTTCCCGCCACGACAACGACCGGGATGCCGCCCTGGAACGAATGCAACAAGCTGGGGCTGTTATCGTAACGCTGGAGATGGTGGCGTTTGAATGGATGCGGGATAGCAAGCACCCACGTTTCCGGGAAGTTCAGAAACTCATCAAATGACGAAGCGAATATCACCATTTTTGTTGCTGGAATCACGTAAGCTTCCAGCGACAAACGCCAGGAAACCGGACAAGAATCGGAACGTCTAAAATATTTACGTTTACGTAAAGTAGATCTATCTAGCTGTTACCGCTGGAATTTTCAAAATCGCCAAAAAATGCATGAATTTCAACCATTGACGACGATGTAAAAGCTATCTAGTCTTCTCCCGTCGCACCCCAAAAGGGCATCGACACATGAAATCATGCCAACCGGCCTATCTGCCGGGGCACAACAACAATATGACCACGGAAGCCGTGATCCGGCCTGGTGGAAGAGGATTTCAGCATGTCACTGGTAAAACAGTCCCTGAGCACGGGCCCATGTGCCCGCAGCCTGCAAGACCCTACAGCTCCTTCCCTGTCTCTGACGTTTTTTGCATCTCTATCACTCCGATCGGATCTTTCACGACGATCCACGCGCGTGCAATCACTGAATCCGACCGGCAGTTAATCGCGTCCACCCCCGACAGCGATTGAGTTTCGGCAGCGCCCGCAATTTACCGCCGGCCTCCGTAACCAGGGCGGCCCCCTGTGCAAGAACCACCCGGAGCAAAAGGAATCCAAACAATGACTGTATTTACGCATCCTGAATTCGATCACCACGAACATCTGACGTTTTGCTGCGATCCAGAGACCGGTCTGCGCGCCATTATCGCCGTACACAATACTTCCCGTGGCCCCGCGCTGGGTGGATGCCGCATGTATCCGTATGCCAGCGACGAAGAGGCACTGACCGACGTTCTCCGCCTGTCACGGGGAATGACTTACAAGTCGGCACTGGCGAACCTTGATCTCGGCGGCGGCAAATCCGTCATCATCGGCGATCCACGCAAGCACAAAACCGAAGCCCTGCTCGAATCCATGGGTCGTTTCCTGGAACAGCTCAGCGGACTTTACATCGCTGCCGAGGACTCGGGCACCAGCGTGGCCGACCTTCGGGTCATGGGCCGCAAAACGTCCAATGTGGCCGGTATCAGTGAACGCCCGGGTTTTGATGGCAGACCCAGCAACGGTGACCCCTCACCCGCCACGGCCTGGGGCACCTTCGTGGGCATTAATGCTGCCGTTAAGCACAAGCTCGGCCGCAGCGACCTGGAGGGTTTGAATGTGGCGGTACAGGGCATTGGCAACGTAGGTTACCGCCTGGCCAGACACCTGAAAGAAGCCGGCGCGAAGCTTTGGGTCTACGACGTGCACCAGGATCAGATGGATCGTGCAGTGGCAGAGTTGGGCGCCACTCCGGCTACCGCTGACGAAATCCTTTACCTGCCGGTAGATGTGGTTGCGCCCTGTGCCATGGGCGCTGTCCTGAATGACCACTCCATTCGTAAGCTACAGGCCACCATCGTGGCCGGCGCCGCAAACAACCAGTTAGCCACCGCGGCTCATGACCAGGCACTGTTCGAACGCGGGGTGCTCTATGCCCCGGACTTTGTAATCAACGCTGGTGGCATTATCGACGTGTGTTATGAGCGCAAGGGCCCCGACCCCCAAGCCGTTCGCAAACACGTCGATTCCATAGCCAATACCCTGGAGGAAATCTTCCAGCGCTCGGATCGCGATGGCCTGCCCACCGGGCAGATCGCTGATCAACTCGCAGAGGAGCGATTCCGGCATAAATCCCGTTGATGGTGGCCTAACCGCCATCGCTAACTCCCCCGAAAACAAAAACAGTAAGCAGGAGAATACAATGAGTAATGCTTCTTCATCCGCTGAAGGCGGTGCCATGGGCCAGGCAACAGCCAAGCGTGGGCTGTGGTCCTCGCGCCTGGCATTCATACTTGCCGCAACAGGCTCAGCGGTGGGTCTGGGTAATATCTGGAAATTCCCCTACATCACTGGTGAAAACGGCGGTGGTGCCTTTGTTCTGGTTTACCTGCTGTGCATTGCGGCGGTGGGCCTGCCCATTATGATGGCTGAGGTATTGGTCGGTCGCCGTGGCGGTCACAGCCCCGTCAACAGCATGCGGGCCATAGCCAGCCAGGAAGGCCTGAAGCCAGCCTGGCGTTGGGTGGCGGCCGTCGGGGTTCTGGCGGGGTTCCTGATCCTGTCGTTCTATTCTGTCATCGGCGGATGGGCGATTTCATATGTGGGCACCGCCGCTACGGGCCAGTTGGCAGGCCAGTCGGCAGAGTCCATAGGCGCCATCTTCTCCGGCCTGTTGGGAGATCCGATGAAGCTGCTTCTGTGGCACACCCTGTTCATGGCGTTGGTGATGGTCGTGGTCGCACGGGGTGTACGCTCCGGGCTTGAGCGCGCTGTCAGTATTCTGATGCCAGCCCTGTTCGTGCTCCTGCTGATTGTCGTGGGCTATGCGATGACCACTGGCCACTTTGGCCAGGCCGTCGCCTTCCTGTTCCAGCCCGACTTCTCGAAGCTCACCACCTCAGGCGTTTTGGTTGCACTGGGCCACGCTTTCTTCACGCTCAGTCTCGGCATGGGCGTTATGATGGCCTACGGCTCCTACCTGCCGAAAAATATCTCCATCGCCAAAACCTCCGTGACCGTCTCGATCATGGATACCGCCGTGGCCCTGCTGGCCGGGCTGGCGATTTTCCCGATCGTATTCGCCAATGGCCTTGAGCCAGGCGCCGGCCCCGGCCTGATTTTCCAGACCCTGCCGCTGGCATTCGGACAAATGCCCATGGGCAGCCTCTTCGGCACGCTGTTCTTCGTGTTGCTGATCTTCGCCGCCTGGACATCCGGCATTTCGCTGCTGGAGCCCATTGTTGAATGGCTTGAGGAACAGAAGGGGATGAATCGTACGGTGAGCACCGTCGGAGCAGGCATCGTCTGCTGGTTGCTGGGCGTGGCCTCCGTGCTTTCACTAAACCTGTGGTCGGACGTGACACCGCTGGGCATGTTTACGATGTTCGAAGGCAAAACCATCTTCGATCTTCTGGACTTCCTGACCGCAAATATCCTGCTGCCGCTGGGCGGACTTCTGGTCGCCGTGTTTGTCGGCTGGACAATGTCTCGGAAAGCGCTGGAAAGCGAACTGGACATGTCGCCGGGCACATTCTCGATCTGGTATCGCGTGCTGCGTTACTTCACACCCGTTGCTGTGGCCGTCGTGTTCGTCTACAACCTGGTATAAACAATCAGGAGGGATGCCGGCCCCTGTTGTGGGGCCGGCTCATCAGCCAAACGGCCATCAAGACACCGTGTAACACCAGGAACGGCACGGCAATCAACAACAGTCCATTCCAGTCAAACGCCGCCAATACCGCACCAGCACTCAGTGCAGCAGTCGCCTGCGAGCCGAATACCATCAGGTCGTTGAGCCCCTGAACACGGAACCGCTCCTCATCGCGATATCCCTGCGGCAACAGCGTGGTTCCGCCGACAAACAGGAAGTTCCAGCCAACACCCAACAGGATGAGTGCAAACAGATAATGATGAAAACTGATACCGCTGAACGCCAGGGCTACACACCCCAGATAGGCCAGCAATCCCAGCCCCATCATCCTTGGAATACCCACCACACGAATGAACCAACCACTGATTAGCGACGGCAAATACATGGCCATGATGTGAATCTGAATAACCCACTTGGCATCTTCAAGCGGGTGGTCGGCCACTTCCGTCATACTCAGCGGTGTTGCCGTCATGATAAAGCTCATGAGGGCATAACCGATGGCAGCGGAACTGATCGCCGCCCAAATGACCGGTTGCCTCAGGATGTCGGCCATTGGACGACCACCCTCCCCCAAGGCTTCCCGTACTCGCTCGCCGCTGGCGCGGTACCCGAAAACCAGTACGACCATAGCCAGCACCTGCACGACACTCAGTGCAAGCCATCCCCCCATGAAAGGGTATTCGGCTTGACGTCCACCGCCCAAAAGCGCAATTTCCGGCCCCAGCCACGCCGCTAAAAGGCCGCCGAGAAGCACCCTGGCTGCTGCGGAGCCAGCCATCTCGGGCTCGACTGACTCCATGGCCGCAAAGCGGTACTGGTGAACCACCGCCAGCCCGGTTCCACCCACAACTGCCGCAGCGCACAAGAACGGGAAACTCGCATTCCAGGCTGACAGCGCACCAAACAACCCGGACACCATACCCGCCAGCGCGCCAAGCAACATAACCGGCTTTCGCCCAAGGCGCTCCATCAACCACGTGGCGGGTTTAATAGCCAGGACTGTTCCAACAACCACAAGGCCCACGGGCAGGGTTGCCCACTCGGGTGATGGCGCCAGAAGACGTCCGTGAATGCTTCCGATAAAGACGATAAAAGGCGCTGTACACATGGCAAGCGCCTGGGCGGCGACCAGTATCCATACATTGATCGGCATTGGGTGAGCCTATTTCTTGCGGTAGATAATCCCTGGGTGGCATTGCACCATTTCGTAGAGGTGAGGCAGCCCGTTCAGCGATTCCGATGCTCCCAGTATCAGGTAACCACCGGGATTGAGAGTGGCGTGGATACGGGTCAGGATGTCCTTTTTAAGCTCAGCCGAGAAGTAGATCAGTACGTTCCGGCACATAACGATATCAAACTTCCCGAGCATGTAGCGTTCAAGCAGGTTCAGTTCCCTGAACTCCACCATGCTCTTGATCTGCGGTCGGATCTGCCAGCTGCCGTTCATGGCGGGGGTGAAAAACTGCTTTTGCCGTTCGGGAGACAGGCCCCGACCAATGGCGATCATCTCGTACTCGCCGCGGCGCGCAACCTCAAGAACGCTTTTCGAGATGTCGGTGGCGGTGATCTTCACATCCCTCAGTCTACCCGGCCGCTGGCGACGAAATTCTTCAAGAATCATCGCGACCGAATAGGGTTCCTGACCTGTCGAACAGGCGGCAGACCAGATACGGAGTGACTGTGTCGATTTTCTGTCGCCGAATTCGGGCAACAGCTTTTCCTGCAGGATGCGAAACGGGTGATTGTCGCGAAACCAGAGGGTTTCGTTCGTCGTCATTGCGTCGATCACGACTTCTTTCAGGCTGCTCCGACCGGTTCTTTTTACCCGATCAAGCAGATCCCCCAAGGTACTTAGCTTGTTCTCTTCCATGATTCGCCGCAAACGGCTCTTCACCAGGTACTGCTTGTTATCCCCGAGCAAAATGCCACACGCATCCTGCAGGAATGATTTAAAGGCCTCGTATTCCTGTGGCGTTATTTCAGCTTTCATTGGATCTCATTATCGAGTGAGTCGGAAGTAACGGAAGAGCGTCACTGCTCGCGGTCGACAATTTCCATGACCCTTTCAGCCAACTCATCGGGGCTGAATTTAGCCATGAAATCGTCAGCGCCTACCTTCTGCACCATCGCCTTGTTAAACACGCCACTCAGAGACGTGTGCAACATGATAAATACATCCTTGATTGCAGGCTCATTTTTACACTTGGTGACCAGAGTGTACCCGTCCATTTCTGGCATTTCGACATCGGATATAATCAAACACAGGTGATCGACTGCGCGAGAGCCATCTGCCGTAACTTCTTTCAGGTAATCCAAGGCCTGCCTGCCGTCATTTTTGGTCACCACTTCCATACCGATGGCTGTGAGGCAACGTTCGATCTGACGTCGGGCCACTGCGGAGTCATCCACGACAAGCACTGGCAGATGGCCGGGCACCCTCTCTGAACTGCGGTTGCGAACGTCTTCGGTGACATCCTCCTCAAACGGAGAGACTTCGGAGAGTATCTTTTCAACATCGATAATCTCAATCAGCTTGTCTTCAAAGTGGGTTACCGCCGTCAAGTAAACATCTTTGCCCGCACCTTTCGGTGGCGGCAGGATGTCTTCCCAGTTCATATTCACGATGCGGTCCACACCGGCCACCAGGAAACCCTGGGTCTTGCGGTTGTATTCCGTAATGATCACGAAGCTGGTGGCCATTTCTTCCTTGGGGATGCCAGGCAGCCGGATTGACATGCCAAGATCAATGATAGGGATAGTCTCGCCACGAATATGGGCCACACCTCGAACCATAGGGCGACTATTCGGCAATGATGACAACCGGGGACACTGCAGCACTTCCTTTACCTTGAAGACATTAATGCCGTACATCTGCCGGCCCCGAAGGCGAAATAACAGAAGCTCCAGACGATTTTGCCCCACCAGCTGGGTGCGCTGATTAACACTGTCCAATACCCCTGCCATCGTCTTTATCTCCCGCTCGAAACGTCTTGCCGCCG
The DNA here is from genome assembly GCF_000170835.1 of Marinobacter algicola DG893. Taxonomy (GTDB): domain Bacteria; phylum Pseudomonadota; class Gammaproteobacteria; order Pseudomonadales; family Oleiphilaceae; genus Marinobacter; species Marinobacter algicola. The sequence continues at coordinate 250,488 of NZ_ABCP01000002.1, forward strand.
GCATGCATCTTGCTGCGATATTCTAAAAAGTCGTTTGGGACCGGCTATGTGCCGGTTTATTGACTCACTCGATAGGCTTAACGGCCGAATCCGGAAATCATTAGGATATTCCTGAACTCGGGGCCTTGCCCGGTTAATGACAGCATAGGACAAACTGCCGCGTATGCGCATTACCAATTTCACCATCATACTGCTATTCGCCGTATCGGCCTGCCCCGCCATGGCTTCCACAACCACGGCCGAGCAGATCCACAGTGGCGCAGACCAATTTCTGGCGGCTTTTTCAGACGCTCAGGCAACCGAAGGCTATTCGGTTTCCTACGATACCGGCCAACTCGACGCACGCCTTTCGCTCGCAACCTGCGAGACCCCACTCAGCGTATCGTTCAGCGGCGACCCCTGGAAGACCACCCAACCCTCACTACTGGTTTCCTGCGAGGGCGAGCGCCCCTGGCGCATGTTCCTTCCGGTGTCGGTGACAATAACCGGTGACGCCATGGTTGCCGCCCGTCCTCTGGGCCGCGGCGAACGACTAACGAAAGCGGCAATACGGTCAGATAACGTGGTGGTGAACTCAATTCGACGGGGTGCAATAACCAATATCGAGCAACTTGTGGGCATGGAAATGCGCCGCGGGGTGAACACCGGAACCGTATTTACGCCGGATCTGGTGTTGGCACCCGCCGCGATCGAACGGGGGGACCATGTTATCATCAGCGCCCGCAGCGGCAATTTTTCGGTAAACTCAAGGGGCAAGGCCCTGGCCAGTGGCAGCATCGGAGAACAGGTTCTGGTTGAGAACCTCTCGTCCTCCCGCACCGTGCGCGCCCGTGTGACGGCACCCGGCCATGTCGAGATTCCCATGTAGCCTGGTTCCCGGCATTGATTCACCGGAAACGGCAATGTGTTGCCGTTTTTTGGAAAGATGACAAGAGTGTCATTCAACGCTCGCAAAAATCGCTAAAGAAACATCAAGCCATGCCGATAGACAGGTATGAAATTTTTGGAGCCGCCCAACGCGGCCGACCAGTTGAGCAGGTAACGTTATGTCAGTTGACTTTAATGGAATAGGCCCAGGCCAGGTCAACACCCAGAAAACCACGGCCGATAAATCTTCCGCTACCCAAAGCACTCAGCCCTCTACAGCTGAGCAGGCAAAGTCACAGGCGCAAAGCGCCCGCGGCGAAAACGTCAACTTGAGCAGCCAGGCGAAGAACCTGAAACAGCTCGAGCAGAAGCTCGGCAGTTATCCGGAAATGGACGATGATCGCATCGAGCAGATTCGCTCTGCCCTGGAAAGCGGCTCCTATAAGATTGACGCAGAGAAACTGGCCCAGAAAATGCTTGAGATGGATGAAAGCATTTTCGGGTGAGTAGATCATGGCCGCAATTGATGAATTGAAAGACCTTTTGTCTCAGGATATCCGCCAACTCGAATCCCTGGCGGACGTCCTGCAGCAGGAAAAAGCCTGCCTTTCCACGTCTGATATCCGTAAACTCGAAGCCCTGACTGGCGAGAAAAACACTTTGCTGGGACAGATTCGTGATCGAGCCAAGCTCAAAATCCGCCTACTGGTGTCGATGGGCTTTCGACCGGAAAACGGAGCCCCCTCACGGTTTATTCTTAGCGCCGGCCTGTCAGATGTTTACGACTTATGGCGGGACGCCGACGAACGTCTTAAGACCTGTCACCAGTTGAATAGCAATAACGGGCGGGTTGTCAGTCACCTGCAGAAGCGCCTTTCACGTCTGACTGATATATTCCGCGGTGTTGCCGGGCACCAGACCCTCTACGGCGCTCAGGGCGAACAAAAAGCCGTATCACACCGCACCGTTCTGGCGAGCGCCTGACCAGGCTCCGGGGCTCCGTAAAATCGGAGCCCAACACATCCCATCAGCGAGTATAGATTGTCATCTGGGAATCCGGATGGAAGCGGATATTGTCGAGGGCGATGTTCCCCATGGAAGGTCCCTGGCTGCCGCTGACTCGGATATTGTCCATGCGGATCTGCTCGATCCTTTCCGGGAAAGCCAGAGTGAGCCCGCCATCGTCACGGACCGCATAACGGGGAACATCATCCCGATAATGCACCCCGGATATCGTCAGATCGGAATCCAGGAAGTTCAGCACCGGCACAAAAATGTTCGCTGTCAGCTTGAGGCCTTCGATCACATCCGGATCGACCTGCCCTGAGCCATCATGACTTCCAGTCATGGCGGACACATTGGCAATACGCTCCAGTAACGATTGATCACCTTGCCCGGCCACACCGGCCAGCTCGTCGTCATTAAGCGGCGACAAACCGGATCGCTCGTACAGTTGACCGGTGTCGGTGACGTCACGTGAATCATTCGTGGTGCTGCCGGCGGCAAAACTGACCAGTGGCTGAAATGGCAACACCGCCATGGTGACCAGGGCAGCCGCGTTGCGGTAACGTGATTGGTGCTTGAGCACCCGATGGAGCTCACGCTCGGTAATCCAGCCGGACTGTATAAACACCTCGCCGAGCCGCTGACCGGTCTCATGCTGTAGGCGCAAGCCCTCTTCCAACTGAATTTCGGAAAGGTATCCCCGATTTATCAGCAACCGACCGAGACGGGATTTTTCTTCGAAGCCCTGACGGATTTTCAAGGTATGCCTCCAATAGCTTCACAGTAATTGCCGTACAACCTGGCCCGGTCAGAGTGCATCAATGTCACCGATGCGATAAAAGGTTAGCTTATAGTCATGAACTCCGCAGGGAATATGCCCGACTTGACAAGTATTATCTGCTAACATCCTGCAACAGACTGGATTCATGGGAACAGTATCGCAGCAAACATTCCCGGAGCTACCTACTATCCCCTGATACTAACTATGTGAGCCATTATAGAATGACAAATTCCGTAAAACCGTTTCGTTATGTGATGCAAATCGCTCTATCTGTAACCTTCATGCTGGGGTTCGCCAACTGCCTGGCAGCAGAGGGGCAACAAAGTGACCTGCCCCAGGTGATTATTGAAACCAGCGAAGGTGCTATTGAGGTGACCCTGCGACCGGACATCGCTCCCAAGACCGTTGAGAATTTCATCACCTACGCCAAAAACGGATTCTACGAAGGAACACTGTTCCACAGGGTCATTTCGGGTTTTATGATTCAGGGTGGCGGTTTTGACCAGGATCTACGGCAAAAACAGACCCGTAGCCCCATCCGTAACGAAGCCAAGCCAACCGCCAAGAACCTTCGTGGTACGATCGCCATGGCCCGCACAAGCTCACCGGATTCCGCCACGTCCCAGTTTTTCATCAACTTGACCGACAACGACTTCCTGAACGCAGGTGTCCGGGGCCCGGGCTATGCGGTATTTGGCAAGGTGACCGGGGGAATGGGTGTTGTGGATGCGATCGCCAGCAAGAAAACGGTCAGATCCCGAGGGATGGCAGACGTGCCCCAGGAACCCGTCATTATTCGTAGCGTTTCGGTCCGGCAAACCGATACCGCAGCAGAGTAGCCCGTTAAGCCTACTGACCGGATACAATGATCGTGACTGACCCAAGGCTTCCCTCCATTGAAACCGCCGACATTGATTGGAGTAATGGCGCACCCCGCTGTCGCCGCTTTGGCGATGTTTACTTCTGCAGCGAGAATGGCCTTGAAGAAACGCGACATGTGTTTATCAGCCAGAACCGGCTTCGCGAACGTTTCTCCTTACTGCCCGCAGCCGCCCCCTTCGTTATCGCAGAAACAGGTTTTGGCACTGGCCTGAATTTCCTCGCAGCCTGGCAAGCCTGGGATGAAACAGCCACACCACGCAACGGTTGCCTGCATTTCGTCTCCGCCGAGCGTCACCCGTTGACTCATGACGACCTTGCCCGGGCACTCATGATGTGGCCAGAGCTCAAGGCCTACGCTGACCAACTGCTCGAACAATATCCTGCCCCCACCTCCGGCGTCCATCGCCTGGTGCTCGCTGGCGGTCGTGTCAGGCTGACACTGTTTTTCGGCGATGTGGCCGATGCCTGGCGTGAACTGGATTTTCAGGCGGATGCGTGGTTCCTGGACGGTTTCGCGCCCGCGAAAAATCCTGGCATGTGGACAAGTGAAGTCATCGACGCGATACCGGGCCACAGCAAGCCTGGCACGACCCTCGCCACCTTTACATCCGTTGGCGAGGTGCGGCGACGGCTGATTGCGGCTGGCTTCACCATGCGGAAAGCTCCTGGATTTGGCCCAAAATGGGACATGTTGACCGGCACGCTGGGCGACGCCACCAGCCCAGAAACACCGCCAGCCGCAAACGACGTTGAGTCCATTGCCATCATTGGCGCCGGGGTCGCTGGCAGCCTGCTTGCCCGGAATCTGGCGGAGAGAGGACTGCATGTTACGGTGATTGACCAGGCCCAAGAGGCTGGAACAGCCGCTTCCGGCAATATCCAGGGTGCGCTGTACGTCAAACTGGGCATTGAGTTCAATGATCAGGCAAAGCTCGGTCTCTCATCGTTGCTGTTCAGTCAACGTTACTATCAACAGTTCGGCGGAGAACACTGGCACCCTTCCGGGCTTGTTCAACTGGCGCACAGTGATAGCGAACAAGACCGTCAGAACCGTTTCATCGCCCGCAACGACTACCCCAGCGCGGTATTGCAGCAGATCAGTGCGGAACAGGCGTCTGAGCTTGCCGGCATACCCCTGACTCGGGGAGGCCTATGGTTTCCTCGCAGTGGATGGCTTGAGCCCGGCGGCCTTTGCCGGGCATTGATAGATCACGAGCGAATTTTTCAATGCTTTGGTTTTGATGTCCACCGACTTACCCCCTGCAATGGCAAATGGCATATCGCAGGTAACGGCGAGCAGGATGTTGTAGTCGATCGGGTGGTGATATGCGCCGGCCATCAGACACCCGACCTTATTCCGTTGAAGGGTGGCTTCCGTTTCCGCGCGATTCGAGGGCAAGTAACCCACTTGCCTGCGAAGGGGGTGAAATGCCCGGATGTAGTGGTATGCGGATCAGGGTATCTCAATCCCGCCCACGGCGGTATGACCCTGGCCGGTGCTACCTTCGATCTTCATGATCCATCGCCGACCCTGTCCATCGAAAGCCATCGGGACAACCTTTCGATGCTTGATGCGATGGTTCCAGGGGCGGTAGACAGGGATTCAGGCGACGTTGATCCGGCCAAACTCGATGGCAAAGTCGGGTTTCGATGCACTACCCACGATTATCAGCCGGTCGCCGGCCCTCTAATGGACGCCTATGGGCAACCACTGGAAGGAGTCAACCTGTTTACCGGTTTGGGTAGCAAAGGGCTGAGTTACGCCCCCCTGCTCGCAGAGTACCTTGCCGACCTGCTCTCAGGGCAGCCTGTCTGCCTCCCCGGCTCCCTCGCAAAACGGGTCGCGACGGGCCGTTGCCACCGAGTGGAGTTAACGGAGCAGGAAACTATTAGCGCCTGAAGAAATCTAATTTCCTGCCGATAACCGGAGAAGGCCCTGTTGTAACCGGAGCAGATCATTATGTCCATTCATGTCAGTGAACCCGGCAGACCCGTTGGGACACGCCTGCCGGAGATATTCCGGGGCCGCCGCGTAGGTGACGTTACAGAACTGAGCGAATCCCACGATATCGATGTTCGGCACAGCGAAGCAACCGACGCCGAATTCCAGCTTGCCGCCCGCTCCGGCCGGCAGCGTGCCATCGAGGAATACGGTGCCGCAGCATCCGGTGAACCCAAAGAGCGACGGGCCTACCTGCCCGTATCCCAGATCTGCACCCCTGCCCTGCATTCTCTGCCAGCCACCGCAAGCGTTGCTGACGCGATGGACGCCATGGATGAAAACGGCGTTAACCATCTCGTGATTACGGCAGATGGCAACGTAGCGGGGCTCGTGGATTTACGCTGGTTACTAGCCTGGCTCCACGAAACCGAAGCGAACGCCATGAACGCCAGTTTCGTCAATATTGAATTACCGGCCTTCCTGACCTCCTCGCCCGAGACCGACGCCCATCAGTTGGCAAGGCTCATGCTTGCGCACCAACTGAATGCCGCTCTGGTGGTTGACGAGAGGGGCCAGTCAGCAGGCATCGTCACCAGCACCGATTACCTGAAGTTGTACGCCAACGCCAGCCGGCACGAGGGTAGCGTATAGATCGACCGCCCTCGACTAATGCAGTGGTAGCCCCTCTCCGGTAAACAGCCGAACCTCCCAGGTCTCAGACGTTCCACTTACGATTTTGACCAGGGCCGTTATTTCGTCATCGCGGTAATTTTCCAGCCGCTCTATTTCACCCTCTGCACCATCCAATGACAACTGAGCTCTCCATTCCCGGCTGCTGTCAGTGCCATCATCGCTGTTTTCTTCCAGTGAAATTCTCGCCAGGATCGGATGAATCTGGCTATTTCCCTCGCTCTCGCTGAAATTACCGTTGGTACTTCCTGCAACCAGAATGTCCCGGTCGTAAGTGCGCACAGCACGCAGCGACTCAGTGGATGTATCGTCCGTGTCATTGAACGTGAAGGCGCGAGTGACATCTCCCAACGCCGTATAGGACAATGCAAACCCGGCCTGGCTGTTGATCTGACGGCGCTTCAGTGAGCGGTTTCCGTCGCCAGACTCGACGCTATAATTGCCGGTACTCTGGCCCACCAGCCAGACGTTGTTCGTTCCGTAGATGCCGTCGGACAGGTTTTCGTTGCCGGCGGTTCCCCGCTGCCTGACGTTAATTGTGCTGTCTGCGCTGGACGCGAGGAAAAAGAACGCGTCTTTTCCGCCGAGCTGGGACTGGCCACGCACCGCGCCCGAGGAATCACCGATCAGTAGCGGGCTGCTGGTGGAGGTACTGCCGCCTACAACCGACTCATCATGGCCTGCCGATCCTACCTGTCGTGTCCAGGCAACCACCGGTACAACCGAGTTGCCGTCAACGGTGGTGTCGATTCTCTGGAGAAAACTGTCCACACCTCCAGCGGCAGTTTCGTTCGGCCACTGGCCATTGCTTTCCCCGGCGTTCACGACATAACCACCGTCTTCATCAATCCCGGTCCACCTGGGAATGTCATCACCGGGTGTGCCGGTCACTATGCTCCAGACCGGTACATAACTGTCCGGATTCTGTGCCGTATCGAAGAAGTAAAGCAGGGTATGAACATCCACACCGTTACCGCCAGGGGCACCGTCCGGTGCCTGTTCACTGCCGAACGACACAACGAATTCATAGCGGGTAACGTCGTCATCTCCTTCCTTGAAGTTACGTTCGACAAAACCGATAACCGGTTCCCCACCCTGGGCAATAGCGGCCTCTGACAATGGCTGTTGCGTCACTTCCCCTTTCTGCGTGACGATGCGCACCCAAGGACGGTCACCATCATCGACACGGTAGCCTGCAATGAATAGACGGCCGTTGTGCCCAAAAGCCGTGTCAGTGGGAATAAACGATGTACTGTTACCCACCTCAAGCGATGAGGTCAGTTCGTTGATGTTCACCCGCAGCTTGTCGGCATCCGCCGAGGCGGCAAAATTCTCCCGTCCCGACTGATAACGCTCATCCAGGCCCAGCAGGATAAAGCGGTCGTTTTCCAGCTGGCCGTTGGTGTAGTCGTCGGGAATACGGATGCGAAAGCGCATTTCCTCAATGCCCTCGGCAAAGGTGAGAAGATCCCCTTCCACCCAGTCGCCGTCCGCATTCCGGACTTCCACAAGGAACTCCTCGCCCAGTATCACATCGGATTCATCGTCCTCACCAAGTTTCACACTGTAGGCGCCGGCCCGTTCGCCGCTGATCAACGCAACATATTCGCGAACAGCGCCGACGTTAAGCGCATCGCGGGTTCCGCCGGCCAAGGTTTCCAGGCGCACGGTCGGTTCATTGTCCGCTATCCGCAGCAATTCCCTGACACCGGAATTGGAACTGCCAAGCCCGGCAAGGCCAGACCTCACTTCGGTCAGGCGGATGTTAAGGGTTTCCAGGGGTTCGGCCTCGGTGTCCTCAATCACTTCCAGGCGGATGTAACATTCAGTGATTCCGGGTTCCAGAGTGATCACCCCTTTGGATAGGAATCCGTCATCGTCCGGCTGATACTGAAGATAGGAAGGCACTGGTAAGGTCGGCTCACTCTGCGTGCCCAAACCGACAATGTCCTTACCGATGATCGCCTCGTTGTCGTTGGCGGCGCCATTTTCACAACGCTGATGAGGGGGATCAATATCCTCGTCACAGCGTTGTGGATTAAAACTGGAGTCCAGTTCAAAGGCCACCTCCACGCGGGTGACAGAGGGCTGATCAAGGAGGACACGCACAAGAACGGGATAGGTGTCGCTGGTGCGTTGAACGGTTTTAACGACGGCGCCATCATCGTCGTATTCGTTTACCTCATATGTCTGGCGACCGATTTCTCCGATCTCCGGAGCCTCGCACCGATTATCCCTCTCCTCCGGTGCCTCGAACGCCTCTCCCTCGATAAAATCGTCGATGGCCAGGCTAAGCACGTTTTCCTGGACCTCAATGTCAAATGGCTGTGTACCGGCCGCACGGCCGTCATTGCCAACCAGGGTGATGTTCTCCGTCGTGCCCAGGTCATCACGACCTCTGGAGCCGCCGGTCAGCCCCGGAACGCCCCGCATGATAACACCCTGGCGCGCCTTGTTGCTGGTGTCTTCCAAAGCCAGCCAGGACGGCGCATTGGTGAGCGAATAATCGAGAATGTCGTCGCTGTCGAAAGCACCAAAATTGTAGGCGTATTCAACGCCCAGATAAGCATCGTCCGGCGGTGTTCCAAGAATGTAGGGGTCTTCGGCGTCCTGCTCGGTCTTGCAACCGCCAATGACAACCAGAATCAGTGACAGCAGGGCGATACAGCCCCCGCGGGGAAAACGGCGAAGAATACAGGAGAGGCAAGAGAGCGAATCGGCGCGCATGAAAAAGTCCGTTTCAGAGCATTGTTTTTATGGGTGCTTTACACACCGTTACAGAACAAGCTCATGGTAATCAATTTCACGGAGGCAGGATCTGCGCGAGTTCTCAGATTCTGGCCACGGGCGGATCACAGGGTACGCCGGGGCCTGAGGTTTTATTCCAGACCGTGGGTCGCGAGAAAATCGACGAAGGCAGACTCGTCCATTACGGGAACACCCAAATTTTCGGCCTTCGTCAGTTTCGAGCCGGCGGCTTCGCCAGCAACGACACAGGAGGTCTTGCCGGAGACGCTTCCCGCCACTTTGGCCCCCAGGGACTCCAGTTTTGACTTGGCGTCGTCCCTCGTCATGCCAGACAGCGACCCGGTCAGTACCCAGGTTTCTCCCTTCAGTGGCTTTTGACTGGCGGTGATCTCTTCAGCCTGCCATTGAACACCTGCGTCTTTCAGGGCCTGGATGGTTTCCTGGTTGTGGGTCTGGTCGAAGAAGCTACGAATGTGGCCGGCGACAATGGGCCCAACGTCCGGCACTGACTGGAGGGCATCCTCATCAGCCTCACTGATGGATTCCAGGGTTCCAAAGTAACTGGCCAGGCCTTTGGCCGTCGCCTCACCCACTTCCCGGATACCAAGAGCGTAGAGGAACTTCCAAAGGACCGGTTTACGGGATCGATCGATGGCGTCGATCAGGTTACCCGCCGACTTTTCCCCCATACGCTCAAGGCCGGTAAGGTCGGCTTTCTTCAGAAGGTACAGGTCAGCAACGGTGTTCACCAGCTCTCTGTCCACCAGGATATCAATCCACTTGTCCCCCAACCCTTCTATGTCCAGGGCCTTGCGGGACGCATAGTGTCGGATGGCTTCCTTGCGCTGTGCCGGACAGAACAGCCCGCCAGAACAGCGGGCTACCACTTCGCCCTCGATCTGCACAATGTCGGACTGGCATACCGGGCAGGCATCCGGCAGTTCGACCTCTCGGGCGTTGGCGGGACGTCGTTCTGCCACAACCTTGACCACTTGGGGAATCACGTCCCCGGCCCGTCGAACGAACACGGTATCGCCAATGCGGGCGTCCAGCCGGCGTATCTCGTCCATATTGTGCAAGGTGGCGTTGCTAACCGTGACGCCTCCCACAAATACTGGCTTGAGCCGGGCGACTGGCGTGATCGCGCCGGTACGGCCGACCTGGAATTCGACGTCTTCAATGACCGTCAGTTCTTCCTGGGCGGGGAATTTCTGGGCAATGGCCCAGCGAGGGGCACGGGAAACGAACCCCAACTGCTGCTGCAATGCCAGGCTGTTTACCTTGAAGACAATGCCATCGATCTCATACGGCAGGCTGGCCCGTTTACCCATCAGCTCATTGTAAGCTTGCAGGCAGTCCTCTGCGCCAGTTGCCCGACGCATCTCTGGGTTAATCCGAAAACCCCAGGCGCTGACCTGTTGCAGGCCCTCCCAATGTGTGGCGGGCAGCAGGCTTTCGTCTTCAAGCGCAACACTGTAGGCACATAATTCGAGTGGGCGTCGAGCCGTCACGGTGGGCTTTTTCTGTCTCAGACTGCCAGCGGCGGCATTGCGAGGGTTAACAAACGTCTTCTCGCCCTTGTTCGCCAGGCGTCTGTTCAGCGCTTCGAACCCTTCCCGGGGCATATAGACTTCGCCCCGGACTTCCACCAGCTCAGGAACCTTGTCTCCGCGGAGCCTGAGCGGCACCGATGGAATGGTGCGAATGTTCGCGGTTATGTCCTCACCGGTATACCCATCGCCTCGGGTGGCTGCACGGGTGAGCACGCCGGATTCATAATGAAGGCTAACGGCTAGACCATCCAGTTTGGGCTCGCAGACATACTCAATGTCGTCGCCGGTCTTGAGTCGGTCTTTCACCCGGCGATCAAAGTCCCTCAGCTCCTCGTCACTGAACGCATTGTCCAGGGAAAGCATGGGAATACGGTGAACCACCTCCTCGAAGGTGGTTTCCACCGATCCCCCCACTCGTCGGGTGGGGGTATCAGGCGTCACAATATCGGGGTATTGCGTTTCCAGGTCCTGTAATTCCCGGAACAGGCGGTCGTATTCGGCATCCGGTACGCGGGGATCGTCCAGAACATAGTATTGGTAGTTATGCTCAGTGATGATGTCCCGGAGTTCTCCGGCCCGGCTGATAACGTCGGGAGAGGCTTTGGTCATTGTCTGGGGGATCGTTGTTTGCGTTCGAATTCGCGGATGCGTTGGCGGCAGTGCTCAATGGTTTGCGGTGTCATCACGCTGCGGCGCTCGTCCTTCAGTTCACCGCCGAGATTGCGTACCACGCACTGTGCCGTTTCCAGCATGAACTCAAAGGCCTGCATGGAATTGGTGGGCCCGGGCATGCTCATAAAGAAGCTGATACCCGGCGTGGACAAGGCTGGCATATCCTCGGGCTTGAAGGTACCTGGCTCAACGGCGCTGGCGACACTGAACTGCACCGGACTGGTTGTGTCTGACTGTTCATGACGATGGTAGATATCCATATCACCATGCTCCAGGCCGCAGGCTTCGAACAGCGCCTTGAGTTTGGTGCCCTCGAAATTCTGCTCGCTTTTCGCCAGCACATTGATAACGACCACTTCCCGGGCCTCCGGCCGGTTGGCTCCGGCGAGAGGCTGACCGGATTGCCGTGCCGTGGCTTCCCGTCTTGCCGTGTCTTCCTCGACTTCGGTGGTTACAGTGGGAGGAACCCCTTCGTCGTCAGAGCCAGCATCCGCTATATCGGTTTCCGGTTCCTCGTCAACCGCCCCCCAACCAGTGTCGGAACCATAGTCAACGTCACTGGGTTCACTGGCAGCCAGGTTTTCCGGCTCCGGTTCACTCTCTGCTGTTGGTTCTACGGGGTCCTCTTTCGCCGTAACGCTCGCACTGCTTACCACCGGCCTGGTCGGTTTGGGCTCGGGCCTGGCGAAACGGCTCTTTTCCGGTTTGACGTAGCCACGCTCTTCCAGCGTGTCCCGTGAAATCGTGCGTGCCCCACCATTGGGAAGCTCAGGGTTATAGTCCTGGTCCAATGGGGAATCGTCGAGATCATCCGCGCCCATTCCTGAGGAGATCGCGATTGATTCCTTGCGGGCTCGCCTCATCCGGCGCAGGCCATCAATCACAATACCGAGTATAACCAGGGTACCGATGGCAATTAACCATTCCCTAAGAGACATAGTGGTGCTGTCCTGTTTGCAGATCAGATATCGTTGCTACTCTAAGAAAAGCCTGTAATGAATACAACGCAAACACAGGCCAGATGGCAGTTTTGTCATTTTTGCACGAACCTTGACCGCCTGTCCGCCAGCGACATGTCATCATGCTTCAGCCAGCGCGGCAGCCTCGTCCACATCCACCGAAACCAACCGCGAGCATCCTGGCTCATGCATCGTGACGCCCATCAGTTGGTCGGCCATTTCCATGGCAATCTTGTTGTGGGTAATGTAGATAAACTGTACCTGTTTTGACATTTCTTTGACCATGTTGGCATACCGCCCCACGTTGGCGTCGTCCAACGGAGCGTCTACCTCATCCAGCATACAGAACGGAGCCGGATTGAGCTGGAAGATAGAGAACACCAGTGCAATGGCCGTCAGCGCTTTCTCACCGCCGGAAAGCAAATGAATGGTGCTGTTTTTCTTGCCCGGCGGCCTTGCCATGATGGCAACGCCGGTTTCCAGCAGGTCCTCGCCCGTCAGCTCAAGGTAAGCATTGCCACCACCGAACACTTTCGGGAACAACGCCTGAAGCCCACCATTGACCTGGTCGAACGTCTCCTTGAAGCGCTGCCGGGTTTCACGATCGATCTTGCGTATGGCGTTGTCCAGGGTTTCCAGCGCTTCCATCAGGTCTTCATGCTGGCTGTCCAGATAGGTCTTACGCTCACTCTGGACCTGATACTCCTCAATCGCTGCAAGGTTGATGGCACCGAGGCGTTGGATCCGGGAACCGATTTTCTCGAGGTCTTCGGCCCAGGTTTTCTCGCTGGCATCTTCAGGTAAGGTGGACAGCACTTCCTGCAGCCGGACATCCAGTTCCTCAAGCTGCTCCAGGTGATTGCTCGCGCGAATCTCCAGCGCCTGAGATTCCATTTTCAGCTTTTCGAGACTGGTGCGGACGTCTTGAATGGTATGCTCTATGCGGCTGCGACTTTGCTCCCGATCACGCACCTCCTGATCAATTTCTTCAAGCGCATCCCGGGCAGCACCCAACTTTTCCTCTTCAGCCAAACGCCTGTCCAGAAGGCCTTCCAACTGCATTTGTAAGTCTTCGATAGGCTCTTCGGCGTTTTCGCGGCTTTCACGGAGAATGTCGAGGCGCTCGTCCAGGCGCTCTTTCTGCAGTTGCATTCGGTCAATGGTCTGACGCAAGCCATCACGCTGGCTGTTCAGAGACTGAAGCTGGAGCTGCAACTGGTGGGCATGGTCGCGATCGTGCCGAGCCTCCTGACGAAGCCTGTCAAGGTTTTCGCGCAGCACGTCCCGACGCTCAAGCAGTCGCTCTTTCTCTTCATCACTGTCCTCCGTCGATGCCAGTGCCTGTTGCCACTCTTCCCGAGTTTCCAGCAGTTGCCCCTGCTGCTCCTCGAGATTCATGGACACGTCCGCAAGATCGTCACGAATGCGTTGAAGCCTCGCATCAATCTGTTCCGCACGCGCTTTCAGGCCACTGATCTTGGACGACAGGGTGGCGAGTTCCCGGTCAGCATTCGCCAGCTGGCCCTGGGCATCGTCCCTGGCGGCTTCCGCCCGTTCTGATTGCTCCAGCAACCGGTCCAGGTTGTCGGTGGCTACTTCAAGCGAGGCTTCCGCCTGCTCCAACTCTCCGGCCAGTGCGGTGACTTTCTTCTGGCGTTCTATAACGCCAATCTGGGCCGCGTCGGAATCTGGCATTAGTATCCAGTCAGCGGATAACCAGGCGCCCTCTGGGGTGATGACACTCCTGCCCGGCGCCAAACCTTTCTGCCGCTCCAGCGCGTCTTCCATGGACTCCGCAGTATCAACAAGCGCCAGTACGGATGCCATGCCCCCGGCGCCGGATACTTTGCTTGCAAGCCCCTCTGATGGACGATTGGCGCTGGAGTCACTGTTCACCAATGCCAAACCTCGGGGAGCATCGTTCATGTTGGAGTGCACGCCCCCCAACCCGGGCACGCTCAACCCCTGACTGAAACGCCCAATGACCTGCTCTACCGCAAATTCCCAGCCATCGTCTATCCGAAGCTGCGTGGCCATTCTTGGACAGTCGCTGAGGCTGTGTTCATTGAGCCACGCCTGCAAAGCGTCGTCCTGGCTGCCCATTTGTTCGTCCAACAGAGCCTGCTGGGATTCCAGCGATGCCCGCAGACTCTGGACCTGCTGTCGCGCCTCCGTGGCAGCCTGCTCTGCGTCGCGCTGGTGGTGACGCGCTTCCTGGAGTTCGTCCTGGACGATGTTGATTCGCTCAGAAGCTTCCTCTCTCTGCAACTCCAGGGTTTCCTGTTGTTCCAGCAGGTCGTCCAGTTCTGCCCGATCAACCTGCCCTTCCAGCAAATCCTGCTCTTCTCGAAGCCGTTGTTGACGGGTGCGCAGTTGCTCAATGGCATTTTCCTGGGAACGGATACTGGACTGGGCCAGTTCCGCCTGTCGGCGCGCATCAGCCGAACGGGAACTGAAGTCCTCCCAGTTGTGCTGCCACTCGCTCATGGCATCCTCGGCACTCTGGAGCTTCTCTCCGGATTCCTCCGATTTCAGGACCAGCGCCTCCTGCTCCGGCTCCAACATATCCAGTTCTTCCTGGATGCCCGCCAGTTTCTCTTCATCCTGTTCCAGTTCGCGAGCCAATTCGCGCTGGTTGGCCATGGCCTGGTCCAGTTCCGCTGCCGTCTGGCGGCTGCGCTCGCGTTGGTGCTCAAGACTTTGTTCAATGCGGGCAATGTCAGCACCGGCTTCGTAGTAACGCGCCTGCGCCCGATTGAAATGTTCGTTACGCTCCTGATGCCCGTCCCGCAGGGATTCCAGAGCCGTTTCGAGGCTGACCCGTTCAGACAGCTGCTTCTCGAGCTCGAGCTCGGTATCCCGGATGCGGGTACGCCAGGCTTGAAGATCGGTGTCCAGGGACTGCCAGCGCAACACCGTCAGTTCGGCCTTTTTCTGGCGTTCTTCCTGCTTGTAGGCCTTGTATTTTTCTGCCGACTGAGCCTGACGCTCAAGGTGTTGCAGTTGCCTGCCAAGCTCGTCCCGAAGATCCGTCAGGCGCTCCAGGTTCTCCTGGGTCCGGCGGATGCGGCTTTCGGTTTCCTTGCGACGCTCCTTGTATTTGGAGATACCCGCCGCTTCCTCGATATACACCCGCAATTCTTCCGGCTTGGCCTCGATCAGCCGCGAGATCATTCCCTGTTCGATAATGGCGTAGCTGCGGGGACCCAGCCCGGTCCCGAGAAAGAGGTCAGTAATGTCACGACGTCGGCATTTGGAGCCATTCAGGAAATACTCCGACTGCCCCTCGCGGGACACACGGCGGCGTACCGAAATTTCGTTGAAACGCACGAACTCGCCGGGCGCTGAGCCGTCGCTGTTGTCGAACACCAGTTCTATAGAGGCCTGGCCGACCGGTTTTCGCGCACTGGAACCGTTGAAGATAACGTCCGACATGGACTCGCCACGCAGATACTTGGCCGAGCTTTCCCCCATCACCCAGCGCACCGCATCAATGATATTGGACTTACCACAACCGTTAGGGCCCACGACCGCGGTCATATTAGACGGAAACGGCACCGTGGTCGGGTCAACGAAAGATTTGAAACCGGACAGTTTGATGGACTTCAGGCGCATATCAGGCGCTCACCTCTTCCCTGAGAATACTCAGTACCTGTTCACGCTGATGTTCGCCAAACTCACAGATGGCGGTTTCAAGGCCGGCGGAGTCGTCACGCACAGCTGCGTCTGCAAGTTGCCGGAAAAAGCGCCCGGTTTCCGCCAGCTCATCGCGGAAGTTCTCCAGCGCGACGAAATAGGTCCGGCTGATCGCAGGTCGGAAGTTTTCCAGGGTTTCCTCGAGGAACGGATTCTCAACAAGCCCATAGGCGTAGCGCATGACCCCGAATCCGGCATCAATCACCTGCTCGGCAGCATCTCCGCCAGAGGAATTGAGCGCATCAATGACCGCCTGAAGCTCTCTCACCTGGCCCATAACACCAGACAGTTCGCTGCCGGACCAACGCTCAAGCACTTTGCGCCCCAGCATGCACAGCAAATCAATGTAGATATCATAGAGGCTGTTGACCAGTTCCGGAGTTAAACGGGAAACCACGGCACCCCGGCGAGGAAAGATATCCACCAGATGGCGGCGCTGGAGAATCAACAACGCCTCGCGCACGGAACCGCGACTGACATTCAGCTCACCGGCAACCTTGAGTTCCTGGATTCGCTCGCCCGGCCTCAGGTCGCCGGTCACAATGCGCTGCCCCAGGTGCTGGGCTATCTGTTCGGAAAGACTTTCGGGGGCCTGAAACCTCATAAAGTTGGTCGCTCACTCGCTACTGGCAGCAAAGAATAAGCGCAGAAGTTTACCACAGGCACCCGTGAGCCCAATCCCCTTGTCGGACATTTTAACGATCCGGTCATGCCGGCAAACGTGTGCCGGAAATTTGACGTGCTCGCCACCAAGGCTGCTTCAATACTTCATAGATTTTTTTAGAAGCCCCCATATCCATCTGTTATTTCTGATTAATTTACTGTTGGCCCTAAATGTGCTTTATCAGAGAAAACACCCTAACAGGCAGCTTTGAGTGAAACAGATTCCGTCAATCAACAAGTCCGGACCACAGCCACAGAAACTCGCGGCCCTGCGACAGGCGCACCGCGACTGGAATGAATCCCCGGATGTGCTGACAAGGCTGACCCGAAGACTATCCACAACACTCAGCCTGGAAACGCAACTGGCGATTCTGGCTGAAGAGATCGCCAGCGTGGTTCCTTACGACTGCCTGACGTACCGGCATACCATAGCATCAAGGGAGTTTGTCTATGTGACCGGCAAGGGCGGTCCCCATAGCTGTGATTATCGGCTCAACCTCGAAGGCAGCTTCTATGGCACGCTGTCTTTCAGCCGTCGACAGAAATTCACCGAACAGGAGCTCGAAGGCATAGAGCTAATGCTTGCGGCCGCCATCTGCCCTGTTCGCAATGCCTGCCAGTTTATTGCCATCGAACAGGCGTCTCTGACGGATTGCCTGACAGGTGTTCCCAACAAGCGCGCTTTGGACGACGCGCTGTCTCGTGCCAGCTGTCTTGGCGACAGGCATGGAGAGGAATATTCACTGATCCTGTGCGACCTGGATCATTTCAAACAGGTGAACGACCAGTACGGCCATGTCGTTGGGGATCACATGCTGAAACTGGCGGCGGCCGAACTTGAAAAAGCCGTCAGGAATTCCGACAGCGTGTACCGCTTTGGTGGGGAAGAGTTCGCTATTCTGCTGGCCCATACTGACGAGGTGAATGCCCGCGAAGTTGGCGATCGCATTCGCGAATTCATCAGCACCATTGTTGTGGACTGCGGGGATACCAATGTCACGGTCACAGCCAGCTGCGGCGTGGCCATGAGGCTGGCGGATGAGACCGCCGACCAGTGGCTCGCCCGCGCCGATGAAGCGTTGTACCGGGCGAAAGCCCATGGCCGCAATTGCACACGGGTATTCGCCGCTATCAGTAACTAATCAGCGCTTTCCGGACCTGGCCGGAGGCTTGCCTGATGATTTTCGGCCGGTCGACGGACCAGCACTGTCGACCTGCCATCGCGCGCCGCCCGATTTGCGCGGCCCCGTCCCGGCCTGCTTGCGACGCTTTCGATCAAGAGTCTTCTGCTCAGACGGCGTTTTGGCCGGAATCTCCACCGGTTTCAAATCAACGGCTTTGCTCAGCGAATCCACCGCCTTCTGATCCAGCTCTTCCCACTTACCCACGCTCAGGCGGCTTGGCAGGAAAATCGGCCCGTAGCGCACACGCTTCAACCGGCTGACCCTCACCCCCTGGGACTCCCAAAGCCTACGCACTTCACGATTACGGCCTTCCAGAAGCGTCACATGGAACCATTGGTTGATCCCCTTGCCTCCGGCCTCGCTGATATCCGAAAACTTCGCCATACCGTCGTCGAGCAGCACACCCTCAGACAATCTTTTAATCATCGCCTCATCCACTTCGCCAAATACCCTGACCGCGTATTCGCGGTCAATCTGACGTGACGGGTGCATCAAACGGTTGGCAAGCTCCCCGTCGGTGGTAAACAGCACCAGGCCGGTGGTATTGATGTCCAGTCGTCCGATGGCAATCCAACGGTGATCACGAAGCCGGGGAAGGCTATCAAATACCGTCGGCCGTCCTTCCGGGTCGCGTCGTGTGGTGACCTCACCTTCCGGTTTGTTGTAAATGAGCACCCGCCTGACCACCTCGGCCCCGGCCGCTATGTCCAGGCGCTTGCCATCCAGGTCAATGCGATCATTGACCGTAACTTTCTGCCCTGGCTCAACGGGCTTTCCATTGATACTCAGGCGACCGGCCTCGATCCAGGACTCGACTTCCCGACGCGATCCCACACCGGCACGCGCCAGTAACTTCTGTATTCGCTCCGGGCCGGAGACGGTAGTTTCATCCGGCTGCCGCTGTTCAGGTTTCTTGGGGCGATTGGCCGCCATGGATCTATCCTTAAAGAGTGACTGACGCCGATGGCATCAGTGAAGTGTTTGTCCTGGGGCGTTGTCGGGACTGGAGTCATCCCCATCGTCACCAGTGCTCCGGGCCGGAGACTCAAATTCGATCTCGGCCTGCATGTTTTTTTCGATTTCCCGACCGATCTCTTCCAGATCCCGGATGTCTGACAAGGGCGGCATCTGATCCAGACCTTCCAGGTTGAAATAGTCCAGAAACTGACGGGTGGTAGCATACATGGCGGGCCTGCCGGGCACGTCGCGATGCCCTACTACCCTCACCCATTCCCGCTCGAGCAGCGTACGAACAATGTTGCTGCTGACGGTGACGCCCCGAATATCTTCTATTTCGCCACGGGTAATGGGCTGGCGATACGCCACCAGCGCCAACGTCTCCAGCAGAGCGCGGGAGTACCTCTGGGGCTTTTCCTCGAATAAGCGCCCCACCCACGGAGCAAATTCTTCCCGCACCTGAAGACGGTAACCACTGGCGATTTTCTTCAGCTCGAATCCCCGCCCCTGGCAAGACTGTTCCAGCAAGACCAGCACATGCTCCATTACCTGGCGGGCCGGGCGCTCGCCTTCTTCGAAAAGATCCCGTAACTGGTCGACTGATAAGGGTTTACCGGCTGCCAGCAACGCAGCTTCGGTTATGGCCTGTATTTTCCGGAGATTTTCCTCGTTCATACCGCTCTCGCCCTGACATGGATCGGGCCCAGCACCTCCGCCTGGACCACTTCGATCAATTGCTCCTTGACCAGTTCCAGGGTCGCCAGGAAACTCACCACGACCCCCAAACGCCCCTCCTCTGGAGTGAACAGACTTTCGAACGTCACGAACTGATCATCCCGCAGGACCGACAAGATAGCCGACATACGCTCACGGGTGGATAGGCGCTCCCTCTCCACATGGTGGCTGGTAAACAGGTCTGCGCGCTTGAGCACTCCCTGAAGGGCGAACAGTATTTCCCGCAGGTCCACGTCGGGATGTGGCTGACTGGAAGGCATCCGGGGCAGCGCTGCCGAGGCAACAAAATTGTCCCGTTCAAGCCGTGGTAAATCGTCTATATCTTCGGCTGCCTGCTTGAAGCGCTCATACTGCTGAAGCCTGCGTATCAGCTCCGCTCGCGGATCAATGTCCTCTTCGTCCTCGGATTCCTGTCGCGGTAGCAACATCCTGGATTTTATCTCCGCCAGGGTCGCTGCCATAACCAGATACTCTGCCGCCAGCTCGAACCGCATGGCTTCAACGGCGCCGATGTAGTCCATATACTGCTTGGTGATCTCACTGACATCGATGTCGAGGATGTCCATGTTTTGACGTCTGATCAGATACAGCAACAGATCCAATGGCCCCTCAAAAGCCTCAAGGAATACCGCCAGGGCATCGGGGGGTATATACAGGTCGCGAGGCAGATCAACCACCGGCTTACCAGAAACACGGGCAAGTGGCGCCTGCTCAACGGGCGCATCAGCCCCCTCATCCGCCGTCGTATTGCCTGTGGTTTCCTCTGTCATGATCTCTCCGGAACTGTCAGCGTCGGGGCTCAGCGGTAGTTCAGGCCCATGGCTGTCCGAACTTCCTCAAGGGTGTCCCTCGCTGCATCCCTGGCCTGCTCGCAGCCCTCTTCAATAATGGCGTGAACCAGATCGGGATTGCCTTCATATTCGCGAGCACGTTCATGCAAGGGACGCTGTTCTTCAATAATCGAGTCAATCAACGGCTTCTTGCACTCCAGGCAACCAATGCCTGCCGATCGGCAGCCGGTTTGTACCCACTCCTGAGTATCCTCATCAGAATAAACCTGATGAAGCCCCCAGACTGGACACTTCTCCGGTTCGCCGGGATCGGTCCGCCGAACCCGCTGGGGATCGGTTTGCATGGTGCGGATTTTCTGGGAGACGTTGTCAGGGTCTTCGCGAAGACCGATATAGTTGTTGTAGGACTTGGACATTTTCTGGCCGTCCAGTCCCGGCATCTTCGATTCCGGTGTCAGCAGGGGCTGGGGTTCCGGGAGTATCACCTTGCCACCACCTTCGATATAGCCGTACAGACGCTCGCGGTCGCCCAGGGAGATGTTCTGTTGCTCCTTGAGCAATGCCCGCGCCGTTTCCAGGGCTTCCATATCGCCCTCTTCCTGGTAACGCTTCTTCAGGGTGCGGTAAAGCTTGGCGTTCTTCTTGCCCATCTTGACGATGGCCCCCTCAGCCTGCTCCTCAAATCCCGGTTCACGGCCGTAGATGTGATTGAAGCGGCGAGCGACTTCACGCGTGATCTCCACGTGAGACACCTGGTCTGCACCTACGGGTACCCGACCAGCTCGATACATCAGAATGTCAGCGCTCTGCAGCAGCGGATAGCCGAGAAAGCCGTAGGTGGCCAGGTCTTTCTCTCGAAGCTTTTCCTGCTGATCCTTGTAGGTGGGTACGCGCTCGAGCCAACCCAACGGGGTAATCATCGATAACAGCAGATGCAGCTCCGCGTGTTCCGGCACTTTGGACTGGATAAACATTGTTGAGGATCCGGGATTGACGCCTGCTGCGAGCCAGTCGATCACCATATCCCAGACGCTATCCTCAATGCCGCTGGGATCATCATAGTTGGTGGTCAGCGCGTGCCAGTCGGCAACGAAGAAGAAGCATTCGAATTCATGCTGGAGTTTCACCCAGTTCTTCAGAACACCGTGATAATGGCCGAGGTGCAACTTGCCGGTGGGACGCATGCCGGACAAAATCCGTTGCTGGGAATCGACAGAACTCAAAGCATGAACTCCTTTTATTTATAGGGAACAGCCATCATATTGCAGGCTGACCGGGCATTATAGTCTTATGTGTGGCCCGAGTTAAGAAGGCATTGAAAAACCTGCGCCGGAGCCGAAAACAAAAAGCCCCCGGCAGTCCGCATGGCAGACCCGGGGGCTTTCCTTCACCGGCGGTATTTTACCAGCCAGTCACTTCCTTGAGCGCCTTGCCGATTTCAGCCAGGCTGCGCACGGTTTTGACACCGGCGTCGTTCAGTGCAGCGAACTTCTCATCCGCCGTGCCTTTACCACCGGAGATAATCGCACCGGCGTGGCCCATACGCTTGCCAGGAGGTGCCGTCACGCCCGCGATGTAAGACACCACCGGCTTGCTGACGTTTTCCTTGATGAACGCAGCAGCTTCTTCTTCAGCGGTTCCGCCGATCTCACCGATCATCACGATGGCTTCTGTCTGCGGATCGTCCTGCAGCAACTGCAGGATATCGATGAAGTTGGAGCCCGGAATCGGGTCACCACCGATGCCGACGCAGGTGGACTGGCCGTAGCCAAAGTCGGTGGTTTGCTTGACCGCTTCGTACGTCAGGGTACCTGAGCGGGACACGATACCGACTTTGCCCGGCTTGTGGATGTTGCCCGGCATGATGCCGATCTTGCACTCACCCGGTGTGATAACGCCTGGGCAGTTAGGGCCGATCATGCGAACACCCTTGCGATCGACGTACTCTTTTGCGTAAAGCATGTCGATGGTCGGGATGCCTTCGGTGATGCAGACAATCAGCTGAATACCAGCGTCAGCCGCTTCAACGATGGCGTCTTTACAGAACGGCGCTGGAACGTAGATAACAGTGGCTTCGGCGCCGGTCTTTTCGACCGCTTCACGCACGGTGTTGAACACCGGCAGGCCCAAGTGTTCGGTGCCGCCCTTACCGGGGCTTACGCCACCAACCATTTTGGTGCCGTACTCAATGGCTTGCTCAGAGTGGAACGTGCCCTGTGCGCCGGTAAAGCCCTGGCAGATAACCTTGGTGTCTTTGTTGATCAGGATGCTCATTATTTACCCCCTGCGGCTTTAACGACTTGCTCTGCAGCATCCGCCAGGCTGGTGGCGGCAATGATGTTCAGGCCACTGTCGGCGAGTACCTGAGTGCCCTTCTCGGCGTTGTTGCCTTCCAGACGGACAACCACAGGAACCTTGACGCCCACGTCCTTAACCGCACCGATAATGCCTTCGGCAATCATGTCACAACGTACGATACCGCCGAAAATGTTAACCAGAACGGCCTTTACGCTATCGTCAGACAGAATGATCTTGAACGCTTCAGAAACGCGCTCTTTGGTCGCGCCGCCGCCAACGTCCAGGAAGTTGGCCGGCTGGCCACCGGACAGCTTGATGATGTCCATAGTACCCATGGCAAGGCCTGCGCCGTTAACCATGCAGCCGATGTTGCCTTCCAGCGCCACGTAGTTCAGTTCCCACTTGGCTGCTTCGGCTTCACGAGAATCTTCCTGGGAGGGATCGTGCATCTCGTGGATTTTTTTCTGGCGATACAGTGCGTTGCCATCAACACCGATCTTGGCGTCCAGGCAATGCAGGTCACCGGCTGGCGTGATGACCAGCGGGTTAATCTCCAGCAGCGCCAGGTCACGGTCTTCAAACAGTTTCGCCAGACCCATGAAGATCTTGGTGAACTGACCGATCTGTTTGCCTTCAAGGCCCAGCTTGAACGCCAGCTCGCGACCCTGGTACGGCTGCGCGCCAACCAGCGGGTCGATTTCGGCTTTCAGAATCTTTTCCGGAGTTTCTTCGGCAACCTGTTCGATCTCAACACCACCTTCGGTGGAGGCCATGAACACGATACGACGGGTGCCACGATCCACAACCGCGCCCAGGTACAGTTCCTGGTCGATGTCGGTCAGGGATTCAACCAGAATCTTGCTCACCGGCTGGCCATTCTCGTCAGTCTGGTAAGTTACCAGGTTCTTGCCCAGCCACTTTTCAGCGAACTCACGGATTTCATCTTTGCTCTTGACCAGCTTTACACCACCGGCCTTACCACGGCCACCAGCGTGAACCTGTGCCTTTACAACCCATGCGTCACCACCGATTTCGGTGGCAGCCGCTACGGCTTCCTGAGGGGTATCGCAGGCAACGCCCTGGGATACTGGCAGGCCATATTCAGCGAAAAGCTGTTTGCCCTGATATTCATGCAAATTCATAGTTAATGTCCCGCTTTCTGATGGAGGATAACCACATACGGAAATTGAACCCGCGCTATGCGAATTCGGTTCGATGCGCCGGGGATCACCTCAGCGCATCCTTAACGCGACCGAAAACCAGCCGTTTTAATAGCAGCGGGGCGCCGTCATTGGCGCCCCTGTTTCCTGGCTCGCGCTACTTCTTTTTGCGACGGTTGGCGATGTGAATCGCTCCGCCGGCAACACCCAGAGCCGCTTCATGCACAGACTCGGACAGAGTCGGATGTGCAAAACAGGTCAAGGCGAGATCTTCAGCACTGGAACCGAACTCCATGGCAATGACGCCCTGAGCAACGATTTCAGAGGCCTGGGGACCCACCACGTGGAAACCGACAATTCGGTCGGTTTTCGCGTCGGCGATGATCTTGACCATGCCGGACGCCGCATTCGCTGCCATGGCACGACCATTGGCGGCAAACGGGAACGTGCCCACATTGTACTCTTCACCTTCCGCTTTCATCTCCTGCTCGGTCTTCCCAACCCAGGCGACTTCCGGCGACGTGTAGATCACGTTCGGGATGCAATCGTAGTTAACCTGAGGCTTGTGCCCGGCAATACGCTCAGCAACCATAACGCCTTCTTCGGATGCCTTGTGGGCCAGCATCGGGCCACGGACCACGTCACCAACCGCCCAGACGCCAGGCGCCTCGGTTTTACAGTTGTCATCCACGAAGATGAAACCGCGTTCGTCCAGTTTTACACCGGAGTCTTCAGACAACAGGTTATCGGTATAGGGGCGACGGCCAACGGCGACGATCAGCTTGTCAAACTTGGCTTCCTGCTTACCCTTCGAATCCTCATAGGTCACATTGACCAGTTTGCGCTTGACTTCCGCACCGGTCATACGTGCGCCCAGGACAATGTTAAGACCCTGCTTCTGGAACTGTTTCAACGCATCCTTGGCAACCTGCTGGTCAACAACTGGCAGGAAGGTATCAACAGCTTCAAGTACCGTTACCTCTGCCCCCAGGCGAGCCCACACGCTGCCCAGTTCCAGACCGATAACGCCGGCCCCGATAACGCCGAGACGCTTGGGAACCTCAGTGAACTCCAGAGCGCCCTCAGAGTCCACAATGTGCGTACCATCGAATGGCGCTGGTGGAATCTGGATAGGACGTGAACCCGTGGCGATAATCACATTCTCCGCCTCGTAGGTCTTTTTCTTGCCGTCCTTATCGGTCACTTCCACGTTGCGGTTGGCCAACAGCTTCCCATGGCCGTAGATCGGTGTAACGCCGTTGGACTTGAACAGGCCACCGATGCCACCGGTCAGCTGGTCCACGATGCCTTCTTTGCGCTTCATCATCTTGGCGATGTCGAATCCGACTTCCTTGGCGATAATGCCCTGCTCGGCAAAATCGTGGCTGGCTTCCTCATACTTGTGGGAAATCTCCAGCAACGCCTTGGAAGGAATGCAGCCCACATTCAGGCAGGTACCGCCTAGCCGGTTCTTGCCTTCTTTATCGGTCCAGGACTCGATACACGCGGTTTTCAGGCCTAGCTGAGCCGCTTTGATGGCGGCAACATAGCCGCCCGGGCCAGCGCCAATGACGATTACGTCGTACTTGTCAGACATGTTTTATCCCGTTATCCAATTCGTTAAGTGTCAGCTCAGACGTCCAGCAGAATGCGCGCCGGGTCTTCAAGCATTTCCTTGATAGCCACCAGGAACTGCACTGCTTCCTTGCCATCGATCATGCGGTGGTCGTAGGAGAGCGCCAGATACATCATCGGCTGAATCTCGACCTTGCCGTTCACAGCCATCGGACGCTCCTGAATCTTGTGCATACCCAGGATGGCCGTCTGTGGCGGATTGAGGATCGGCGTGGAGATCAGTGAACCGAAGATACCACCGTTGGTGATGGTAAAGGTGCCACCGGTCATATCCTCGATACCGAGCTTGCCGTCTTTGGCCTTGGTTCCGTACTCGACGATCTTCTTCTCAATGTCGGCCAGGCCGAGCGCATCGGTGTCACGAACCACAGGCACAACCAGGCCGCGGTCACTTGATACTGCAATACCAATATCCTGGTAACCATGGTAAACCATGTCGTTACCGTCGATGGAGGCGTTGACCGCCGGGAAGCGCTTCAGCGCTTCGGTCGCTGCCTTGGTGAAAAAGGACATGAAACCGAGCTTGACGCCATGACGCTTTTCGAAGCTTTCTTTGTATTGCTTGCGCAGCTCCATGACCGGCCCCATGTTCACTTCGTTGAACGTGGTGAGCATGGCCGCAGTCTGCTGGGCATTGACCAGTCGTTTCGCAATGCTGGCGCGCAGACGAGTCATGGGAACGCGCTTCTCCGGACGCTCGCCGGATCCAACATCCACCTGCGGCATATCGCCGGCCGGCTTCGATGCCGGATTTGAAGCAGCCCCTGAAGATTTTCCAGTATCTATATGATTCTGAACATCTTCTTTAGTTACGCGGCCGTCTTTTCCGGTACCCTCAATGGCGTCCGGATCAATGCCGTTCTCTTCCGCCAGCTTCCGCGCTGCCGGGCTGAGGATGGCTTCGCCAGAGGATTTGGCAGGCGCTTCGGAGGACTTTTCCGAAGTCGCTTCGGGCTTACTTTCCTCTTTCTTGCTGTCATCCTTGGCTGCAGGCTTGGAGTCACCAGCCGCGCCTTCCTTGAACTTACCGACGACTTCACCACTTTCTACGGTGTCGCCTTCGCCCTTGAGTACTTCCTCGATAACACCATCCGCCGGAGCTACCACCTCGAGTACGACCTTGTCGGTTTCAATATCGACAATCAGTTCGTCACGTGAACAGGCTTCGCCAGGCTGCTTGTGCCAGGTCGCGACTGTCCCCTCTGCGACCGACTCTGGGAATACGGGGGCTTTTATTTCAGTTGACATCTCGGATCCTTAGTTCGGTAGCTCGTCAGATTTCAAACGCGTCGTTAACCAGTTTTTTCTGCTCTTCAATGTGAACCGACATATGGCCACAAGCCGGAGCCGCTGAGGCGTCACGACCGGCATACTGAAGATACAGCTTGGGATTGTGACGATGCAGCGCATTACGCATATGATGTTGGCTGCAATACCAGGCCCCCTGGTTCATGGGCTCTTCCTGGCACCAGACCACGTGCTTGAGCTTGCTGTGCTGGCTCAGGAGCTCGTCCAGATCGTCTCCCGGGAATGGGTATAGCTGTTCGATACGAACAATAGCAACGTCATCCCGCTCGTCCGCTTTTTTGCGCTCCAACAGGTCAAAATAGACCTTGCCGCTGCACAGAATCAGACGAGTGACTTTTTTCGGGTCGGAGGGTTCCTTCTCCGGCAGTACCGTCTTGAAGGTACCCGATGTCAGGTCGTCCAGTTCCGAGGTGGCTTCCTTATGACGCAACAGGCTCTTTGGCGTAATCGCAACCAAAGGTTTGCGCAGTGGGCGCTTAACCTGACGACGCAGCATATGGAATACCTGGGATGGCGTGGTCGGCACGCACACCTGAATATTGTGCTCCGCGGACAACTGCAGGAAACGCTCCAGTCTTGCCGAACTGTGCTCCGGGCCCTGGCCTTCATAGCCATGTGGCAACAGAAGGGTAAGGCCACATAGCCGCCCCCACTTGTGCTCACCGCTGGTCAGGAACTGATCGATCACCACTTGGGCGCCATTGGCGAAGTCACCAAACTGGGCTTCCCAGACCACAAGACCATTGGGTGCCGTGGTGGAATAACCATATTCGAACGCCATCACCGCCTCTTCTGAGAGCAGTGAGTCGTAGATTTCAAACTTCGGCTGGTTCTCGGAAATGTGCTCCAGAGCAATATGGTGGGCACCATCCTTCTGGTTGTGCAGCACCGCGTGGCGATGAGAGAAGGTACCACGACCAACGTCCTGGCCGGTGATCCGGATGGGATGGCCTTCATTCAAAAGCGTGGCGTAGGCCATCACTTCACCGTAGCCCCAGTTAATCGGCAGCGCGCCGGCGGTCATTTTTTCCCGGTCACTGACAATCTTGGATACCTGACGCTGGACACTGAAGCCTTCCGGCACGTGAGTCAGTTTCTTGCCCAGTTTCTGGATCGTCTTGAGGGCAACACTGGATTTGCACTTTGCCGTCCACTCGTGGCCCAGATAAGGCGTCCAGTCGACATACAGATCCTTGTTGGGCTCCTTGACCAGGGACTTGACCACGTGGTCACCTTTGTCCAGCTCGTCCCGGTAGTCCAATTCAATCTGCTTGGCTTCGTCTTCACTGATCACGCCATCAGCAACCAGCTTTTCCGCATAGAGGTTGCGGGTGGTTGTCAGCTTGCGAATCTTTTCGTACATCACCGGCTGTGTTGCGGCCGGCTCATCCGCTTCGTTGTGTCCGCGGCGGCGATAGCACACCAGATCGATCACCACATCGTTCTTGAACTCGTGGCGGTAATCCATGGCCATCTGGGTCACGAACATGACCGCCTCGGGATCGTCCGCATTCACGTGCAGGATCGGGGCCTGAATCATCTTGGCCACATCGGTGCAGTATTCCGTGGACCGGGCATCTTCCTGCTTGCTGGTGGTAAAACCAACCTGGTTATTGATGACGATATGAATAGTGCCGCCAACGCCATAGCCCCGGGTCTGGGACATCTGGAAGGTTTCCATAACCACACCCTGCCCGGCAAACGCAGCGTCACCGTGCATGATGATGGGCACACATTGGGTGCCGTTGGGGTCGTTACGACGGGTCTGGCGGGCACGGACTGAGCCCTCAACCACCGGAGACACAATTTCCAGGTGCGACGGGTTAAACGCCAGCGCAAGGTGGATTTCGCCACCTTCGGTCATCACATTGGAGGAAAAGCCCTGGTGATATTTAACGTCACCGGAACCGGAATCGGCGAGTTTCTTGCCTTCAAACTCGTCAAACAGTTCTTTCGGGTTCTTGCCAAGCGTATTAACCAGAACATTCAACCTGCCCCGGTGCGCCATGCCCAATACAATTTCTTTTGCGCCGTAGCTGCCAGCCCGCTGGATCAGCTCATCCAGACAGGGGATCAGGCTCTCGCCGCCTTCAAGGCCAAACCGCTTAACGCCCGGATAGCGGGAACCCAGGTATTTTTCGAGACCTTCCGCCGCGGTCAACCGCTCCAGCAAATGCTTACGGGTTGCAGACTCGTAGTTGGGGCGCGAGCGAACCGGCTCCATGCGTTGCTGGAACCAGCGTTTGATCCGAGTGTCCACAACGTGCATGTATTCCGCACCGATGCTTTCACAGTACGTCTGGCGAAGACCGCCAACGATATCCCGAAGCTTCATTGTTTCGGAGCCGAAATTCAGCGAACCGGTCTGAAACTCGAGGTCGTAGTCTGCTTCCGAAAGCTCGTGAAAGGCTGGATCGAGATCTTCAACCTGCGGGCGGTTCCAGACACCGAGCGGATCCAGCTTTGCTTCCTGATGGCCACGAAAACGGAAAGCGTTGATCAACTGGAGGACACGGATCTGCTTTTTGTCCGCATCAACCGTAGCGCTGGCAGGTACGCCGCTGCTGGCAAGAAAGCGCTGGTTACGGGAGATGTGCTCAAATTGCTGGCGGATGGACGAATGGTCTATATCGCGACCTTTGTAGCCATCCACACTGGGAAGTTTATCGAAATAGCTGCGCCATTCTTCGGGAACGGCATTGGGGTCTGTCAGGTAGGTTTCGAAAAGCTGTTCAACATAGGCGAGATTCCCCCCTTGTAGGTGGGAAGTCTGCCACAACTGCTCCATTATGCTTTCGTGCATTTTGAATAGCTCACCTTGGGCTGGTGCGGGGAGCTGGCTATGGTCGGCCAGGGGTATATCTGAGTCAATACGGGTTTTTACGGGATCGACTGTGGCCACCACACCCAACATGGATGTTTTCCGTTCCCCGGTGGTTATTATACTCAGCAAACCGTTAGGAACCTTTTAAGCTCCCGTCACGGCCTGCGTAGTGTGCACCCTGCTAAGACTTTTGACTATAAGCCTTTGGTTGAAGGGCCCGCGTCGTTGCGAGCCCTTCCGGGTGCGAGCCTTGTCAGCACAGTATAGCGTTTGTTTCAGATTCTGCTTACGTAGCCCGCTGAAGCAGAAGGTTCCGAATGTGGCCAATCGCCCGAGTTGGGTTCAAGCCTTTTGGGCAAACGCTGACACAGTTCATGATGCCCCGACAGCGGAATACGCTAAACGGATCATCCAGATTGGCAAGACGCTCCTCCTGCGCGGTATCCCGGCTATCTGCCAGGAACCGGTAGGCTTGCAGCAGCCCGGCTGGGCCAACAAACTTATCCGGATTCCACCAGAACGACGGGCAGGACGTGGAACAGCAGGCACAGAGGATACACTCGTACAGGCCGTCCAGCTTTTCCCGGTCTTCCGGTGACTGGTACCGCTCAATGGCGGGCGCCGGGTTGTCGTTGACCAGATACGGCATGACCTTTTCGTACTGCTTGTAGAACAGGCTCATATCCACGACCAGATCACGAATCACCGGCAATCCCGGCAACGGGCGCAATACCAATTTGTTGTTCTTGAGCACTTCCGACAACGGCGTAATACAGGCAAGACCGTTCTTGCCATTCATGTTCATGCCGTCGGACCCACACACGCCTTCCCGACAGGAACGGCGATAGGCCATTGAGGGGTCTTGCTCCTTGACCAGGTTAAGGACATCCAAAACCATCAGGTCCTTTCCTTCCGGTATATCCAGCTCTACGTCCTGCATATAGGGCGCATTGTCGGTTTCCGGGTTGTAGCGGTACAGGCTTACTAACATTGCACAATCCCCCTTAGTAAGTCCGGATCTTCGGCTGGAATGTATCCACCGTTTTCGGAGCGAAGTTTACATCACGCTTTCCAACACGCTTGTCCAGCGGGAAGTACAGCGAATGCTTCAGCCAGTTTTCATCATCACGCTCGGTAAAGTCGTTACGGGCATGAGCACCGCGGCTTTCCTTACGCTCATACGCTGAAACGGCCGTTGCAAGGGCAACTTCATACAGGTTGTCGAGCTCAAGGGCTTCGATACGTGCGGTGTTAAACGCATTGCTGGTGTCCGCGAGCTTGGTATTACGAACGCGCTTACCAATGTCTTCCAGCTTCTGAAGACCTTCTTCCATGCTCTTACCGTCACGGAACACACCGAAGTAAAGCTGCATGCAGTTCTGCAGATCCTTACGCACTTCCGCAACGCTCTCACCTTCCGAGGCGCTGTTCAGGCGATCAAGGCGTGCCATGGCGTTCTTGATATCTTCCTCGCTGGCGCCATCCACTTCAAAGCCGCCGCGAAGCTGCTCTTCAATGTGCAGGCCAGCAGCACGACCAAAGACGACCAGATCCAACAATGAATTTCCGCCGAGACGGTTGGCACCATGAACAGACACACAAGCTGCCTCACCACAGGCAAACAAGCCGGGAATGGGCGTGTCGTTGCCATTTTCATCCTGACTCAGGGCCTGGCCACCCACGTTGGTGGGAATACCCCCCATCATGTAGTGACAGGTTGGTACCACCGGCACCGGCTCTTTCACAGGATCGACGTGAGCGAAGGTACGGGACAGTTCACAGATGCCCGGCAAGCGCAGATTCAGGGTTTCTTCACCCAAGTGATCCAGCTTCAGAAGCACGTGATCCTTGTCCGGACCACAGCCACGACCCTCAAGGATCTCAATAACCATGGAGCGCGCGACAACGTCACGGCCGGCAAGGTCTTTCGCGTTCGGCGCATAGCGCTCCATGAATCGCTCGCCCTCGGCGTTGATGAGGTAGCCACCTTCACCCCGACAACCCTCAGTCACCAGGGTGCCCGCACCGTAGATGCCAGTCGGGTGGAATTGCCACATTTCCATATCCTGCATCGGGAAGCCAGCGCGAAGCGCCATACCGATACCATCGCCAGTGTTGATCAGGGCGTTGGTAGTGGACGCATAGATACGGCCGGCGCCGCCCGTAGCCAGAACCGTGGCCTTGGACTTGATGTAAGCCACCTCGCCGGTTTCAATCTCAATGGCCACAACACCGACCACTTCGTTCTTACTGTTCTTGACCAGATCAACGGCGTACCACTCATTCAGGAAGGTGGTGCCACCCTTGAGGTTTGCCTGGTAAAGCGTGTGCAGCAGCGCATGCCCCGTACGGTCGGCAGCAGCACAGGTACGGGCGGCCTGAGTGGGATTATCCGGGCCCTTGGACTGGCCGCCAAACGGGCGTTGATAAATGCGCCCTTGCTCGGTACGCGAGAACGGCAGCCCCATGTGCTCGAGCTCGAACACAGCCTGGGGACCCACGGAACACATGTACTCAATCGCGTCCTGGTCACCGATATAGTCGGAACCCTTGACGGTGTCATACATATGCCAGCGCCAGTCATCATTGGGGTCAGCACTGGCAATGGCACAGGTAATACCACCCTGGGCGGATACAGTGTGGGAACGGGTCGGAAATACCTTGGTGATACATGCGGTATTGACGCCGGATTCTGTCAACTGAAGGGCGGCACGCATACCGGCACCGCCGCCACCGATAACAATCGCGTCATAAGACATGGTCTTGATATTAGCCATTAATTAAAGCCCCCAAAGAATCTGAATGCCCCAGACCAAATACACGAACATGGCCAGGCCGCACAGTGCCTGTACCAGGAAGCGCGGCAGGGTCGCCTTGATGTAATCCGTTGTCACTGTCCAAAGCCCAACCCAGGCGTGCGCGCCGATTGAGAGCAGTGCAAGCAGTGTGAAGATGCGGAACCAGGTCTGGTCGAAAAGCGCTGACCAGCTGTCGTAATTAATATCAGTGGTCAGGACGAACCCGAAAAGAAAAACTGTATACAGAGCAAGTACGTAGGCGGTAACACGCTGGATCATCCAATCGAAAACACCGCTGCGTCCGAGATTCGTTACGCTGTTTACCATACCCAGACTCCTGCCAGAAGGATGAGAATAACGGAGATTACGACTGTGGCTTTCGCCGCGAGCCGGCCACTTTCCAGCTCTTCGCCGATGCCCATATCCATCAGCAGGTGCTTGATACCCGCAACCAGGTGGTACAGCAAGGCAGACAGAATGCCCCAGGTAATCAGCTTCGCAAGGAAACTGTCCAGCAAGTCACTAACCCGACTGAAGCCTTCTTCCCCGGAAAGGGAAAGCTGAAGCCCATACAACATGAAAGCAACACCCACGAAAATGATGATGCCACTGACGCGATGCAGTATGGACGTGATGGCTGGCAGCGGAAAATGAAACTTGCCGAGATCGAGATTTACTGGTCGTTTGCTATTCACAGCGCTCTCACACTCTCTCTTGGTTCCGCGGGGCCGGAAAAGACCGGATGCGGATGGTTGGTATGTAAGGATCGGCATGCTGGACGAATCCGGCACACGATGTGCTCAGGAGGGAGAAAAACCGGCATGCGCTCTTTTAAAATCTGACGCTGCGGCCTGTTATATCCCCGATTCCGGGCTACGGATTATAAGGAGTACCCTTTTCAATTACAAACGCGCAACTCTGCCAGAGCCCGTTAAATCAGGCTCCGGGACTCGCTATAAAGAGGATTGACAAAATCAATTTAACCTCGAAAGCGGCCGTATTCTGGATTTCCCTGATTTACAGAAACTGTCAAATAATGGGTTTTATTGCCTCTTCCATTGACAAAAAAAGCCAACGCCCTATATTTTGCCGCCAGTTTTGCGATAATACGCGCCTTCTAGCGCTTCCAAATGCTGATAAATAGGAGAGCACCATGACCGACAGGAAAGCCACGCTTTCGGTGGGTGACAAGTCCATTGAGCTACCGGTTTACTCAGGCACCGTCGGCCCTGACGTCATTGACGTGAGAAGCCTTGTCCAGGAAGGCGTCTTTACGTACGACCCTGGATTTGTATCCACCGCAGCCTGCGAATCCCAGATTACCTACATCGATGGCGCCAAGGGCGTTCTCCTGCACCGAGGCTACCCAATCGAGGAATTGGCAGAAAACTCCGACTACCTGGAAGTCTGCTACCTCCTGCTCAACGGCGAGCTTCCGACAGCGGAAGAGAACAAGCGCTTCCACGACACCATCAAAAACCACACGATGTTGCACGACCAGATGCGCAACTTCTTCCAGGGTTTCCGCCGTGATGCGCATCCGATGGCCATCATGTGCGGTGTCGTCGGCGCTCTGTCGGCCTTCTATCACGATCAGATGGACGTCACCAACATTGAGCAGCGGGAAATCACCGCTCACCGCCTGGTTGCGAAAATGCCAACGATTGCAGCCTGGTGCTACAAGTACAGCATCGGCCAGCCGTTCATGTATCCCCGCAACGACCTGACCTACTCTGAGAACTTCCTGCAGATGATGTTTGGCGTTCCCTGCGAGGAATACAAACCAAATCCGATCCTCGCCAAGGCGATGGACAAGATTTTCATCCTGCATGCCGATCACGAACAGAACGCGTCGACCTCAACCGTACGCCTTGCCGGCTCTACCGGTGCCAACCCCTACGCGTGTATCGCTTCTGGCATCGCGGCTCTCTGGGGGCCTGCCCATGGCGGCGCCAACGAAGCTGTGCTGGACATGCTCGCGGAAATCGGGGACGAGTCCAACATCGAGAAGTTCATCGCCAAGGCAAAAGACAAGGACGACCCCTTCCGCCTGATGGGCTTTGGCCACCGGGTTTATAAAAACTTCGATCCACGCGCCAAAGTGATGGCCGAAACCGCGCACGAAGTCCTGACCGAGCTCGGCCTGGAGAATGATCCTCTCCTCAAGATTGCACAACGTCTCGAGAAGATTGCCCTTGAAGACGAGTACTTCGTCCAGCGTAAACTTTACCCGAACGTAGACTTCTACTCCGGCCTTATTCTCAAGGCCATCGGCATTCCGACGTCCATGTTTACCGTCATATTCGCACTTTCGCGGACCATTGGCTGGTTCTCACACTGGAACGAAATGGTCAGCGGCGACTATCGCATTGGCCGGCCGCGCCAGCTGTATACAGGCTCCGAAGCAAGGAGCTACCCCAAGAAATAGCTTTCGGATAGCCGTTGATCGAAAGGCCGCTGCAACAGCGGCCTTTTTTGTGCCCTCACATTCTGTAATGATTGATGCCTACTTCGCGCAAACACCAACCACGTCCGGAGAAACAGTGATGAACGTAACTGCCGCATTTATCGGTCTCGGCGTAATGGGCTACCCAATGGCGGGCCACCTGGCAAACGCCGGCCTTACGGTCCAGGTATGGAACCGCACTCACGCCAAAGCAGAGAGCTGGGCGAGCCAGTATAACGGCAAGGCCTGCGACTCTATCGCCGCCGCCGTTGCTGAAGCAGACTTCGTATTTACCTGCGTGGGCGCCGATATCGATCTGGAAAAAGTCTACGAAGGCCCCGAGGGCATCATTGCCAACGCCAAGCCCGGCGCTGTGCTGGTTGACCACACAACTGCCTCCGCAGGCATTGCAGAGCAGCTTGGGCAGCTTGCCAGGGCCCGCAACCTCGAATTTATTGACGCCCCGGTATCCGGTGGCCAGCAAGGTGCGGAAAACGGTCAACTGACCATTATGTGCGGTGGGGAGGCCGATCCTTTTTCGCAAGCGAAACCACTGATGGAACATTACGCCAAGGCCCTGAACCACATGGGGCCGATCGGCAGCGGCCAGAAAACGAAGATGGTGAATCAGATCGCCATCGCTGGCCTGGTTCAGGGTCTTTCTGAAGCCCTTCACTTTGCTGAACAGGCAGAACTGGATGTTCGAAAAGTCGTCGACGTGATCTCAAAAGGCGCAGCTCAATCGTGGCAGATGGAAAATCGCTCAGGCACGATGATCGATGGAGAATTCGAGCACGGCTTCGCTGTCGACTGGATGCGCAAGGATCTGGCAATCTGCCTCGAAGAGGCGAGGAAAAATGGATCGAGGATTCCGGTCGCCGCACTCGTTGACCAGTTCTATGGAGATGTTCAGCAAATGGGGGGAAGCCGCTGGGATACTTCATCGCTGATACAACGGCTACGCAAGAAACCCTGAGGTTCGCTCCAGACAACTGGTAGGATGAGCATCGAACCCATCCTACCAGTCATCCACTCGTCACTTCTCTTTCGGCTGCCATTTGCCGTTCACGAACCACGCAGACCATCCAGTCGCTTTGCCGTCTTTTTCCGACATCACATACTGCTCCTTGCTCTTCCGGCTGTATCGGATGACCGTCGGATTACCTTCCGGGTCGCGCTCCGGAGCATCCATCAAGTAACCGTACTTGGGATCAATTTCCTTGCGATGAGGCTTGATCTCCATAACCAGCGGCGGACGCGTCTCCCGGTTCTTGGGAAACTTGCTGGCCGCGAGGAACAACCCGGAAGCGCCATCACGAAGTACATAAGTGTCTTCCACCTTCTGGCACTGCAGCTCGGGCATTGGCACTGGATCCATCTTGGGAGGCGCAGGCTCGCCGCTTTTCAGGAGCTTGCGGGTGTTCTTGCATTCGGTGTTGGTACAACCGAAATATTTACCGAAACGCCCCGTTTTCAGCTGCATCTCGGAGCCGCACTTATCGCATTCGAGGGTCGGACCTTCGTAGCCCTTTATACGGAACGTACCCTTCTCCACTTCATAGCCGGAACAATCGGGGTTGTTACCGCACACATGAAGCTTTCGGCCCTCGTCCACCAGGTAACTGTCCATGGCAGTTCCGCATTTCGCGCAACGCCGCTTCTTGCGCAGCAGGCGGGTCTCACCTTCGCCGTCCACATCTTCGTCAGCACTGACAACTTCGTCACCGGAAACCAGGTTGATGGTTGTTTTACAACGTTCTTTGGGTGGCAGGGAGTAACCTGAACATCCCAGGAAAACGCCGGTACTGGCTACGCGAATCTGCATTGGTCGACTGCACGTCGGGCATGGAATATCGGTCTCAGTGGGGGTGTTCGCCCGCATGCTTCCATCGTCACCGCTCTCGGCGGTTTCGAGTTGTAAACGAAAACGGCCATAAAAGTCATTTAGAACTTTCTTCCAGTCCACTTCGCCGCCAGCAATGTCATCCAGCTCATCTTCCATTTTGGCGGTGAAGTCAAAGTCCATGAGGTTCGGAAAGGATTCCGACAACCGCTCGGTGACGATCTCGCCCATCTTTTCGGCGTAGAAACGGCGATTCTGCAAACGAACGTAGCCGCGATCCTGAATGGTGGAGATAATCGATGCGTAGGTGGATGGTCGTCCGATCCCCTGCTTCTCCAGCTCCTTGACCAGACTCGCCTCAGTGTAGCGCGGCGACGGCTTGGTGAAATGCTGACTGGGCTCGAGCTTCTTCAACGCCAGTGTTTCGTCGACCTTGATGTCAGGAAGCGCGATGTCTTCGTCTTTCTTGCCCGACTGGGGTGCCACCTTGAGGAAACCCTCAAACTTGATGATCCGGCCCCGGGTACGAAGCTCATAATCACCGTTGGCAACCACAATGGACGTGCTCAGGAATTCAGCATCCGCCATCTGGCAGGCAATAAACTGGCGCCAGATCAGATCGTAGAGTTTTTCAGCGTCCTTCTCCAGGCCGCTTATATCGGCCGGCCTACGACTCACATCGGTCGGACGGATGGCCTCGTGAGCTTCCTGGGCGCCCTCTTTGCTGCCGTATACCCTTGGTTTCTCCGGCAGGAATTTATCGCCGAACTGCTTTTTGACAAATTCGCGGCAAGTGCTCACGGCGTCCTGACTCAGATTGGTCGAGTCGGTACGCATGTAAGTAATGAAGCCAGCTTCATAGAGGCGCTGCGCCAACATCATGGTTTTCTTGACGCTGAACCCCATCCGGTTGCTGGCAGCCTGCTGCAGCGTGGAGGTAATGAAGGGAGCAGAGGGACGGGAGCGTGTCGGCTTGTCCTCTCGTTTGGCGACCTTGAACGTGCCATCCTTCAGGCGCTCAACATGATCGGTACTCTGCTTTTCACTAACCGGACGATAGACTTTATCGTCGTACCGCGTCACTTCAAAACGAACGGGTTGCTCGGCCTGCTTGGACGCCAGATCTGCGTGCAACTGCCAGAATTCTTCAGGAACGAACTTGCGAATTTCCCGCTCACGTTCGACGATAAGTCGCACCGCGACCGACTGAACCCTACCCGCCGAAAGGCCTCGTGCAATCTTCGCCCACAGCAACGGCGACACCATGTAACCGACAACCCGGTCGAGGAATCGGCGTGCCTGTTGAGCGTTCACACGGTTGTTATCGAGATTTCCCGGGTCCTTGAAGGCTTCCTGGATGGCACGTTTGGTGATCTCATTGAACACGACGCGACGATATTTTTCCGGCTCACCGCCAATGGATTGCTGGAGGTGCCAGGCGATCGCCTCCCCTTCACGGTCCAAATCCGTCGCGAGATAGATATGATCAGCGGATTTCGCGAGCCGTTTGAGTTCGCTGACAACCTTTTCCTTACCGGGCAGTATCTCGTACCGGGCGCTCCAGTCCTGGTCAGGGTCTACCCCCATACGGGCAACCAGTTGCTCCCTGGATTTCCGCTTCTTGTGAATCACCTTTTCTTCAGGGCTCATCTTGCGGGTCAACGCCGCCTGCCTGGCGCGTTCTTTCGGATCTGACGTTGAGCCGCTACCGCTGACTGGAAGGTCGCGAATGTGCCCGACGCTGGACTTCACAATGAAGTCGGACCCCAGGTATTTGTTGATGGTCTTCGCTTTCGCTGGCGACTCGACAATAACGAGGCTTTTACCCATATCGGAGATCTGTGTCCTTGGCGATAATCGGTTAAAAAATCAGCAAACCGTAAACTCGCTGTAAAATCAGTCGGCTAGAAAACAGTCCATAGCCGCCACAAGTGTATAGGTGCATTGTTTTACAGGGTCAAGAAAAGCAAGACAACCCATTCTTTTATTTCCAGGCACCTTTTTCTACAGTCAGAGACAGGAAAGCCCGGCATTTGCCGGGCCTCCTGAGACAGCGTTACTGATTCCGGTTAATGAATCAGAGACGCTCCCAAACCGTTGCAATGCCCTGCCCCAGGCCGATACACATGGTGGAAACACCAAGCTTACCGCCTTTGGCCTGCATGACATTCAGCAGGGTTGTGGAGATACGTGCACCGGAACAACCCAGCGGATGCCCAAGGGCAATCGCGCCACCGTTCAGGTTCACCTTCTCTTCCATCACACCCAGCAGCTTCAGGTCTTTCAAGACCGGCAGGGACTGACCCGCAAAGGCTTCGTTCAGTTCCCAGAAGTCGATGTCTTCGACTTTCAGGCCCGCACGCTTCAACGCCTTCTTGGTTGCCGGAACCGGACCGTAACCCATGATTGCGGGATCACAGCCGGCAACGGCCATGCTGCGG
The DNA here is from genome assembly GCF_000170835.1 of Marinobacter algicola DG893. Taxonomy (GTDB): domain Bacteria; phylum Pseudomonadota; class Gammaproteobacteria; order Pseudomonadales; family Oleiphilaceae; genus Marinobacter; species Marinobacter algicola. The sequence continues at coordinate 289,366 of NZ_ABCP01000002.1, forward strand.
ATCTTGGCAACCGGCTTCAGGCCCAACGCCTCGGCACGTTCTGCGGACATCAGCACCATGGCTGCTGCACCATCAGTCAGCTGCGAGGACGTACCTGCAGTCACTGTGCCGTTTTTAGGATCGAACGCTGGCTTCAACTGACCCAGCGATTCAACGGTGGTTTCGGGACGAATGGTTTCGTCTTCCTCGATCAGCACCTTAAAGCCGTTCTCGTCATGGCCTTCAATCGGAACGATTTCGTTCTTGAAGCGACCTTCCTGAGTGGCTTCATGCGCCAGGCGGTGTGAACGTGCGCCAAACTCGTCCTGCTGCTCACGGGTAATGCCGTGCATCTTGGCGAGCATTTCTGCGGTCAGGCCCATCATATTGGACGCTTTGGCAGAGTACTTGGACGCAGCCGGGTTGTGGTCAAAACCGTCGGTCATGGGAATGTGACCCATGTGCTCAACACCACCCACGAAGAACACATCGCCGTTGCCAGTCTGGATCGCCTGGGCAGCGGTGTGAATCGCGCTCATGGCAGAACCACACAGACGGTTCACGGTCTGCGCAGCAGACTCGTGAGGAATGCGGGTCAGCAGTGAGATCTGACGCGCTACGTTGAAGCCCTGCTCCTTGGTCTGGTTTACACAGCCCCAGATCACATCTTCAACTTCTTTCGGGTCGAGCTTCGGGTTGCGCTCAAACAGTGCTTCGATCAGCGCAGCCGACAGGGTCTCCGCACGTACATTGCGGAAGCAGCCGTTTTTGGCACGCCCCATCGGAGTCCGCACGCAATCGACGACGACAACGTCTCTCGGATTAAGGCTCATAGATCTTTCTCCGTTCGGAAATCTCGTTCAGGGTTAGCCAAAGAACTTTTCGCCAGTCTTGGCCATTTCACGCAGCTTCTCGGTCGGATGGTACAGGGGACCAAGATCTGCAAACTTGTCTGCCAGCTCGACGAACTTGTCGACACCCATGTCGTCGATATAACGCAGGGCACCACCACGGAATGGCGGGAAGCCGATACCGAAGATCAAACCCATATCGGCGTCTGCCGGGTCTTCAACAATGCCATCTTCCAGGCAGCGAACGGTTTCAAGACACAGAGGCAGCATCATACGGGCGATGATGTCCTCGTCGCTGAAATCGTTCTTACCCTGAACAACTGGCTCAAGCAGCTTGTAGGTTTCTTCGTCGACAACCTTCTTCTGCTTGCCCTTGCGGTCCAGTTCGTACTTATAAAAGCCCTTGTCGTTCTTCTGTCCGTAACGGTTGTTATCGAACATAACGTCAATGGCGGTAGTACCCTCGTGCTTCATGCGATCCGGGAAGCCGTCAGCCATGACTTCACCAGCGTGCTTGCCGGTATCCATGCCAACCACGTCAAGCAGATAGGCAGGGCCCATCGGCCAGCCAAACTTTTCCATAACTTTGTCGACGTGCTGGAAGTCAGCGCCGTCACGCACCAGGTTCACAAAACCACCGAAGTACGGGAACAGAACCCGGTTGACCAGAAAGCCGGGGCAATCTTTAACAACGATCGGTGTCTTGCCCATAGCCTTGGCGTAGGCAACTGTGGTGGCAATCGCCCGGTCGCTGGTCTTCGCGCCGCGTATAACCTCAACCAAAGGCATCATGTGCACCGGGTTGAAGAAATGCATGCCGCAGAAGTTTTCCGGGCGCTTCAGGTTCTTGGCCAGCAGGTCGATGGAGATGGTTGAAGTGTTTGACGTCAGAATCGCGTCTTCGCGAATGTGATCTTCCGTTTCACGCAGAACCGCATCTTTAACCTTCGGGTTCTCAACAACCGCCTCGACAACCAGATCGACATTCTTGAAGTCGCCGTAGTTCAGTGTCGGTGTGATGCTGTTCAGAACGTCAGCCATCTTGCTGGCGTCCATCTTACCCTTGTCAACGCGCTTGGAAAGAAGCTTCTTGGCCTCTTTAAGACCCAGAGCAATGCCTTCCTGGGCGATGTCCTTCATGATGATGGGCGTACCCTTCAACGCGGACTGGTAGGCCACGCCGCCACCCATGATACCAGCGCCCAGAACGGCCGCCAGTTTCACGTCATTGGCTTCCTTTTCCCAGGCCTTGGCCTTTTTCTTCAGCTCCTGATCGTTCAGGAACAGACCAACCAGGCAGGCTGCCACGTTGGTTTTGGCCATCTTGGCGAAGCCTTTGGCTTCAACCTCGATCGCTTTGTCACGGGTAAGGCCGGCATGCTTCTGCATGACCTTGATCGCCTCGACCGGGGCCGGATAGTTCTTGCCAGCCTGGCCGGCAACGAACGCCTTGGAGATCTCGAAAGCCATCATGCTTTCCATGGCGTTCAGCTTGATCTTGCCCTTCTTCTCATCACGACGCGCCTGGTAATCCAGCTTGCCGTCGTTGCACTGGTTGATAATGCTAATGGCTGCTTCTACCAGCTTCTCACCCTCAAGCACGGCATCAACTGCACCAACTTTAAGAGCTTTATCGGCACGGTTCTCAGTGCCGCCGCAGATCCATTCAACCGCATAGTCAACACCGACCAGACGGGACAGACGCACAGTGCCGCCAAAACCCGGGAAAATGCCCAGCTTTACTTCCGGAAGACCGACTTTGGCCTTCTTGTCCATCACCCGGTAATCCGTGGCAAGACACATTTCGAAGCCGCCACCCAATGCCATACCGTTGATCGCCGTTACGGTGGGGAAAGGCAGATCTTCAATCGCGCTGAATACCTCATTGGCCTTGAGGTTGTTGGCAACGAGGTCTTCTTCCGGCCCGGCAAACAGGTCGGTGAATTCCGTAATGTCGGCGCCAACAATAAAGCTGTCCTTGGAACTGGTCACAACAAGGCCTTTCAGGCCCTTCTGCGCTTCCAGTTTGTCAGTCGCGGCGCGGAGCTCTTCAATCGTGAGACGGTTGAACTTGTTCACTGACTCGCCCTGCAAGTCAAAGTTCAACTGAGCGATCCCGCCTTCGATCTCTTTAACCGTGATGGCTTTACCTTCGTAAATCATCAACTGATCTCCAGTCTGTGTTTGGAACTGCTGAAACAGCCGCACAAGCGCTTCGCAAGACGACCGCTGATGCAGCGAGATTTCGGTCACTATTTTCTATCACTACCCGATCAAGCGATCCAAAAATTCATACAGTCGTTTGAATCGTGGTGTGACACGATGAAAAAAAACGGCTCGTTTGTCAATTTGTTTCTGGAAGAATCAACCCGACCTGCCCCGAAATGAACAGCCGAACGGCATCAGGAGGCGAATGGAATTGTTGTTTATCAAGTATGTAGTTCGAGGTATTGATGCAAAACGGCAGGTTTATCATGTAAATTTTAAATTTGTTTACATTTACGCCTGTAACGCCCCTTAAAACAACTTGATTGGCCGGCGGAGTTACTTTACCTTCAGCCTAAGACTTTAGTCCACAATAATAAAACAGCCTTAACGGAGACCCATCCGATGAAAGACGCTCGCTTGCGGGTACGTTCCCTGGTAACGGCGCTCGTGCTGTTACTGATCACCTCCTTTACGGTCCGCGCCCAGGAAGGCGACGGTTTTCTGTCGGACCTGCATAATTTCCGGGTCAATAACTACATGGCACTCGATGCCTACTATCGCTTCAGCGCAAGTGGCGATACCGAAACCCTGAACGAGATTGTCGCCAGTATCAATGCCGCCAACGAATCCATGAATTCGGTCGCCGACAGCACTGCCGGCGTATTGTCCGGAGCACAGGTGGAAAGCCTCAACTTGGAATTCGACAAGTTCAAGGACCTGATGCGGAGCAACATCAATGACGTGCGCAACACCGGCTATCCCGATCTGCGCCTTGTGTCCGATATGGCGAACCAGGCGTTATCGATGAACCAGGTGGCTTCAGAAATGTACGCGGTTGCCCGGGAAAGCGCCGAGGTCGCAACCGCCCAGAGAGTCGAAGCCGCACGCTCGGCGGCAGTGACCATGGCACAGATGATGGCCAAGTACTCCGCCCGCACCCATTCGTCAGTGGCGCAAACCTTCCAGGGCTCCTCCAACGACATCCCTCTTGACGAGCAGGCAAAGCAGTTTGACGCCTTGCTGTCACAGATCACCAAAGGCAGCGCCCAGGGCCCACTAAAAGCCGCACTGGACGACCTGACCTCCAAGTGGGAGTTCATTCGTGGCTCCTACATCAACTACAACGACAACAACGTTGCGTTTGTGATCGACCGCTATTCCAAGGGCATTCTCAGGGGCCTGGAAACAACCATTGGCCTGTTGCGCGAAAACGCCTGATCCTCATACCGGCCGGGGCGTTTCATTGCCCCGGTCAACTCTCCTCGTCACTCTTCCAGTCCGTTATTGATACCTGTCAGTGTTGGTTTACACTGATAAGACAAGGTACTGGTTTGGCACACCATGAGCTTGACCCCATCCGCGAAGGAGCGATGCGATGTCGATCTACAAGAAGATACTGGTGGCAATCGATCTGACCGAAGAGGCCCCCCAGGTTCTCAATAAGGCCGTCGAAATAAGCAAAGCCCACGGTGCCGAGTTGATGCTTGTGCACGTGGTTGAGCCAGTCGGCTACGCCTATGGGGGCGACATCCCCATGGACCTGACGGAACTGCAGGATCAATTGGACAAGGCGGCAAAGGAACAGCTCGCCGGGTACGGTGAGAAGTACAACGTTGGCAAAGACAATCAGATAGTAACTGTGGGACGCCCTGAGTCCGAAATCCATCGGCTGTCCGAGGAGCAGGATGTGGATTTGGTCGTTGTCGGAAGCCACGGTCGCAAAGGGTTCCAGCTGCTTCTGGGGTCGACCGCTAACGGTGTTTTGCACGGCACCGTCTGTGACGTCCTTGCTATCCGCATCCAGTAGCCCGACCGGGTCACGCGGCGCCTTAGACGGCGCCGTCGCCTTTCATTTTTGCTTCCAGTTTTCGAAGCTGACTTTCCAGGGAAAAACTGACACTGGAGGCCATTGAGAAGAAGTTCAGCAATGCCTTCAGATTGCTGTCCCCCTCACATACCGAATGGATTCGCTGCCATAGCGCCTGGTTGACCAGCTGCAGACGCTGGTTTCTCTCCACCAGTCCTTTCAGCTCCCAGTCTGGCTCCTTATGATTACGTTTCGCCAGGTACTGCTGCAACAGGTAGTGAGACACGCTCCGCATGATGAACTCATCATTGCTGGCAAACGGTAGGTGATGCACGGCCATCGATTTCAGTTCGGACAACACCGGACACCCGCTTGTCGCCATTTTCAGCCCCAGCAATGACCTCAGGGACTCCTCAAGTGTGGTGTCCTTGGAATAACGTCTACGGTCGTCCGTGACCTCCACATTGACCTTCTGATAGGCATTCTCTGCCTGAAAAGCGTTCACAACCGGAAGCATTTCGACAGCGGCGGGACATCGTGGCGACTCTGATGCTTTCAGAGGGCAGTTGGCGCATTGGCAGTGCTCCAACTTTGTCCAGCTCGGCAGGTTGCCCGCCGATTCAGCCGGCCAGTCCGTTACTTTAAAAATCTCGGAACGTTTGTCTTCAAATTTGAAGTGATACGTTACATTCATTGATTCGCCTGTTCTTCCAGTTCCATCCAGCGCTCGATGACCTTCTCCAGGTGGGCTTCCTTGTCCCCCAGTTCCGCCAAGGTCGAAGAGACGCTCTCAGCGGGCCCGGAGTAAAACTCCGGATCAGAAATCTCGGCTCGAAGCTTTTCCAGTTCCGTCTCCAGCTCTTCAATCTGGCCCGGAAGTTTTTCCAGTTCAAGCTTGAGTTTGTAGCTGAGTTTTACGGGTTTTGTTTTTTTCGTATCGGCCACTGTGGGCGCTTCCGGCTTTTTTTCCGGCACCGGGTTCTGGTTCTTTGGCGGCTTGGTGGCCTTCCGGCTTACCCCCTCGGAAGGAAACCGCCCCCCCTGCCTCCGCCAGTCAGTATAGCCACCGACAAATTCCGCTACTTTACCGGAGCCGTCGAGGAACACCGTGTCAGTGGCGACGTTATCGAGGAACTCGCGGTCGTGGCTGATAACGATCACAGTACCGGCAAATTCCACCAACCGGGATTCGAGTAACTCCAGGGTTTCCACGTCCAGATCGTTGGTCGGCTCATCCAGCACCAGGATATTGGCCGGCTTACTGAAGAGCTTGGCAAGAAGAAGGCGCGCACGCTCACCGCCGGAAAAAACACGCACAGGCGAGCGTGCCCGTTCCGGACTGAACAGAAATTCCTGCAAATAACCCAGAACATGTTTGCTCTGGCCGTTGATCTCGATGAACTCCCGCCCCTCGGACAGGTTATCCAGCGCATTGCGTTCAAGGTCGAGCTCACCGCGGAGTTGGTCGAAGTAAGCGATCTGCAAATTGGTGCCGAGGCGAATCCGGCCGTCCGTGGGCTTCAGATCTCCCAGCATCAGCCGGACCAGGGTGGTCTTCCCGGTGCCATTTTCACCAACGAGACCAATCTTGTCGCCCCTGAGAACGGTCATGTTCATGTCGCGAATAACCGCCGTGCCATCAGGATAGGCAAATCCGGCGTCACTGGCTTCCACAACCAGCTTCCCGGAACGGGCGGCGTCTTCCACCGAAAAGCTTGCGGTTCCACCTCGTTCGCGACGTTGCTGGCGCTCTTCACGCATGGCCTTTAGCGCCCTCACCCGGCCCATATTGCGCGTCCTTCGGGCCTTGATCCCCTGGCGTATCCACGCCTCTTCCTGTTTTAGCCGCTTGTCGAACAACGCATTCTGGCGATCCTCCTCCTCCAGAGCCTTTTCCTTGAGGTCCAGATAACGGTCGTACGTAGCAGCGAAACTCACCAGATGTCCGCGGTCCAGTTCCACGATCCGCGTGGCCATACGGCGAATGAATGCACGGTCGTGACTGACAAACAGAATCGCGCCACGAAACTGACCAAGGGCCTCTTCCAGCCAGGCAATAGCAGGCACATCCAGGTGGTTGGTAGGCTCATCCAGCAACAGGATATCCGGCTCGGTTACCAGGGCGCGTGCCAACAGGACACGTCGCTGCCAACCCCCGGATAGCGTGTTCAGGCACTGCTCAGGGTCGATGCCATATTGCTCGAGGATGGCGCCGACTTTTTGGTCCAGGCGCCAGCCATCCAAAGCCTCAAGGCGCTCCTGCACTTTCATCAGCCGGTCCAGACTGGCTTCATCCGCCGTCTGGGACAACCGGTGAAACTCCGCGAGCAACTCCCCGGTTTCCGGGAAGGCACCGGAAACTGCCTCATAGGCGGTCCGAGTGTCATTGACGGGTAGATTCTGGGGCAACACCGACAGGATCGCGCCGTCGTCCAGCCGGACAACGCCGCCGTCCGCCGTTACCTCACCGCTGACAATCTTCAGTAATGTCGATTTTCCCTCGCCATTCCTGCCAAGAAGACACACACGTTCACCTGCCTCAATGGTCATAGAGGCCTGATCGAGCAATGGCTGCATGCCAAAAGCAAGGGATACGGCATCCAGCGTTAACAATGGCACGTTACTGATTCTCCGTTGTGGCAGTGGTTTCCAGGGTAATCGGATCGCCGACGCGTATGGTCCCGTCCGATTCGTGAATAGCGTTCATTCCGAAAATGACGCCGTCAGAAGTTCGCCGATAGGTTCCAAGCGTCCTTAAGGGCTGCAGATCTGCGGACTTTATGCCTTGGTCCGGGTCCACGGTGGTCAAAACGCAGCGGGAACAGGGCTTTACCAACGTGAATGTGGTGTCACCGATGCGTGCTGATGCCCAGTTGTCTTCATCCCAGGCTCCCGCACCCTCGACAACAATGTTCGGCCGAAACCTTCGCATATCGATGGCAGAATCTAGCCGCGAGTTAAGCTCGTCAAGGGATGCAAGATTGGTAATCAGGAATGGAAAACCATCGGCAAAGCTGACCCGACGATACTCGGTAACCCGGCTCGCATCAACGCGACGAAAGGTTTCCTCGGGCATATAGACAAAGCGAAATGTCTGACCACAGTATCGGGATAACGCTGCAGATGCCCTGTCCTCTCCGTATACCGCTTTCGCCCAATCCTGCCAGACTCTAACGCGACACTCCTCGGCGTCCGGCAACAACGGAAACTCACCTTCCCCCGGTATATCTACAAAAACCCGACCTGAATCCAACCGGGTTTTTATCATGGCGAGTTCCGGATTGTTCCGCTGAGTGACGAACTCGCGCTCGGAATCCACGATCATCCAGCGACGGTCACCGGCCGGACCGAAACCGTCCAGATGGAACGAAGAAACCTGGATTCCGGCCAGGGATTTGACCGGATAGACATACAACGAATGTACCTGCATGGGCGCTCCCGAAACACTGACGACAAGGCATTCAATATGGCCTGGCAGTATAACCGAGAACAGGGTGTGAAGACTGTGGCTTGCTGGCTAAAAATGAAAAACCCGGCCTTTCCTTTCGAAAAGACCGGGTTTTTGGAATCTGGAGCGGGAAACGAGATTCGAACTCGCGACCCCAACCTTGGCAAGGTTGTGCTCTACCAACTGAGCTATTCCCGCTTGATCAACGGACGCGTATTCTACGGATTCATCCTGGTTCGTCAACTCTTTTTTCAGGACCTTTTTCATCCGCCTATTCAGGCCGGTAAGACCTCCTGTTCACCCAGAGCCAACCCGATCACGCGCGCAACGGTCTCAGACAGCGCGCTGTAATCCACGCGCTCATCGTTGAGCAAAGAATCATACCCCATACCCAAGGTGACATTAACCAACAGCGTTGCGTCTCTCTCCGGTGATGGTGAATCCAGCCGCTCCAATATCTGTCGCAGGCCTGCTGTCCATGCTTCACGATAGCTTCTAGCCAGGCCCGCAAGACGGTCATCCCTTAGCGCTTCCATCAGGAACACCTGTTCAGCCAGCATCTGCTGCCTGCGCTTTGTAAATTGTTCATGGAGGTAGGCCGTCGATATGACCGATAACCGCGCCGCCAACTCACTCCGCTGGGGACCACGGCGCCGGAGCGTTTCTGCGGGGATGGTGTCCAGCACCAGATTGATGGTGTCATAAAAGCCATCAAGATTGTCCCGGGCTTTTTCAGCGAAAAGCATGAATGAGTCACTGATCAATTCATGAATATCGCGAAAGTAATAGGTCGTGGCCGCCAGAGGAACTTTCGCCTCCCGCGCCACAGCTCGATGCTTGATGCCTCGCAAACCGTCACGTGCGGCGATACGAAGGGTCGCTTCCAGGATTTTAAGACGCCTCAGCTCGCTTTTTACACGTAAGGTTTTACGCCCCCTGTAACGAATCGACTGCCGAAGTAATCGGTTCTCCGGCAGCTCACTGTGCGCCTGGAGTCCGGGGTTCTGTAACTGCCCCATGGCTGGTTTTCCTTGTTTCGATCGCCGGCCAGCAGCACTTGCCATGAGACCCGTGCAGCGAAGCCTGATTCTTGTTAGTTTTTGTAAATTCTGCCGCATAAGGCGCCATGAAACCTTGATGGGCTTGGCAGTTCCGGCCTGCTGAACGGATTTGAAGACGTTTATTGGCCGAAACGCTTACCGTTGGTTAGATAGGCTTGCTCTTCCGGGCTCGAAGAGCGTTTCAATGCCTGATTGCGGTGTGGAAAACGGCCAAACTGGTGGATAATATCCCGATGGTCACGGGCGGATTGCAGGAAGCTCTCCATGAAATCTCCGGCAATGCCATCGGTGGCGGCGGCCAATTGCGAATAGCACTCCACGGACAGTTCCTGATCCTCGCGCTTCTCAGAATGTTGTAGCGGCATATAGAGGAAGCCCCGCTTTACCGGGGGTAATTCCATGTCCTGGCCATTACGCATTGCTGCCTTGCAAAGCTTTACTGACAGGCGGTCATTGGAAAACGCCAGTGCTCCGCCCCGATGAATATTTCGCGTGAACTGATCCAGCAGGATAATCTCCGCAAGCGCCCCGCCGGCTTCCTTGCGCCAGTGCCGCAACCCGTCCTCCGACGCGAAAAGTACCATCGAGAGGAAACGTCGACGGATTTCCTGGTCAAAGGCGCGTGTGGAACGGAACCAACGATTCCTGTGAAAACTGTCCGGCAGACCGTATTCATCAAGTTCACCAAACCAGAAATCCAGAATCTCTTTCCAATCGAACATATACCCATCCTATAGTCATCAAACAGCACGGTGGCAGGCCCTCGGCTGCTACACTTTACATCACGATCCCTGCATCTATTCATACCAGGAGACACTATGAACGGAGAAGCCCCCCGAATAATCCTACTTGCCCATGGAAGCAGTGATCAGCGCTGGTGCCGGACATTCGAAACACTTGCAACCCCGACACTGGAGTCTGTGCCGGGTTCCCGCATTGCCTACATGGAGTTGGCAGAGCCCTCCCTCGACACGGTTATCAGCGAGGGATCAAGTGAAGGCGCCCGACAGTATACCGTTGTACCGCTGTTCCTGGCGGCGGGCCGTCATCTCAGAAAAGACGTTCCCGCGATGATTGAAGAACTGCAGTCCCGGTACGATGTCAGCATTACGCTTGCCCCGCCCATCGGGGAGAATCCGGAACTTGGGAAAGCCATTCGTGATGTTGTGATCCACGAACTCGACAGCCACAAGCAGCCGGCATAACAATCGCTGACGACTATCAATAGCCGACCCACAATCGGCCCAGGAGCGACCAGCAATGGATAATCAGATTCTGATCACCGGTGGCACAGGCTTCATCGGCCAACTATTGTGCCAACAACTGATCAGCAAAGGCTACGCACTAACCGTCTTCAGCAGACAGTCCACGGCAAACGTTCAGGCTCTGTGTGGGCGCGTGGAAGTAGTCGGAGATCTCGAGCAACTGCGACGTCATCCGGGTTTCGATGCTGTCATAAATCTTGCGGGCGAAGGCGTCGCAGATAAACGCTGGTCCGATAGCCGCAAACAGGAACTTCGGGACAGCCGTATCCGCCTGACTAACCTCCTGGCGAACGTGATAAGAAGTTGGGAATCACATCCGCGTGTACTGGTGTCTGGCTCTGCGGTTGGCTTCTACGGCGACCAGGGCCGTGAACGCGTGACTGAGCAGACGCCACCCCATGACGAATTCACTCATCGCATGTGCCGTGACTGGGAACAGGAGGCTCTTAACCTGGAGGCTGACGGCGTTCGCGTGTGCCTGTCACGGACGGGGGTTGTTGCTGGCCCGGGTGGCGGTTTCCTGCAACGTATGCTTCTACCCTTTCGTCTGGGTCTCGGTGGACGACTTGGCAATGGCGAACAGTTCATGCCCTGGGTTCATCGGGACGACGTGGTTGCAGCGCTTATCTGGATGCTCGAGACAGAGAAGGCCAACGGCCCTTACAACGTAGTAAGCCCCAACCCGGTCACCAACCGGCAGTTTACAAGGTGCCTTGCCGGCGTTTTGGGGCGGCCAGCCATTTTCCCCGCACCGGGTCCGGTCCTTAAGTTGGCGCTGGGCGAAATGTCCCGGTTGTTACTGACCGGGCAGATGGCCATACCTGAAAAACTCGAAGCTGAAGGGTTCCAATTCAAATACCGTGATTTGAGCCCAGCCCTGGCGGATTCGGTAAGGTACTGAGGCTTTGATTTTTTTCAAAAACTGTTTGACAGCCCGCATCGCCTTACTTAATATACGCGCCACCTCGACGAGGCAAGGTTTTGAAGCGATGCGTCCCCTTCGTCTAGTGGCCTAGGACTCCGCCCTTTCACGGCGGCAACAGGGGTTCGAACCCCCTAGGGGACGCCATTTAAACAGCTTCTTTTCTTTTGCAGTTCTACGCTGCACCCGCAATTGTTCTGCCCTGCATGCGCAGGCGCTCAACCTTCCCCGCACACCAGTCATTGCCTTAAGATTACAACTCCTAAACAGTGACATGTTTTTCTCGGTTTTTCCTGTATTTGCGAGGCATTCGCAAGAAACTGCTGCTATAGTCCTGAGAACATTGTTTGACCGTTCTCTTTGAAACCTGCCAGGGTGGCCGAAGTATAGGACATGCAAAAACTGTTGACTCGCCTGCAACGATTTCGAACCGGGTCTCCCCTGTCCTTCAGGCTGCTCGCGTACATCCTGTTGTTCAGCTCGGTATTCACCCTCATCTCTTCGGCAATCCAGATATACTCGGATTACCGGAAGGACCTGTCACAGATCGACAGACGCATGATGGTGGTCGAAACCGGTTACACCTCCAGCCTGGCCCGCAGCCTGTGGGCGCTGGATCAGAAACTCCTCCAAACTCAGCTCGAAGGCATACTCAGCCTGCCAGACATCGTCCACCTGCGCCTCAAGATCGAACCGGATTCAGAGCTGGTCATGGGAGAAATCCCCCGCAATGCCCAGACAACAAGCCACACGTTCAAGCTCACCCATCAGGGTGATGAGATGTTCAGCCTTGGTCAGTTGACCGTTACCGCCGATCTCAGACGCGTGTTCTCGGACATGCGCCGAAAAGTTGTGCTGGTGCTAACCACCCAGTTCCTGAAGACTTTTTTCGTTTCTATCCTGATCATCTGGATATTCCAGTATTTTATCGCGCGCCACCTGACCACCATGGCCAACTATGCCCGCAATTTCTCCCTTAACAACCTGTCAGATCCGCTTGAATTGGATCGACCGGACACCCAACTGAACCGAAATGACGAGCTGGCCCAGGTCACCGTCGCTATCAACCAGATGCGGGAACGTCTCAACGACGACCTCGAACGACAGGAGCGTGATGCCCAGGAGATCCGCAAGTTCTCCAAGGCTATTGAACAAAGTCCGTCCTCGGTTCTTATCTGTGATCGCCAATGGCGTATTGAATATGCCAACCAGAAGTTCAGCCAACTTACCGGTTATGACAACGCAGTCATCTGTGGCAAACACCCGGGCATGGTGTCGGAGGATGCCCAGGCCCACCGGGAAAACCGTCAGCTTTGGCAGTCCATTCGATTACAGGTGCAGCGAGTGGGTGTCTGGCAGGGTGAAATCAACAGCGTCCGCAAGAACGGTGAACGCTTCTGGGAACAATTGATCGTAACCCCCATCAAGAATTCCAAGGGCGACGCCACGGGTTACTTGATCCTTGGCGAAGATATCAGTATTCGAAAGCGCTACGAGCAACAACTTCTCCGACAGGCCAATTACGACATCCTGACCGGGCTTCCCAACAGGATGCTCGCTTTGGACCGTCTGAAACTGGCCCTGGCACAAGCAAGACGGGAAAGTTCTCTGGTTGGCGTGATGTTTCTCGACCTGGACAACTTCAAGCACATTAACGACACCCTGGGGCACGACGCCGGCGACAACCTGTTGATAGAGGCCGCACGACGGATTTCAAGCTGCCTGCGGGGTACAAGCACCGTCGCGAGGCTTGGTGGCGACGAGTTCCTCGTGATATTGCCGGGCCTGACGGGCCCCGAGGCAACGTCCCAGGTGGCGGAACGTATTCTCAAAACGTTTGCCCCTCCTTACCTGCTGAACGGCCAGGAAGTGTTCGTCACCACCAGTATTGGCATCTCCATTTTCCCGAACGACTCGGATAACAGCGGCACCCTGCTCCAACACGCCGATGCCGCCATGTACCAGGCCAAACATAAGGGCAAAAGTGCCTACGCTCACTTTGCCCCGGAAATGACGGAAGTTTCCCATGAGCGGCTGCAGATGGAATCGTTGATGCGCCGGGCCCTGGAGCAAAAAGAGTTTGAACTCTACTACCAGCCCATTGTTCGCACGGAGTCCGGCCAACTGTGCTCTGCCGAAGCCCTGTTGCGCTGGAACAACCCCGGTATGGGCATGGTGATGCCCGACCGGTTTATACCCCTGGCGGAAGAAACCGGACTGATAACGCCCATCGGCGAATGGGTGTTGCAGGAAGCCTGCCTGGCGGCCATGCGCTGGAAAGCATCCACTGGCACCGACATCGGTATTTCCGTCAACGTATCTCCCAGGCAGTTCAGGGACCCGGGCTTTGTCGACACGGTCATGAATGCGCTCGATGCCAGCGGCTTGCCTCCCCAGCAACTGGAACTGGAAATTACTGAGCGACTGATCCTGGACAACACCATAGAAACCGCCGATATCCTGCGGCAACTCGATCAATCCGGCATTCGCCTGTCGGTCGACGACTTCGGTACCGGGTATTCGGCTCTCAGTTACCTCAAGAGCTACCCCTTCGATACCCTGAAAATCGACAAATCCTTTGTACAGGATGTAATGAAAGAGCGGGAGGATGCCTCACTGGTGAAGGCCATCATTAACATGGCTCACAGTCTTGGCTTGCGTGTGATTGCCGAAGGCGTGGAAGAGGAAGCCCAGACACACTTCCTGCAACATGAAGGCTGCGACTATTCACAAGGCTATTTCTACAGCAGACCTCTGCCCGAAAACGAGTTTCAGCAGTGGCTAAAAACCAATCATCGCGCCCTTTGATCCAGCACCGACTGGCGCTGCCCTGACGGACCGGCTCATCGCTTCTTGCTCTTCATTCGCGCTTTTTTCCGCACAGGCCGCCCTTTCTTCAGGTCATTGTCCTGCTTGACCTTCTGACGCGGTGTCAGCCGGCTAACCTTGTTAGCGAACGGGTTTTCACTGGAACGGAACTCGAAACGAATGGGGGAACCATTGACCTTCAAAACCTTGCGGAAGGTATTCTCCAGATACCGCTTGTAAGCCCCCGGCAATGCGTCAGTCTGGTTTCCGTGCACCACAATCACCGGAGGGTTGGACCCACCCTGGTGGGCGTATCGCAATTTTATTCGGCGCCCCTGTACAAGTGGCGGCTGGTGCTGAGCCGTAGCGTCCTGGAGGATGGCCGTCAGGCGATTGGTCGGCCACTTGGCCATCGCTGACTCATAGCAGGCATGAACCGAATCGTACATAACCCCCACGCCGGACCCGTGAAGCGCAGATATATAATGCTTGTCCGCGTAGTCAAGAAAGTCCAGACGGCGCTGAACCTGCTCTTTTACCTTGGCCCGGTCTTCCGGGTCCATACCATCCCATTTGTTGACCGCAACCACCAGGGAGCGCCCGGCGTCCAGAACAAAGCCAATCAGATGCAGATCCTGGTCTACCAGACCTTCTCGGGCGTCGATAACCAGGATGACCACATGGGCGTCGTCGATGGCCTGAAGGGTCTTGATAATCGAAAACTTCTCCACCACTTCACTAACGTTCTTGCGACGACGCACACCAGCTGTATCAATCAGTGTGTACTGGTTATCCATGCGCTCAAACGGAATGTAAACGCTGTCCCGGGTGGTACCGGGCATGTCATAGACAATCACCCGGTCTTCTCCGAGCATGCGATTGACCAGTGTTGACTTGCCTACGTTCGGCCGCCCGACAATGCCAATGCGGATGCCTGGATAACGATCAGCACGGTCCTGCGCTTCACGCTCTTCCTCGGACGGCAGCAACTCTTCCAGCATGGAGCGAATGCCCCGGTTGTGAGAGGCGGCAATCAGGTAGGTGGAGTCGAAGCCCAGAGCATAGAAGTCAGAAGCGGCAATGTCGGGATCCTGGCCGTCAGTTTTGTTGACCACGAGATGCGCCCGCTTACCGGTCTTGCGCAGATGGGCAGCAATCAGCTCATCGCCGCCATTAAGGCCGGCCTTGCCATCGACCAGAAACAGGACAATGTCTGCTTCCTCGACAGCCTGCATGGACTGGCGAGCCATTTCAGCGTCCAGGCCTTCCTCGCCCCCGGTCAGGCCACCGGTATCAATCACGATAAAGCGCTGTCCCTCGTAATTGCCCTCACCGTATTTACGATCACGGGTTAAACCGGGGAAATCCGCTACAAGCGCATCCCGGGACCGTGTCATTTGATTAAACAGTGTCGATTTGCCCACATTGGGACGTCCGACAAGAGCAATTACAGGGGTCATAGTCTTTCGCTACACATTAAACAGGGCCCGCGCTTCACAGCGATAGGGCCGGAAAGGAGCACTCAGTCGAGCGTCCGGAGTTTCAATACCGACAGTTTACCGCTATTGCCATACACAAGAAGGTTACCGTTCTGCAGGCGCTGGAAAGCTACCCGTAGGCCCTCGTCGTCAAATTCAAGCTGCCCCTTCAGGCTGCCGTCTTCCAGCGACAGCATATGAATGTATCCCTCGAAATCACCAATCAATAGGTGATCCTCATAGACAACCGGCTGCGTCGGCTGGCGCCAGGACAAACGATCCTGAACCCACAACTCGCGACGGTCGGAACCGCGGTAGGCGGTGATCTCACCGTTGGCACCGGAGACAAAAATATTACCGTTGCCGATCATTGGTGACTGCAGGCTGGAGGCAGAACGACTCCAGATTTCCTGCCCGGTTTGAAGGTCCACCAGCGCAAGCTTGCCCTGATAGCCCACAATCATCGCTGCACTCTCCAGAATCAGCGGCTCACCGGCCACATCAACAAGACGCTCAAGTTCGGTACGGCCCTGCGGCTGGCCAACTTCATACTGCCAGATGGGCTGACCGTTCTCAGTGGAGATTGCCATTAGCTTGCCGTTGGCCAGCGAAGCCAGTACAAGATCTGCCCCTACAAGTGGCGAGGCCGCTGCACGTATCGACAGGACCGGGACATCACTATCGTATTGCCATGCCTGCTCCCCGGTGGCGGCATCGAATGCCAGCACCTTGCCATCGATGGTCTGTGCCACCACCAGGCGTCCGTTGGACTGGGGGGATGCCAACACCTCGTTGGGCAAAGGCTGCCTCCAAAGCGCAGAGCCATCCTCGCGCGCGAGGGCCATCAGCTCAGCATCACGGGAGACCAGATACAGGTTATCCTGATCGCCACCAACGCCGGCACTGATTTCCTCGTCAAGATCCCGGAACCAGAATACCTCACCGTTTTCGGATGCGACGGCATAGACTTCACCATCGGCCGACGCGGCATACAATCGCTCTCCAGTGTTTAGAGGGGCAAGGTACAGGAACTTGTCATCATGCCCGTCCCCAACGCTCATGCTCCAGACAGGCTCAAGCTCGACGCTGGATGAAATCTCCGGAACCGGTGCAGGTTGCTCAAAGGTGTCACTGGTGCTACATCCTGCCAGAACAGCCAATGCCAGCATGCCTGCTAGCGAAAGGAGTCTTGTATGCCCATTAACCAACCAGGGCATCAGGCTCCCTCCTCAACACCAAGGTCGGATAACTTGAGCTCAAGAATGCCGCTACGACCTTGCTGATTCATTTCGCGGGCCGCCAGATACGCTTCACGAGCCCCTTCGCGATTGCCCTGGGCGAGTAGAATATCGCCTTTAAGCTCGGTAAAAATAGCGCCGAAACTGCCGGTATTGCCCGTACCCTCGATGGTCGCCAAAGCATCTTCGTACTGTTCCGCCGCGAACTGAGCACGGGCCAGGCGGTTGCGAATAACCATCGCCAAAGCTCCGCTTTCGCCGGCCTTTTCCTGCGCCCAGGTCAGGGACTCGATCGCTCCCTCCGGATCGCCCTGATCCATAACCTGCTGACGAGCAAGCATCAACATGCCGTAGATAGCGAAAGCGCTGTCGCTGTATTCTTCCCGCAGGTTCTCAGCCACGTAGGCAACAGTATCAGCGCGATTTTCATCGGTCTCATCGCTATAGGCATTGATCAGCTCGGCAAACTGGGAAGCGGCTTCCGTACGCTGCTGCATTTGATGGTTCTGCCAGGCCTGCCACCCGAAAACAATAGCCAGCGCCGCACCGACGCCAATCAGGAGCGAGCTGCCATTCTTCTTCCACCAGTCCTTGATTGCCTGGACCGTTTCTTCCTCAGTACGCATTTCAGCCATGATGACTCCTGCAATAGATGATTATTATGCTGTAACTTGTCGGCGCGCCATCAGCGGCCAAGCAGTTCTTCAAGCGTCGCGGCCAGGTCGCCCTGGGCAACGTCCTGTTGCGCCTCGTCTGACCGTAACGGCTTTAGGCCGGCTGTCCCGTTGGCAACCTCATTCTCACCCAGAATAACCGCGTAACGGGCGCCACTGCGATCCGCCTTTTTCATCTGACTCTTGAAACTACCGCCGCCGCAGTGGCCCATAACCGTCACGCCCGGCAAGGCATCGCGAAGGGATTCCCCCAGCGCCAATGCGGGTGCCACGGTGGATTCGCCCATAGCCGCAACATACACATCGACATTGCCATTGGCACTGTCTGGCACAAGGTTAAGCGTTTCCAGCAGCAGAATCAGCCGTTCGAGCCCCATGGCGAAACCGACCGCAACCGTTGACTTGCCTCCCAGTTGCTCCACCAGGCCATCGTAGCGACCACCGGCGCATATCGTGCCCTGGGCACCCAGACTGTCGGTAATCCACTCGAACACGGTTTTGCCATAATAGTCGAGCCCGCGAACCAGCTTTGAATTCACCGTATACTCGATGCCAGCTGCGTCCAGCAACGAGCGCAACTGCCGGAAATGCTCCCGAGACTCATCGTCGAGGTAATCATCCAGGCGAGGCGCGTCCACCAGAAGCCTCTGAGTCTCCGGGTTCTTGCTGTCCAGAATGCGCAGCGGGTTAGAGCCCAACCGCCGCTGGCTGTCATCATCCAACTGGTCCCGGTAATCCGAGAGGTAGGCCACCAAGGCTTCCCGGTATTCCTTTCGGGCGGCCGACGTACCAATGGAATTGATTTCCAGGCGGGTATGCTCACATAGCCCAAGTGCGCGCCAGAGCCTGGCGGTCAGTACCAGGAGTTCGGCATCGATATCGGGGCCGGCCATACCAAAGCATTCCACACCAATCTGGTGGAACTGGCGATAACGGCCTTTCTGGGGGCGCTCATGACGGAACATGGGGCCGGTGTACCACAGGCGACGGGTCTGGTTGAAAAGCAGACCATGCTCCTCCGCGGCACGAACACAGCCGGCAGTGCCTTCAGGACGCAGGGTCAGGCTGTCGCCATTGCGATCCTCGAAGGTGTACATTTCTTTCTCGACAATATCCGTTACTTCGCCAATGGAACGCTTGAACAGGTCCGTCTGCTCAACCACAGGCATGCGGATTTCCTGATAACCGTACTGGGAAAGCACTTTCCGGACCGTGTCCTCCACAAACTGCCACACCGGCGTCTGCTCTGGCAGGATATCGTTCATCCCGCGGATTGCCTGGATCTTAGCCAAGTTACTACCTTATCTGTATCTGTTTTGGTGATTGGACGATCTGCTCTCAGTCGGCCGAGCGGGTAATGATCGCGTCTTCCTTTTCCTTGCGACGGGCCACTTCCTCGCGGATCAGCCGTTCCAGGTCGTCGGTCAGATTGGCGTTATCGAGTTTCTGATTGGGCTTGCCCGCTGCGTAGAACAGGTTCTTGGGACTGCCGCCGGTCAAGCCCAGATCTGCCACCTTGGCCTCACCCGGTCCGTTGACGATACAGCCAATGATGGCAACATCCAGCGACTCGTTGACGTCCTCCAGGCGAGCCTCAAGGTCATTCATGGTCTGGATGACATCGAAATTCTGGCGTGAACAGCTTGGGCAGGCGACAAAATTGATACCCCGGCTTCGCAGGCGCAAACTTTTGAGAATATCGAAGCCGACCTTGATTTCCTGCACCGGGTCTGCCGCGAGCGACACCCTGATGGTGTCCCCAATGCCGTCCATCAGCAGCATTCCCAGACCAATGGAGGATTTGACCGTGCCGGAACGGAAACCACCTGCTTCGGTGATACCCAGATGCAGCGGTTGTTCAATCTGTGCGGCGATCTGACGATAGGCCGCCACCGTCATGAAAACTTCCGATGCCTTGAGGCTAACCTTGAAATTCTGAAAATCGTGTTTGTCCAGAATATCGATATGGCGCATGGCGGATTCCACCAACGCCTCCGGTGTGGGTTCGCCATACTTGCGCTGCAGGGCCTTTTCCAGCGAGCCTGCGTTAACGCCAATACGAATCGGGATATTGCGATCCCGTGCGGCACTGATCACGGCGCTGACACGGTCATCCCGGCCGATATTACCCGGATTGATACGAAGACAATCAACTCCCAGTTCAGCCACCCTCAAAGCGATCCGGTGATCGAAGTGGATGTCGGCCACCAAGGGTACCGACACCATTGAGCGAATCTTGCCGAACGCTTCCGCAGCATCCATCGTAGGCACGGATACCCGCACAATGTCCGCTCCAGCCTCCTGCAGAGCACGGATCTGGCCAACGGTTGCATCCACGTCGCAGGTGTTGGTGTTGGTCATGCTCTGAACAGCAATGGGCGCATCCCCACCCACGGGAACATCGCCTACCATTATCTGGCGTGATTTGCGTCTTTTAATCGGAGATTCGTGATTCATATAGCCTGCTAACCGCAAAAGAGGGTTCGAAACGTTCAGATATCCAGCGTGAACTCTGCTCGGTTGTTGACCACCCGATAACCGGAAAGGTCAATCGGTTGACCATCAAATCTTATGGATTCGATGGCATCGACCGCGCCGACAACAACGTCGATGGGCAGCCTGCCTGATACATTAATCCTGTCGCCATCCCGTTGCAGGGAGCCCACCAGACGATTGCCTGCCGAGTCGGTGACCTGAACCCAGCACTCGTCGCTAAATGTCATTTCCAGGCGGGCGCTACCAACGGCTGCCGTTGGCTGGGCACTCTCCTGAAACGCTGGTTCCGGCTCACTGGTCACCACCGGAACCCGGCTCACATCAACCTCTTCGGCAGCAGGTTGCGCAGCAGGAGCGGAATCCTCTTCGACCACCGGGGCCGGAGAGCCGGAATCCGGCTCATTCACCTGAGGCTGCTCGGGTAGTCCTGCCAACTCGTTATTGTCCTCAACGATTGACGCTTCATCAACCGGCTCGGAGAGCGCTGCTTCGGTTCCCGGCTCAGATAACTCGGTATCGACAGTGCCATCCACCGAGGCCATCTCTTCGGTCGGTTCAGGCTGCGCGGAAGCATTTGGTTCCGAGGAAACTGTCGGCTCGGCCGTGTCGCCTGTTATACCGTCCAATTCACCCGTAAAACGCAGTGCGAGAAACGCGATTACTGCTATGGCCAACATGAGGAGCAAAAGCTTCGCGACGCGTCGCTTGCGCCGCCTGCGACGCTCAATATCAATCAGCGGATTGGCTTCTTCTGCCTGAACTTTTTGCTGTCGAAGCGGTTCCAGCTCTTCATCCAGCGTTGCGATCACCGCATCCGGATCAAGGTCAACCTGTCGCGCGTAGGTTCTGACATAGCCTTTAAGGAACAGTTCACTGTCGATCTGTTCATACTTCCCGTCCTCTATCGCCTGAATCACCGCCGGGCGAAGATGTTGGGCATCGGCCACGGCGGAAACACTGAGCCCCTTCTGCTCACGCGCACGTTTGAGCAACTGGCCCGTAGGCTCATTCAGGCTCGACGGTTGTTGTGCGTCATCACTGTCCATTGGATGTCATCACCCTGTATTGTTGGTATTCGACAGAGTTTGGAAAATTGTTCTTCAGCAGGAGCGCGAGACTCGATTCCCGGTTCCTGTCGCCCAGATGCCGAGCAATGCGGATGCCCGTATAGAGGCTTTCAGGAGAATGGCGGAGATTCTGGTTCCGTTGCATCAGAGTCATCAGTCGGCTGTAGTGGCGGGAGGCGGCCTGATGCTCTCCGGATTCAACCAATGTCCGTGACAACGCAAGCAATGACTTTGCGTCACCGCGGGATAAATCAACAGCGCGCCGGTACGCCGTCGTGGCGCCCTCAAGGTTGCCAATTCTTTCCTCGGTCAATCCGAGATTGAAGAACACGGAGGCCCTGTCGTTGTATGACGTATCCCTGGAGGCCGCCAGGAACTGCTCGCGGGAATCCTCAAACCGGCCAGCGCCGTACAGGAATGCCCCGTAATAAACGCGACCACGGGTATAGCCCTGATCACTTTCGAGTGACTCCTTGAAGGATCGCTCAGCCAGTTCCGGCTCGCCCTCGGCATTATAGATCAGCCCCATGGCTGCCAATGCCCCGGGGTCATCAGAGTCCAATTCAAGCGCCCGTTCGAGGTGGTGCCGGGCTCTTTCCAGATTATTCTGGCCAATATAGGCGGTCCCCAACTGGACATAATTCCTGATGGCCTTGTCGCGATCTGCCTCGCGGGCAAAACGGCTATCGGTATTGGTCACGCACCCTGCGACAAACATCGCCAGCAATACCACTACAAGCGCGGCCTGCATCCTTTTCACCGAATTAAATGTCACAGTCGGTAATTCCTCTTGAATTGGAAGGTGCCTATCAGCACTGGGTTTACGGACTGACCTGTTGAACCTGTATATAACGCTGACTTCTCTTGGTGCGGTCTTCCACCATCCCTACCAGTTGGCCACAGGCAGCGTCGATATCGTCACCGCGGGTGGTTCTCACCGTGGCGATGTACCCGGCCTCATTCAGAACGGACTGGAAACGGCGGGTGGCGTTCATACTTGGACGCCGGAAATCGCTCTCCGGGAACGGATTGAACGGAATCAGGTTGATCTTGCACGGAAGACCGCGAAGTACCACCGCCAGCTCCCTTGCGTGCTCGGGCTGGTCGTTAACGCCCTCAATTACAGTGTACTCGATGGTTGCCTTTCGCTTGTCCGGCAGACGTGCCAGGTAACGACGCGTTGCTGCAAGCAATTCCGCAATCGGGTACTTTTTATTCAACGGCACCAATTGGTTACGCAACTCATCATTGGGGGCATGGAGCGAAATGGCCAGTGAAACATCGGTAACTTCACCCAATTTGTCCAGTGCCGGAACCACACCGGAGGTACTGACGGTGACACGTCGCTTGGAAATACCGTAAGCCAGATCCTCCATCATCAGGTTCATGGCATCCACAACGTTGTCGAAGTTCAGCAACGGCTCGCCCATACCCATCATTACCACATTGGTAATCGGGCGATCCGGACCGGGCTCAAAAGGCATGAACGCCTTGCGCGCAACCCAGACCTGCCCGATGATCTCGGCAGCGGTAAGATTGCGGTTAAATCCACGCTTGCCCGTCGAACAGAACGTACAATCAAGGCTGCAACCAATCTGCGACGATACGCACAAGGTGCCGCGCTCGCCGTCGGGTATGAGCACGGTTTCGACACTGTTGCCGTTGTCCATGCGCATGACCCATTTACGGGTACCGTCTTTGGAGGACTCGTCGTAAACAACCTCTGGCCCACGAATTTCCGCAACGGCCTTCAGTTTTTCCCGCAGGACCTTACTCATATTGGTCATTTGATCGAAGTCATCGGCCCCGCGCTGGTGAATCCATTGCAGCACCTGTGTTGCGCGGAAACGTTTCTCCCCCAGGGACTCAAAAAAGGCCTCCATCTTGGCCTTCGGCATTCCCAGAAGGTTGGTTTTCTCAGCAACAGCTGTCATTTCATAACCTCAATCAAATAACCAATACGGGCCGGACGTATGCCCGGCCCGATACAGCTCGATCAGCCGCGCGGGCAGATCTCACTGTCATTAAAAAAATACGCAATTTCGCGCTCAGCTGACGCAGCGGAATCTGAACCATGAACAGCGTTGGCATCAATTGAAGATGCAAAGTCGGCGCGGATAGTGCCCGCTTCCGCTTCCTTGGGGTTGGTTGCCCCCATCAGGTCACGATTCTTCAGGATAGCACCATTGCCTTCCAGAACCTGAACAACAACAGGGCCAGAGGTCATGAACGCAACCAGATCATTGAAAAACGGGCGTTCCTTGTGCTCGGCATAGAACCCTTCGGCCTGTTCCTGGGTCAGATGCATCATTTTCGCGGCGACAATGGTCAGGTCCGCTTTTTCGAAGCGCGTGTAGATTTCGCCGATCACATTTTTTGCGACTGCATCGGGCTTGATAATCGAGAGCGTGCGCTCATTTGACATGATCTATCTCCATTCAGGTTCAGAAAAATTTCAGGGTTCGGATTATACGCAGTCCGGGGGCACCTGCCTACCGCACTGAACGGAGACGGGTAACAACGTCAACGATTTGCGCTGCTGCGAAGTCAATCTCCTCTTCCGTTGAAAAGCGCCCAAAGGAAAACCGGAGTGCCCGGTGCGCCTGCTCATCATCCAGACCAATACCCTTGAGCACAAAGGAAGGCTCAATAGTGGCCGACGAGCACGCCGATCCAGATGAAACCGCCAATTCCCGCAACCCCAGCATCAGGGATTCCGCATCGACACCTGCAAATGAGAGATTGATGATACCCGGCACCCGGTGTTCGGCACTGCCGTTGAGCGTCACACCCTCAAGCCCCTCAAGGCCCGAAAGAAAACGCTTCCTCAGGGATTCCAGTCGCATCTTCTCCTGTTCCAGTTTTTCGCTGGCCAGATCAAAGGCCTTGCCCATGCCGACGATTTGATGCGTAGGCAGCGTGCCGGAACGCATGCCGCGCTCATGGCCACCGCCATGAATCTGCGATTCAATTCTCACGTCCGGAGAACGCCGGACATAGAGGGCTCCGATACCTTTGGGGCCATAAACCTTGTGGCCTGACAACGACAACAGATCCACCGGCATGACTCCCACATCCACCTCGGTCTTCCCAGCCGCCTGCGCCGCGTCCACGTGAAATAACACACCGCGTTCGCGAAGCATGGCACCGATGGCAGCGATATCCGTCTGGCTACCCAGTTCATTGTTGACCATCATCAGGCTGACCAAAGCAGTATTATCCCGAAGCGCACCTTCGACCTGCTGGCAGGACACCCGTCCGTCAGCGCCAGGTTTCAGCCAGGTCACCTCAACGCCCTGCCCTTCAAGCCACGTGCAGGTATCAAGTACCGCCTTGTGTTCAATCATCGATGTCACAACGTGCGGCTTGCTCTTACCTGCGACAGCACCCTTGATGGCGAGGTTGTCGGATTCGGTAGCGCCGGACGTCCATACAATCTCACGCGGGTCCGCATGAATCAGACTCGCCACCTGCCGGCGAGCACCCTCAACGGCGGCTTCGGCCTGCCAGCCGAAGCCATGGGAGCGCGAGGCAGGATTACCAAACACACCATCGGTCGTCAGGTATTTGAGCATTTCTTCAGCAACGGCAGGGTCTACGGGCGTAGTGGCCGCATAATCCAGATAGACGGGCTTTTTCATAGAAGTTTCAGGATAGTCGTTCAGGCCGGCGCCTGATCCGTGAGGCGCTCGGTGTTAATCGTCTGTGAGTCACCCTCTGAACGGCGCCTGTTCTGCCGGCTGGCAACCACCTGAATCTCCCGTTTTCGCATCAGGTCCCCAAGACTGATATCGCTGAGGAACTGATGAATCTGATCACTGAGATCAGACCACAGGTGGTGGGTCAGGCATTTCTCGCCATTCTGGCAATCACCCTTGTTACCGCAACGAGTGGTATCCAGGGATTCGCTGACCGCGTCGACAACTTCCGCAATAAAGACGGAGTCTGCCTCACGGCTCAGGCGATAACCACCGCCAGGGCCCCGGATACTCGTCACCAGTTTGTGACGGCGAAGGCGGGAAAATAACTGCTCGAGATACGAGAGGGAAATCTCCTGCCGGGCAGATATGTCAGCCAGACTCACCGGCCCCTGATCCCCATGAAGGGCGAGATCCAGCATTGCCGTCACCGCATAGCGGCCTTTGGTGGTCAGTCTCATAACGTCAGCCCCGGTCAGGGATTGATTCGGCTTTAACAACGCCGAGTATGAATTGACCTACCAAAACAGTCAAGTATTCACCGTTGCGACGGCTCGTCGTCCCGCACGCAGTCAAAATCCTCCTCCTGCAGCGGCGGCAACTCGCCGTTCTGGTATTCACTGTTCACTTTACGAAGCGCTTTGCACATATTCTCAATGCGATCATCTACGGCGTGCATATGATCCAGCAGGCTGCGCATGGCCCGGGCTACCGGGTCCGGCATTTCCTCGGTCACGCCATAGGCATCGAAGCCCATGCGCTCTTCCATTTCCTTGCGCCGGGCATCATCTTCTTCCCCTTTGCGCTTCACCACCACCCGGCCGGGAATACCGACAACCGTCGCACCAGGTGGAACCTCTTTGGTCACCACGGAGTTGGAACCAATCTTGGCGCCTTCGCCTACCGTAAACGGCCCAAGGATCTTGGCACCGGCCCCTACCACAACACCGTCACCCAATGTCGGATGGCGCTTACCTTTGTTCCAACTGGTACCGCCCAGGGTAACGCCCTGATACAGAGTGACATCATCACCAATCACCGTGGTCTCACCAATCACAACACCCATGCCGTGATCGATAAAGAAACGCCGCCCGATCGTTGCGCCGGGATGAATTTCAATGCCGGTCAGCCAACGGGCGATCGAGGAAAACGTTCGTGCAATCCACTTCAGGCCAAGCCCCCAAAGCCAATGGGAGAACCGGTGGCACAGGAGCGCGTGCAAACCCGGGTAATTGGTCAGCACTTCGAAAGTATTGCGAGCGGCGGGATCACGATGAAACACACTGTTCACATCTTCCCTTAGACGTTCAAACATAACCCTATTCCTGTTCACCGGCCGTTGAACCAGCCTTTGACGTATTTTTTGCGGTTTCCGCAGCACCAGCCGATTTCTGTACGGCAGTCAGTATTCCGCGAAGGATATTGATCTCCATCTGATCCAGCCCGGCACGCTGGAAGAGCCGCCGCAGCCGCGTCATCAACTGACGGGGATTGTCCCGGCGGTGAAAGTCCACATCCACAAGCACCTGCTCCAGATGACTGAAAAAACCCTCAACATCGCGGACGGGCGCGGGCGGCACATCCCAGCCTTCATCCCCGGGCGCCATCATAGGCTTGAGATATGGGCTGCCGTCGCCACCTTCAAGGCCTTTCAGATAATGCATACGCAATTCATAGCACATTACCTGAACCGCCATGGCCAGATTCAGGGAACTGTAATCGGGATTTGACGGGATATGAATGTGGAAATGACAACGCTGTAGCTCTTCATTGCTCAACCCATGGTTCTCACGCCCAAAGACCAACGCCACCTGCCCCGCTTCTGACTGCTGCGAAGCCTTGGCCGCGGCGCCTGGTGGAGCGATAACCGGCCACGGAACCTTTCGCCCCCTCGCGCTGGTACCCATGACGCACACACAATCGGCAATGGCTTCATCCAGGGTGGAAACGACCGTGGCTTTGTCAAGAATATCGGAGGCGCCCGCCGCACGGGCGTAGGAGGCCTCATCGGGAAAGGATACAGGGTTCACCAGCCACAAATTTCCCAGGCCCATGTTTTTCATGGCCCTGGCAACCGCACCGATATTACCGGAATGGGACGTCTCAACCAGCACTATCCGGATCTGGTCATTGTAGGTGTCAGGGCCCTCCAGGGGCTTAGCTGGCTTGTGCATGGCGGTAGAATCTCTGTAAAAACTGGAAAGGTGCGCATGATAGCAGATCCACCCCCTTCCCCGCCTCTCCGGATATGCCCTGATACAGCGCCATCCGTGACATTGCCCAGTGGAAAAACATACAAGGCGGGTCAGTTTTTGATATGCTATGCGGCCTTCACACACCCGGATAATGAACACTCAGATGCAACCAGCAATCAAAATGGCCCTGCGCGTCGCGCGTCAGGGGTCCGACTATCTGAAAGCACACTTCGAACGCCAGGAACCCAATGGCGACAGCGAAGACCGCCGCAAGCAACTTGAGCGGGTCGAACAGTCCATTTACGACAATTTTTCCGAACAGCTCGATAAAGCCTACAAGGACCACGCCATCGCTCCTTTGAACGAGGCGGACGCCGACGGCAACGACAAGAGCTGGCATATTTTCCCGGTACTCGGGCGTGAGAATTTTTTGCGCGGTATTCCTGACTTCGCCGTTGCGTTGCTGCAAAAGAAAAACAACCGCACTGAGAACCTGCTGCTGATCAATCCGGTCACCGGTGAGGAATACTCCGCCAGCCGTGGCCATGGGGCCGCACTCAACAGCCGGCGAGTGCGCACCAGCGACGTCAAGCATGCCGACCGTGCAGCCGTGGTCAGCAATCTTCTCGACCAGACCCGCACCTCTGACGACCCACTGATGTGGGGCGAGATGGCATCCATGCTTGCCCGTGATAGCAGCATGTTCCGAACCGCTGGCTGTGCTGCCCTTGATATTGCCCGGGTTGCTTCCGGCCACCTGGACGCCGCTATTATTTTCCGTCCTGAGCCGGCGGACCTGGCCATCGGCGTCACCTTGGCACTGGAGTCCGGCGCCCTGACCGGCGACTTCTCCGGCAACCCCTCAACGGAGAAAGCAAAACAGTTAATCGTCGCGAACCCCAAGCTGTTCCGGGAAGTGCTCAAGACACTACACCCGTTCCGGGGCCGGCTGCCTCGCTAGATATAAAGGCCAACGACCAGGCATAAAAAAAGCCGCAACACCAAATGGGGTTGCGGCTTTTTTGTGGCTGACCGACTTACATCCGGTTCAACCACTCGGGCGGCTGCTCTTCTTCCTCTTCCTGCCCTGCAAGGCCTTCCTTCGGCGGAACGATCAGATCTTCCCGCGCCACACCCAGGGCAACCAGCAGGTTTGCTGACACATAGATGGATGAGTAGGTACCCACCACCACACCGATGATCAGAGCAAGCGCAAAGTTGTTAATCGCTTCACCCCCCAGGAAGTACAGGGCGAACAGCACCACCAATGTCGTACCGGACGTGTTGATGGTTCGGCTGATGGTCTGGTGAATGGACTCGTTGATGATGTGCTCGGAGCCCCCTTCACGCATCTTGCGGAAATTCTCGCGAATCCGGTCTGCCACCACGATGGTGTCGTTGAGGGAATAACCGATAACCGCCAGCAACGCCGCCAGCACACTTAAATCAAACGTCCACTGGAACAGGGCAAACACACCCAGCACGATGATGACGTCGTGGGCCAGGGGCACAACCGAGGCAATGCCAAATTTGAACTGGAATCGCATGCCAACGTAAATCAGCACAACCGCCAGCGCGATGAGCATTCCCAGGCCACTGTCTTCCTTCAGCTCGTCGCCAACCTGGGAGCCGACAAACTCGGAGCTCACCAGCTCAAGCTGGTTACCACCAGCCGACAGCGCAGCCGTGACTTCAGCGGCCAACTGGTCGTTCTCGGACTCCGCCATCCGCACCAGCACCGTGGTATCCGAACCGAAGTTCTGGACCACGAACTGCTCGTATCCCGCGCTCTCCAGCGTTTGGCGAACATTGTCCAGGGCGGGCGCCTGCTGGTATTCCAGCTCAACGGAGGTACCACCGGTAAAATCCAGCCCGAGGTTCAGGCCGCGCACTGCCAGCAACGCAATGGCAGCAACAACCAGCGCAATGGACACAACGGAAGCAATCTTCCGAAAGCCCATAAAATCGATAGGTTTCTTCTCTACTTCAGACATTGGCCAGTTTCCCCCCAATCGACAGCTTTTCAACCTGTCGACCGCCGTACACAAGATTTACGATGCTGCGACTGACCATCAGCCCGGAAAACATCGACGTAAGAATACCGATCGACAGTGTCACCGCGAACCCTTTCACCGGGCCGGAGCCCATGGCGAACAAGATAACCGCCACCAACAGGGTGGTGATGTTGGCATCGAAAATCGAAACGAAGGCCCGGGAATAACCCGCATTTATCGCCGACTGCGGCGGTATGCCCGACTTCAACTCTTCCTTTATGCGCTCGAAGATAAGCACGTTGGCGTCAACCGCCATACCCACCGTCAGCACGATACCGGCAATGCCTGGCAACGTCAGGGTTGCGGAGAGAATCGACATACAGGCAATCAGCAGCATCAGGTTGAGCGTCAGCGCAATGTTGGCGATAACACCAAAGCCACGGTAGTACACCACCATGTAGCAGAGGACCAGCACAAAGCCGAGCAGGACCGACATCATGCCGGCATCAATGTTCTTCTGCCCCAGGCTGGGACCAATCGTCCGCTCCTGGACAAAGTACATTGGCGCGGCCAGCGAACCGGCCCGCAGCAGCAACGCCAACTCAGCCGCTTCCGGGATGGAATCAAGCCCGGTAATCCGGAAACTGCTTCCCAGCGCAGACTGGATCGTCGCCAGGCTGATGATACCCTTCTCGACAACGCGGTTGTCGACGGTGCGGGTTTCACCATCCACAACCACTTCTTCCGTTTCTGTCCGGTATTCGATAAAGAGGACCGCCATGCGACGCCCAATGGCGTTGCGGGTTGCCCGATTCATCAAGTCGCCGCCCACCGAGTCCATGGTGATGTTGACCTGTGGCTGGCCGTTCTCGTCGAACGCCTGCTGTGCGTTAGAGACATTGTCACCGGTGACGATCACCTCCCGCTCGAGACGGGCTTCGCGATTAGGGTTGTCACGGAACGGGAACGTCTCGATATCGGCTGATGAGGCATCCTGGCGGGCCTCAAGACGGAATTCCAGGTTGGCTGTAGCACCCAGTACCCGTTTGGCCGCAGCGGTATCCTGCACACCGGGCAATTCCACAATAATGCGGTCCGCTCCCTGGCGCTGCACCAGAGGCTCCGCCACGCCAAGTTCGTTCACCCGGTTGCGGATGGTGGTCAGGTTCTGCTCCAGAGCGTAATCCTGGATGGACTTTACTTCCGCTTCCGACATCGACAACACCAGAAGATACTCACCTTCCTCAGTCTGTTCGTCGAGCAGGAACTGGTTGTACTGATCGCGGATCAGATCGAACGCTTCGCTGCGGGAACTTTCGTCGCGGAAACTCAGAACAATGGAACGATTGCCTTCCACATCGCCACCGCGATAGCGCACACGCTCTTCACGCAATTCGCGCTTGATCTGACCAGACATGGCTTCGAGGCGCTGGTCGACGGCGGTTTCCATATCCACTTCCAGCAGGAAGTGAACACCACCCCGCAGGTCGAGGCCGAGCTTCATCGGGCCCGCTCCCACGCTTTCCAGCCATTCAGGCGTGGAAGGTGCCATATTCAGTGCCACCAGATAGTCTCTGCCAAGCGCCTCCTGCACAATCGGCCGGGCCCTAAGCTGGGATTCGGCATCGTTCAGGCGGATCAGGGCGTCGCGCTCCTGCAACTCGGATTCCTTGACCTCGATTCCCTTGGCTTCGAGTGCATCAACAGCCCTGTCGAGAATCCGCTGATCGACTTCGGTACTGCTCCGGGCACCGGTGATCTGTACGGCGAAGTCGTCAGGAAAGACGTTAGGCAAGGCATAGACGAACCCGATCACCAGCGCGATGACGATAACCAGGTTTTTCCAGAGCGGATACTTGTTCAGCATGGGGTCCCTTTAAGCCGGCCAGTCGGCCGGCTGTGATGTTTCAGCTTGGCAAATTCAGACCTGAGTCGAAAACCGGTCGATCAGATGTCCTTCAGAGTTCCTTTCGGAAGTGCCGCTGCAACAGCAACTTTCTGAACCTTGACTTCAACATTATCGGCGATTTCAACCACGATAAAGTCATCGGAAACCTTGGTGATCTTGCCAGCCACACCGCCGGAGGTAACCACTTCATCACCTTTGTTCAGGCCGGCCATCAGAGCCTTGTGCTCTTTTGCGCGCTTGGACTGCGGACGCCAGATCAGGAAATAGAAAATCAGGATAAAGCCGGCAAAGAAGATCACCTGCCCCATCACTCCCATACCCTGGGCACCCGCGTCCTGTGCCATGGCCAGTGCCGGCATCGCAGCAAAGAGTGCAGCAACAAGTAACTTGATTGATTTCATTGACTATCTCCGTTTTTAAGAAAAGTTCAGGTAGCGGTTCAGAATCGGCTTATCCCGCAGCTACTGCGCCATTGGAGGCACGGTTTCACCGCGGCGGGCATAGAAGTCGCTAATAAAGTCCGACAATGTACCTGCTTCAATTGCGCCACGCAATCCAGCCATAACGTTCTGGTAGTACCGCAGATTGTGGATCGTATTGAGTTGCGAGCCGAGCATTTCTCCACATTTATCGAGATGATGCAGATAACTTCTCGAAAAATTCTCACAGGTGTAGCAGTCGCATTGATCGTCCAGCGGCGCGGTATCGTGCCGGTGCTTTGCGTTGCGGATCTTGATGATACCGGTGGAGGTAAACAGGTAGCCGTTGCGGGCGTTTCTCGTGGGCATTACGCAGTCAAACATGTCTACACCGCGGCGCACCGCTTCCACAAGATCCTCGGGCCGCCCTACGCCCATCAGGTAACGGGGGCGGTCTTCCGGCATTCTGGGTGGCAGATGGTCCAGGATACGGATCATATCCTCTTTGGGCTCACCCACCGACAATCCACCTATGGCGTAGCCGTCGAATCCGATCTCCGTCAGCCCTTCCAGTGAGCGGTCCCGCAGCGATTCGTACATCCCACCCTGAACGATACCGAACAGCGCGGCCGGATTACCAGCGTGTGCCTGTTTGCTTCGCGCCGCCCAACGCAGGGACAGCTCCATCGACTCTTTCGCCTGCTTCTCAGTGGCCGGGTACGGCGTACACTCGTCAAAAATCATCACAATGTCCGACCCGAGATCGCGCTGCACCTGCATGGCGATTTCCGGTGACAGCTCTACCGGTGAACCATCGATTGGCGAACGGAACGTCACGCCCGCTTCGGTGATTTTCCGCATCTCGCCCAGACTGAACACCTGAAAGCCGCCGGAGTCTGTGAGAATCGGGCCTTGCCATTGGGTAAAATCGTGCAAATCGCCATGGGCCTTCACCACTTCCGTACCCGGCCGCAACATCAGATGAAAGGTGTTGCCAAGAATGATCTCGGCCCCAATTTCCTTGATGTCTCTCGGTAGCATGCCCTTGACGGTGCCGTAGGTGCCCACCGGCATGAAAGTAGGCGTCTCCACCGTACCGCGAGGAAACGTCAGGCGTCCGCGTCGCGCACGGCCATCTTCCCCGAGCTTTTCAAAGGACATATAACACTGGTCACTCATCGTTGTTCTCCGGATTCTGGCTGCCTTTCCCTGAACAGGATGAAAGGGCGCCCAGGCTTGGTTCCTGCGCTGAGATAAACATCGCATCACCGTAACTGAAAAAGCGGTAACACTCGGCCACAGCCGCTTGATAGGCCGACATCACGTTCTGATAACCGGCAAACGCGCTGACCAGCATAATCAGCGTTGACTCCGGCAGGTGGAAATTCGTCACCATGGCGTCCACGGTCTGGAAACGATAGCCGGGGTAAATGAAAATATCGGTTTCGCCCTGAAAAGGCCGAACCACACCGCCGCGACTGGCGGATTCCAGGGATCGCACCGAGGTGGTACCAACGGCGACGACACGACCGCCCCGGGCGCGGGCTGCATTCACTGCATCAACGGTGGCTTGCGGTACATGGGCCACTTCACTGTGCATCACATGATCTTCAATGCCTTCCACCCGCACCGGCTGAAATGTACCAGCGCCTACGTGCAAAGTCACAAACGCGGTTTCAACGCCCATGGATTCAAGCTCGGCCAGAATCCGGTCATCAAAATGCAAACCTGCGGTCGGAGCCGCCACGGCTCCCGCTTCCCGGGCGTATACCGTCTGGTAGCGTTCGCGGTCCGAGGATTCATCCGGGCGGTCAACATAGGGAGGCAGCGGCATATGACCGATGCGTTCAAGAACATCAAGGACCGGCTCGTCGCTGTCACAATGCAGGTGAAACAACGCATCATCCCGACCGCTCATCCGTAGCGGTGTGCCGTCTTCAAGCAGCACTTTCTGGCCTTCTTTTAGAGCTTTGGAGGCTCGTACGTGAGCGAGAATGTCGTGCTCTCCAAGTACACGCTCAACCAGCACTTCCACCTGGCCACCGGTTTCCTTGCGGCCAAAAAGGCGCGCGGGAATTACTCGCGTGTCGTTGAAGACCAGTAGGTCGCCCGGCTGAAGCAGGCTTGGAAGATCGGTAAACCGTAGGTGCCTGATGTCACCGGACAGCCCATCAAGACTGAGCAACCGGGACGCACTGCGCTCTTTGAGGGGATACCGGGCGATAAGCTCATCCGGTAGATCAAAGTGAAAATCGGAGACGTTCATTGGATGGACTGTTTACACCGCACTTTGCGGATCGTAAATGGTAGCGGCGGGCGGACTCGAACCGCCACGGGTTTTACCCCAACGGATTTTGAATCCGTCGTGTCTACCAATTTCACCACGCCGCCATCGGAGAGTGCTGGGGATTATACTGAGGTTGAATCTGAAAGCAATAACAAGTGCCGGACTTCCTTGTTCCGGCAGGCTTTTTACAAGCGATCGAACAACGACAGCTGGGAAACCTGGGCAAATGACTGCTGCGCAGCCTGCAGCACAAAGCTCTGGAAGCTCAGGTTACTGATAGCCTCGGCGTAGTCCACGTCACGCAATTGCGAACGAATGTCCTCACTGTACACCGACGAGTCTTCCAGGAACGATTTGGTGGAGTCCACTGCGTTCAGGCGCCCGCCGATTTCCGTTTGCTTCTGGACGATGCTTTCCTGAGCATTGTCCAGATTCTGCAAAGACGCTGCGATCAGATCGTCATAGGCCGCCTGCCCCGCCGGCGAAGTCTTGTCGATGTTGTCGAGACCGTCAATCAGGTTTTCGATGGTGGCAAACACCGACTGCCTCTCCCCTGTGCGAAGGGTGAATTCGTCGCCATTGCCCGCATCGGTAATCGTCGCCTGCACGCCTGCGACTTCGAAGGACTCACCACTGGTATACGCCGCCGGAGTCACGGTCAGGGGATCCCCGGTACGGCTATTCACGGCACTGACCGTTCCCGCCACAGTATCAACGGTAATCGTAATATCGTCCGGTGAAACCGCCGATAAGGCGCCATCATCAGCTACCTGAATACCATCGATTCGAGCAGCGGCCGCATTGCCGGGGTCACTCTCGGCAAACACCGCTGCGGGCACCGATGAATAGATGCCTTTGCCATGATCACTGATAGGCACCGTGACGCCATCATCGATCTCCAGCACGCGCTGGCCCTCATCGCCCTGATACACCCAACTGCCGGACGCATCTTTCCCAAAAGCAGCCGTGGAACCCTGAAAGCCACTGAAAATGTACTCGCCGGACGCATCACGGGTATTGGCAATGTTGGCCAACTGCCCGATGCGTTCTTTCATTTCCGAGGAGATGGATTTGCGATCACTCGGTGACAGCGAGCCGTTACCAGCCTGGACGGTCAGCTCCCGAATCCGCTGGATAACATCCACCGAACTGGCCAACGCGCTTTCCTCCTGCTGCAACCGGTTTTCTGCAAGCCCCGCGTTGCGCTGGTAGGTCTCGATTCGCGACAGCTCCTGATCAAGCTTCAGGATACGCGCCGCCGCAACCGGGTCGTCTGACGGCTTGTTGACCCGCTTACCGGTCGAAATCTGCTCCTGGGTCTGGTTCAGGCTGCTATTCAGTTCCTGCAGACGGTTTATGCCGCCGGAGAATATCTGTTGTGATGAAATTCTGATCATGTCACATCACCTCGCACTGTTACCGGAAACTCTGTAACAGGGTATTGAACAAATCCTGGGCCACGCTCACCACCTGGGCGGACGCGTTGTAAGCCGCCTGGTACTGGATCAGCTTGCCGGCCTCTTCGTCCAGGTTGACGCCTGATACAGATTCCCGCTGATTGGTCGACTGCTCAAGCAGCGTGCTTCCGGCGTCTTTATCCAGCTGGCTCTGCCGGGTTTTCACACCAATATCTTCCACCAACCCTGCGTAGCCTTCAGCGAAGCTCTGACTGCCGTTGTTAAGGGTGTTCTCGGTTCCCAACGCCGCCAGGAACTCAGCATTGCGGTTATCCGACACACCGTTGGTGTTGTAATTGATGCTGAACGAATCCCCGGGCCTTGGGTTGCCGGAGATTTCGAACTGAAAGCCGAAATAATCCGGCGAACGCGGATCTTCAGTGAACAGCTTATTGGACTGTCCTGTCTGGAACACATTGACCGGAGGCACTGCCGCGGCATCACCGGCCTGCAGCACCGTATTTGTGTTGGCGTCGACAATGTCATAGACCAGCTGGCCGCCGTCGTCCCGGAACTGAATGTCCAGCGGCGGGTCCAGTTGCCCGTCCTGTCGGAAATTACTCAGCAAAGAATTGGTAAACGGATCCCTGACATCCAGCATCTTGCCCTGGTTAATCGTGGCATCACCGGTATTATTGGCGGAACCTTCTGCCCTTACCGGGCTCGCAAAGGCCAGATCCTCTTCGCGATTGACTTCCAGTCCGATATTGGCCGCCGCGTTTCGAGTCGGCTCAATCAGGAAACTGTCACCCGCGTTGAAGGTGCCCCCCTCAATACGGATATTGAACCCCGGCATGGATATTTCGGACTGAACCGGGTCTGGCAGGCGACCTTGGTTAACCACCTCACCCGTGGCACGATCCACTAACTCGAAATTCCGACCGTCGCCGCCAAACCGCAACGACCAACTGCCTGCAGGAAGCTGGGAACTGTCGATAATCTCGACCGCAAGTTGCGCGTCCCGCGGCGCTCCGTTATTGGTATTGGCGATTACCCGGCCGCGCTGGGCCGCCTGGGAATTGATGTCACTGAAAAACAGGCCACCCAGGTCGCCCTCAAGGTCCATGCCGATTTCATGTTGATGGTTGAGGGTTTCGGACAAGGCAATTGCTACCCGGCCAAGTTCGGCGAAAGCAGGCTGCAGGGCCTCTGATTCGAACCGTCGCAAGCCGCCGAGTTTGCCGCCGTTGACCTGGCTGTCCACGTTCAGGGTGCGGCCCCCCGTTGTCAGGGTGAATTCCAATCGGGTCGGGTCTTCGGCGTTATCGCGGGTGCCCAGTTGTGCCGCCCTGTCACCAACCACCAACGCCTGCCCATTGCGCAACGAGACGTTCACCTGGCTGCCTTGCGCTTGCACCACGCTGATGTTGACCAGTTCAGACAACTCACGCAGTTTTTCGTCGCGTTTGTCCAGCAACTCATTGGGTTCACGGCCCTGGGCCAGGCCCGGTGATTCGGAGATCGCCAGATTCAGCTCAGCAATGCTTTTCAAAAGCGTATTGGCATCCTTGACACCCTGCTCCATCTGGGTCTTAACGGATTCCCGCTGTTGAATGAATTCCTGATTCAGGGCTTCAAAGCGGTTCACCACCTGTTGCGCTTCGCTCAACACCAATTGGCGTTGCGGTAACGAGGCCGGGTCTTCTGCAGCATTCTGCAGGCTGGCAAAGAAATTGTTCAGGGCATTACTCAAGCCGGTGGTTTCGCCGCCAAGCAGGTTGTCCAGGCGCGACAACTCCGAGTTCAGTGCTTCCTGCTCACCGAACAAAGAGCTGTCTTCTCGCACCTGTTGCGTCAGGTATTCGTTCGCCAGGCGACGGATATTGGTGATGCTGACACCGGTTCCGACAGAACCTGCGCCGGTACGTTGCGCCGACTGGGTTTCAAATTGCACCTCTTGACGGCTGTAACCCGGCGTATTGGCATTGGTGATGTTGTTACCGGTGGTGTTCAGCGCCGCCTGGTGTCCGAGGATGCCGGTCAGACCAATATTAATAAGCCCTGCCATAATGCTTACTCCTCAGCCCCGCGCGTACCCATGGACAATGTTGCCATGGAGTCATTGTTCATAATGCGGCGAATCTTGGCGCCGTAGTTTGGATCGGTGGCATAGCCCGCTTCCTGAAGCCGGTTTGCAAACAACTCGGGATCATCCGCTGCCGCCAGCACATCCCTATAACGGGGATTGGATTCGAGGAAAGACACATAATCCCGGAAGCTGGACTCATAGTCCGGGTAGGCCCGGAACGCGGCCCGTTCGTTCATCGGCACGCCTTCGCGGAATTCCGTGGTGGCAATGTTCACTGATTCACCCTGCCAGCGGGTGTCTGCCTTGATACCGAACAGGTTAAAGCTGGGAGAACCACCGTCGCCTTCAATCATGTGTCTGCCCCAACCGGTCTCCAGTGCTGCCTGTGCAATCATCAACCTCGGGTTGATGCCACTTTGCGCCGCTACCTTTTCCGCGACGGGCAAGAGTTCACGGACAAACTGTTCCGGTGATTCGAACCGGCCTGGCATGACGGTACTGATTTCCGGTGCCGGCTCTCGGCCGGCGGTGTCAGCCACCTGATTCACCTTGTTCATCTGCTCAGGCAGGCGTGGCGACAGTGCCGGCAAACTACGGTCATAATCCGCCAGCGCAGTCTTGTGGGCTGCCATTGGTTCACCTTTCTCGTCCATGCCAGGAATCTGCCGGCTTAGCTGGCGTACCAGAGCATCGGAAATACCTGTGCCTTGCTTTTGCGATAGCGTCAGGCTCAACTGGCTGTCGAACATCTCGCGATAGAACTCCGACTGCTGGCTGTTGAGATAGTTACCCTCCGCAAACACGTCACCGGCCTTGCGCATGGCTTTGACCATTTCCGACAGAAACAGGCCCTCAAACTGCTTCGCCACTTCCTCAAGCGCTGCTTCCTTGTCGGTCCTGGCTTGGGCCTTCAACGCATTCAGACCGCCGAAATCGGTATATACCTGGGCTTTCTGGAGACTGGAATCCTGCATCACGCCCCCTAAATCACAATTAGCTCGGCGCGCAAGGCACCGGCCTGTTTGAGGGCTTCGAGCACCGCCATTACATCACCGGGCGCCGCACCTACCTGGTTCACGGCCTGGACGATCTCGTTCAGGGTGACCGCCGGGCCAAACTGGAACATCCGGGCCGGGTCTTCGGTAATGGCAATCTGGGTATTGGGTTCGATCACCGTTTCACCATCAGTAAACGGGTTTGGCTGATTGGCTTCGGGGTTCTCTTCGATAGTGACTGTCAGGTTGCCGTGGGTCACCGCCGCCGGGCTGACCTTGACGTTCTGGCCCACTACAATGGTGCCGGTACGGCTGTTGATCACCACCTTGGCGGCGTCTTCTGCCGGATTAACCTCAATGTTTTCCAGAATCGACAGGAAGCTCACCCGCTGGGATGGATCCCTGGGCGCCTTCACGGAAACCGAGGTGGCATCGTGGGCATACGCCATGTCCGGCCCCAAGTGGCCATTAATCGCTTCCACTACCCGGCGAGCCGTTGTGAAATCAGCCCGCAACAGGTTGAACGTGATGGTATCGCCTCGGGTAAACGGCGACATGACTTCCCGCTCAATGGTGGCGCCATTGGGAATCCGGCCAACACTGGGAACGTTTACGGTAATCCGTGAACCGTCGGCACCCTGGGCACCAAAACCACCCACCACCAGACTACCCTGGGCCATGGCATAAACCTGATCGTCTGCCCCCTTTAACGGCGACATCAACAGAGTACCGCCACGCAGGCTGTCGGCGTTACCGATGGACGACACGGTAATGTCCAGTTCCTGGCCCGGCTTGGCGAAGGGCGGCAGGTTCGCAGTAATGGTCACCGCAGCCACGTTGGCAAGATTGGGGTTCACGCCCGGCGGCAGGGTAATGCCGAACTGGGTCATCATGTTGCGAAAGGTCTGGTTGGTGACGGCGCTTTGTCGCAGTACCATCCAGGCCAACCACCAGCCCGTACCGACTAACTGGTGTTACGCACACCCTTGATGCGCGCCAGATCTTTCAGGCGGTCCGCCAGCACCGGCGCTGCGATCACGAAAGCGCAATCATCAGTATCCCAAACCTCAGCATTTTCATAGCGGGAACCACTCACTGTTGAAGAACCTCGCCAGCCAGCCCATCTGGTTGGCCTGGTCGAAATCACCGGTACCGCCGTAGGCAATACGGGCATCAGCAATACGATTGGATGCCACGGTGTTGTCCGGCGAGATATCCTCCGGGCGAACAAGCCCGGTCAGGCGGATGTATTCATCGCCGTTGGTCAGCGACAGCCATTTCTCGCCTCTGATATGGAGAACGCCGTTTGGCAGGACTTCCGTGACGGTTACGGTGATATTACCGTTCAAGCTGTTGCTCTGGTCCGCTTCTGCCTGGCCCTCGAAATCCCTCTCCAGGTTGAAGTCTGTTGCCAGCCCAATGTTGCCCTTGCCTAGAATTTGCGGGTCCAGCATGGAAACTTCATTATCTTTGGTAATGCTGCTTTCAGCGTTCTTGCTGGCACGGGTCGACTCTTCGAGGGTCACCGTAAGGATGTCACCGACATTCAGCGCTACGGTGTCGCCATAGAGGCTATAGTTCCGCGAGGACTGGTAGATAGCGCCGGATTCAGGGTCTCGCTGCATCATCGCTTCGGCACGCACCGGTGCGTACTGAGGATCATCCGGAATTGCTCGTGGCCGGCTCATGGCGGTACACCCCTGAAGGACAACCAGGATTGCCACCAGCGCAAAAGTGCCGCCGTGATGTCTGGTCGCTCTGTTGTTGGTAATGATGGGTGTCATGATTCCCCCTTCCTGCCGTCCGTTACCGTTTAACCAATGTTGTTGGTTATGAACTGCAGCATCTGGTCGGTTGCGGAGACCACCTTTGAGTTCATCTCATAGGCGCGCTGGGTGGTGATCATGTTCACCAACTCTTCCACCACTTCCACGTTGGAAGCTTCCACCATGCCCTGCTCCAGGGTACCCAGGCCGCCAATACCGGGTTCGCCCTCGGCGGGATCACCACTGGCATTGGTCGCTTTGAACAGGTTGTTACCGATCGCCTGCAGGCCTTGGGGGTTAATGAAATCCACCAGGGTAATTTCGCCCAGGTTCACAGGGGCTGCCTGATCATCGGTAACCGCCGATACTGTACCGTCCTTGCCGATGGTGATGTTAGTGGCGTTCTCCGGAACGTTAATGTTCGGCTCCAGGGTGTAACCATCGGGGTTGACGATGTCGCCGTTGGAGTTCAGTTGGAACTGACCATCGCGGGTATAGGCAATCTGGCCGTCCGGAAGCAGGATCTGCATGAAACCACGGCCGTTCACCGCCATGTCCAGAGGCTGCTCGGTAACTTCCAGGTTGCCCTGGGAAAACTGCTTGGCGGTGCCGACGATGCGAACACCGGTACCCAGCTGGAGACCGGACGGCAGCTCCGAGTTCTGGGTATTCAGACCACCGGGTTGCCGGTCGATCTGGTACAGCAGATCCTGAAACACCGCGCGGTCGCGTTTGAAACCGGTGGTGTTCACGTTGGCCAGGTTGTTGGAGATCGTGGACATATTGGTGTCCTGAGCG
Source organism: Marinobacter algicola DG893 (assembly GCF_000170835.1). Taxonomy (GTDB): domain Bacteria; phylum Pseudomonadota; class Gammaproteobacteria; order Pseudomonadales; family Oleiphilaceae; genus Marinobacter; species Marinobacter algicola. Next base: position 330,215 of record NZ_ABCP01000002.1, read on the forward strand.
CTCAACCCGGTTTTGCTGACCCAAAGTGCTGGATGCATGTCGTCTACTCCTTGCCGGGGACGTTTCCAATGCGGCGGATTTTTGCCGCTTCTACGCTCACCCGGACGATGTTCATAGGGTTTATCAGAGGTTCTGCAACAGTCGTGCCGAAGCCTCGGCATTCTCGTTGGCGGTGGTCATTATCTTCACCTGCATTTCGTACTGACGGGACAACTGCAGGTTGGAGATCATCTCTTCCACGGCGTTCACGTTAGAGCTCTCCAGAAATCCTGACGCGACGCGCATCGTGGCATCCGGCGGCTCCGGACCATCCAGCGCCTGGTCCGCCTTGCGACGAATAAATCCGTCTACGCCTTTTTCCAGCGCGTCCCGGGGAGGGTTCACCAGCTTCAGTCGATCCACTTCAACCAGCTGATCCGGCGGACCGCCAACAGGAACCACGGAAATGGTTCCATCCGCGCCAATCTGCACGTTATCGAACGGCGGCAGTGCCACCGGTCCGCCATTCCCCATGACCATCTCTCCGCTGGAGAGACGCATCAGGCCATTGACGTCGATCTGCATGCTGCCGGAACGGGTGAATACTTCCTCGCCCTGCTGATTCTGCACGGCCAGCCAGCCATCGCCCTCAACGGCAACGTCCAGCTTGCGACCAGTGTCCATCAATGCACCGGCGGACAGGTCTGTTCCAGGCCTCTCGGCCATGGCATAGGCACGGGTGGGATGGTGCTCACCAAAAACGGGCATACTGCGGGCCTGGGCGAAATCCGCCTTGAAACCGGTGGTACTGACGTTGGCCAGGTTATTGGCGTGGGCGCGCTGGGACAGCATGTTCTGCTTGGCGCCGGACATTCCTAGATAGAGGGCTTTGTCCATGGGAAAACTCCTGCCGGAATATTGACTGTTTCCAGTCTTTCCAATGTTCTAGCAGGAGTTGTGCCATGTTCACATTTCAGGATTAGCGGAGGTTGATCACCGTCTGGGTAACGGCGTCGGAGGTCTCGATCGTCTTGGCGTTGGCCTGGTAGTTACGCTGGGCAATGATCAGGTTTACCAGTTCCGCCGACAGGTCCACGTTGGACTCCTCGATGGAGCTGGCCTTGATCGACCCCAGAGTTCCGGTATCAGGCGCACCAATAATCGGCTGGCCGGACTCGAAGGTTTCAACCCAGGTGGTTTCGCCCACCGGCGAAAGACCGTTGGTATTGTTGAACGAAGCCAACGCGACCTGGCCCAGGGACTGGGATTGACCATTGGTGTACCGGGCAAACAGAACACCCTGATCCGACACATCGAGGCCCGACAGCCTACCGGTGGCATACCCGTTCTGACGCTGGTCGTTCACCCCAAAGTTGCTGCCGTACTGGGTGGTATTGCCGAGGTCCAGCACGAACGCCGAAGTGGTCGGGGGCTCTGGAATGGGCGTGGTGATATTGTCACCCGGTCCTGGAGGGCCATCTGCGCCGTTCGGCGTGCCGTCGGCATCTTTCGGCGTCCAGTCGCTGATCAGAATCTCGCCATTGGGATCACCGTTCACGGACTGCAACTCCCCGTCCTGATCGAAGCGAGCCTGGTAGGGGTTCTGATCGGTACCGGCCACGAATTCACCGTCGATCTGCAGGTAGACGGACCACTCACTCACACCCACACCATTACCAGGAGCGGGTTGCTTCACGTAGAACTGGGTCATCTCGTGAGAGTTGCCAAGGCTGTCGTAAACGGTGGTCGATGTTGCGTGGTTGTAGGTACGCTGATCCAGCGGATTGAACTGGTTGGTGATCTCAATATTGCGCGCGTTCCATGAATCCGTAAGGTTCGTGGCACCGCTGGTTGACGCAATATCGGTAATCTCCCGATCGGCCTGTGGCCTCACCGTGCCAACGGTTGTCTCCGGCGCCTGGTTCGGGCCGTCGCTGGTAAAACCGGCGGTGACGTTGTTGCCGCGGTTGTCGATCAACCTCAGGTTACCGCCTGTGAGTGACGCCGAAATCGTCGGCGCCTGGGCGTTGTTAATCGCACTGACCAGCGAAGCAGCATCGGTCACACCCGTCGTATCCACGGGCACAGTAACGCCACCTACCGCAAGGTCAAAACTGAAGTTGCCAGCCGCAATGGCGGCGTTCAAATCCGCCTCGGACATCCCCTCATAGGTAGTGGTTGCGGAGGCAGAAAGACCGTCCTGCCCATTGAGCACATCCACAACGTCAGCCGCTGAGAAATCCGTCGCTCCCGCAGCGTTGATGGGTACGCTCACTACACTGCCATCTGCGTAGGTGATTTCGAAGGTTTCAGAGGGAAAGCCAGTGGCTCCGGCGGGGGCCGTATAGTCGCCCATATCAGCAACACGGCGCTCCAACACGGTTTCCCGGGAATCCAGGTTCAGGTCCGAGCGCAGATTCGTGGTGCGGCGAGGAGCCAGGTTATCGGTTTCAATCTGCAGGTCACCACGAATACCGGAGAGGTTGCCGTCATCATCGGCCACGAAGCCCTGCACGCGCATGTTCTGGTTGTTGGTGACAAAGCCGTCTTTGTCGATACCGAACTGGCCGGCACGGGAGTACCGCACCTCACCGCCGTTGTTAAGCACAAAGAAGCCGTCGCCGTTGATGGCAAGGTCCAGGCCGTTGTCAGTAAAACTGATATTGCCCTGCCCGAAGTTCTGTTTCACATCCTGTACCCGTACACCATCCCCAATCGGATTGGTGCCGGCACTCAGGAAGCCACTGGCGTACAAATCGCCAAACTGCGCCTGACTGCTCTTGAAACCAACTGTGCTCGCGTTGGCAATGTTGTTACCGGTGACATCCAGATCCACCGATGACGCCCTTAAGCCGCTAAGACCTGTATTAAAAGCCATACTTCACCTCTTGAATTTCACCGGTATCAATTAATCTGCTGAACATCTTGCAGGGCGATCGAGCCCATCCCCGCCAGGTTCAGAGTAATGCTGCCACCCTGCCCCAGCGACACACTGTCGACATTGGCACTGACCATGGTGCCCAGTTGCTCAAGCCCGCCGGGGTATGAAGCTTCTGCCACCACCTTGTAGCGTCCTGGTGGCAAACTGTTGCCGTTGCCATCCTTGCCGTCCCAGTTGAACGCTGTCTGGCCTGGCTGCTGCTCTCCCATATCGATTTGCCGTACCCTTTCACCGGACTCATTCTCAATGGATATCCTCAACCCTGACGTGGTGGCCGGAACCGACACGTTGCCGGAGATTTCACCGTCCGCACCGAGCACACCAATAGATGACGGTGCCAACACCGTACGCCCGACCATTGCGGAGGCCTGCAGTGCCTGGGTGGACCGGAACTGGCTGGCCATGTCGTCGACACTGCCGGACAGGCTCTGCATTTCTTCCAGGGAGCTGAACTGCGCCAGCTGGGAGATGAATTCGCCATTATCCTGCGGCTCAAGAGGGTTCTGGTTCTTGAGCTGCGCGATCATCAATTCCATGAACTCGTTCTTGCCAAGCTCGCTTCCCTTGGCCGTCTGCTCCTGCTGTAGCCGAAATTTGCTCAGCACATCCGAGGCGTCTGCCGGGTTAACTGCGCTCATGATTCAATCCTCGCTCGGTTACTGCTGACCCAGGGTCAGGATGCGCTGCATCATGGATTTGGCGCTGTTCATAATGTCCACGTTCATCTGGAAGCTGCGCGACGACGACATCATGTCCGCCATTTCCTCAACCACGTTGACGTTGGGATAGAACACGTACCCATCTTCGTTCGCGGCGGGGTGATCGGGCTCGTAGCGCATCTGTAACTCGGCGTCGCTCTCGACGATGCCTTCGACCCGGACGCCTGCACCCGGGCCTGTGTCGCTTCCAAACGCCAGGCTCTGCTGAGACGGATTCAACATGGACTGCTGTATTGCCGCAAAAACAGGCTTACGGGCGCGATAGGTCTGGTCCGTACTGGAACTGGCGGTCTCAGCATTCGCGATGTTGGACGCAGTGGTGTTCAGCCGCAGCGACTGGGCTGTCATACCGGAACCGGCGATGTCGAAAATATTACCCAGAGACATGATGGTGCTCCTCAATTAGTGGCTGCGCCCAGTTTTACTGGCCAGAGAGTGCCTTTTTGATACCTGAAACCTTTCCGTCCAGGAACTGGAAACTGGCCTGGTAATCCATGGCGTTGCGCATGAAGCGGGTCTGCTCCTGCTGGGCATCCACCGTGTTTCCGTCCACAGAGGGCTGGTGAGGTACCCGATAGAGTAATTCGCTGTCGGCACCCATGGACGAGGTGTCCATGTGAGACTCGTGGGTACGGGTCATGCCGAAACCACTCATGCTGTCCTGGGCCTTCTGCATCATCGCCTGAAAGTCCACATCCCGCGCTTTGTAGCCCGGGGTATCAGCGTTGGCGAGATTGTTGGCCAGCACCTCCGCACGCTTTATCCTGCCTTCCAGGGCGTGCTGATGAATGCCTAATGCTTTGTCCAGGGAAATTGCCATAGTGCCTCCGATTCCTGCACACGGCGTTGGTCGTTTTGCCGTTTGTGCGTTCTTGCAGAGGTAAAAGCAATCGCAATGCCAGTTTTCAGGAGGTGTTGCGGTGTGCGGGCTGAGGCAGGTATCGGCTTATCAGAATCGTAAATTTAGGGCGGAAAGCGGCAAGGGATTTCCCCCGCGCCGGGGGCGGGGGCAACGGGGCGGCAACTAGTGGGGCCAGCGCCTGACAAACTCTTTGGGTTCAGGCCTGGGTATGCTGGGCTTGTTCGCACTGACACTGCCGGTATACAGGAACCCGGTTATGATCTCATTGTCCTGCAGCCCCAAGCCTCGCTTGATAGCTGGATCGTGCGCCATGGCACCGGTACGCCACATGCCTCCAAAACCGGCGGATTCAAGAGCCAGCAACAAATACCCCATCCCCACCGCGGCCGACATGGACTGCTCGATCTCCGGCACTTTGGGATGGGACTGGTAAGACGCAATGCCCACGATCACCATAGGCGCCCGCAGTGCCTTCTTGCAGCGTTTTTCCCGCTCCTTTTCCGAGGCGCCGTCGCCACAGGTGGTGGCAAACAATTCACCCAGGGCGTTCAATGCCTCGTCTCCCTCAATAATCAGGTACCGCCAGGGCCTCAGCAACGCATGGTCCGGCGCCCTCGCGGCGCAGGCAAAGGCATTTTCAAGCGTTGCCGGGTCCGGTGCTGGCGCCTCCAGGCGTGGCTCTGAAGATCGTTTTACCAGGGCTTCCATTACTGCTGTCATATCGCCTCGCTGTGATTGATTTCAATACGTCAGTTCGGGCCAAACGACCGTATGAATTGTGGCACGGATGGTTTACTGTTAGTCTTTAGTCTAAGTACTTTCCACTATCAGAGAGTACTATCTACCTTAAAAACGATAAGCGAGCCGGTAGACGCCCTATGAGCCAACAGCAAACATTCCGCGATTTCGCGGACTTCTATCCGTACTACCTCGAAGAACATAGCGATGTGAACTGCCGCAGACTTCACTTCGTCGGCAGTCTACTGGTCATCCTCGTTGCACTCTACGCCATTGTAACGGCCAAGTTCCTCTATCTGTTGCTCCTGCCCCTCATCGGTTACGGGTTTGCCTGGATTGGCCACTACGGTTTCGAGAAAAACCGACCCGCCACCTTTAAACACCCACTGTACAGCCTTATGGGCGATTGGGTGATGTTCAGGGACATGCTCATCGGGCGGATCCGTTTCTGAATGATGAGCGCACCGATCGACCTGCGTAACGCCAGTACCAGTGCCAGCAAGGCCTCCGTACTTGACTCGCAGAACCATCCGATTGCCATCCCGCCCATGCCGGATTACAACGGTAGGATACTGGCGTATACGGCGACGGCTGGCATTATTGTCTCAGGCGTGCTGCAGGATGTCTTCGGCCTGTGGATGCTGTGGTTGCTTTCAGGCGCACTGACCTGGCCGCACATCGCCCACCAACTTACCCGGCGGACGTTTCTCCGTAACTCATCCCGTATTCGCCAGAAAATGCTGTTAACGGATTGTGCCATCGGAGGCGGATTCGTCGGCTGCATTGGATTGATTGCCATACCCTCGGTCGCCGTCGCGCTGATGCTGATGTTCAGTTGCCTGATCGTGGGCGGCATCCGCCAGTGGCTGTTTGGCACCATGATCATGGCGGCTTGCGGCGCCATCGGCGTTGCCATTGTGGGCCCCGCCGAGTCGCTGCAATCGCCGATGATCACCAGCATTATCGCGATCAGTGCCACCGGCCTCTATATCTGCGTGACTGCGTTCTACTCCCACCAGCAGGCCCGCGCGCTGATGATGGCAAAAACCCAGATCCAGAATCAGCGGGAGCAGTCCATCGCCCTGTCCCACAAACTGTCCAAGTACCTGTCACCGCAGGTGTGGCAGTCCATCTTTACCGGTGAAAGGGACGTGCGGCTGGAAACGCAACGCAAGAAACTGGCCGTCTTCTTCTCCGATATCAAGGGTTTTACAGAACTCTCCGAAGAAATGGAGCCGGAAGCTCTGACGGAACTGCTGAACCACTACTTCAACGAAATGTCGGAAGTGGCCCTCAAATACGGCGGCACCATCGATAAGTTCGTTGGCGACTCCATCATGATTTTCTTCGGCGATCCCACTAGCCGGGGACAGAAGGAGGACGCATTCGCCTGCGTGTCCATGGCGGTGGAAATGCGCAAACACATGAAAATCATGCGGCAGAAATGGCGCAGCCAGGGCATCAAAACACCACTGGAAATCCGCATGGGCATCAGCACCGGCTACACCACCGTTGGCAACTTCGGCGCCGAGAACCGCATGGACTACACCATCATCGGCAAGGAAGTGAACCTGGCCAGCCGCCTGGAATCCCTGGCTGAACCCGGTGAAATCCTGATCTCCTACGAAACCTTCTCGCTGATCAAGGACCGCATCATGTGCCGCGACAAGGGCGAGATCACCGTGAAAGGCTTCGGCCGCCCGGTGTCCATCTACGAAGTGGTGGATTTCCGCCGCGACATGGGCCCCAACCGCAGTTTCCTTGAGCACGAACGCAGCGGCTTTGCCATGTACCTGGATTCGGAAAAAATCACCGAACGGGAGCGGGAATCCATCCTGTCTGCGCTTGAGGACGCCGCTGAGCGACTACGCCAGGAAGAAGATTCCTGACCGTTCCCGCCGTGACATCTACTGCCTGATCAGCCGTGGCCCCACCGCCTCTTCCGGGTCGGTGCTGCGCCAGGGGTTGATATCAAGGCCACCCCGCCGAGTATAACGGGCGCAAACCGACAGCTTCTGCGGCTGACAACGGGTCATCAGGTCGGTAAACATCGTTTCCACACAATGCTCATGAAAGTCCTGCTTCTGGCGAAAACTCACTATGTATTGCAGTAGCCCTGCCCGGTCCATCGCCGGACCGGTGTAGTCAATCAGCACCGTTGCCCAGTCCGGCTGGCCGGTCACCGGGCAATTGCTCTTCAGCAGGTGGGAACACAGTTTTTCCGACACCACCTCACCAGCCGCCTGCAGGCTGTCCGGGTTATAGTCGTAACCCACGGAGTCCACGTCCTCATCGTCGATCAGCACAAAGCCTTCCGGCCGACCGACCGCCCTCGCCCCCTGATCAACACTGTGCAGATCTACCTGCACCGCGGCGCCGCTCGCGCTGGACAGGTCGCGGGCAATCACGTCCCGGACCTGGTCGGCAGAGGAAAACACTGTCTGGTTCAGGGAGTTCAGATACAGCTTGAGGGACTTCGACTCAATAATGGACGGCGACGCCGAAGGCACCCGGATTTCCGCCCAGGCCACTGCAGGCACACCACCGCTGCGCAACCAGGAAATCTCCCAGGCCTGCCACAGGTCTTCCCCGAACCACGGCCAGCGACCATCCTCCAGCCCGATGCGGCGACGGTTTTCCTCCCGTGCCACGGGAAACAGCAGTTGCGGATCGTAGGCATCCGGGTAGTCGCTGGACTTGCCCAGCGGGGCGTCAATAAGGGCCATGATCAATCCTGGGAAACGTTCATCAGTGACGTATGCCTTTACCGCGCGCCAACATGCGCAGGGAAATGGCAGACAGAATGGCAATAAACAGCAAAATCATACCAAGGGCAACGTAGGGATTAACATCCGACACGCCCAGAATACCGTAGCGGAAGGCATTCACCATGTAGAGTATCGGGTTGATCATCGACACCCCTTGCCAGAACCCCGGCAGCAGGTCGATGGAGTAGAACACCCCGCCCAGGTACGTCAACGGTGTCAGAACAAACGTCGGCACAATGGAAATATCATCAAACTTGGTCGCGAGCATGGCGTTGATAAAGCCACCCAACGAAAACAGCGCCGATGTGAGGAACACCGTCAGGATGACCATTGGCAGATGATGGATCGACAGCTGCGTAAAGCCCAGGGACAGCAGCGTTACGATCAATCCAATGCCCAAGCCCCGGGACATCCCACCGGTCACATAACCGGCAAGGATCACCCAGTTTGGTACAGGTGATACCAACAACTCCTCAATGCTGCGCTGGAACTTCATGGAGAAAAACGACGACACCACGTTGGCGTAGGAACTGGTGATCACCGACATCATGATCAGCCCTGGAACAATGAACGCCATATAATCGAAGCCGCCCATCACCCCAATGCGCGAGCCAATGAGGTTGCCGAAAATAATAAAGTACAGCGTCATGGTGACCGCCGGTGGCAACAGGGTTTGTGGCCATATCCGCATGAAGCGACGGATTTCACGGGTGACGATGGTTTTATAGGCAGTCAGCATCGCATCCGTTCTCATGCGGTTTCTCCCTGTGTGGTGTTACGGGGGTTGTTGTCCTCAACCATGCGGATAAACAGCTCCTCGAGTCGATTTGCCTTCGTGCGCATGCTGACCACGCGAACGCCCTGCTCTTCCAACTGGACGAACATGCCGTTCAGGCTCTGACCTTTTTCCACATCCACCACCAGGGCACCCTCGTCATCCATGTGACTGAAGAACCCTTCAAGCACCGGCGCCTCCTCAAGCGGCTCCGCTGTATCAAGCACGAAGGTTTCAGAGCTCAACTGCTGCAGCAATGCTCGCTTGCTGGTGTGACGCAGGATTTTGCCGTGATCAATGATGGCAATGTTGCGACACAGGGCTTCCGCTTCCTCCAGGTAGTGGGTGGTCAGAATGATAGTGGTGCCCTGTCGGTTCATCTCTTCCAGGAACGTCCACATGGAGCGGCGCAACTCGATATCCACCCCGGCCGTGGGCTCATCCAGGATCAACAGCTTGGGTTCGTGCACCAGCGCCCGGGCAATCATCAGCCGCCGTTTCATGCCCCCAGACAACATCATGGCCGGCGTATTGCGCTTGTCCCAAAGCCCAAGCTGGCGAAGGTACTTTTCCGCGGACTCCGATGCCTTCTTCAGAGGAATACCGTAATAGCCCGCCTGGGTGGTCACGATGTCGAACACCTTCTCAAACTGGTTAAAGTTGAACTCCTGGGGCACAACACCCAGGTTCAGTTTGGCGTCCGATAGATGGGTATCGATGTCAGAGCCGAATACGCGAACCTTGCCCGCGCTTTTATTCACCAGTGAACAAACAATGCCAAGGGTGGTGGACTTCCCCGCCCCGTTGGGGCCAAGCAAGGCAAAAAAGTCACCTTCGGCGACATGCAGGTCAATCCCTTTCAGGGCCTGGAAGCCGTCGCCATAGGTCTTGACCAGACCTTCGATTTCAAGTGCGTTGGTCATAGTGAATCCAGAGCTGCAGGGGCCACTGACAATGCTGCTGCCGCGGCCAATAGTGGAGTAGTAAAAACAAAAGCTATAACTGGAGGCCCGGAAAGTGAAATTCAAGTAGTTCGGCGCAATCCCACTACACCGACTAAAACCCCAAACTGCGACAGGTTTCCCGATATGGCACCAGTGCCGTCCTTATAATGCCGGTTACAACAACTTACAAAAGGTCTTGCACCACCGACCGAACGCCAGGGAATGTACGCGCCACCATGAGATCCGCTCACTTCACATCTGCATTACCGTCTCTGATTTGCCCCCTCGCATTAACGGTCCTGCTGGCCGGGTGCTTCGGTGGCGACGGCAGCGGCGGAGATGACGGTTCACGCACCGGACAGCTCATGCCGGCAGGTATCTCCGGGCTCACCTATTCCACCGCCAGCCGCAACGGCACCACCGACGCCAACGGACGCTTCAACTACTACCCCGGTGAACGGCTCAGCCTTCGCGTTGGCAACCTGCAACTGGCGGATGGCGTCCCCGCGCGGTCCATTGTCACGCCTCTGGAATTCTTCCCGGACGTGCGGACCGCGCTGGAGATACCAGGCACCACCGACGAAGGACTGCAGAACCACCGACTGACAGAGCAGCAACTGATCCAGGATGAGGTTACCCTGATCAACATGACGCGGTTTCTACTGGCGCTCAACTGGAGCCTGAACCTCTCCAGCGGCCAGGGCATCGACATACGGGAGCGGGTTATTACGCAACTGAATGCCGCACTACCCGATCTGGACGCGCCGATCGACTTCAACGTTCCCGAAAGTGATTTCGCACAAGGCGGCAACTCCCCGTCTCCCGCCAACCAGTTGCTTCAAAGCATCTGCTTCTATCCAGCCGACGATGAGCTCTGCGAAGACCCACCCACGGAAGAGGAAATCGCCAACGCGGACCCCCGCCCGGAAGAAGAAGAGGATCGTGACGAAGACGTCGAGTATCGGGAAGATCTGCAAAGCAAACGTGACCGCATCCTCAACGCCGTCCGCAGCCTTGAGGATGTCGACGTCGAGAACGCTGAGGGTTATCTCACGCGCGAACTGGATACCATCACCACCCGACTGGCCAATCGTTATTACCTGGACGATTATGTGGCGGAATTCCCCGCTTCGGATACCGCCATCAAAACCGTGCGGGTACGCAAGATAGCCGATCAGCCGCAACTGGATACCATCGAAGCCATCAGCACCCGCGATCAGGATGTGGTGGTGCACTCTTTCGACTGGCAGTCAGCGTCTGTGGAGTATTTTGTTGCGGGTGAATCCGGAGGAGAATCCGAGCTGTTGGTGAACTTCCGCCCCGAGGGTACCTACCGATGGGTGAAGAAACAGCTCAGGGTACTTATTCAATAATTGCTCGATAACCCGAGCCGTATCAGGCGCCGACAATGCGTGACAGGTTCCAGCGGGATTCGGCGCCAGTCACGTCGTAGTGCTCCGGGTTCAACCCTTCCGTGCCATGGGGCAGGCACTCGGCCACTGTCAGAGTGTCATGTGCGCCACGCCCTTCATTGTATTTTGCAAGGTCCACGATCCGGGCGGACTTCAACGGCCGGCGGTCGCAGTCCGTCATCACCATCACCTTCGGCCACAACCGACGCTCAGGCGCATGAGAAACCACAATGCCGCGCTGGCCGTCGTTCAGTTCAACCAGGCTGCCGGTGGGGTAAATGCCAATGGCCTGGATAAACTGCTCCACCAGGTCCTCCTGGAATTCTATGTTGCGCATCTCATACAACAGTGTGACCGCACGGGCCGGCGTCATGGGCTCCGCTGAAGTCCGCGGGCCAATCAGTGTCTCGAAATACTCCGACAGCCCAGCCACTTTGGCCAGCAGAGGAATCCGGTCGCCCCGGACACCTTCCGGGAAACCAGATCCGTTATGCCGTTCGCGGTGGCCCTGAACAACACTGAGAACCGCGCGGGATAAGCCGCTGTCTGCAAGCTTCGTAACGCCGCGTTCCACGTAGGTGCGGTACACGGAGAAGTCCTCGGAATCCAGTTTGCCCTCATTGGCAAGAATGCGGGCAGGAAGGTCCAGCTTGCCGACCTGAGACAGCAGGCAGCCCATCCCAAGGTGATTGAGAAGGCCTTCGTTCAGGCCCAACTGACGACCACAGACCAGTGCCCATACAGCCGTATTCAGGGAGTGCCGATAGGTATAGTTGTCATGGTGACGGGTGCGGCTAAGCCACAGCATGGCGTCAGGGTTGCGAACAACGCTGGAAACCATTTTCTGGGTGACGATGGCCACCCCTCTAAGGTCTGGCGCTTCATGCTGACGAACAGCCTCAAAAACCTGATTCAGCGACGCCTCCGCATCCATCATCAGCTTCCTGGACACCTTCAGCTCTTTACGCATGGTCGTTACGGTGTCGTACTTGACCGGCTCCTTGATGTTGAGCGGCGGCAACTGGACCGATTCGCGCTCATGCCCTGAGCGTTTGGTCGTGCGGCTGAAGACACGCTTTCCAGGTTTGGTCTGTTCGATGGCCTCGCGAACCTCGGCCTCATCGATAATCACCCACTTGCAATGAGTGACCAGCGAACGCACGTCGTTCTGGGAGCGGATGTGAAAGCCCTGGATGGGGAAAGGCGTCTGATGCCACGGGCGATCGAGATCGGACACAAACATGCCAATCTCCAGATCGTGTACAGCAATTTTCTTTTGACGGACTCCCACGGGGCACCTCTACACGTGCACGAATCGATAATCACTATTGTGACGCCCGCTCCGAAAGAGTCCATTACATTTATGTAGTGTGAAGTAACCGGAACGCGACAGGGAGTAACTGAAACTATCATCAGGAAACAAATTGTAGCAATGTGACACCATTCACATTACTGACAGGTCGTTGCCGGGCTATTCGTCGTCACAAACCGAATCATCCAGCTCAGGCGGCCGGGCGTGAAGTGATCCACGGGGGGATTTGCGGCTATAGATAGTGTAAGGCACCGCTGAAGCCCGGATATAGTCGATGTTCTCGGCATCATCGCCACTACCCCGAACGGTCTTGACGGGCTCACAGGACACCAGCAGATCCAGTGACGAACCAATATCAGTGACGCGTGCCGCCGGATCACCGGCACTAATCGTCATGCAGCGCTTGCCAGCCGCCGACGCGCCCGTGCGGGCAACACGGTCCAGCCCTTCGCTACCGCAGGCCCGGATACCCTCGCCGCAGGATTGATCAGCAGCAGCATGACTGTCATCCACCAAACGCCATTCACGGGCACTGCATTGGGTTTCAACGGTAATGGGTGTGGACTGGTTATCCGCCACCCACCAGCCGGGGTATTCGGCAGTCTGCCACGTCAATTTCACCTGGCGGTCTTCGCCAGCAGAATTCTCTGCGGGAAACACCGCATAGTGTGTGTAGTAGGATGCGCACCCACTCAGGACAAGTGGCAGAACGGCGGCGAAAGGCCTCATGAAAAAGAAGTATCTGTTGAATGTCATTCAGGTGAAAACCGTCTATTGATCCGCAAACTGTAGGCCAAAACCGTCGTTGGTCTTACGCACCACCACCATATCCAGCACGGGTGCAGGTACCGGAAGGCCCTGCACCTGAACCTGAACGCTGTCACCGATCGACGGTGCGAAGGGTTCGGTGTCGACGACGATAAAAACGCCGCCATCGGAAATGTCCCTGGTTGAGAACACGAATTCACCAAGTTCTTCATGGGTAACCCGAACCTTCGCACTCATTGCTGTGCGACCGTGCACTCTTCGATCATTCCCAACCATAGTCTGTAGGCCCACCACTTTTTACATAGTTTTTATAGTCTTCCGAAGCATAACACCATTTCCGCGATAAGTTGGCAACGGTGTATTGACACTCAGCGCAACACAAATAAGAATAGTTGGCATTGTTAACTACCATTACGTCTCACTACACATTTAAAGATCACCCCTTACCCAAAACCAAAAAGGAAGTCCCACCATGAAAATGAAACTTGCGGCGACTGCCATCGCAGCAGCCTGCGCGCTGCCCCTGCAGGCCAGCGCTGACGGCGAGGTCAACATCTACTCCTACCGCCAGGCTTACCTGCTGGAACCGCTGCTGAACGCGTTCCAGGAAGAAACCGGTATCGAAACCAACGTGGTCTTCGCCAAGAAAGGCCTGGCCGAGCGACTGGAGCGTGAAGGACGCAACAGCCCTGCGGACCTGGTGATGACGGTGGACATCTCCCGCATCAACGAGCTGGTCGAGCGCGACCTCGTTGAAGGTATCGAGAACGACACTCTCCAGAACAATATCCCGCAAAACCTGCGTCATCCTGATGGCAAGTGGTTCGCCCTCACCACCCGCGGCCGGCTGATCTATGCCTCAAAGGAGCGTGTTGAAGAAGGCGAGATCACTACCTACGAGCAACTGGCGGATGAAAAGTGGGATGACCGCATCTGTACCCGCAGCGGCAAGCACCCTTACAACATTGCCCTGTTCTCCTCCATGATCGCTCACCATGGCGAAGAAGCCACTGAAGAGTGGCTGGAAGGCCTGAAAGACAACCTGGCACGCAAGCCCCAGGGCGGTGACCGCGACCAGATCAAGGCCATCCATGCCGGCGAGTGCGACATTGCTATCGGTAACAGTTATTACTACGGCAACATGCTGAACGACGAGAACCAGCGCGAGGCCGCCGAGTCCGTCCGCCTGGTGTTCCCGAACGCAGATGGCCGTGGCACACACATCAACATCAGCGGTATCGCCCTGACCAAAAGTGCGCCTAACCGTGACAACGCCATTCGCCTGATGGAGTTCCTGTCAGAGCCGAAGGCACAGCAGATTTACGCCGAGGCCAACACCGAATATCCGGCCAACCCCAGCGTAAAACCCTCCGGCATGGTGGCCGAATGGGGTGAGATCAACCCGGACGACCTGTCTCTCCAGGAAATCGCGGAGAACCGCAGCGCAGCGGTGAAGATGGTTGATCGCGTCGATTACGACAACTAAACCAGCCATGTGTTGAAAAAGCCGGGACTCAGGTCCCGGCTTTTTTGTACAATCCGCACCCTATTCCCAATTCACCCAAAGGAAACCTATGTCCGAGGCCATTGAACAGACCGGGGCGAGATACCCCCTGCTGGCAAAAAGGACCTCGAAACGCTGGCTGATCACCGCCGCAGTGACCACCGCTATCGTGGCGCTTCCGGTACTGTCGGTACTTATCCTGGCGTTGTTTCCGGAAGAAAACATCTGGCCTCACCTGCTGAACACCACGCTTCCCCGCTATCTGGTCACCACACTCCAACTCATGGCCGGCGTGGCTTTCATCACGCTGGTAATCGGCCTCGCCAGCGCCTGGGCGGTCACCATGTGCGACTTTCCCGGCCGAAAGTTTTTTGAATGGGCCATGCTGCTGCCCTTTGCGGTGCCGGCCTATGTCATCGCTTATGTCTATACCAGCCTTCTGGACTACGCCGGACCGGTTCAGACCGCCATGCGGGACTGGTTTGGCTGGCGCAACGCCGCCGACTACTGGTTCCCTGAAATTCGCAGCCTGGAAGGCGCCACCCTGATGATCGGCCTGGTGCTCTACCCTTATGTGTACCTACTGGCACGGGCTGCGTTCCTGGAGCAATCCCCTTCCCTGTTTGCGGTCAGCCGCAGCCTGGGACATTCTGCCATCAGCACCTTCTTCCGGGTGGTGCTGCCGATTGCACGGCCTGCCATTGCGGTTGGCCTGTCGCTGGTCTTGATGGAAACCCTGAACGACTTCGGTACGGTGGATTTCTTCGCCGTGCAAACCCTGACCGCCGGCCTGTTCGACACCTGGATGAACCTGGGGAACCTGGGAGGCGCCGCGCAGATTGCCACCACCATGCTGGCCTTCGTCGTTATCCTGGTTACCCTGGAGCGCTATTCCCGGCGCAAACAGCAACAGTTCGCGGCGCGGGACAACCGCGAGCCAATCCGTCGTTTCACCCTGTCACGCCCGCGCCAATTTGTCTGTGTAGCCGTTTGCCTCGTTCCGGTGATCTTCGGCTTCCTGTTGCCGGCTGCCACCCTTGGTCACTATGCCTGGGAATACTTCGACGAGAGCTGGAACCCGGACTTCGTCCGCAACACGCTGAACAGCCTGTTTCTCTCGGGAACCGCCGCGCTGACCACGCTGATCATCGGGGTCACCCTCGCCTACAGCCGCCGCCTGCACGATACCCGGGGCATGCGCGTGATGATGCGGCTGTCCAGCCTGGGCTACGCTATGCCCGGCGCCGTGCTCGCAGTGGGGGTGATTGTGCCGCTGGCAGGTTTCGACAATTGGGTGGATGGCATCCTGAGGGACAACTTCGGGGTCAGCAGTGGGCTGCTGCTGAGTGGTACCGCCTTTGCCCTGGTGTTCGCCTATACCGTTCGCTTCCTGGCAGTTTCCGCCGGTAGTGTGGAAAGTGCCCTGCAGAAAATTACACCCAGCATGGACATGGCTTCACGCTCCCTGGGGCATTCACCGGGCAACACACTGTTGAAGGTTCATTTGCCAATGCTGCGCGGCACCTTGATTACGGCCGCGCTGGTGGTATTCGTGGACTGCATGAAGGAACTGCCGGCGACGTTAATCCTGCGGCCATTCAACTTTGAAACCCTGGCCACCTACGTTTATCAGTTTGCCTCAGACGAAAAACTGGCCCACAGCGCACTGCCGGCGCTGATCATCGTGCTGGCCGGCATCATTCCGATCATCCTGATGAGCAAGTCCATTTCCGACACCCGGGCCATTAGCTGACGTTCGCCGCCTTCACCCGACAGCCGGGAATTCCGCCTAGATCACCGAACGGGAATGCGCACCCTGAACCACAAAGCGGCCCTGAAAAACCGCAACGGGTTCTCTGACGGGCTCCGTGGTGGGTTCGCCGCAGTACACTTCAGCAATCAGGGAAAGCCGGCCCTTGCCATGGCGGGCCAGGCTTTTTCGGAATCGGTCAGGGACTTCGCCGCCGGGGAGGCGGCACAGGGCGAAGAAGTTCGTGTCTACAGGGTCAATGTGCTCGATCTCACCGACCTGGATCACCACGTTTCCGGCCAGCCCAAGGTCAGTCAATACCAGTTCAACCAATCCCCAGGCGGAAATCACCGCAACCGAGTAAACACTCCCCCCGAAGCCAGTCCCCTGATGGTTGTGGTTGGGAGCCAGCGGAGCACTGACCAATAACGCGTGGCCGTCATAGGAAACCAGCTCCACACCCAACGCTTCGGAGAGCGGAATCATGTCATGAATGCGTTTCTGAAACCGGGCTAACTGAGTCATATTCCCTCCTGAATATGTCTTCAGTTTATGCCCGTTTCAATGCTTTCCCTATGCGACTTACGTCGGTTTTCTCTACTGCCAGATGACCGGCTCACGTTTTGCGTACCAGGTGTCCACATTTTCCTGGTACGCATCCTCCACCACATTGCGCTTCAGTTTCAGGGTGGGCGTCAGGAAGCTGTTCTCGATGGACCATTCATCGCTGACTACGGTAATGAACGCCAGTTGCTCGTGGGGGTCCACGGTCTTGTTCACGTCCGCAATCAACTTCTTGAAGCTGGCCTCAATGTCCTTGCGGAAGGCTTCATCGGCCATCTTCGGACGAATCTCCTCGCCCAGCATTACCAGCGCGTGGGGTTGTGTCTGGTTGGCGCCAGAGACACATACCATCTCAATGGCCTCGTGGGACATCAGGCGGTTCTCGATCGGCGCGGGGGCGATGTACTTACCCTTGCTGGTCTTGAAGATTTCCTTGATGCGGCCAGTCAGCTTCAGGCGCCCCATCTCGTCGATTTCGCCCTTATCGCCGGTTTTCAGGAAACCGTCCTCCGAGAACGTCTCGCGGGTTTTCTCTTCATCCTTGTAATACCCCATCATGGTGGCCGGGCTCTTCACCAGCACTTCGCCCTCGTCGCTGATCTTCATTTCCACGCCGGGTAGCGCTTCACCTACGTAGCCGGTGCGGGAACGGCCAGGCTTGTTCATGTGGGAATAGGCAAAGTTCTCGGACATGCCGTAGCCTTCCAGCAGTTCCAGCCCCAGGTTGCGGTACCAGTCCAGTACATCGTTGGACAGGGGGGCGGAGCCACTGCCCGCCAGTTTGACCTTGTTCAGGCCCAGCCCTTTGAGCACCTTCTTCTTGATCAGCTTGTTCAGCAGCGGAACCTTCAGCAGCTTTTCCAGTTTCTCCTTGGGCAGCTTCTGCAGAACGCCGTGCTGGAACTTCACCCATAGACGGGGCACTGACAGGAACAGCGTGGGCTGTGCCCGCTGCAGATCCTGGACAAAGGTGTCCAACGACTCGGCAAAGAACAGCTGGAAACCGGAGTACAGCGAGCCCAACTCCACAAACGTGCGCTCGAAAACGTGCGCCAGCGGCAGGTAGGACAGCATGCGCTCTTCCGCGCCAACGCCCAGCACCTGGGTGCCACCGGCGGCCGCAAACGCCATGTTGCGGAAACTCAGCATAACGCCCTTCGGCCGGCCGGTGCTGCCAGAGGTGTACACAATGGTGGCCAGCTCATCCGCATCCCGCTGGGTGTTCTCTTCCAGTGGCGGGTACTTGCCCACAAGGTCGTCCCAGGTTTCAAAATCGTTGGGCGGGCTCAGTGGGTAAGAAATACAACGCACGGACTCCGGCACGCCGGACTTCATCAGGTCCCAGTCGTCCAGCTTACCGACAAACAGAACTTCGCATTCACTGTGGTTAAGGATGTAGTTCACCGTGTCCGCGTTCAGGGTCGGGTACAGTGGCACGGAGATATGGCCCGCCATCCAGATTGCCCAGTCCGACATGATCCACTGTGCGCAGTTCTTGGAAACGATGCCGACCCGGCTCTTCTCCGGCAGGTTCAGGGATTTCAGGTACGAGGCCATCCGGCGGGCTTCGTCCACCGCACGTTTCCAGGTGTATTCAACAACCTTGCCGTCGCCAATGGGCTGAGTCATGTACAGGGAATCCGCCTTGGCGTTTTCCCAGTGATAAACCATATCCAGGGGGAGTTTGTCAGTGGTGTCCATGGACCTTCCTTGCGTTGTGTTATTTTTGAGTTATCGGTGTTTTTAGTATGTAAGGGCTGCACTGCATTAGACTTTAGTAGCCTATTTCACCACAGCCGTCACCGTCAAAACGTGACGGAACTAAAACTATTCCACTTCACATGTACTTTCAGCCGGCATACTGCCGCGCAAATCCCTGTAAAAGGTACCTTCCCTTACCCATCAATCCAATAGCCTGTGATAAACTCCCGCCCCATTATAAAACGCGCGTTCGATCTCCCGGCGCGCCAAACAGTCAGAACAGACCCGGAGACCGGTTTATGGCCAACAAGATTCTGCGCACGCTGATCGGCACCGCCCTACTGGCAATGGCGGCCATGGCACCCGCCATTGCACTGAGCGACGAACAGCGAGTAGTCGCCATCACCCAGATTGTGGAGCATCCGGCACTGGATGCTGTCTACCAGGGCATCAGGGACGAACTGGAAGCACAGGGATATAACGACGGCGAACAGGTTCGTATCATGCACGAAAGCGCCCAGGGCAACGCCGCCATAGCGTCACAGATTGCCCGCAAATTCGTGGGTGAAGGCCCGGACGTGATCGTCGCCATCGCTACACCGTCGGCACAGACCATGGTCGCCGCCGCTCGCCAGACACCTGTGGTGTTCTCCGCCGTGACCGATCCGGTGGGCGCCAAACTGGTGAAAAGCCTGAAGGCTCCGGGAGCCAACATCACCGGCGTGACCGACATGCTGCCCATCGAACGCCACCTTGACCTGCTCGAACGCGTAGTACCGGACGCCAAGCGCATCGGCACGGTGTACAACCCCGGCGAAGCCAACGCGGTAGCACTGGTGGAACTGCTCGAAGAGCGCCTGCAGGCCCGTGGCATGGAACTGGTTAAAGCCGCCGCCACCAAAACCTCCGAAGTGCTCGGTGCTGCCCGCTCCCTGGTTGGCAAAGCAGACGCCATTTACCTGACCACCGATAACACCGTGATCAGCGCCGTGGAAGCCGTCATCTCCGTGGGCGAGCGTGCCAGCATTCCGGTCTTCGCCGCTGACACCGCCACCGTCGGCCGTGGTGCCGTTGCTGCCCTTGGCTTCGACTACTACGACCACGGCCGCCAGACCGGCGCCATGGTGGCCCGCATTCTGGAAGGTGCCAACCCCGGTGACATGGATGTGGAATCCGTGGACACCCTGGAACTGTTCGTGAACCCCGCTGCCGCAGAGCGCATGGGCATTACCCTGTCCGACGACCTGATCAGCGACGCGAAAAAAGTCGTAAACAGCGACAAGTAACCCACTGTTAGCGGGCGGCCTCACAAGGGCTGCCCGTTTTCATTTACGGTGACCCTATCCCATGCTTAGTAACATTGCCTTTTATGGCGCCATCGAAACCGGCCTGATCTACGGGCTGGTCGCCTTCGGTATCTACCTTTCGTTTCGCGTACTGGACTTCCCGGACCTGACCGTGGACGGCAGCTTTCCCCTGGGCGCCGCCGTGGCAGCCGTCCTTATCATTGAAGGCGTTAACCCCTGGCTGGCCACCGGCGCCGCCGTTATCGCCGGCATGGGTGCCGGTGCGGTAACCGCATTGCTGAACGTCAAACTCAACATTCTCAACCTGCTGGCGTCCATCCTCACGATGATCGCGCTGTACTCTGTGAACTTGCGCATCATGGGCCGGCCCAACATTGCCCTGCTCACCGAGGAAACCGTGCTCACACCCTGGTACGACCTTGGCCTTGCCTACCATCAGGTGCCGGTACTGTTGTTTATCATCGTGGTGATGGTAAGCCTGTTGTTGCTGTGGCGTTTCATGAAATCCGAAACCGGGCTGGCCATGCGCGCCACCGGCGCCAACCCGCGAATGGCCCGTGCACAAGGTATCGCCACCGGTGCCATGATTGTGCTGGGGGTTGCCGTCTCTAACGGCTTGGTAGGCCTCGCCGGTGCCCTGTTCGCCCAGAGCCAGGGCGCTGCAGATGTGACCATGGGTGTGGGCGTGATCGTGATCGGCCTGGCCTCACTGATCGGTGGTGAAGCCGTGCTTACGCCGTCTACGGTTCTCCGAGCCCTGATTGCCTGTGTGATCGGCGCCATCGTCTACCGCCTGGCCATTGCCCTGGCGCTGAACGCTGACTTCCTGGGGCTACAGGCCCAGGACCTGAACCTGATCACCGCCGTGCTGGTCACCCTGGCCATTGTGCTGCCCGGTGTTCGCACGTCCGTTGCCGCGCGGTTTACCCGCAAAAAGGCCTGAGGAGGAAGCATGATTACAGCAACCGACCTGACCCTCACCTTCGGCAAGGGCACGCCGCTGGAAAACCCGGCCCTTCGAGGCATGAGCCTGACCGTCAACCAGGGCGAATTCGTCACCGTGATTGGCAGCAACGGCGCCGGCAAATCCACCTTCCTCAACGCCCTCGCCGGTGAGGTGATGGTGGACAGCGGCAACATCATCGTCGACAACCAGGACGTAACAAAGCTGCCCACCCACAAACGCGCCGGCCGGGTAGCCCGCGTATTCCAGGACCCGCTGGCGGGCACCTGTGAAGGCCTGACCATCGAGGAAAACCTGGCCCTGGCCATCAAACGTGGCCAGCGCCGTGGGCTGAGCGCAGCCGTAAAAGCCCGCTACATGGACCAGTTCAAATCCAGCCTGGCCTCCCTCAACCTGGGCCTGGAAAACCGGCTGGGCGACAAGATGGGCCTGCTTTCCGGCGGCCAGCGCCAGGCCGTAAGCCTGTTGATGGCCAGCCTGACACCCTCCGCCATCCTGTTGCTGGACGAACACACCGCCGCGCTGGACCCGAAAACCGCCTCCTTCGTGCTGGACCTGACCACACAGATCATTGAAGAACAGAAGCTCACCGCGCTGATGGTCACCCACAGCATGAAACAGGCGCTGGAAGTGGGCGACCGCACAGTGATGCTGCATCAGGGCCAGGTGGTGTTCGACATCGCCGGCCAGGACCGGGAAGGACTGGAAGTGAAAGACCTGCTGGAACTGTTCGAGAAGCAGCGCGGGCTGGAAGTGGACGACGACAGTTTGTTGTTGGGCTAATCACGCTCGCCGGCAAACTCGTCTACGGGGCACCTTACATGCCCCGTAGACAGTTTGGTCACTAGTGACCGTACACCCGCATCTGGGTATTGGTGATCGCCAGGTCATCAATAAAGATCTGGCCGATCGAGGCCTGCCCCACAATCACCTCCTGCATTCCGATGTCCGCCGCAAAGCTGGGCATATCGATCGCCAGGGAGGAACCACCGTCTGCACGCTGGCCGTTGTAGATGTACAGGTCCACTTCCGCGAACAGGTCCAACACGCTCGGGAAGGTCTGGTCGTAGTCCGCACCGGTCAATGAAAGGCCACGAATGCCCACGGCCGCAAACGGCACATCGAAATCCATCACCTCAATCGCAAACGCAGAACGCAGCCTCATGACGTCGGTGTCTGTATCAATGTGAATAGAGCCACGCCCCAAAACACCTTCAATGAACAGGTTGTCCATCAGCGCCGTGTTCTGGCCGCCCTGCCCCCACAATTCCCACGCACCGGAGGTGACACGGAAATCAATGGCGTTGAAGTATTGCGGGCGGATATTGATGGCCGCATCGCCGTCGGCAAGCACGTCAATATCGATACGGATGTTGTCCAGCAGGTCATTGGAATCCGGTCCACCCAGGCCATTGAAGCCAAAGAAGTCTGTCCGTTCCGCGCCCCCGATGCTGATATCGCTGATAGTCAGTGACCCTTCATCGGTATAGATAAAGCGATCCATATTGATCTTGGTTTCCAGCTCAATGGACACACCGGCCTGGCCGGTAATGTTCCCCATTGCGTTGTCTTCCAGCATCACAATGTCTGCCATTGCGGCAGCAGGCAACCCTGCGACGCCCAGCGCAAGCAGTGTTCGTTTCAGGCCTTTCATTATTATGTTCCTTTTATAGTAGTTTTCACTTCCTGTGGGCCACTACCTCTTACGACGCCACATCACTACTTTAGCGACAGGTATAAAACGGGTACGTGCACCGGTCACATTTAACTGACCTTTTGAACTTTTTTCAGATTTTTTTCTGCACAGTTTTTGACCACAACATCTAGTGGTTTTCAGAAAAACGCCTCAAGACGGCGTTTCTACGGGCATTTCATGATTTTCAAGCATTCATCCATTGATTTTCTTTCGCGATGGGCCGCAATCTATAGTTGTCTTCTTATTCACAGACCACTATATCCTGTTATACTCATTCTATATTCACCCATATATAGGGTTTACACGGCCAGCCAACCACAAGCGGCGCACCAGTGGACCACGCGGGTGACCATCTTTCCTGAAAACCCGCTGTTGCGCCCTTTCCGGAGTTGGCAGCGGGTAATAAAAACACCAGATCTAGTGTTTCACCGGATCTGAAGCACAACCGGCCTTCCAGGCCGAGACATCTTAACGACACATGGGGTATGGCCGGCTGCGGTTTGCAGCGGTCATCAAAAGACATACCGGACATCCGAGGGTGGCAATGAACGCTAAAGCACAGGCAGTGGTAACGACAATCCCGATGCAGGAAGCTTCGCTGGACATCTGGAACAGCAAGTACCAACTGAAAACCAAGACCGGCGAACCCGTCGATAAGGACATCGAAGCAACCTACGAGCGTGTTGCCACTGCCCTTGCCGAAGTGGAAAACAAAGCCAACCGCGCCAAGCACAAGAAAGAATTCGTCTGGGCTCTGCGCCACGGTGCCATCCCCGCTGGCCGTATTACCTCCAACGCCGGCGCGGAAGCCCACAAACCAGCCACGTCCACCATCAACTGCACCGTGTCTGGCTCCGTTCAGGACTCCATGAACGACATCCTGGAGAAAAACCACGAAGCCGGCCTCACCCTCAAAGCCGGTTGCGGTATTGGTTATGAATTCTCCACCTTGCGCCCCCGCGGCGCCTACGTGGCCGGCGCTGGTGCCACCACCTCCGGCCCGCTGTCGTTCATGGATATCTTCGACCGCATGTGCTTCACCGTGTCTTCCGCCGGTGGCCGCCGTGGCGCGCAGATGGCCACCTTCGACGTGCACCACCCGGACGTAATCGACTTCATCCAGGCCAAGCGTGAAGACGGTCGCCTGCGCCAGTTCAACCTGTCCCTGCTGATCACCGAAGACTTCATCGAAGCCGTGCGCAACGGCGACGACTGGCACCTGTCGTTCCCGGTCACCGAGAAAGAAGTGGAAGACGAAGGCCTGGACCTGTCCGACACCACCCAGTTCGTGTACCGCGACTTCCCGATCCAGAAAGGTTACGTGGTCAATGGCGAAGGCAAGGTTGCGTGCCGCATCTACCGCACCCTGAAAGCCCAGTTTATCTGGGACACCATCATGACCAGCACCTACGACTACGCCGAGCCAGGGTTCATCCTGATCGACAAGGTCAACCAGATGAACAACAACTGGTTCTGCGAAGACATCCGCGCCACCAATCCCTGTGGCGAACAGCCCCTGCCCCCGTACGGCAGCTGCCTGCTGGGCTCTGTGAACCTGACCATGTTCGTGGACTACCCGTTCACCGACAAGGCCAGCTTCAACTATGAGAAGTACCGCAAAGTCGTGGGCATCTTCACCCGCATGCTGGACAACGTAGTGGAAATCAACGGCCTGCCGCTGGAAGAGCAGCGCCACGAAATCACCTACAAGCGCCGCCACGGCATGGGCATTCTCGGCCTGGGTTCCACCCTCGCTATGCTGCGTATGCCTTACGGCTCGTCCGAGTCCGTGCAGTTTACCGAAGAAGTCGTACGTGAAATGGCCGTGGAAGGCTGGCGCCAGTCCCTGGCCCTGGCCGAAGAGAAAGGCCCGGCGCCGATCATGGATGACGAGTTTGAAGTTACTCCAAAGATGCTGACCAAGTGCCCGCAGCTGTCCCAGGACGGCTACAAGCTGGGCGACAAGCTCAAAGGCAAGGTGCTGCACGCCAAGTACAGCAAGTACATGCAGCAGATCGCCGGCGTAGAGCCGGAGCTGATCGAGCAACTGGCCGAGAAAGGTGGCCGCTTCACGCACCACACCTCCATCGCGCCCACCGGCACCATCAGCCTGTCATTGGCCAACAACGCCAGTAACGGCATCGAGCCGAGCTTCTCGCACCACTACGCGCGCAACATCATCCGCGAAGGGCGCAAGACCAAGGAAAAAGTCGACGTATTCTCCTTCGAGCTGCTGGCCTATCGCCACCTGGTTAACCCCGGTGCAATGCCCTTCTCCGAAGAAGAAGACAAGCGCCTGCCCCAATACTTCACCACGTCTGAAGACGTGACGCCGGCGCAGCACGTGGACATCCAGGCCGCGGCCCAACTGTGGGTGGACTCGTCCATCTCCAAGACCGCCAACGTGCCCCAGGACTTCGCGTATCCGGACTTCAAAGACATCTACATGTACGCCTACGACAAAGGCCTGAAGGGTTGCACCACCTTCCGCTTTAACCCGGAAGCCTTCCAGGGCGTGCTGGTTCAGGAGAAAGACCTGGAAAACACACTGTACGAATTCACCCTGGACGACGGCAGCAAGGTGACCCTCAAGGGCAACGAACAGGTGGAGTACGACGGCGAGCTCCATAACGCCGCCAACCTGTTTGATGCGCTTAAAGAAGGCACCTACGGCAAATACTGATCCCGGGAACCGACACAGGACAACGAACATGACCGTTAAAATCAGCAACAAAATCGTCGGCTACCGCGTAAAGAAAGCCGACCCAGAAGCAGCTCAGCCAGCCGCGCAGCCGGAAAACAAACCGGTTGAGATGAACGAATACATCGAACGGCCGGACTTCCTGCTGGGCACCACCTACAAGATCAAACCGCCGGTGGCCGAGCACGCGATGTACATCACCATTAATGACATCCTGCTCAACGAAGGCACTGACCACGAAAGCCGGCAGCCGTACGAAGTGTTCATCAACTCCAAGTCGATGGAGCACTTCCAGTGGGTTATCGCCCTCACCCGCGTTGTCTCCGCCGTGTTCCGCAAAGGCGGCGACGTGACCTTCCTGGTGGAAGAACTGCGCAGCGTGTACGACCCCAACGGCGGTTACTTCAAGAAAGGCGGCGTGTTCATGCCCTCTCTCGTCGCCGAAATCGGCGCCGTAATCGAGAAGCACCTCAAGGCCATCGGCCTGATTGAAAGCGAGGAAATGAGCGAAGTCACCAAACGCATCCTCGCCGAAAAACGCGCCGAATTCGAAGCCAGCCACACCACGGCCACGAACGACGACAAAGCCGGCGACTACCCGCCCAACGCCACCATGTGCGGCAAGTGCAACACCAAGGCGGTGATTGTGATGGATGGGTGTGCGACTTGCCTGTCTTGTGGCGATAGTAAGTGTTCATAGCCATATAAACTGGTTACTTGATAGCTTTAACAGATTTACAATCTTTGACCCCCGAAACCTTGTTCTTCGGGGGCTTTTTATTACTATTCCACTTCCCCATCACTTCGTAAGATCTTAGTTGCTGAACGGGTTAAACGCACTATACTAGCGGATACATAAGAATAATCCTTCAAAACCTTGTTTTTATTGTTTTTTATAAAACAAGTTTTATCTTTTAGGTTTCAAGTATCCAAATGTCATCTAGACCAAAAGCCCCGAAAAAAGTTGTGCAGTTCTCACACATTACGCCTAGAGAACAACGCTTTATGATTGTCGACCGTGAGACGGGGGGTTCCTACCCCGTTACTGCGGACATTCCTAAAAAGAGGCTGGACTTACCCCGGTGCAGTAGACACTCCTAGCCTATGATTGGACTTACCCCGGTCCACTAGACACTCCTAGCCTATGATTAGAGCATAGGAGGAACTGTCATGAGCAGCCAACGTTACCCCCCGGAATTCAAGAACGAAGCGGTTCGACAAGTGCTGGAACGGGGCTATACCGTCGCCGAAGTGTCGCAACGACTGGGAGTCTCGGCTCACAGCCTCTACAAATGGGTTAAGGCCGTGAAACCGGATAAGTCTGATGAACAAGCCGCCGAGTTGGTCGAAGCCAAGAGCGAGACTCTCAGGCTGCGTGCTCAGATGCGCCGGGTTGAAGAAGAGCGGGATATCCTAAAAAAGGCCGCTCGGTACTTTGCCAGAGAGCCCGAGTAAAGTACCGGTTCATCAACGATCACCGACACCAATTCGACACCATGACCATGTGTCGCGTGCTCCAGGTGGCTCGCAGCGGATTCTATCATTGGCTGCATAAGCCCTTGTCTGACCGAGCGATTGATGACCAGCGGCTGCTAGCGCAGATCCTGGCATCTTATCAAGGCAGCTCTGGCGTGTACGGCGCGCCACGAGTGTTTCTGGACCTTCGGGAGGCTGGCGAAACCTGCGGCAAGAACCGAGTCGCCCGGTTGATGAAAGAGCATAAAATCAAAGCACTGCGAGGCTATAAAGCGCCCAGGGTGATCGCCGGGAGGCCGTCGATCCTTACCCCGAACAAGCTTCAGCGCGAATTCACGGTGAGTCACCCGGACAAAGCCTGGGTAACCGACATTACCTATCTCCGCACCTGGCAAGGCTGGTTGTATCTGGCGGTGGTGGTCGACCTGTTCTCACGCCGCGTGGTGGGCTGGTCGATGAAACCCACCCTGCACCGTAGCTTGGTGGTGGATGCGCTGCTGATGGCCGTTTGGCGTCGGCGACCGAAGGAAAAAGTGTTGGTGCATTCGGATCAGGGCAGCCAATACGGCAGTGATGACTGGCATCGTTTCTGTCTAGCCCATAACCTGGATCCCAGCATGAGCCGTCGGGGTAATTGCTGGGATAATGCGGTGGCGGAATCC
Source organism: Marinobacter algicola DG893 (assembly GCF_000170835.1). Lineage (GTDB taxonomy): Bacteria > Pseudomonadota > Gammaproteobacteria > Pseudomonadales > Oleiphilaceae > Marinobacter > Marinobacter algicola. The sequence goes on from NZ_ABCP01000002.1 coordinate 357,758, forward strand.
TTCTTCAGCAGCCTGAAAAAGGAACGGATCCGCAAACGGATCTACAAAACCCGTGACCTGGCCAAAGCAGATGTGTTCGACTACATCGAAGTGTTTTACAACCGAGTCCGGCGTCATACCCACCTGGGAGGCGTCAGCCCAGAGGCCTTTGAAATGGCCTCCGTTTGAGGCTGGGGTGTGTCATGCGTATCGGGGTAAGTCCACCGCCGTTTTAAACCCGTCCGTGGAAACGGGGTAGAACCCCTAACTAATGGGGCGTCTCTATTTTGTTGGGGGGAATACCATAATGTTCGCTTACTTTTGTATCGTTTAGCAGTAACGCCCTTCGGGTTTCAGAAGGCAACTCACCAAATAGCTTCTTATAATCACAAGACAGTCTCCCTAAGTGCATAAATCCGTAATCGAACGCAACCTCAGTAACATTTTTCGCGCGGCCACCTAGCAATTCCTCCCTAACCTTCTGAAGCTTTCTGTTTTTTATATAACTTCTAGGAGTTGTTGAAAATGAGGCAGAGAACATATTATAAATTGAACGAACGCTAACCTTTGATATAAAACATAACTCATCTAAGCTAATATCATTCTTCAGATTATTATCTATATATTGAGTAATTTTTTCCATGCAGGGATGAGCATTCACAGACTTCTCATATATATTAAAATTTCCTTGAAATGTTCGCAAAATTTTCTTTACCATAATTTCTTTGTATGGATCAAAAACACAAAAAAGGTCAGAGTCAAAATTCTCAACCTCCAGAAATACAGACTCAAAGAGTTTCACCAATGACGGGAAACAAAAAAGGCTTACTGGAAGTCGTTTGAAACGAATACCTGATTTCGGAATATGCCCCAGATCACCAATGACAGCAGACTGAAATTCGCTTTCAGGCACATTAATGATTAGCTTTTCGCAGTCATGAGAATAGTCAAGTATTATTAATTCATGCGGATTTAATATTATTGCGTCACCTTTCTTCAAAAGAACTTTTTCGTCCTTAAAAGTGATCTTGCACTCGCCTTCCGTTATTATTTGCAAGTGAAATGCATCTTCTAGCTCCGGACTTTTGATTTTTACCTCACCACCATAGGAAATAGAGGATAGCCCAAGCCCAGAAATTTCTGTAAAACTCAAACGTGATAGAGATTTTTGGCTATTCATTACTTCAATTGTGTGACGGCCAATTTTTTTGTTTACAAATTCCGAGACCACTTCCGGATGAGCGAATTCGAAAACCGTCGCCTGACTTAAAACATTAGCTAGCAACTTAGTCATCTTATTTATCCTATTTTTGATTTTTGTCATTGTGATTTTAGGAAATTTTAGCCTATTCGAGCCCAAAATCCATTGCAGTAGGTGATGACGGGGTCAAAAGGAGTCCTGATTATACATAAGGCTCATCATCTTCAGGGCCTGATATGGCGTCAGTGGTTTTCTCGCGGCTACCGTAAGAAAGCGTAGAATCATAGCCTTGAGCCTGACCCGTGACTTCAACCCGTCGAAAGTAGGCGCGCAAGGCCTGCAATGACGGGGAACTGCACGATACAATGTCGCCGGACATCCAATCGCCCAGTCAATGCTCTTGGCTCATGCGACGTAAACACCTAGTTAAGGCGATCAATAGCGAGATCAAACTGGTTCTGGGCTTCCGTCAACTCGGTCTGCGGGGGCTCGACACAGTGCAGGGTGAGTGAGATCTTATCTGCCTGTCGCTCAATCTCTGGAGGATTAGTTTGCTGATGAGGCTGACGTAGCGATTTGTTCACGTTACTTCTCCGAAGAAAATTTCGCAGTAATTGCCGGGGCTTAACGCTCCAGTTTCTTTGCAGATTGGCCACCAATGCCGAAATGCTGCTTGGGCATTTCCGTGATCATCACCCGGATACGATCCATTGGCGCATCCAAGGAACGGGCCATAGCCTCACTCACTTCCTGGATAAGAGTTTCCTTTTGCTCGTCGGTTCTGCCTTCAATAATATAAAGTTGGGCAATGGGCATAGAGCCTCCTTGTTTATACAAATCGGCCAGAAACAGTTCCCAGCCCCTGGTAGCGTACGGTGATATTGTCACCAGGCTCCACGGCGATCGCTGCGGTGATACCGCCCGTCATGATGAAGGTGCCCGCTGGGATATGTTCACCCCGTTCTGCCAGCAGGTTGGCCAGCATCGCCACGCTGGACGCCGGATGACCAAGCACGGCAGCGCCCGCACCTACATCGACAACTTCACCGTTCTTCTCGACCACCACACCCAGGGTTTTCAAATCCACATCCGCCACATCGGCCATCTGGCCGCCAGTGATAAACCGGGTTGATGAAGCGTTGTCTGCCACGACGCTCACCAGGTCGAACTTGAAGTTCTCGTAGCGGGAGTCAATAACTTCCACGGCAGGGATCACAAAGTCCGTTGCTGCCAGCACTTGGCCGATATGGCAGCCGGGGCCTTTCAGGGGCGCCTTGGTGACGAAGGCAATCTCGGCTTCGATTTTGGGGTGAATCAACTCTTTGGTGTTGACCACGCCGCCATCGGGCACGCTGAAATAATCCGCCAGGAACCCGTAGATCGGAGTCTCAACACCCATCTGGGCCATCTTCGCCCAGGAGGTGAGTCCCATCTTCATGCCTACGATCTTGTTCCCGCGGGCTTCCTTGCGACGACGGATTTCCCACTGCACGTCGTAGGCATCCTCAAAGGTCATGTCCGGGTAGTCGTTGGTGACCTTGGTGATGTCGTGTGCCTGCAGTTCGGCGTTTTCCACGTGCTCGGCCAGCGCCAGCACCTGATCTCGGCTTAATGTCTTGCTCATGCGTTTTGCTCCTTCTGTGCCGCCAGCAGATCCAGCGCCACGTCCACAATCATGTCTTCCTGGCCACCCACCATGCGGCGTTTGCCCAGCTCCACCAGAATATCCACGGTCTTCAGGCCGTACTTCTGCGCCGCCACTTCGGAGTGGCGCAGGAAGCTGGAATACACACCGGCGTAGCCCAGCGCCAGAGTTTCACGGTCCACTCTGACGGGACGGTCCTGCAGCGGCCTGACAATGTCATCAGCCGCATCCATCAGGGCGTACACATCAGTGCCATGCTCCCAACCCATCTTGTCGAAGGCTGCAATGCACACTTCCAGCGGCGCGTTGCCGGCACCGGCACCCATGCCGGCCAGGGAGGCATCAACCCGGTCACAGCCTTCTTCCACCGCCACGATGGAGTTGGCCACACCGAGAGCCAGGTTGTGGTGGGCGTGAATGCCGGTTTCGGTTTCCGGCTTGAGAACGTCCTTGAGCGCCCGGAAGCGATCACGGATGTCGTTCATGTTCATGGCGCCGCCGGAGTCGACCACGTACAGGCAGGTAGCGCCGTAGTCTTCCATCAGCTTGGCCTGCTCCGCCAACCCCTGTGGGGTCTGCATGTGGCTCATCATCAGGAAGCCGACGGTGTCCATGCCCAGCTTGCGGGCGTGCTCAATGTGCTGCCTGGACACATCCGCTTCGGTGCAGTGGGTGGCCACACGAACAATGCGGGCGCCGGCGTTGTAGGCGTTGTCCAGGTCGTGGACGGTGCCGATACCAGGCAATAACAGGGTGGCGATCTTGGCGTGTTCGATGACATCAGAGACTGCTTCAATCCACTCCAGGTCAGTGTGGGCACCAAAGCCGTAGTTGAAGCTGGAGCCCTGCAGGCCGTCACCGTGGGCCACTTCGATGGAATCGACCCTGGCCTTATCCAGGGCACGGGCAATGTCCTGCACGTTCTGGATGGAGTACTGGTGGCGAATGGCGTGGCTGCCGTCGCGCAGGGTCACATCGGAGATGTAGAGTTTTTTGCCGGGATTGAATGTCATGGGAATACCCTCCTCAGTTGACCAACGATTCAGCAATACGCTCGGCGGTGCCGAGGGCGGCGGAGGTCATGATGTCCAGGTTGCCGGCGTAGGCCGGCAGGTAATGGGCGGCGCCCTCCACTTCCAGGAAGATGGAGGTCTTCAGGCCGCTGAAGCGGCCCAGGCCCGGGACGTTCATGGGCTGATCTTCAGGAATGTCGTCAAACTGCACGGTCTGCTTGAGCCGGTAGCCCGGCACGTAGCTATTGACGGCCTTGACCATCTCTTCAACGGAGGCTTCCACTTCGGCCTTGTCTGCGGCATCCGAAAGCACGTAAACGGTATCTCGCATCAGCAATGGCGGCTCCGCAGGGTTCAGGATGATGATGGCCTTGCCCTTGCCGGCACCACCGACCACTTCAATCGCTTTGGAGGTGGTTTCGGTGAACTCGTCGATATTGGCGCGGGTACCGGGGCCGGCGGACTTAGAAGAGATAGAGGCGACGATTTCGGCGTAGTGGGCCTTGGCCACTCGCGATACCGCCGCCACCATGGGAATGGTGGCCTGGCCACCACAGGTGACCATGTTGACGTTGCCCTCGGCCAGATGTTCCTCCAGGTTCACCACCGGCACGCAGTAGGGGCCGATGGCCGCCGGGGTCAGGTCCACCACACGGATATCGGGCTTGTGTTCCCGCAGCAGTTTGTCATTGTGAACATGGGCGCCGGCGGAGGTGGCGTCGAACACCACCTGGATATCGGCGAACTCGGGCATTTTCACCAGACCTTCCACACCTTCGGCGGTGGTGGCCACGCCCATGCGGGCGGCACGGGCCAGGCCGTCGGATTCGGGATCAATCCCCACCATCACCCCCATCTCGATGTGTTCGGCGGCGCGCAGGATCTTGATCATCAGGTCGGTACCGATGTTGCCCGAGCCGATGATGGCGGCTTTGATTTTGTTGCTCATGATGTTGTCCTCTTCAATCCGGGTCAGGCGAAGCGCACGGAAGCGCTGCCGATACCACCGATATCCACGCGCATGTAATCACCGGCCTTGACCGGTTCCAGCGGCACCAGGGAGCCGGACAGGATGACCTCACCGGCTTTCAGGGTGATGCCAAACTCGCCCAGCGTGTTAGCCAGCCAGGTCACGCAGTTCACCGGGGAACCCAGGGCCGCAGCGCCGGCCCCGGCGCTCAGCACGCTGCCGTTCTTTTCCACCACCATGCCGCAGGTCACCAGGTCCACCTTGCGGGGAGAAACCGCCTGATCGCCCAACACAAACAGACCACAGGACGCGTTATCCGCCACGGTGTCCTGGATGGCGATCTTCCAGTCCTGGATGCGGGAATCGACAATCTCGAAACAGGGCATCACACACTCTGTGGCTGCGAGTACGTCGGCATTGGTAATCCCGGGGCCGCTCAGGTCTTTCTTCAGGATGAAGGCAATTTCGCCCTCGGCGCGGGGTGCGATCAGCCGGTCGCTGATGGGCACGACTTCGCCACTGTTGAACACCATGTCGTCGGTCAGATAGCCGAAATCCGGCTGGTGAACATTGAGCATGTTCTGAACCGCCTTGCTGGTCACGCCGATCTTCTTGCCGATAATCGAGGCGCCATCCGCCAGGCGGCGTTCAAGCATGCGCAGGGAAATGTGGTAGGCATCGTCAATGGTGATGTCTTCGCCACGGCCGGTCAGCGGTGCAACTGCTTCCCGGCTGAGCATGGCCTGGTAAAGCTCGTCACCCAGCGCCTGTATACGTGTCTGTTCCATTATTCTGCTCCTGAAGCCGCTTGATCGGCCTCGGTCAGAAAGTCGTTCACCAGCCGGGCAAACCGGCTGGCATGTTCAATCTGGGTCCAGTGGCCGCAACGGCCAAACACGTGAAGCTGGGCGCGGTCAATCAGTTCTGCCAGCCTGAGTGATGCCTTCAGGGGAATCACTTCATCTTCGCGGCCATGAAGAATCAGAGTCTCGTGGGGCAACGCACGAATGTCCTTCTCCTCGCTGGCCAGATTGTCGACCCAACGCTGACGCGGTGCCGGGAACATGGCGGCAAAGGATTCCTGGAAACCGGGGCGGATGCTGGCCTGATAGCGCATCTCCGCCAGTTCGTCGGTGAGCAGGCCTTTGTTAAAGGCAAACACATCCATCAGGCGGCGCATATTTTCGAGGGAAGGCTCGTAACCCCAGACTTCATCCAACCCTTCGGTGATGGGAAAACTAACACCTGCCGGACCCATCAGCACCAGACGACGAATCCGCTCCGGGTGCTCAATAGCCAGGGCCAGGGCCAGGCCGCCGCCAAAGGAGTTACCCACCAGATCCACCTGTTGCAGATCCAATGCATCCATAACGCCAATAGCATGAGCCACCCAGCGTTCCCGATTATAGGTGTTGTCTTCAGGGCGCTCGGTGTACCCGAAGCCGAGCATGTCCGGAGCCACCACACGGCGGTGCTTCGCCAGCTCCGGAATCACCAGGCGCCAGTTCGCCCAGGCGGTCACGCCGGGGCCGGAGCCGTGAATCATCATGACCGGAACATCACTGTTGCCATTGGCGGCACCATGGTCATGCACGTTGGTGCGGTAGCCGGCAGCGGTTATCTCACGCCCGATTTCCGGGCTGTTTTCAGGTGCAGTCATAATCGGCTCACAGTTTCACGCAGATGTTTTTCATTTCGGTGTAGAACTCCAGGGAGTGCACACCGCCCTCACGGCCAATACCGGACTGCTTGCTGCCACCGAAGGGTGTGCGCAAATCTCGCAGGAACCAGCTGTTGACCCAGATAATGCCTGCCTCAACCTGGCCTGCGACTCGGTGAGCGCGGGTAATGTTCTCGCTCCAGATTGCTGATGCCAGTCCGTAAGGAAGGCTGTTGGCCAGTTCGATAGCTTCCTCTTCGGTGTCGAACGGGCACAGGTGGACACAGGGGCCGAAGATTTCATCGGTAATCACCGTCGAACTTTCCGGCAAACCGGTCCAGATGGTGGGCTGAACCCAGGCACCACCGACCAGCTCCTCCGGCATATCGGGAACGCCACCACCGGTCACTACCATGGCACCGTCATCAACGGCTTTCTGGTAATAGGACAGAACCTTTTCCCGGTGTTTGAGGCTGACCAGTGGCCCCATATCCGCCTCGGCATCATCCGGCGGACCAATCTTCATGCCTTCTGCGGCTTCTTTCAGTCGGCCAACGAACTCGTCGAAGATGGAACGCTCGACGTAAACCCGCTCGGTGCCCAGGCAAACCTGGCCACAGTTGGCGAAGGCTGAGCGCATGGTGCCCTCGATGGCCTTGTCCATATCGCAGTCGGCGAACACCAGGCCGGCGTTCTTGCCACCCAGCTCCAGGGAGATATCCCGGATGCCCTTGGCGGCAGCCTTCATGATGACTTCGCCGGTGCCGGTCTCGCCGGTAAAGGTGAAACCATCCACCAACGGATGCTCGGTGAGGAAAGCCCCGGCGGAATCCCCACCGAAGCCGTGAACCACGTTGAACACCCCGTCCGGTACGCCAGAGTCTTTCATCACTTCGCCCAGCAGGGCGGTGGTGGTGGGGGTTTCCTCGGAGGGCTTGACCACCACGGTGTTGCCACAGGCCAGAGCAGGCCCGACTTTCCAAGTCATCAGCAGCAATGGCAGGTTCCAGGGGCTGATCACGCCGATCACACCTTTGGGGCGACGAACGGCATAGTTAAGGGCTCCGGTGCCATCCGGTGTTGGCATCTCGAAGGATTCCGTGGGCACGTTCTTGACCATGTCAGCGAACACCTTGAAATTCGCAGCGCCCCGGGGAATGTCGATGTGGCTAGCCATCGACTTCGGCTTGCCGGTGTCGAGGCATTCTGCCTCGAGGAACTCGTCAAATCGCGCGTTGATGCCGTCGGCCACCTTGTGCAGGATGCCGCTCCGTTGCTCCAGCGTCATCTTGCCCCAAGGGCCATTCAAGGCCGCTTTCGCAGCCTTGACGGCGGCATCCACCTCCTCCCGGCCGGCTTCGTGAACCTTGCTGATCAACAGGCCGTTAGTCGGATTGATGTTGTCGAAGAGCTTGCCGCTGGCCGACCCAACGTACTGTCCGTTGATGTAGTGTTTTATGTCTTTCATTGCTGCTCATTCCCGTGAAGCCAGTATTGGGTTAGGTCAGCACCGTCATGAACCGTTCGTTCAGTGCCCGGTCGTGGTAGAAAATCGCTTTGCCAAGCTCTTCCGTCTTCCAGGTGACCGGCTTGTGATCCGGGTAGAAGTAATCACCGCCACAGAACACTTCGTTGCGGTTGCCGGACGGGTCGAAGAAATAGATGGTCTTGCCGTGGGTCAGACCGTGACGGGTCGGACCGATATCGATGGACGTATCGGTCATGGTGATCAGGTCCGCCGCCCTCAGGACGTCTTCCCAGGTTTCCAGGTGGAAAGAGACGTGGTGGAACTTGCCCTTCTCCTCGTGATGGATAAACGCCACGTCGTGCTCTTTCATGGAGACGGTCAGGAACTGCGCCACCCGTGTGCCTTCCGGATCCAATACTTGCTCGACCAGATCGAAGCCCAGGACATTGACAAAAACATCGTAAGTCGCCGCCAGCTCAGGACCGTAAAACAGACAGTGGTCAAAGCGCACGGCTTTCATGCCCCTCAGACCACGCGGCCAGGCCTCCGGATTAACACTGGAAAGACCCCATTTACCCGTATAGAGCTTATCGGCATACAGCTCGAAGGCGTGGCCGGAAGGCACCGTGAAGCGAACACGACGACCGCAATCCTTCAACTCCTCTGCCGGTACCTGCTCAACGTCAACGCCGTAATCCACCAGGTCTTTTTCCAGCTGGACCAGGACCTCTTCGTCAACCACCTTGAAGCCCATGAAGTCGCAGCCAGGCTCGTCCGCTTCGCGCAGGACCACGGAGAACTTGTCCACTTCAGACCAGGCCTTCAGATACACCCGCCCCTGGTCGTCGCGATCGGTTTGAATCAGACCCATCAAGCCCGTATAATGCTCAATGGCTTCGCCCATATCGAGAACGCGGATCTGGACGTGGCCGGGACGCATGACACCCTTTTTCATGGCAATCACCTCAACAGTTTTGTTGTTTGCTTCGCAAGTGTCCTCTCAGGAAGAGGCATACACTCAATGATTAGATCCGTCAGAGGATAGATCCGGCAGGCTAGAACTTCGCCTTTTTCAACGGCTTCGGGCGGGGCATGCCGCCTGCTCATCTTGCCGCACTCGAAGTGCCCTTCCAGAACTTGGATCTTACAAAATCCGCAACCACCACCCCGACAGCCCACAGGAACACACTTCAGACCCCTCTGCTCCATAGCCTTGAGCACACTCTGGCCCTCCTGGCAGGTAAAGCGGTCTCCCGTTGTGCGATTAGACACCTGAAATCCGGCCATGGCTCACCCTCAAATCAGATCTCCTTGAGGAGCCCAACGTTACATTTCAAACGTGCCGTCAGCCGCTCCCAAGCATTTCTCCATAGTTAGTTCGAAACTATCTTCCTAACTTGAGGCAAAGGCGCACTACTCAACCACCGGCGTAATCAGTGCGAACTTCTTAATTGGAGCAAAGGGTTAGGTTACCCCTGATACCCGCCACCCACCGGCAGCACCGTACCTGTGATATAGGAAGCCTCGTCAGACGCCAGGAAAAGTATGGCATTGGCCTGCTCTTCCGGTACGCTGTAGCGCTTCATGAAGCTCGTTTCGGTAGCCTCATCAACGATAGCCTGATACCACCCCTTCTCCAATTGGCTCATGGCTTCACTATTACGAGGAATCCGCCGCGGGCCAACATCAGTACCACCGGGTGCTACTGCATTGACACGGATTCCATATTTGGCATTTTCAAACGCCATACACACGGTCAAAGCGTTTACGCCACCCTTGGCCGCCGCATAGGGCACACGGTTAGTACTTCGGGTTGCAAGGGATGACACGTTCACGATCACTCCACTTTGCTGCTTTTGCATCTGTGCCAAAACTGCATGGGAACACCAAAGGGTCGGAAACAAGGAGCGACGAATCTCGGCTTCGATCTGCACTTCCTCGTAGACTTCATAGGGCTGGACCCAGATCGTACCGCCAACGTTATTGATCAATATGTCGATGCGGCCAAAATGACTTACCGCCAAATCGACTGCCTTGCAGGCATCCGCGTACCGTTCCAGATCAACGACGCTTATCTGGACGCTTGCCGCGCCAGCGTCCAGGGCCTCCTCGGCCACCTCTTTGACGAACTCGGAGCGATCCACCAGCAGCAGGCTAGCTTTTTCGGCAGCCATCTGAAGGGCAACAGCACGACCAATACCTTGGGCAGCACCGGTCACCACAACGACGCGGTTTTCAAAACGTTCAACTCTCATTTAGCTATCCTCATTTACTTGCCGCAAATTTTTCATAGTGGAAGCTGGCTGGCTGAATACCTTTTTCCTGCATATAGCAGTCCACCGCTTCTACCATCGGCGGCGGGCCACAGAGGTAGATGTCCACATCGCCATCATGCAGGTGTCCGGGTTCTATATAGTCGGTGACATAGCCCTTCTGTGGCCAGCTGCTATTTTTAGAGGCAACGCAGGAACTGAATGTGAAGTTATCGATGGCGTTTGCGAAGGATTCCAGCTTATCCATGTCAACCAAGTCAGCATCGTGAGTGACGCCGTAAATCAGATGGATCGGGTGTGCACAGCCATCCCGCTGGATCTTTTCCAGCATCGCCAGGAAGGGTGCGAGGCCGGTGCCACCAGCCAGCATCAGTACGGTGCGCTGGATGTCACGCAGGTAGAAGCTGCCGAACGGACCGCACAGCGTGATGTTGTCACCTACCCTGGCCTTTTCTGTCATATAGGTACTCATCAGACCTTCGGGTACTACACGGATGAGAAAGGACACCGACCCATCAGCTTGGTTGATTAAGGAACTGAAGGAGTAGGCACGCCACTGATCAGTTCCCGGCACCAGCACTTTGACATACTGTCCCGGCAAAAAGTGCATGGCACGCAGCTCATCACTGGCAACGGTGAATGACAAAGTTGATTCTGACAAGCGATTGATGTCAAAAAGCTTGGCGCGTAAATCGGCCTGCTGACTCCTTATACAAACCTCAGAGGAAGCCGGTACTGTGACGACGCAATCCGACTCCGGAATCATCTGGCAGGTCAAAACATATCCGCGCCTAGCCTCCTGATCAGAGAGCGCATCCTCGATATACCCACCCATCTCGTAGCTGCCGGACTCACAGTGGCATTTACAGGTGCCACATGCCCCGTCACGGCAATCGAGCGGAATATTGATTCCGGATCGGTACGCCGCGTCCGCCACTGCTTCCATTGGTAAGGTTGTAATAAATCGAGTGAAGCCGTCCTCAAAATTGAGCGCTACCTTATACATTCTTTACTACCTTTTCATCAAACGGTTAACCAGGAAGGACGACCGTGAGAAGTTCAGACCATAAATTTGTAGACAACTCACACATGGTAGATGTCCAGCACATGATCTATATAGTCATTTTTCAATATTACTTTCTTTCTTGAGATTGCATAATTCTCGTCACTATTAACAATCAACTCAACGAACGTGACACCGAAATATGTATCTACTTTATTATATCTAAAACTTTTTGTAACCCAGTTATACCGAACACTACATGATTCTTTACTAGCATCAGTTATCTCTATATTGCTTATCGAATGAAGCGTCCTGGGATCGGGCTCACTGCTTGCTCCCGACCGATCGGTCTGGATACGAAATACTCGATCCTCGAGGCCGTCACGGCTATCATAGTACATCAGTGAAATTTCGGTTCTTGGGTTACTTGTAAGATTACCATCATCATCCCAAGAGGGCATCCAAAACTCGACACTCTTATCATAATGCCGAATCCAGAATTCAAAATCTTTATCATCCAAACAGCGGGCTTCGGAATATAAAAATCCACAAACTTTTTCGTAATAAAAAGTCATAACATCTCTCCAGATAATTTCATCTTTTATAAATAATTCGCCCTTCCTCATCAGGTATGTTTTTTAACGTATTAGCCCAATGTTCATGCTGAACTACAAACAGCCCCTCATCCTCGCTTTTAGCACCACTTAGCAGCGGAAATAGATCAATATCTTTCGCCGCTTCATCTTGCCCATCAATCCAATGCTTAGCCCCTCGACTAAGATCATTCCAAGGCACCTCGGAAGCTTGAAAACCGTTCTGACAGGAACGAAACTGCTCTAGATCATCCGGTGTTGCCATACCAGTAGCATTAAAGAAATCTTCGTATTGCCGAATACGTAGAGTACGCGCACCTTCACTTTCGTTCTTAGGCGCAAAGCAATATATCGTCACTTCAGTTTTAGTCGGTGAGATTGGGCGAAAGTGACGAATTTGAGTACTCGTTTGATCCATTAAGAAAACATTTGGATAAATTCCTAAGTTCCTCATATTGGAAATCATCCAATCCGCCTTATTCTCACCATACTTTCTGGAGAGCTCTTGTCTTTTTTCAGCCAATGGTCTATCTTCTGGATTCGGCACTTGCATCCATAATAATATGTGCCCATTCTCGAAGGCGTAAAATCCTCCTTTTTGCTTATTCCAAGTACTAAGATCCAAAGTCTTTGCATTAGTTTTAGATAGACCCTGTTTTCTTCTTGCAACTGCAGCAACGTAGTTCCAGTGGACAGCCGAAACATGATATCCATCTGCACCATTTTCTGCCTGCATCTTCCAGTTACCATCGAACGTATAAGTGGAAGCACCTCGTAGAACTTCAATACCATCTTCCGATTGGTTGATGATCATATCGATTATTTTTGTAGATTCACCCAGATAATCTTTCAACTCTTGCACATCAGGATTCAGACTTCCAAAAAGGAATCCACGGTAAGACTCGAACTTCGCAACCTTTTTGAGGTTCAGTTCGCCTTCACAGTTGAATGAATCAGGATATCCCGAATCTTTTTCGTCCTTCACTTTGAGCAATTTCCCCGAATTATTAAAACTCCAGCCATGAAAGGGGCATGTCATAACGGATTTGTTACCTTTCTTCGTCCGACAGAGCATCGCTCCTCTGTGAGTACAAACATTGAGGAAGGCATCAAGATTGCCGGCTTTGTCTCGCGTTATAATCACCGGCTGTCGACCAATGTAGGTCGTAAAGAAATCGTTATTTTTTGGAATTTGGCTTTCGTGGGCAAGATATACCCAGTTACCTTCAAAAATATACTTCATTTCTAGCTCAAAAATTTCCTCATCAGTGAAGGCATCCCTCCGTAGCTTATAAATTCCTTTCTCCGAATCCGTGACAAGCATTGACTCGATTTTCTCTTTTATGCGGTCTGACATATATACCTCACGACTTCTCAATTAATAGAGAATGAACCAAACTTGTAGTTATCAACGTATAAGACTACCGAGTCGAGACGCTTAAAAAGGTCCCTCACCAAGGCAAGGGACAAAGACCCAACATGGAGATAAACAACGATGGTTCGCGTTAATATTCTCTAAATTAGTCAGAGATCGAAATCCCATTACTGCATTCATTGTCCGGCTTCTGCAATCACAACCATCTCCGCAGTTGCCACAGCGACTTGATGAGGATGCACAGGCGTTGACGCCCGTATTGGTTGAGGCCATCGTTGAGTTTATTCAGTCCGTCGAAGCCCCGATATCGCCCTTGAGGCTGGGCCATGTCGCGCTGAATGTGGATGCCTTTCCCAAGGACAACAGGCAGTCCCATAAGGAAGGCGTCAACAAGGGGTATGACGGCCATCTCCCGATAGCCGCTTCCCAGGGGCGGGGGGCTGGTGCCAGGGTTGCGAGCTGCGCCCTGGCAGCCAGCATGCCAACAACGGTTTCCTAGACACGCTCCGGCGAATTCTGCCTCAGGCCCGGGCACTCACGGACAAGCCCATTCTGTTGCGCCTGGAACCTAGACCGTGACGACAAGATGGAAGCGGTACTGTCAGAAGAAGTTTCGGACGAGCTCGGGTTCCGCCGAATCCTCAAGGAGACCGTGCACATCAGCGACGCCAGTGGACAGCTGTATCTGGAACCGGACGTTAGCCTCGAAGGCTGGATCGCGTCCTTACCAGCCGACATCGCCAACGAGCAGCAAGTCATGGCACTGTGTAGCTACCACGCCATCAGTGAACAGTTCTACAGTGAATTCAAGACCGACCTGGACCTGGAGTGTCTACCTTCGGGCAAGCTCCACACCAACAACCTGGCAATAGCTTTCGCCACAATGGTATACAACCTGCTGCGCTGGATGGGCCAGAGACTCACCGGCCCGAATGCGCCACCCAGCCGAACGCCGTCGCCTAAAGATGATGATGCAAGAACTCATTTACATGGCGCGCCGACTAATTCACAGCGGCCGACAATGGCTGCTGCGATTTGGCCGACACTTTCCGGGTTTTGTCATTTATCGGGACCTCTATCGAGGTCTTGCCTCTTCCGGATAAGTCACTCGAACATCCCGTCACCTTTAACTCACCCGGCGCCCTAACCGGGACCACTGTCTATTGTCTGAATCTCATGAACTAACCACAAATTGATCAATTCGACTCAACGACCGGCTTTGCCTGGGCAGGTGGGGAATCAATAGCTCAACTTTGGCCATATTCCTGGACAAATTGGCTTGGGGCGCGCCCGCCCGGGTATATTGAGGAGGTGGAGTAACTGATTCAAGTTATGACAAACAAAGTATCCTAACATCCCAATAGTGTTATCGGGATATTGTCTGACACCAGAAAAACACAAACAGCATCAGCGTGTTAAGAAATCTCAGAACTAGTCCCCAAAATCAACGATAATACGGACATCATCAACTGCACAGAATTCGTTGCCACCATCGACCAGATCACCTTCTCCAAAGCAGAGTACCAGACCAAGAAGCGGAAACCCCGCCGCGAAATCTTTCTGGAGCGAATGGGCAAATTGATTTACTGGAAGCAGCTGGAGAAGAAGGTAGCCCGTTATTACCCCAAAGGCCCGAAAGGACGACCTCCGTATCCGTTGTCTGCGATGCAGCGAGTCCACTGCATGCAATTGTTCTATAACCTGAGCCACCCGGCGATGGAAGACGCTCTGTCAGAGCTTCGAATTCTTGCGGCAGCGTGGCATCATTAAAGAGTTGGTAACTTTATGAAAGCCTGCAGCGAACTTCCAAAGCATGCTCCTTTATGGGAGCATGCTGCGTTTACGGAAGCGCCGTCTATTCATTATCCCCCTCGACCTACTCGCTTGGCTGGCTGGCTGGCTGGCTGGCTGGCTGGCTGGGCATCAGTATAACTCCCCACATGGGCAGGCGGGGCGACTAGATATTAAGAAAAGGAGTGTGACGACAGATCGTATGCGAGGATTATCTCAGAATTCAAACACCTCCCTGGCAGACCTAATTGAAAAGTACTTGCTAACAAAACTTGACGCTATTCCGACCTTCATCAGTTTTCGCTCTTTAACCGAAACCAGAGGGCATAAAGCGCCGGCACAAACAATAGCGTGATCAGAGTGCCGACCGCTACGCCCCCGATAAGGACATAAGCCAGCGGCCCCCAGAACAGGTCAAAGGTCAGAGGTACAAACGCCAGAACGGCCGCCAGGGCAGTGAGCACCACAGGGCGGGCGCGTTGGACTGCCGCCTCGACCACGGCTTCCCGGGCAACCAGCCCTGCTTTGAAGTTGTCCTGCACCTGTTGGGTCAGAATCATGGTATTTCGCATCAGGATGCCGCCCAGGCCAATCAGTCCCAGCAACGCGGTAAAGCCAAAGGGTTGATTAAACAGCAGCAAAGCCAGCACAGCCCCAATCAGACCCAGTGGCGCGGTGGCGAGAACGGTCAATGTGCCGATAAATGAACGCATCTGAAGCATGATTAAGATCAGCATCAACGCCAACATCACCGGTTGTAATGTCTGGATGGACGCATTGGCTTTGGCTGATTGTTCCACCGTACCGCCGATTTCAATACGGTAACCCTCCGGCAACTGTTCACGCAGGGCGATCATCGCACTCCAGATTTCCTTGGTGACATCCGGTGGCTGGGCACCTTCTACATCGGCCTGAACGGCCAGGAAGGGTCACGGTTGTAACGCTTTATGACGGGGTCCTCGTAACGAACCTGCCACTTGCCCAGTTGCTGTACGGAAAGTTTGCGGCCGTCGCGGGTTTTGATCTCAAGATCTTCCGGCATGATCACTTCGCCACGGGCATTACGGGCCACCAGTTGAACGCTCCTTATGCCCTGGCGCAGTTCGGTGACGGCCACTCCGCGAAGTTGGAACTGCAGTTGCCGGGCAACTTCCGCCGGGGTCAGGCCCATCCAACCCAGATTTTCCGGGTCCATATCAAGATAGAGCGTGGGTACGCGCTCATCCCATTCGAGATGCGGCATGACGATGTTCGGATGCCCGGTCATGAGAGTCCGGATCTGGTGCGCGATCTCTCTGAGCTGATCGGCTTCCGGACCCAGCACACGAAAACTGACCGGCCAGACCACCGGGGGACCGTACAGCAAACGCGTTACACGCACTCGTGCCTCCGGAAATTCACCCGCCGCGACTCTGGCTTCCAGTGCCGAGATGATGCGATCGCGCCCTTCAACGTCCTGCCCAATGGCAATCAACTTGGCAAATGCCGGGTCCGGCTGCTCGGGGTTGGCCGATACGAAGAATCGGGGCGCACCGGCACCGATGTAAGCAGAAAGGCTTTTCACCTCCGGCATGTCCATCAGAATCGCTTCCAGGCGTCTGACACTCTGATCCGTGGTGGCGATAGCGCTCCCCTGCGGAGCGTAGACACTGATCAGAACTTCGGGGCGATCAGAACTGGGAAAAAATTGCTTCTGCACCTGGGTTGCCATCCCGAAAGCACTGATCGCCAGCAAACCCACTGTGATAAAAACGACGGTTTTCCGGTACTGTACACACGCTGTGATCACCCCGCGCAACCGCTGATAAAACGCGCTTTGGTAGAGGTCCTGGCCCGTATGCCCGGTGTAATCGGGCAAGAGTTTGACGCCCAGATAAGGCGTAAAGGTTACCGCCACCACCCAGGAAATTAACAACGAAAAAGCCAGCACCCAGAAGATGTTGCCGGTGTATTCTCCCACCCCGGACTGGGCAAATCCGATGGGGACAAATCCGGCCACCGTCACCAGCGTGCCAAAGAGCATGGGCGCGGCTGTTACGCTCCAGGCATGACTGGCTGCCCGCACCCGGTCCCAGCCGCTCTCCATCTTCACAATCATCATTTCAATGGCGATGATCGCATCGTCCACTAACAGGCCCAGTGCGATAATCAAGGCACCCAGGGTGATGCGGTCCAGGTTAATGCCCGCCATTTTCATCAATAAAAAGGTCAGGCCAAGGGTCACAGGAATCGCAATGCCCACCACCAAACCCGCGCGCAGACCGATCGCCAGTATGCTGACCCCCATCACCACGACCAACGCAACCAGAAACTTGACCTGAAAAAGATCAACCGCCTGAGTAATCGCTTCCGCCTGATCGGTCAGGGTCTGTATTGACATTCCCAGGGGCAGTCTGGCCTGTTCAGCTCTGACAAACTCGCGCAGCCGCTCGCCAAATTCCAGGCCATTTTCACCCGCACGCATGACCACACCCAGGAGGATCGCATCCTCACCGTTGGAGCGGACGATGTAGTTCAAAGGATCTTCATAACCTAAACGCACCTCGGCCAGATCAGACACGGTGATATGCTGGTCTCCGATACGCAGAGGTACTGAGGTGAGGCGTTCAATGTCAGACAGGTCGATGTTGCTGCGGACATAAACCCGCGGGCCGGCAATATCAACAAAGCCAAGAGGCTGAAGACGGTTGTTGGCCTCTATCGCCTGCAACACCTCTTCTGCCGACAAACCAAGGTTGTTGAGCCGGTCCTGATCAAATTCGAGATACACCCGCTCAGGACGCTCCGCCAAGAGCTGTGCTTTTTGCAAGCCGGGCAGCCGTTGCAAGCGATCCCGTATCGATTCTGCCTCTCGGGTCAGTTCACGCATTGGCATCCCGGGTGCCGTCAGGGCCAGCAGGGAGAAATACACATCCGCGAAATCATCGTTGACGATGGGGCCGATCACACCCCGGGGCAGGTTGGGCCTCTCATCGAGCATTCGTTTGCGGACTTGATAGAAGAGGTCCGGCACTTTTTTGCTGGGCGTAGAATCCTGGAATCGGATAAGCATGGCGGCCTGCCCGGGCCGGATGGTTGTTTCAATGGTATCGGAATACGCCACCTCCTGAATTCGCTTTTCCAGACGATCCACGACCTGATTCTGCAGCACCTCGGGGGTTGCTCCTGGCCAGACGACAGAAACCACCATCGCCCGGACGGTGAACGCAGGGTCTTCCGCCCGGCCAAGGGACGAGAACGCGTAGAAACCGGTAACAACGGACAGCAAAAGAAAAAAGAGGGTGACCGAACGCTCGCGCACTGCCAGCGCGGAAAGATTCGGTAAGCTCATTGAGTCAGCTCCCGCACCGCCATGCCAGGCGTGAGCAGGTGTGTCCCTAATGCGACGATAAGCGTTCCCACGTTGATATCGGCCTTGATCTGCGCATACTCCTCGCCCAAATCAATAACCTCGACCGCAAGGGGCTTCACCGTGCCGTCGGAGATCAACCAGATCTGCGGCGCTTGCCCTCTCTCATCGAGGGCACCCAGCGGTACGCGATGGCTGGACGCGGTTTGCTTCTGTGATAACCGCACACTCACCACCGAACCCAGGGTTAAAGACGAGGGGTAGGGGCCCTCCAGGCTGTATCGGGCACGCCAGCTCCGGCTTCGGGGGTCGGCAGCCCCGGCAATCTCTTTCAGACTCACAGCAAGCTGTTCGCCATTAGGTAAAGGAAGATAACCGCGTTCAGGGGGATTACTGCCCTCTGGTAAAAAAACCTCGACTTCCAGCGATTGATCTTCAGCCAGAACGGCAAGGGTTTGTCCCACACCCACAACCTGGCCGGGTTCAACGATGACCTCAGTGACCACGCCCGCATTAGCGGCTTTTAGTTCCGCATACCCCAAGGCATTCTGAGCCTGCTGATTGCGTGCAGAAGCCGTTTCCACCTGGCTGCGCGCCTCACGCTCTGCCAATTCAAGGCGTTGCAGAGTTTGTTCGCTGACAAACTGACGTCCTACCAGTTGCTGCTGGCGCTGGAGTTCATCGGTGGCAATGGCCAGGGCCGCTTCTGCACGCCTCAGATCCGCGGCGGCCCCCTCCGCCGTTGCCACAAGGTCTCGTGTATCGAGCTTGAACAGTAAACGGCCTTTTTCCACGCGCTGACCGGGATCGATGAAGCGCTGTTGAATCCGGCCGGCGATCTGAAAGGCCTGAGGAACTTCGTGACGGCCTCGCAGGGTTCCTGAAAATCTCTGCGCTGCTGGGTCTGCCGCCTTTAGAACAACTGTTTTTACCCAGGGGATAGAGGCGAGAGCCTCTGGGGGCGGTTCCGAAGACTGCTGACAACCAGACAGAAGGAGCAGCGAGATAAACAGTGTCAGCATACAGCGCATGGCAGGTGTCCCGATTGGCAAAATTCAGGTGTGGGTATCAGTTCTCGCGGTGTCCGGACAAAGCAAGTTGCAAGATGGCATCGCGAACGGTTTCGTTCTGCTCCATGGGCAGGAAGTGGGTCGTACCTTCAAGAACCATGACGTCAGCCCTGGGCAGCAGGGTCTGCAGGCGTTTTCGCGCCGCCGGCGAGAAGGTTGACCCGCGTTCCGCCGCCAGCGCGATAACCGGGCACCGCAACTGACGAATACCGGGCCAGGGGTTGTGTTCGGTATGGGCAAAGGTGGTGCTCTCCCACTCCGGCGCACACGCCAGGCGAACTTGATCGTCCTGCGGCAGGAAAGCGTGTTGGATGTAGGCCTCCAGCCATGCTTCGGGCCAGGTCTTGAAGCCACCGCGGCCACGATAGTTGTCCAGCGCAGCAGCGTGCGAGTCGAATACCTGGCGCCGACGTGCGGCTCCGGCGGCCAGTGACAACCGATGTGACTGGCGTAGCAGCTTGGCCAGCCACAACTTCAGGCCCTGCCCCGGATCCATGATCACCGGTTCCGCCAGAATCAGGCCCAGCACTTTGTCTGGCCGTCGGGCAGCGGCCATGATGCTGGTGGTGGCACCGATGGAATGGCCGGCGAGCCAGACCGGCTCGTCCAGGCTACCCAGCAGAGCGGTCATGTCGCGATAGTAGGTTTCCCAGCCCCGGAATGTCGAAAAGTTCGCCGCACCGGCGCTGGCCCCGTGCCCCCGCATGTCCCAGGCCAGGACATTGACGTCCGTGGCAAGCTCATCAAGGAGGGGGCGGTACAGGCGGCCATGGAAACCCGTTGCATGCGCCCAGTGCACCGTGGGGCGCGCTTTGGATTGCGGCCAGCGCCAAAGTGCGATCTCCGCGCCATCCGGCGCCTGGAATTGGTCGCGTTCAGGGTTGTTGTGCTTATTGTTCATGAAGATCTGCTTCTTTGGCCGCCATTGTCGGGAGCAACAACTGAACCTGACCGCTGGCGATCAGTTTGCTCTTATCGCCCTGCCAGCAGGTCACCCGGACCAGGCTGGTCCGCCTGCCTTGCCGGACGATCTCGGCGCTGGCGAAAGTCGATCGGGCCTGCGCGGAGCGGAGGTAATTGATGTGGCTGTCGAGAATGCGTGGGCAACGTGTCTCTGTATCCTGGCTTTGCGCAGCGACCCGCGCAATGAGTTCGATCAGTGCACCAATAACTCCGCCATGGAGGGCGGGGAGCATAAAGTTGCCAATCAGGGCCTCACGACATGGCATATGAACCACAAGACCTGCGTCATAGCGTTGAACCTCAAGCTCAAGATGCCGTGCGTAGGGAATGCGCTCCAGCAGGGCTCCCCAGTCGGAACATTCTTTCTCCTTTTCCGTAGGGCTTGAACTTTGTTGTGCCGAATCGCCGATAGTCTTCATGCACCCTCCTTTGCTCGTCCACCTGCATGAAACTGCTGGCCCTGGGTGTTACGCATGAAGGTGGCGTTTGCCGTCGCTAACAGCGCACTATCACCCTCGCTGAGGATGTCGCAATGGATGAACGCGACCTCGTCTGTTAATTGACGACAGATAGCCACTGCTAACAGGGCACGGTCGCCAATGGCAGGGCGCAAATAATCCATGCGCAAATCCAGCGTGGCAGTGGGCGACAACTCCCGGGCTTCTGCGAATACCGCCAGTCCACTGGCCGAGTCTGCCAGCGAGTAGAGCACGCTGGTGCAGATCTCTTCGCTACTATCTTCGGCGAACATCCAAGACTCAGGGGTCAGGCGCATGCATACCTGGTTTCCGTTCACAGAGACAACCTGCATACCCAGATCCCTGCCGTGAGGAACCTGTTCGGTGAACTGCCACGCCGTCGACACAGCATCACTATGCTGAACTCTGTTCGAATCCGTCATCAGATCTGCGCACTCCGGTTTGCATTCCACACAGGGGCGGGAATGATGGGAAACAGCTGATTTTCATAAGTCATTGCCATGTCACTTTCTGCCGAATAACATTCGTTGCTGGATTTTGGTTGGTTAACCAACCAAAAGTCAAGAATCTGTTGAGGGAAATGGCTCGCCGCCGGTGTAATGGCGTACCATCAGTGAAACGAGTCTGGTGGCGGCCGCTCTGATGAATAAAAAACTGGCTTGCTGAGGAGATGTTTAAGCCATGGTTGACAGAAAGATTACTCCTACAAGCAAACTGGGCGATCAGGGCAATATTTTGTCTAACGCAGCCCGGCTTTTTCGTGAGAGCGGATTCGAAAGGACCTCGCTCAAGGAGATTGCCGATGCCTGCAATATGCTACCCGGAAGTCTGTATTATCGTTACAGTACCAAGGAAGCGCTCCTTGTCGAGCTGATGCGCCGGGGAGTGGACCTGGTGACCGCAGAGGTCGAGTCGGCTTACGCAAGCTCGGACGACCCGGTTGAGCGTTTGCGTCTTTGTATCAACGCGCATCTGCGCACCCTGTTGGTGGATTCGGACGCGGTTTACGTGCTGCTGTTTGAATGGCGGGCGCTCGGCCCGGAGGCTCGCGAGGAAATCATCGAACTGCGTGACCAATACGAGTCCCTGTGGGCTGAGATCCTCGAAACAATGATTGAACAGGGCGTGATCCGGAAGAATGTTGACGGCCGATTGCTCCGCCTGATCGGCCTTGGGGCGCTCAACTGGGTTGCAACCTGGTTCGACCCGAACGGGGCTCATTCACTCGACGCCATTGGTGATTTGATTTGGCAAATCGCTATGGACGGTGTGATCAATAAAGGGGTTCAGGCATAGGTTCTGGCTTCACAAACGCAAGTAGCCTCTGTTTATGATCACTAATCATACGGATGCACTGTTTGTGATCTGACATTTTGCCTGAATTGCTCAGGGGACGGGTCACACCAGCGCTTGAAGGCGCGTCTGAAATTGGCACTGTCGTGATAGTTCATCAACGCGGCAATGGCCTCGATTGACAGTTGGCTGTCATGCAAGTAGGTCGCTGCCTGCTGGGACAGAATCTCGTCGCGAATTTTTCGGAAACTGCGGCCTTCGCGCTTGAGTTTGCGTGCCAGGGTGCGTTTGCTCATGAATAAAGAGGCTGCCGCTTCGTCTTCACTGAGCGTTCCGGGCGGTCGGGACAACATCATCTTCGTCAGGCGGGTCTGGTAGCTCAGTTTATCGGACTGAAGTTGCGCAAGCATGGTTTCACGCTGTCGCATGGCCAGACGATAATTTTCATGGTTGGCGGAGGAGTTCGGTTCCCGACATAATTCCATCGGCAAGCTGAATTTGAACTGGTTGCAATCAAAGTGAATCTGCCCGGACAAAAAGTCCGAATACATTGCGTGATACTTGAGCTTCGGTTGGGCGAAGCACACTTCGGCCTCGTGCAAAGGGCGGCCAACACGGCCGTGAACTAAGAGCCATACCGCTTGAAAGTTGGGAACCAGGCACAACCTACCGTTACGTGCCGACCGATGGTATTACCAATCAACAGGGTGCCCCCTGTGCACCAGACTTCTTAGCCAGTATGCCGACCCGGGAAGGAGCCTTGGGGATCTTTCGTCAGACGGGCAATCGCTTGAAAACCGATTTATTGCCATAGATATAACCAGAGCATCCGTACCTCTGCCGCTGAAAAACCTCCCGGACAGGGATGTAAATACTAACCTGAAACTGGATCCCGCAGAGCCTGAAGCGATTAGCGGAATCCCTGAAAATGCCATGAAGCTTACCATCACGGAGATCAGTAGCGGGGTTCTGGAGGACAACGGGCAGATTGGCTGTAAAGTAGGTGCCTCAGTTTGCGATGAGTTCAAAAAATTTATCTTTCTGACGGCAAACCTGAATGTTGAGATAGCGGGTGAACCAACAGTTGCCGAAGATGGCAGCATGCGAGTACGCGTGAAGTTGCGTCCTTCGGTCTGCTTACCACACCCAGCAACATCTGGGTCGATCTGAGCAATCAACTGCTGGCAGCACTTGCAACCAGTGATTTAAAGGCCTCTCAAGAGTTTGACATAGGCCCTCTCGTCTTGCGCATGCGTTGCCAGGGCGAAAACCGAGACGATCTCATTAATGGCGTAATTGTTCAAAAAGATGGCGAGCTGACTTTCGAGACCGAGCCGGATGTATACCTTGATGCACCGTATCAGAATGCCAGACTGAGTGGTTTAGCCAATACCCGCCTTGAGGACAACCTCCGCAGTTTTCCAATCGATGGACTGAAGCTTTCCGGCCCGATGAGTTTCCTTGATGATGGGCAACTAGTTATCGACCAACGAAACGTTGAACCGATATTGCTTCTGACCTGCCTCTTGGGTGAAGCAACTGTGGGTGGGTTTGCTTGAAGAAGAGTCCGCAATTTTTAGTTTCGGAACCGGACTTCTTTGCCGCCTATTCGGCGGAGTTGTTAATGGAGTAGTAAACTTAGTGATCGACATAAACACGGAACTGACAATAGAAATCGCTCCGAATGAACTTCACCTCAGGTATGTGTCGCCTTAAACACAAAACTGATTAAACCCGATATAAGGCCGGCCTCAGGGCTGGACTTTTTGAACAGATAAATAACGTGGCCCATTCATTCTCTCGCCTCGCAGCCATTTCCTGATAATCGGATTGTAACTTGAAACCTAAAAAATCCGGGAGAACCGCGTACAATACTGAACACACTACCGTACCTGCCATCTCCGCGAACCTATGTTCGGCGTTGCCGTTGACGGGAAGAACGGCAGTCTGCCTCTGTCAAGGGCGGCCGCACTGACAGGGTCATCCCGATGCCCTATTTTTCATCCTCAGAGGCTTGAACATTTAAATGTTCCAACAGATCGCTCAAGCTCTGGTAATACATGCCGTAGAACTTTTCCAGATCGGCAAGCTTGGCGCGAGTGCGGTCATTCGTAATCGTCGACTTGGCTTCCGCGACGACCGATTTTGCGGTCGCATATCTTTTAATCTGACCTTCTAGGAAAGCAGTATAAGGGTTGGGACGGATTGAGAAAAAATATTGCCGTTCACCTAACGCTGAACGACGTTCGACAATGCCCAACCGTTCAAGAAAGCAGGTATTTGTACTCACGCTGGCCTTACTGACACGCAACAGACCCACCAACTCTGACGAACTGACCGGGTCATCAGACACGATGAGGACCGCCCAGATTTGTCCTGCTATGCGGGAAAGCCCCTCTGCTTGGGCTAACTGGCCCATGCGTTCAATAAAGCGCGCGTCTGATTCAGTGAGTATTTTCATAGTCAGAGGGCCCGTGCGGGCCCTGCCAGTCCTCCAACAAAATGCGATACGGATTAAACGCGTACTTTAAACGGTCGCGTCGCATTCCTACAAGCTCAGGCTTGATTGAGCACGGTCTTCGCCAGGCGTGCCCTGCCAAGGGCCAGTACACTTGAACGCGTCTTGGCGCTTTTCCAAGCACTGATCACGCCATGGTGTTAAGGGGCCGCCGGAAACGTGCGAGAGCAAATCCGAAAAGGGCGGCCCCGACAACGGCGATAGCCAGGAATTGTGGTCAGACGGGGGTGAAGCCCGCGCCACGATAGAGGATCGCCTGGGCCAGCACCACGAAATGCGTGTTGGGCGAGGCAAGAATGATGCACTGGACGGCATCTTTGGCTGCAAGTTCTTCGCTACTCGCCAGGCGCCGATGCGCTGCGCCGAGCTGTTCTCGCCTCTGGGCAATGAGCACCTCGACAGCCTGCTTCTCAGCTTCCCTCTGGGCCACTGGCTCTGTGCCCATCCGGACGCTGCAAACGCGCTTGAGCCTCGCTACGCTGTGCCTCCAGGACAGTTGTACCATTCTCGCCAGTTCATCGCCGGCTCTCAAAAACTCTCCTTCACCGGCCAGAAAATCCCTGACCCGGCCGACTGTTTTGGTGGCAATGTTAATCTCAACCGCCTCGACTCTTTCGGCTGCTTAGACCACCTGACCCACGCTGCCAAGCCAACGACAACTAAAGCGGTCAGGCCACGCACCCACCCAGCCCTCAGGAGAGTTTTGATTGTGTGCTTTCCCCACCAATTCCTGCCGCTCATCACAACTCTCCATGTTCTGGTGTATTGACCGCTTAATCAACCGTTTCTTTGGCCTCAGTTTGCGCGGTTAATAGCACCCCGAAGACGCCGCCCATGGCACGATAGAGATTAACCATCGAACGCAAACGGTCGCGTTTCGTTGCTACAAGGTCGAGCTCGGTCGTGAACCAGCGTCGCTCAGCGTCCAGGACCTCCGGGTAGCTGGAAGCACCGCCTTCAAAACGCAGCCGGGCACGTTCAGTAGTGTTGCGCAGGGCTGCTACTTGTCGAGCCCGCGTTTGCAGGCACTCGTCGGAGCCGCGCAGCCCTACTAGGGCGTCGAGCACCTCCTGAAATACCGTCTGAATGGCTTGACGGTAGGCAATCAGAGCCTGGCGCTGACGTGCCTCCGCCTGATTGACTAATGCCTCGGCGCGCCCGAAGTCCAGCAATAGCCCGACCAACGCCACCCCCAGTTGCCAGGTAGATGCGGATCCCTGGAACAGATCGCCGCCGGTGGCACTTTGTTGACCCTATTGGTCGCGGTAATGACATCCTCCATCATCTAACGCGGATCCCGGCCCAGCAGCACCTCCATTGCATTTGCAACAAATAGACGCGCCATCAAACTCTTCTCTGCCTGCATATAACTAACCTCTGAATGGACAAAAGACTCAAAGACCGTTCGATCCATGCCTTTACTTACAACCAGGTAGACAGAACGATCGATCCAAACTGATCGAAGCCGTCCTTTTCCTCGAATTCTTCGCTGCGCCACACGTAGGTGTAGGCGATCTGCCAGCGATCCCAGGTCAATGCCGCACCTACCTGAGCGTCGCCAACCCATTCGCGGCTATCAACCGAGTGGCTGTCCTCGAAACTGTTGCCGTCTAAAAACAGGTTGTGTGCCATATAGCGCCCTTCAACGGCAGCGAAGACGTACCAGCTAAAGCCCCGATTAGGCCGAAATGAAGATTGTCCGCCTTGTGCAGGGGCGACTGACGGAATGCCGAAACTACGATCAAGACCCTCCCCCAAACGAAATCCAAGGCCACTGGAAGCGTAGGTATACAGGTTGCCGAGCGCAAACCCGGCAGACGGTCCGTATTCAACGGTCAGCTCAGCGAAATCCTGCTGAACAAACCAGGCACGTTCGTAACCGAAATTGATGACTGGCTCGTTATCAACCTGGTTGTCCCACCCCCTCGGCTTGGCTGACGCAATAAGTTCATGGGTATTTCGTTGGACCATTTCGGCACCAGAAGCCGGTCCTACCATGCCCACGTCGATATACAAACTTTCTGCCAAACGCAAGCCGCCGAGCTTTCTTTCGTTCAGTAGCGAAATCCCGCCAAACAAAAGGCCGGCATAGGGACGGTCATCTTCAATAAGCGCTTCCACCTCTATGTCTTCCGGCGTATAGATCTGTTGGCCAAACCGGTAAGTTACACCGGCAAGACCACTGGCAGACCAGCCCGGAATAAAATCCGCAAGACGGCGGGTCCAATGTTGATCAGCCGGCTCGAAGGCCCAGATTACCTCTGCGCCGTTGGTATATTGACCATCGCCGCCGGCGGAAAACGCATCGTTTTCCACTTTCAGGGACAGCAGGCCTCCAGCGGAAGCTGATGTCACAAAGAACCCCAGCAACAGACCTGAGCACCAATTCCGATAACATTTTCTGCAACATCGAGATTTCAAGGAAGTTCCCTCTGCCAAAGTCGGGTTAAACCGGCTGCAAAAGAACTTGCTCCCGGGTGCTGACTGACCTTTTCGGTGATCGGCCAAAAATGATGAGACGGCTGCTCGTTCAAATTGTTCAGTGCAAACTAAAACTAACACGGATAATTATTGACAGCTAGCCGTGGTGGAATTGTCCTGCACCGTTGTAATTTGAGGAACGCCCCGGCTCTAATTTTTTCGCTCGAACCTGAAAAATGCCTCGGACTCAAATATTTTTGAGGTTGGCAGAATTCTCCATAACCCGTTCAAGAACACGCAGGGCAACTTCCAGGTCTGTGTTTTCAATGTCTTTCAGCATCTCGTGCCGCAACACACTCGCCCGCTCATTTAATGTGCTCATAAAACGCTCGCCGGCATTGGTGAGATAAAGCAGCTTGGTCCGCCGATCACGCATGTTGGGCCGGCGTTCAATGAGACCCTGCTCCTCGAGGCTGTCAAGCAGGCGGACCAATGTCGGATTCTCGACGGCCATCAGGTGGGTTAACTCCCGCTGGGTCAATCCACCACTACGCTGAAGGCAGACCATGGTGGACCAGCGCGCCTGCGTAACCCCCAGGTCATTCAGGCGTTCATCCAACAACTTGCGCCAGCGCCTCGCTACCCGGGCATTAGCGAAAAGAAACTGATCTCGAGGGGTTTTCTGATCCATGTCACTGCCCTGCTATCGATGATTCAGTAACAGTAAATCGTAAGCTAATCATTAGGGCAAACGTAAGTTACACATTAACCAGATTTCCGCCAGATCAATATGCAACATCACGCGGATTCCCGGGCCAGCTCATAAGCTTCCGGTGAGACATGGAACTTCTCGCTCCTCCGGAGACAGCAGGCCTTCAGCGGACACTGATGACACAAGGGGACCCAGTAGCAGACCTGAGCGCCAATTCTGATCACGCCGTCTACAACATCGAGATCGCGATTTCACCGAAGGGCTCTATGCCAAAGCTGGATTGAAGCGCACGCCAACGAACTTGCTCCCGGATGCTGACTTACTGTCTACAACACCGATTTTTTCGGTCGACCACAAATGATGAGACGCTTGCCTTGCGTGTTTTGATACAGATTGAGCTTTCTCCCCAACCAGCCCAGCGGTTGCCCGCTAAGTGCTAGGCGAGAATCTGAACGGCCTTGCACCAGCATCTATTTTTATCCAATCATCAGGTTGCTGAACGCAACTTTTTCAGAGTCTCCGTAACTCTATTTTCGGACCGCTCATATAATGACCGGACCGAAGGGTCGATTACGTTCCCGAAGTAGCCTGACAGTCAGTTCACAATAACTCTGCTAAGATTTTCTAGGACCAGTAACAAATGGCCTTTACATCCTGATACGCTACTTTGCTAACCATTGTTTCTCTTGCTCGCACTCCATGGTGCGATATTCGCCTGTGAGCACCAGAAAACGTCTCGTCCAGATAGGTTGTTGGCCAGCGCAACGACTTCTTGATGAGCCGTTGTTCCAACTCCGCGACAGTTGCATGCCAGGTAAAGTCTGGCCTCGGCTGCTCTAAGAGGAGGATTGATAGTCCTTTGTTAATATCCGGTTTATCCACTTCCAAGAGTGCGTAATTTCGGCTTGCGTAGTTCAATACTCGATACGACAAGCACCGGGGGTTTCCGACCGCCAGCAGGCGTTTTGAGTAGTCTTTCAACACCGGCAGCTTCCTGATACCCCCAAACAGCAATCGGCATCCTCTATTTTCGAGCAACTCAATCATTGCGGGAAACGCGTCAAAGTTACGAGTATAAAGATGCGAATCATTACTTTGATCGTCAACGGCATCAAATCTGCCCGCCGGCAAGTCACCCTGAATAGTCGGCTCGTCGGTTATGATTTCCGGTTGGCCCTCACCTGGCTCACTAGCGGTTTCCGAACCTCTTGCTCCAGGACTGCGACGGCCATTATAGACTTTACGGACCGTCATCATTAGACGGGAAAACGGAAGTTTGACCGGTGGGACATCAAGGATGTGGCTCCGGCCTCCAATGACGGAGATTCCTCATCATTAGTCAGTGGCTGGTCAATGGGAGTTGATGCCCCTTGAAGGCTCCCACCGTTACCTTCTTTCTGTCCGATAAATCGAGGATCTATGGAGTCGCACACCGAGATATGGTGCCGGAGGTCATTCATAACAGCGCCCAGTATGCTAGTAACAAAACGGAGCTATCGCATCAGCCACCCCCGGTGTGCGGGAGAGGCCGATGCGTTGATTCAAATCGCCCCAACAGGAGCAGGGCTGCATATTACACGTTGTTTAGTCTCGACCGTCACTTGATCGGTGCAGGGCACTACTGGAAACTCACTGTAGGTGCGTTCTCGGATTGGAAAGTGGCTGCGGCATGACAAAGGCGGGAAGGTCACAACTTGGTTCGACGTTAGTTAATTTGACAGCACCGAAATCTATTTTTGATTACTGAGCAGCGATCATCTCTGGATGAGCTGAAGAAATAAACCCGGCCAAGTCGAGAGGAACAGGGGGCGCCCCGCTCCCTGCTCGATGCAGTTCGATACAGCAAAAACGCTAATTCTGAACGATCAATTCAGAACGCGTACTTGGCCATGACTTCGACCTGCTGCCCTTCCGGAGCCAGCGGGCCAAAAGCCAGATTATACTTCCGCCATTCAACCCCGACTTCCAACTCTGGAATGATGTTATGAATCAAGTTCACGCGTTGGCCCTCGTAATCGGTCTCTGCCTGGTCGTCCACCTCGACTTTGGTGTAAGCCACATTGGCGCGCCACTGATCGTTGAAGACATAGCGAAAACCAGCATTCAGGCCGGCTTGGCTCACAGCATCTCCATTTTCGACGTCGTCGGACAGGGAACCGTTCACGCCTACGCCTGTAAAGGCGCCCAGACCTTCACCATAGTGGGCATTGAGGTTCAGACTATGGCGACCCAGCATGACTTTGGTGCCGACGGCAGCGCCGGCGACGAAATCCCCGTTGTCTACTTCCCGGCCACTGGCGGTCAGGATAATCCTGTGACCACCCTCCAGATTGAGGTTGTAATTGATGGCGAGATCAGGAATATCAGCATCAGCGTATACCGGATCCTGAGCAGTTACTCGCAGGCCCTGGAACTCGTAACTGGCTAGAGTAGTACGAAAGTTCAAACCGGCCAGGGTGCCACGTGGGCCACCCAAGAAGTCGAGGTAGTCGGTGAAGGCCACAGCCCAGAACTGGCCGGTCCAAGTCTGACCAACAGTGGTGTTATCAATCTTGATAAAAGCGTGGCGCAAACGCCAGTCGCTGTTCTCGCCCGGATAGACGCCCCCATAGAAGTCTCCCTCTATGAAGCCTATCACGGTGTGTCCCTGCTTTTGGGTTACGGTTTTCAAGTTGAATCGGCTTTGGTTGGCGCGACCAAAAATGCGGCTATCACCATTTTCGGGATCCTCGAAGATGCCCTCCGCCTTGAGGAATCCCGCGACGCTGAAGGAGGTGTCGTTGTAGGTACCGAGATCAACCGCGTAGGTTGCAGGTACGGCTCCGAGGCTGGACGCGATCATAAATGTCAGCGAAGAATTTCGATAGTTCATGGTTTTATTTCTCCATTTTATTGAAAACCAAGAATCGCCAATTTGAGCAATGTTAACTATCCGATAGATGACTATTCTTATCCGTTTCTTGTAAATCTATAAACTCAATGCCCTTTCAACCTTTTCTAGGTTCCGGTCAAGTTCTGCCGAGCTGCCGTCGAAGTGCACTCTTCCCTTGACCAGGACCACGTGACGGTCACACAATTTTTTGAGCGCCGTGATGTTCTTGTCCACCACCAGAGTGGAGATATCGGACTCCCGAATAGTGGCAATGACGTTCCAGATATCCTGGCGAATAAGTGGTGCCAGACCTTCAGTGGCCTCGTCCAAGATCATCAGGCGCGGGTTGGTGACCAAGGCTCGGCCGATGGCCAGCATCTGCTGTTCGCCCCCGGACAGTTCGGTGCCCAGGTTGGACAACCGTTCCTGCAAGCGCGGAAAGGTTTCCATCACCCTATCGTAGTCCCAGCTGGCTTGGCCATTACTGCCGGGACGGGCCGCCATCTGCAGATGTTCCTTCACCGTCAGGTTGTGGAAAATGCCCCGCCCCTCAGGCACGTAGGCGATGTCCCGGCGCATGCGTTTCCAGGTAGGCAGCCTGCCGATGTCTTCGCCATCGAAATACACGTGGCCACTACGGGGCGGCACGATGCCAAGAATGGACTTAAGGGTGGTGGTCTTGCCCATGCCGTTGCGGCCCATCAGGCTCAATGAGTGGCCCTTGTCGAGCCGAAACGAGAGGTCGTGCAGGATGTGGCTGCGCCCATACAGGGTATTGATGTTCTTGATTTCCAGCAGTGCCGTACTCATGCTACCCGCTCCTTTGCATCGTCCTCTTCCGCTCCCAGATACGCTTCTTTCACTTGCGGGTCGGCCCTTACCTCATCTACCGTGCCGGTTATCAGGTGACAGCCGTTATCCAGTACTGTGAGTTGGTCTGAGAGCTCGAAAATGGCATCCATGTCGTGCTCCACCAGTACGATGCAGTAGGTTTTTTTGAGCTTCTTGAGCAACTCGATGATGCGCTGGGACTCCTCGTGACCCATTCCGGCCATGGGTTCGTCCAGCAACAGGATGCAGGGTTCGGTCGCCAGCACCATGGCGATTTCCAGCTGGCGCTGCTCGCCATATGAGGTCTCGGCGGCAATAGTGTGGGTCCGGTCCTCGAGGCCCACCTGCGCCAGGGCCTGCTCGGCTGCCTTGCGCACTAGCTCGTTGCCGTGACGGGAGACAAACAGGTTGAAGTTGCCGCCAAAGCGGCGCTGGGCCGAAATGGCGCAGTTCTCCAGGCAGGTCACTTCCGGGTAGATGTTGGTCTTCTGGAAGCTCCGGCCGATACCACGCCGGACGAATTTCCAGGGCTTCAGGGTATCGATGCGCTGGCCCTTGTGGAAGATACAGCCGGAGGTGGGCTTCAGGGTGCCGCAAAGCATGTTCAGCAGAGTACTCTTGCCAGCGCCGTTGGGGCCGACCACGCCGTGCAGCTGCTGGTCCCGGAACTGCAAACTGATGTCGTTGAGGGCCTTGATGCCGCCCCAGTATTTGCTCAGGGCTTCGGTTTCCAGAACGATGTCGTTAGCCATGGTTATTTCTCCAGAAGCTTTTCGAGGTAGCCAGCAATGCCTTTGCGCAGCAGCATGACCATCAGGATGATGGCGGAGCCCATGAACAACAGCCATTCCTCGGTCAGGTGCTCGAAGAAGTACTGCAAGCCCTCATAGG
Organism: Marinobacter algicola DG893; assembly: GCF_000170835.1. GTDB lineage: Bacteria > Pseudomonadota > Gammaproteobacteria > Pseudomonadales > Oleiphilaceae > Marinobacter > Marinobacter algicola. The sequence continues at coordinate 390,128 of NZ_ABCP01000002.1, forward strand.
CGAAGGTGCCGAGGATGGCGCCGTAGATGGTGCCCAGACCGCCCAAGATGGACATGACCAGCGCCGTGCCCGACATCTCCCAGGCCAGGAAGGACGGATTCACGAAGCCATACTGCAAGGCGAACAGGAAGCCGGCGTAAGCGCCCAGGGTGCTGCCAATCACATAGCACGTGATCCGGAAAGCGAAGATGTTGTAGCCCAGGGCTTCGGTGCGGTCCGGATTCTGCTTGGTGGCCTCGACGATTCGGCCGAAGCGCGAACGCAGCAGCACCTTGAAGAACACCAGGGTGTTGAAGAGGGAGAACAGCGCCAAGTAGTAGAAGTGCTGCGGGTCATCCAGGTTCAGGAAACTGAGGCCAAAGATGCTGGTCTCGGGCTTCATGAAGATGAACACACCGTCGTCACCGCCGAAGTCCAGCGAGTCGAAGAAGTAATAGAACATCATCTGGGAGATCGCCAGGGTGATCATAATGAAGTAAATACCCGTGGTCCGGAGCACCACGGCGCC
>NZ_ABCP01000001.1 GCF_000170835.1 Marinobacter algicola DG893
TGTTTTTGACGGTCCCGGACGGGATGGCCCCACCACTGCTCCGAGCCTTTTATACGGCCTTCTTTGGTACAAATAGTGGCGCACCATCCACCTCGACTGTTAGCAGTTCCTGGTCATAGAGTCGTTCAAGCGCGGCCGGCACGAGCATTCGTTCTGCTGGCCCCCAGCACGCTTCGCCGTTGGGGTACAGCAACAGCAGGTGGTCACACCATCGTGCCGCGAGATTCAGATCGTGCAGACACATGAAGACGGAACGCCCACTACGCGCCTGTTCGGTCAGTAACTGGAGTACCGACACTTGATGGTGCAGATCAAGGTGGTTGGTGGGTTCATCTAAAAGCCAGGTATCAGGTGCCTGGGTCAGCACGGTGGCAATGGCTACTCTCTGGCGTTCACCGCCAGAGAGTGTGTTCACCAACCGATCACTGAGATGGCCCACATCCAGTTGATCCAGAGCGCGTCTCGCAAGACGTTCGTCGGCTCCGGACTCCATCTGCCAGGGCGACAACCACGGGTGGCGCCCAATCAGTGCTGTTTCCAGTACCGTCGCGGGAAAACCGTCCTGCCGTTCCTGGAAAACCATCCCCAGTTGTTGCGATATTGTCCTGCGCTTCAGGTCTGCCAAAGGATGTTTTCCCAGGCAAACCGATCCGCGACGTGGTGATCGCAACCCCGCCAGTGTGTGCAAGAGCGTCGTCTTGCCGGCACCATTTGGCCCCAAAACGCCCCAGATCTGTCCTTGTTCCACGGCAAAGTTCAACGCTTCCCCATCGCCCCGCCCGGGAATGTCGATAACCAACTTTCGAGCCTGCAACGGATTCATCAGCGGCTCCGATACAGTAGGTAAAGGAAGGTGGGTACACCCAGCAGCGCGGTAATCACACCCACCGGCAACTGCTCGGGCGCAATCACTACCCGTGCCAGGGTATCCGCCAGCACCAGCAGCGTGCCTCCAGCCAATGCGCATGCAGGGAGGATCAAGCGCTGGTCATTACCAAGGACCAGCCGCAGCATGTGGGGCACCACCAAGCCAACAAAACCAATACTGCCAGCCATGGTGACCGCAGTTGCGGTGAGCAGGCTGGCAAGGATATAGATCGTCCATTCCAGCGGGCGCACCGATACGCCGAGGGCTGCCGCCTGCATGGGGCCGCGAGCCAGTACGTTAAGACTCCGCCCCAGGGGAGCCACCAAAAGGCACACCAGCACCAGGAACACCAGTGCAGGCCAGGGCGTTCTTGCGTAGGACACATCACCCATCAACCAGTACAGCATTCCCGGCAGACGCTGGGCAGGGCTGATGGCCAACATCAGGGTTATCACGGCGCCCCAGCCAGCGGCGACCACCACACCGGTGAGCAACAAACGCGACGGCGTCCAGCTTCCAGTCCCATGGGCCAGACCGAACACCATCAAAGTGGCCAACAACGCACCGGCAAAAGCCGATCCGGAGATCATCAAACCGCCCAGGCCCGCCAGCATCGCAAACAAGGCGCCGACGGCCGCACCGCCAGACAACCCCAGAACGTAGGGGTCCGCCAACGGATTGCGTAACAGCACCTGCATCAGAGCCCCAGCCACGGCCAGCAAACCGCCAGTTGCGAAAGCGGACAATGTTCGTGGCAGGCGCAATTCCAGCACCAGGGTTTGCTGCAGGTTGCTGCCCTCACCCAGAATGACGGCGACAACATCTCCCGGTGCCACGCTGACACTGCCAACACCCACCGACAACATCATGGCGGCCAAGCTGGCCAGAGCCAACAACACAAGTGGCATGGTCAGAGGCCTGCTCAAAGGGTCTGTCTCCCACTAACGTTTGGCACGGGCATCATCCAGTTTCTCGCAAAACAGTTGTGAACCTTTCAGAATACGCGGCGTCGGGCGCTGGATCAGCGACGGTGGAACGAAATACAGGTTCTCCTTCGCAGTGGCATCGATACTCGGGAAAGCCTCCCAGCGGGTCAGCCAGTGCCGGTTCTCTTCACCCATGCCACCAGCCAGAATGGCCTCAGGATTGGCACCGATAACAGACTCGGCACTGATCCTCGGCACCAGGCGATCAAGATCACCAAACACGTTCACGCCCCCGCAAAGCGTTATCACCTTACCAATCAGGTGCTCATCGTTCACGGTCATCAGGGGCTCATCCCACACCTGATAGAACACCGAGACCGGCTCCGCACCCTGATATTGTTTTTCCAGTGCCGCCATTCCCTTGCGGAAACGATCTGCTTCGGCAAAGCCCTCATCTTCAGTACCCGCCAGAGTCGAAAGCCGTTCGATGGTGCGTGAAACGCCCTCAAAACTTCGGGGCTCAATGGAGAATACCGGCAACCCCAGGTCCCTCAGGGCCGCAATCTGCTCCGGCGGGTTGCCCGTCACCCAACCAATGACCAGATCGGGTTTCAGCGCCATCAGGCGCTCAAGGTCCATGCGGGTGTGGCTACCCACAGAGGTGACCTGCTTCGCCTGCTCGGGGTAATCACTGTACGAAACCACCGCAATCACCTGATCACCAGCGCCTGCGGCCCAGACAAGTTCGGTCGCTCCGGGAGACAAGGCCGCGATCCGGCTGGCCGGTTGTTCAAGGCAGACTTCCTGGCCGGTATCGTCTGTTGCACACCGGTCAGTGCCAGCCGCCGCCCCCGGTGACATAGCCAGAGCTAACGACATCAACGCAGCGGTATGCCGTAACGATTTCAACATGACGCCCTCTGGTTTCCGGAGTTTTGACAATCATCGTTGGCAGCGGGCATCGCGGGGTAATCAGCCGACCCACCTTTTCGCGCGGATTCGAAGGCTTCCCGCTGATTGGGTTCCAACTGGTCCGCGACCCAATCCATCAGGGGATGATCCGGACGGGTGTGGCCACTGCCGGGCAGGCCATGGTCGATGATATTTCCCGCGAAGTCACGTGCCAGGGCCTGGCGGGTGAAAACGTCCGCCTCCCAGAATCCCCGTTTCGCGGCCAGGAGCGCAATCGCCTGCATGTGGGTTTTGACATGCACGTTGTGCCCCTCTGCCAGGAAGTCGTCCAGGCCAAGGCCGTGGCGATCCTGAAAGTACACTTCATTGACCTCGTTCCAGACACTGGAACGAAGCACCTGGGGACTTGTGATTTGCCAGCCCCAGAGGTTGTCGAGAAAATCACTGCCCATGGTGCGGGCACCGGCGTAGCCGTGCTCCATCAGCGGCGCTAACCATTGCGGGTTCAGGTTACGGGCTCTCAGTTCTACCTGCAGCGCCCGCTGGAGCGAATCCACCCGGGGATTTCGCGGATCTGCGTATTGGAGCACCCGGTTCTGCGGGGGCTCGCCTCGCAGGTGTTCCACGGCGTTGGACAGCCCGCCCTGGAAATCAAAACCGTCATCGTTGTCCAGCAGACCATAGAGATGGCTGGCCCGCCCAAGGTAGGTATGGTTTACCGTCTGCAATTGGCGGTCGAAAGCGTCGTGAGCCGGTTCACCCTGGCTGCCCTTGCCATAGACGTGCCCCATACGCCGGCGATAAGCATCACCCAGTTGTTCCCGGTCCTGCCAGGCGCCCGTCCGGGTGGCAAGCCGGTTAACCCCCGCACCGTATGCGCCCGGAGCCGTACCGAAGACCCGGTAAGCAGCCTTTGCACCCGCATCCCGAGCTGACGCACCTGCGGCCAGCAATACCCGTGTATCAGCGACCCAGTGGGCAGCAACACCGTTGGTGGACAGGGATTCCTCGCCCGGCTTACGCATGTCGACCGGCAGAACCGATAACGCCTGGTCCAGTGCCTCTTCCAGCTCCGGGTACTTGGCCCTGATGGATCCGGCTGCGCCCGCCAAGGCGTACCGCGATGCCATATCCAGCCATTCCAGTTGGCTTTCATAAAGATCCCGAAACAAGCCGGACGTGGTGAAAACGACGTTGCGACGACTGGGTGTATCGGTTCCCGGGCCGGCGGGCAAACGCTCCAAACTTTTCACGATGCCCCGACTGTTCCACACCGGGCGCACACCCAACAGCTTCATACCAAACGCAATCATGACCCCTTCGTCCCGCACCGTATCCGAGGCCCAGAGCACCAGTGCATCGCTTTGCTCTGAATGGCTGTCTTTGGTGGCCCTGGCCTCCTCGACCAGTTCTTCAGCCAGCGACCAGGCCACACGGGTTGGAATCAGATCATCCGACAAGGCGTGAAAATTACGTCCCGTTGGCAATACCGCTGGTGTTCGCAACGGATCGTTGCCCTGCCCCGGAGCAACAAACCGGCCATTCAACGCGTTGAGAAAGCTGGTGCGCTCGGAAGCAGGAGACGCCTCAAGGTCGGTGCGCCACGCTAGCTCTGGCGTGCCGGCCTTACCCGCCATGGAGTCGAGCATGGTGTCCACCATGTCTGCGCTCCAGTCCCTGCCAAACACGTGCAGCCCCAGCGGCATAAAGTGTTCCTGCATATCGGTGACATAGTGACCGGCTTCGTGCACCAGCAGATCGGGTGAGAGTTCATCGAGGGAAACCTCTTCCACCGACAACCCCATCTCGCCAGCGATTTCCTGTTCGAGATCGTCGGAGATATCCAGCACCTGAATTTTTTCCCGCAGCATCTTCAGCGCCCGTTCCCTGGTGGGGCTGTCGGGCTCATTGGCAGACTCCCAGGTTTCCACGAGTTGTCGGAGCTCCAGCAGTTCGTCATAAAGCTCCGTCGCGGCCAGCGGCGGCGTCAAATGACTGATCATGACTCCCAGCGCCCGGCGCTTGGCCTGGATGCCCTCGCCAACACCGTCGACGATGTAAGGGTAAATCAATGGCAGGTCGCCCCCCAGCAAATCCGGGTAGTCATCTTCCGTCAAACCAGCGCGGCGGCGTGGCAGGAATTCCCTGGTCGAGTGGCGACCAACGTAAACCAGTGCATCAGCCTGGTAGTGATCCCGTAACCAGTGGTAGAAGCCCACGTATTGATGGGTCGGAGGGAAGGTAGTGTTGGCGTGCAACAATTCTTCGTCCACTTCCCAGCCCCGGGGCGGTTGCGGACCGACGTAGATGTTTCCGAAACGTAGGCCAGGGAAAATCAGCCTGTCATCAACCACCATGGACTGACCCGGCGCTTCCCCCCACCCCTTTAGTCCGGGAATGCCCGTATCGGCCAAGGCAACCCGACTGTCATCCAGTTCCGCACTGTGACCACCTTCATCGAGACGCGCTTGCCAGAGCGTTTCGTACTCGTCCAGTTGGCTTAGCGCAGCCTTTCGGCTCGGGTGCTGGAGGTGTTCAATCAGATGCCGCAAGTCACGAATACCCCGATTCAACAGGCCGGTCGCCAATTCTTTCTCGCCCAATCCATATGCCTGCTCCAGTCGCTCGTGCAAATAACCCAGCGGGCCATGGACAATTTCCTGCTGGACAACGTCGGGCAAGGTTTCGAGATACTCGCGATAGGTACTGCCCATCATTGAGGCGACATCACCGGCCATTTCCCTCAACGCGCGAGGATCATCCGGCAGACTCACGCCTCGTTGCTGGAGCAGGTCGGTGAGGGCTTCCGGGCTCTCCGGTAGTGGACCAGTCTCGTAGCCCTCGGCTTTAAGCCAGTGCAGCATTTCATATAGCGAAGCTGGCACATCGAGATTGTCCGCCCCAATATTCTGCCGGCCCGGTGGGTGGTTGTAGTAGATGATGGCCACGCGCTTGTCGGCGTTGTCCTTGGCTTGCAGCGCCTGCCAGCGTTTCAGGCGGTCGGCGACGGCGCCCACTCGCTCCGGCACCGGCTGGGTCAGCGTCAGGGCCACACCGGTGTTTTCGTCAATCATTTCCGGCTCCGCGGTAGCCAGCACCATGGGCTGACTGACGCCCTGGAGCTCGGGCATCGCCAGTTTGTAGTGAACCTTGTCAGACGGAACACCATCGATCGACAATTGCCACTGATTGGCGGTGCGGGAGGCCAGTCGCAAGCCTTTAATCACCGGCACATTCAGCTGGACCAGCGCCTCCGTGACCTGACGCCGACCTTCACCGCCGCCGACAATAAAGTCCTGAAGACTGACAATACCGGACAGGGTCGCCGGGCCTACCGTTTCATTCAGGGCACGGACGGCCTCCAGGCTGGCACCACCCCATCGGGACAGAATCGCAAAGCATTGCATTCCTCTGGATTCCAGGGCTGCACAGGTTGCGTCCAGCAGCGCCCGATCGCCGGGGCGATCACCGCTATCCAGGTCCAGAAGCGCGACCACAGGGCCGGATTGCAGGTTAAGGTTTGCCGCGTTATCTGTGGCTTCACCATTACGGTAATAGCGGATCAGCGACCGGGGCGGCAGATCCGGCACGTCAAGCTCTTCGCCCGCCTGAACAAGCAACCAACGCAATAAGGCATCCAGGTGTTGCGGGGTGCGTCCCTGGTATAGGGCCCGGCCTTCAAGCCAGGGTTTCTGTTCGGGGAAACGGGCCTTAAGCTCTGCCAGATGGGCTTTCAAGTCCGTGCCGGGGTCCGGCGCTTTCATCAGGTTGTTCAGAGTGGTGGCATCCAGCCCTTCCAGGGGCTTTCGTCCCTGCAACCGTGACAATACAGTCAACGCTCTGTCGCCATTCACCCCCAGAATCGGAAACTCGCGAACGGTCGACTGCGCACTCACTGCACGCTCAATTCGGCCCATCTGCTCTCCGAAAACCGCTGCCATCAATAAGGCATCGGCCTGCTTCACCAGATCATCGAGGGCGCTGTTGTCCAGGTTTGCCAACTGCTCTGGAGTCCGCAGAATAATGCGGTGATCTGGCTGCGCTGCCAGAAAGCGTTCTGCACCAGCGGCCATCTCCGCAGCGGAACGCTCGGACACCACCCCGAATACCGTGGCGCCGAACACTGATTGGGACAGCATCAGCAGAAGCCCCGAAAACCAGCGTAACAACGGGCGACTCAGAATCCGATACAGGCGTTCAATCATGCACTAACCTCTCCATGGTTGTTCATAGGTCGTATCGAATCGTCAGCATCGCAGTACGACCGGCGGCTATATACGCGGTGCCGTCAAATCGCTGTGCTGTGGCGTATTCTCTGTCGAGCACGTTGTCGACCGTCAGATTTGTGGTCCAATGGCTGTCAATTTCCCACTTTGCCCGCAAGTCCCAGGTAACAAAGCCGGCGAGGCGCTCTTCGTTTTCAGCATCGTCGTAGCGATAGCCCTGACCCTTCACCGTGGTTCCCAACGATACTTGGCCAAAATCCCGATCCAGATCCACCCGGAACTGCTTCGCGCTACGGCGACGAATTCGATTGTCGGTCTCACGGTCGCGGGGGTCGGTTACCGAGGCCCCAGCCTGTACGGTCCATTCGTCCAATTCCAGGCCAGCACTCAGCTCAATCCCCCTGATGCGTGCTTCGTTAACATTGAATGGCGCGAACCGACCGTCCCTGAAGACAAATACAATCAGATCATCAGCGTCGGTCTGATAGATCGCGGCATCCCAGAACCAACGGGCGTAATTCCCGCCAATACCGAACTCCACGCTACCTGCGGTTTCCGGTTGAAGATCCGCATTGCCGAAGTTCGGGAAGTAGAGGTCATTGAACGTCGGCGCCCGGAATGATGTGCTGTAGCTCACCCTTACCCTGTGGTTGCGATCCATATCGACACCCATGGCGATCGCACCGGTTTCCTCACGACCAAAAGCCTCGTTGTCGTCAGCGCGCAAACTCAGTTGAAAGTCCGTCGGACCGAAATTCAGCAGGGCCTGACCAAAAACAGCGGCGTTAGTGCGGCTGGTTTCGTCAAAGTCGGTGGTGCTGTCTACTTCATCCACCAGGAGTTCACCGCCCAGGATGTACTCATGGCGGCCAACACTGATCTGATTCTCCCAGCGGGCACTGCGGGTTTTGGTGTCGAAGGTGCTGTTACCAAATTCGTCCCGTGTATCCTGTTCGTCAATGGATTCCGCCAACAGGATGCGGCTCCGCCAATAGTCGCTGATGGGGGTGTCCAGTTTGAAACCGAGAGTCTGGATGGCAAAATCAGTGTCACCTCCCTCAAATTCGGTATTGCCCTGGGCACGCATGAGAACGACGCCAGCTTCCCCGCCGGAGTCAAACTGATGGGCTACGGACGCCAGGGCGGACGTATTACGAAAGCCTTTATCTTCGCCCCCTTCAACGATGGCCGTGCCATCGGTCTCCAAATGACTCGCGCTTAGACTGTACTTCATCCGGCCTTCAGTGCCGGCCGCACCAGCCACATACTCCTGGGTGTTAAAGTTGCCTCCGCCGGCCTGAACCCAACCCTCATGACCGGTTTCGGCACTGTGAGTGAAGGCCTGAATGACACCACCGACGGCATCAGCACCGTAAAGGTTGCTGCGAGAGCCACGCACAATTTCCACCCTCTCTACCATTTGCGGCGGGAAATACTGCCAGGCAGCACTACCACTGGTGGCCGAGCGCAAACGAATGCCGTCCACCAGGAAAACCGTGGATTCACTACCGGTGCCCCGGGTGTACACACTGGTGTTCTTACCGAAAGAGCCGTTGCTGGTGATGTCGATGCCGGGTTGGCCCATCAGCAGCTCGTCGAACGTTTGCGGCTGCAAGCGTTCGATCGCCTGTTCATCGATCACCGTGACCGACGAGTCACTTTCGCCCCGGGTCTTCGGCCCAAGCGTGGCGGTAACAACAATGGGATCGAGCGCCGCCACAACACTTTCATTGTCGGCCAACGCATCGGAAACGGACAGGAACACAAGGGGGAGGCCGGCAAACACGACCGGCAAAGACTTCGGACAACTCATAATCAACACTCGCTGGCAAACCACGCGCACCCGCGTGATGGTTATTGTGTTGCGGAGTACGAGTATGAGATTGGGGAGGCAGGATACGAGTCAGAGTACGGGTGTGAGACCGACGCAACTCTCCCACCGCCGTCGCCCTCCGCAACTTCCGGTGTGTATTCAGGCCGGTCTCCGGGCTTGCGAGTGGATCGGCCTGTTGGGCCGGTCCGGGGCAATCACCTTCCCATGCATGGCGCACAGTGGCTTTTTTCGATTGCCTTTAGCTCGCTTACCGTTGCGGGGGCAGCGTCGGACTTTAACCGACTTCCCGTTTTACGCGTTTCGGCGGGGATACCGCACAAACGCGTTACCTGAACACGGTGTTCATCGAATCGGGCGCCAAACTAGCAGCCCTTATGTGCTAAATCAATACAGATAACTTAAATACAGTGCCTGGTCTAACCGGGCCCATTCTGGTTCCGAACCAGGCAATCCAAACCGCAGTGCAGCAGGATTCTCAAACTCCCGAACGAGAATTCCCCGCCGTGCGAGCTCGCCTGCAATATCCGCCGCCCGGTCATGCCGAACGTATCTAAAAAGCGCCGTTCCCGTAGCGCCTTCAAGGCCATGCCTCGACAGGCAGTCCGCCAACCGCTGGCTTTCATTGTGCAGCCGCTCCATCGTCGCAGCCTGCCACTGGGTGTCGGCCAGCGCCTGATCCATGATAAATCGAGCGGGGCCACTGATTGACCAGGGCCCGATCATGGCACCCAATCGGCGAATAATATCCGGGTCCCCCACCACGGCTCCGGCCCGCAGGCCCGCCAGGCCGAAAAACTTGCCCAGGGATCTCATGACGATAAGACCGGGTCTGTCGGTCGCATGCCCGACACTGAGCTCTGGTGTAGCATCGACGAACGCCTCGTCTACAATCAGCCACCCGCCACGACTCTGAAGCTGCTGATGCCAGCTCAGCAACCGGTCCGGATCAACAACCTGGCCAGTGGGATTATTCGGATTGATCCACACCAGCACGTCCAGCTCGTCCAGCCAGCTTTCGTCATCATCCGCTAGCTGATCATTGCCAATCTCTATCACCCGATGGCCGGCAGCAGCCCAGTTATGACCATGCTCCTGGTACCCCGGAGAGGGCACACCTACCCGGCACGGCTTTCGTAAACGGGGCAAGTGCATGATTGCCGCCTGGCTACCAGCCAGGGCCATACATGCGGCGCCATCCGGTGCACCCACCCATTGTCTGATGAGTGGCTCCAGGCCATCGTCTGGCTCCGGCAGGCGACGCCAGATCTCTTCCGGGATCGCCGGAACAGGCCACCCCGTTGGATTGATACCGGTGGACAAGTCCAGCCATTGATTCATCGGGATGCCCCACGTCTTCGCGGCGGCCCGTAGCCGGCCGCCATGTTCCAGCGGCAACAAATTCACGCATCAATACCTTGGTCTCGGGCTAGCATTATTTACCCGGCACCCAAAGCACATCGTCCTTACCCTGGTTGTTCGCGTGCCTGGCAAGGACGAACAGCAAATCAGACAGCCGATTCATGTATTCCAGAACCAACCGGCTGATGTCCTGCTCTTCCTGCAGCTGAGCAATGATACGCTCAGCGCGCCGCGTTACGGTGCGGGCATGGTGAAGATGTGCAGCCGCAGCGTTTCCCGCAGGCAGTATAAAGGAGCGAAGCGACGGAATATCCGCGTTGAACCGGTCGATCTCCTGCTCTAGCTCAATGGTCTTGCCCTCGGCAAGCCTCAGTGGCGGGTATTTCGGGTTTTCCACGATCGGGGTACACAGATCTGCCCCGACATCGAACAGATCGTTCTGGATACGCGCCAGTATAATGTCCAGTTCGCCATCCACATGCCGCCGCGCGAGACCAATCACTGCATTGGCCTCATCCACCGTGCCGTAGGCTTCCACGCGCAGGTCATGCTTGGCGACGCGGCTGCCATCGCCAAGGCCGGTATCGCCCTTGTCTCCGGTTTTCGTATAGATCTTGGTGAGCCTGACCATTCATGTCTCCCGTGAACCGGTCCTGTCAGTATTCGAAGCCGGTCAGATTACAGGTTTTTCGCGATAGGTTCCCCATATCCCTTTCAGGGTTTCAACAATATCGCCCATCGAGGCGCCCTCTTTCACCAGTTCGATGGTGATCGGCATGAGATTGGCCGATTCGTCCTCGGCCTGCTCTTTCAGTTGCTTGAGCATACCCTGGACTTTCTCCTCGTCGCGATTGTCCTTGACCCGGTTCAGGCGTTCAATCTGCCGGCGCTCGGTTTCCGGATCGTGGGGATGGGTTTCGATTTCAACATCCTCTTCGTCCTGCACGAACATGTTGACGCCGATAACCGGCCGCTCTCCACTGGCCTTACGCAGTGCAAAATCGTAGGCGGAATCGGAGATGCCTCTCTGGAAGTAGCCGTCGTCGATGCACTGGAGCGTACCACCGAGTTCCTCAACTTCATCAAGAATCTTCCAGACTTCCTTCTCGATCTCATCGGTAAGATTCTCGACATAGTAGGAACCGCCCAACGGATCCACCACCTGGGTGATGTTGGTCTCGTAGGCGATGATCTGCTGGGTTCGCAGGGCAATACGCATCGCCTCTTCCGTTGGAATGGCGAATGCTTCATCCATGCCGTTGGTGTGCAGGGATTGGGCACCACCCAGTACCGCAGAAAGTGCCTGAAGCGCCGTACGGATCGGGTTGATGGTGTACTGCGGCTTGGTCAGGGTTGCCGCCGCAGTCTGGGCGTGAAAACGAAGCCGGCTGGCTTCCGGTTTCGTGGCGCCAAACTTTTCACGCATGATCTTGGCGTACACGCGACGGGCTGCGCGGAACTTGGCAATCTCCTCGAAGAAATCTGCCTGGCTGACGAAGAAAAAGGACAGCCGCGGCCCGAAGTCGTTCACATCCACGCCCGCGTCGATGGCGGTCCTGACATACTCCATGGTGGTCGCCATGGTATACGCCACTTCCTGGACCGCTGTCGAACCGGCTTCAGAAATGTGATAGCCAGAGATGTTGATGGGGTTGTACCGATTCATGTTTTCGGAGCCGTACTGGATGCAGTCCCGCACCAGGCGAACCGACGGCCGCACCGGGAATATCCACTCTTTCTGGGCGATGTATTCCTTGAGAATGTCGTTCTGGATGGTGCCCGACAGGTCATTGAGATCGTATCCCCGTTTCTGCGCCAGGGCGATGTACATGGCGTAGAGAATCCATGCGGACGGATTGATGGTCATGGATACCGAGATCTTGGTCAGATCAATATCGTCAAACAACTCCTCCATGTCAGCGAGGGTGTCAATGGCAACGCCTTCGCGGCCCACCTCACCCTGGCTCATGGCATGGCTGGAGTCGTAACCCATCAGCGTCGGCATATCGAAGTCGATCGACAGACCGGTCTGGCCCTGGGCGATCAGGTACTTGAAGCGACCGTTGGTTTCCCTTGCCGTACCGAAGCCGGCAATCTGGCGCATGGTCCAGTTCCTGCCCCGATACATGGTGGGGTATGGCCCCCGGGTAAAGGGATACTGCCCGGGAAAACCAATGTCCTCGAAGGGGGTGTTTTTGACATCCAATGGTGTGTAGGTGCGTTTCGTCGGCATTCCGGACGCGGTGACGTACTCCGGTTTGCTCTCCGGCGCCCGCTTGATAAAGGACGACACTTCGTTCCGTTCCCACTGATCAAACTCTTTCTCAATGTGCTTCAGTGCAGCTGGGTCATACTGGTCAGTGCGCTTCATGAATGGTCTCCTTCATGGCTTTTAACAGGGTCACCGCGGCTCCATGGGGGTCCAGTTCGCGCTGGGTAACCTTCTTGAGCAGCTCTTCGGTCTGCGACCTGCTGTCACGTGCAAAATTATCCCGGACAATCTCTTCGGCCACCTTCACCACCCGCGTTAACGCAATCTGGTGCCGCCGTTGGGTGATCTCGCCACTTTTTTCCAGGTGTTCCGCGTGGCGATCAATGGCGGCCATCAACTCTTTAAAGCCGCTATGCTTTTCGGAACTGGTCGGCACCACGGGCACCCGCCAGATTCCCTCGCCCGGCTCCAGGCTCATCATCAGCATGGCCTTGAGTTCCTGAATGGTTTTGTTGGCGTCCGGCCGGTCGGCCTTGCTCACCACATGGACATCGGCGATTTCCAGAACACCAGCCTTGATGGCCTGAATGTCGTCGCCCAGCCCGGGCGCGTTGACGACCACGGTGGTGTGTGCGGCGCGGACAATATCGACCTCGTCCTGCCCCACCCCGACCGTCTCGATCAGGACCACGTCAAAGCCGCCGGCATCCAGAAGGTCCACCGCATCCAGGGCCGGCCTGGCAAGACCGCCCAGGGTTCCCCGGGTGGCCATGCTGCGAATGAAAACACCGGGGTCGGACACCAGGTCGCCCATGCGAATACGGTCACCGAGGATCGCACCGCCGGAATACGGGCTGGAAGGATCAATAGCAACCACACCAACCTTGCGGCCGCTGGCCCGGTACTCATGGACCAGTTGCGTGACAAGGGTAGACTTCCCTGCTCCTGGCACACCGGTAATGCCCACCACATGGGCGTTGCCGGTCGCTTTGTAAAGCTCGGCCAGGGCTTCGCGCACCTCAGCATCACCGCCGCTTTCAACGCGGGTAATAAGCCTGGCGATGGCGCGAAGATGTCCTTCCCGCACGCGCTCCGCAAGCTTCATCGAGGGTATGCGGTTAATCATTTAACCTCCTCGCTTCTGGTTGAGGCTCTGGTAAAGGTCCCGGTCATCAACGACACGCTGGGCTTTGAAGTCGGTACGTGGAAAAGTATCAGGCTCGACCATGACAACCCGTGCCCGCACACCCAGTACCCGGCTCAGTTCAGCCTCTGCCTTCTCACCGAGAGATCTCACCGCATCCGGGCCTCTGCCTGCGACCTCCTGATCAAACTCCGCTTTTACAGCCAGCTCATCCATAGAGCCGCCCCGTGAAATAATGATCCGGTGCTCGCCGCCATAACCGGAAAGGCCTTCCAGAACTTCCGCAATGGCGCTGGGATACACGTTTTCACCGCGGATCTGGAACATGTCATCGATCCGACCGTAAATGCCTTTTGGCAGCCTGGGATAGGTGCGACCACAGGGATTGTCTTCCATCACCCAATGGGTCAGATCACCGGACACCATCCGGATCATCGGCTGGGACGTTCTCTCGAGGTGCGTGTAGATAGGCGTTCCCTGTTCGCCGTATGGCACCCGGCGATTGGTTTTTGGGTCTGCCACTTCGGTGTAGACAACGTCCTGCCAAAGCAGCATGCCCTCGGTGTCTGCACTGCCAGAGGCATGCATCCAGGGGGTCAACTCCGCCATTGTTCCGCAGTCAACTACCTTGGCACCGTAGATCTGCTGAATCTTGTCGCGGATGGACGGAATCGAGCCGCCCGGTTCGCCGGAGAAGAACAGCACTTTGATGCCGAACTCTCTCGGGTCTACCCCTTCCTCGCGGGCCACTTCCGCCAGCCTTAACGCGTAAGACGGTGTTGAATACAGCCCGGCTGGCTTCATCATTCCGAGCCAGGTTACCGCTCGCGCAGTCATCCCCGGTGCACCAGCGCCGAAGGGGAAGGCTTTACAACCCAGTCTTTCAGCCCCGATCAACGCCCCCCATGACCCCATGTAAAGGCTAAGAATCGCCGCCACAAACACCGTATCACCAGGGCGTAACCCCATACCCCACATGATCCGGGCATGGTTGTTGGCGATGGTTTCCCAGTCACGCCTGGAAATACCAAAAGCGGTGGGTCGGCCGGTGGTACCGGAAGTACCGTGAATATGGTGGATGTCGCTTTCGGGGCAGCAGAGGTAATCGCCGAAAGGTGGGTTTTTCGCCTGGGAATCGCGCAGCTCCTGCTTGGTGACGACGGGCACTTCCTCAAAGTCTGCGAGGGTACGAATGTCATTGGCCTTTATACCGGCCTCGTCCCATTTGCGCTGGTAGAACGGCGAGTGGTCGTAGGCATAGGCCATCACCTCGCGGATGCGTGCAACAATCAACTCATCGCGTTTTTCCGGGTCCATCGTCTCCCGGTCCCGGAACCAGTAGGGACTGTTCGCGTCCGGAAAATAGTCGTTGCGATAACTGGGGGGAAAATTCCACTCTTCCATCGGAGACTCCTGATTTTGTTATTGGTTGTCGTCTGAGGAAATCTGCGGGCCACGGCCCTGACTATCGGGCACCTCGATCTGCGACCATTTGCCGGAACGAATCGATGATTTCTTGTGGCGGAGTGTCCTGAAGAAGAATCTTGTGGACTCCCATCTGGTAGAGTTCTTTGACATCGTCATCGGGGATGACACCGCCACCGGCAACGATCATGTCTTCGGCTTCCTTGTCTTTCAGAAGCTCCAATACCTTGGGGAAAATGTGCATGTGCGCACCGGACAGCAGGCTGATGCCGAGGATATCCACGTCTTCCTGAATGGCAGCGTCCACGACCTCCTCCGGTGTGCGATGCAGTCCGGTGTAGACCACGTCCATGCCGGCATCACGTAGTGCACGGGCGACCACTTTAATGCCGCGATCGTGACCGTCCAGTCCAATTTTTGCCAACATCACCCGAATCACTGCTGCGTTTTTGTCATTGTTTTGCATCGCATTCTCCTTGGATTAAATAATCGTGCTCCCACTTCTTTTCAGGGGTTCACGGCAAACTTGAATTTCTTTCTGAAGCCATTTTGATGCGGTTTCCACATGCTCTCTGGCAAGTGTTTCGGCAGTCCGTGCATCTCCGGCCAATACCGCGTTCAGTATTGCCTCGTGCTCTTCCCAGATCTGTTTCTGGTTTTTTTCAACAATGAGAATGTCACTCATGACGCGCCTTACGTGGTTCCAGTGCGCCTCCATTGAGTCAAGGATGAAGGTGTTGCCCGCCAGCTCGTAGATGAAGCCATGAAAGCGCATGTCAGCGTCGATCAGCGCGGGGAGATCATGCGCTTTCCCTGCTGCGAAACCTTCGGCAATGATGTCCTCACCTCGCTTTCGCGCCCCGGCATCCACACGCTGGGCGGCAAGCCCGGCACTGATGAGGTCGATCCCACACCGGAATTCGTATAACTGCGCCACAAAGCTCTCATCAAGCACCGACACCATCAGGCCCCGACGCCCTACCGCTGACAGAAATCCATCATCGCGCAGGCGTTGCATAGCCTGGCTTACCGGCAACCGCGAGACATCCAGTCTTTCGGCCAGCGTCTCCTGTGTGACCCGCTCACCCGGCTTAAGCAAACCTTCGACAATGGCATTGACCACAGAGTCGTAAATCAGCTCCGGCAGGTTCTTCTCGGTTTGAATTTTTTTCATTGATTACACCTCACGACCTAACTCCTTTTTGTCGTTTGCATACAGTATTCAACATGTAATACCTGATCGCTCTATAAACATATTAGACCTTTGTCTAATATTTGAGCATTCATAGGCGCACGGAACGTCAGTGGCCCCAAGCAATAGGCCAACTGACAAAAGCAAAAGAGAGAGGATGAGAACTGGGACGGAGTGTTCGGGGGACGCTAATCAGCGCTTAGGGGGCGGCTCCAGCAAATCGATACCGGCGTCGTAGACCGCATTGAGGAAATCCACCAGAACGACCGCAGACAGGCCCCATATCTGATAGCGTTCCCAACGATAACAGGGCACATAAAAGGTATTATTGAGGAAGTTGAGCGGGTCTGTGCGCTCTCGATTGTCGTCCAGGAAAAATTCAACGGGCACCCGGAAGATACTATCGATTTCCGCCGGGTTGGCTTGCAGGGGGTGATCGCCGGGTATCACCCCAACGTAAGGCGTTACCAGAATCTGATGCAGCGACATGACCTGGCTCAGCGGCGCAATCAGTTCCACCTGATCGGGTGGCAGTCCGATTTCCTCGTGAGTCTCGCGCAGCGCGGTGTCGGCCAGGGAATGGTCTTCCGGGTCCCGCCGCCCGCCGGGAAAAGACACCTGCCCCCTGTGAGTACTCAGGTTTTCTGACCTCAGGGTAAACACGATTTCAGGGTTTCCATGGTCATTGGTGACCGGGACGAGTACGGCGGCTTCGGGGTAATCCAATGTCAACAAACGGGGTACATAGCCTGACAGGCGTTTGGTGAGAAGATCGCGCAAAACACGGCTCCGTTAAGACTTCTGACTGTTGAATGAGACACCGGCAGCGCAGATAGTTACACTTGCTACCAACACACATTTGTCCAGTATATGGTGAAACAGATGAAATACTGCAGCACATGCGGCCATCCTGTCGAACAGCGCATCCCCCAAGGCGATAATCGCCACCGCTACGTGTGCATCAGTTGTGAAACCATACATTACCAGAATCCCCGCATCGTCGCCGGTACGGTTCCCGTCTGGAAAGGGCGGGTTCTGCTATGCCGCCGGGCTATCGAGCCCCGGTATGGTTACTGGACGCTGCCTGCAGGCTTCATGGAAAACTCGGAAACCACCCTCGAAGCGGCCACCAGGGAAACCCGGGAAGAGGCGCTTGCAGAAGTGACGGTGGACAACCTCTACACCATCATTCATGTGCCACACATTGATCAGGTGCACATGTTCTATCGCGCCACCCTAACCAGCGAAGACTTCGGGGCCGGCGAAGAGTCGCTGGAAACCCAGCTGTTTGCGCTGGAAGACATTCCCTGGGATGAACTGTCGTTCCCCACTGTCCGTCGCACCCTTGAGCTTTATGTGGAGGACGTGCGCAATGAGCACTTCCCAGTGCATGTGGACGACATTCGGTACCGGATGGGGCCTCGTGCCTGAATATCCGCGCCTGGTCGCCGCTACAGTGCTTCCATACGAAACACCTCGTAGGCGGGCTCTTCGTATGGGTGCGCCTGCTTCAACGCTTGAAGTGCCGCCTGAATAAGGTCGTCCTTACACACCAACTCAACGCGGAACTCGTCTACCCGCTCAATTTCCCCGGTCTGACCCAGAAAAGGCTTACTGCCAGCAAGCGGACGAAACTGTCCCTGACCTTTGCATTGCCAGGCGCAGCAATCGTAATCACCGATACGCCCGGCACCCACTTCAAAAAGAGCGCTTTTGGTCGTTTCAAGATGACTCTCAGGAACGAAATAACACATCTTGTACATTCGTCAGATCCTCCCTTTAACACCGTTGGTTCAGAATAGAATCAGACCATTCCGACACCCTTCCAACGGATAAATTTTGTACAGATTAAGCATTTAGCCACTTACCCACAGAATCTGTGGATAACTCTGGGGAAAGTTTTTGGGAACGTGCCCCCATCCCCCGGAATTACTGCACTTTCGTTAAATTGGCGACAAATTCACCTACTTAATTATTTCTTTATATTTCAACTAGTTATAGTTGTCGAACAAAAAATGAACCTAAACCCAGTGCTTTGTACACATTGCACACAGCCTGGCACCAGGAATGTGCATAAACCGTTTGAGTCAAGGGGATTTTCGCACTTATAAACAAAAATTTCCCTTGAAAATCCTTGGAAACTCCCGTCACCAAAAACAAAAAAGCCGGCCCGGGATGAGTCACCTTTATGGTGCGTCCCGGGCCGGCCTCTTTAGCTCAGGCTATGGCCTAGCTGAACCAACGCCTCGCATTACGGAACATCCGAATCCATGGCGCATCTTCACCCCAATCGGCAGGGTGCCACGAAAGCTGGGAGGTTCTGAATACCCGCTCGGGATGGGGCATCAGGATAGTGACCCGTCCATCCCGTGTGGTAACACCGGTTATGCCCGCCTCAGACCCGTTGGGGTTCCATGGGTAACGTGTGGTGACCTCACCGCGGTTATCCACGTAGCGTAGCGCAATCAGTTCGCTATCACTCAATTGGTCTGCAGACGTTCCAGCCGGGAACTCAGCCCTGCCCTCACCATGGGCAACCGCTATCGGCATTCTGGAGCCGGCCATGCCCTCCATGAAAGCCGACGGAGAAGGGGGCACCTCCGCCATCACCAACCGGGCTTCGAACTGCTCCGACTGATTTCGTACGAAGCGCGGCCAGCCTTCGCTACCGGGAATCAGTTCGTGCAGGTTGGACAACATCTGACAACCATTACAAACGCCCAGCGCCAAGGTGTCCTGACGGTTGAAGAATGCGGCAAACTGATCACGAACCCGATCATTGAACAGGATGGACTTGGCCCAGCCCTCACCTGCACCCAGAACATCCCCATAAGAGAAGCCACCACAGGCTACCAGGCTGTTGAACCCTTCCAGGGAAACCCGGCCGGAGAGCAGGTCACTCATGTGAACATCCACGGACTCGAAGCCGGCACGGTCAAAGGCGGCGGCCATTTCAACCTGTCCATTAACACCCTGCTCCCGCAACACCGCCACTCGGGGCTTGGCCCCTTTGTTGATGTACGGCGCGGAAATATCGTCGTTGATGTCAAACGTCAGTTCCGCGTGAAGCCCCGGGTCACTGCTGTCCAGCAGATTGTCGAACTCCTCCTGAGCGCAATCAGCGTTGTCACGGAGCGATTGCACGCGATAGCTGGTTTCCGCCCAAAGACGCTGTAGATCCGCTCGCGGCCGGGATATAACCGACTGCCCTTCAAAGGTATAGCGGATGTGGTCGTCCTGGTTGACGGTACCGATCACCGAAGTGTGGTCACCAAGACCCGCGGCCGAAAACTGCTGCAGTACAAACCCGGTATCCTCTCGACGAACCTGGATCACGGCGCCAAGCTCCTCATTAAAGAGCTCACGAGCGAACTGGGATGCATCTTCCGCAAGGCCATCCAGTTTGATGTCGACACCGGTGTGCCCGGCAAAACTCATCTCAGCCAGGGTTACGAACAGGCCACCATCCGAACGGTCATGGTACGCCAACAGCTTGTTGTCTGCGTTCAGGCCCTGGATAACCGCGAAAAATGCCTTGATGTCTTCCGGGTCATCCAGATCCGGCGCGACCGCACCCACCTGCCGGTAGACCTGCGCCAGTGCGGAACCACCCAGGCGGTTCTGTCCTGCCGCAAGATCGACCAGAATCAGGTCCGTCTCCCCGGTATCGGTGGCCAACTGAGGGGTCAATGTCCTATCCACATCCGTCACCGGTGCGAAACCGCTGATGATGAGCGACAAGGGTGCCGTAACACTCTTTTGTTCGCCGCCATCCTCTTCCCAGACCGTCTTCATGGACATGGAATCCTTGCCCACCGGAATGGTGATACCCAGTGCAGGACAAAGTTCCATACCAACCGCGCGAACGGTTTCGTAGAGGTTCTCGTCTTCACCTGGATGCCCTGCCGCAGCCATCCAGTTGGCGGACAGCCGAATATCCGACAGTTTGGCGACGGGGGCGGCCGCCAGGTTGGTAATCACCTCACCCACTGCCATGCGTCCGGATGCAGGCGCATCGATAACCGCAACCGGCGTGCGCTCCCCCATAGCCATGGCTTCGCCAGTCTTCACATCAAAAGACGACGAGGTAACCGCCACATCACTGACAGGCACCTGCCATGGGCCCGCCATTTGGTCACGCGCGACAAGCCCCGTGATGGTCCGGTCACCAATGGTGATCAGAAAACTCTTGGAACCCACCGACGGCAGCCTCAGAACACGGCTTACCGCATCGTTCAGATCAATCTTTGTGGAATCAAAAATAGGCTTGGTGAATGAGGAGCGTGACACGCTGCGGTGCATGCGGGGCGGCTTGCCGAACAGCACGTCCATCGGCAAATCAACAGGGCGGTCGTCGAAATAGGAATCCCCGAGTTCGAGATGGTGGGCCTCGGTCGCTTCACCAATCACCGCATAAGGGCAGCGCTCACGGCGGCACAGAGCATCAAACTGTTCCAGGTTTTCCGGCGCCACGGCCATCACGTAACGTTCCTGGGACTCGTTGCACCAGATTTCCAGGGGCGACATGCCAGGCTCGTCACTGGGAATGTCACGCAGTTCGAAACGGCCGCCGCGGCCACCGTCCTTGACCAGCTCCGGCATGGCGTTGGAAAGGCCGCCTGCCCCAACGTCATGAATAAAGCATATGGGATTGTCGTCGCCCATTTGCCAGCACCGGTCAATCACCTCCTGGCAGCGACGTTCCATTTCCGGGTTATCCCGCTGCACTGACGCAAAATCCAGGTTCTCGTTGCTGGAACCGGAATCCATGGACGATGCAGCACCGCCACCCAGACCAATCAACATGGACGGTCCACCCAGGACGATCAACTTGGCACCAACCGGAATATTGCCTTTCTCCACATGGCTCGCCCGGATATTACCCAGGCCGCCAGCGATCATGATGGGTTTGTGATAGCCACGCACCTCTTCGCCACCGGCACCCGGCACCGCTTCCTCGAAGGTCCGGAAATAGCCGGCGAGATTGGGACGGCCGAATTCATTGTTGAAGGCAGCGCCACCAATCGGACCTTCAATCATGATGTCCAGGGGAGAGGCAATCCGTTCCGGCTTACCGTAACCGATCTCCCAGGGCTGCGGGTCATCGGGAAGATTAAGGTTGGACACGGTGAACCCGCTAAGGCCCGCCTTTGGCTTGGAGCCACGCCCGGTTGCCCCTTCATCACGGATCTCACCACCAGAACCGGTTGCAGCACCGGCCGCCGGCGCTATCGCGGTCGGATGGTTGTGGGTTTCCACTTTCATCAGGATATGGATATCTTCCTCATGATAGCGATAAACACCGGTTTCCGGCTCAGGGAAGAAACGCCCCCCACGGCTGCCGGCAATGACCGACGCATTGTCCTTATAAGCGGAAAGCACGCCCTCGCTGTTCATCTCGAAGGTATTGCGAATCATCGCAAACAGGGATTTTTCCTGCCCTTCGCCGTCAATATCCCAGGAGGCGTTGAATATCTTGTGGCGGCAATGTTCCGAGTTGGCCTGCGCGAACATCATCAACTCAACGTCGGTGGGATCACGCTCCAGGTCCGAGAAAGACTTTACCAGGTAATCGATCTCGTCTTCCGCCAGCGCCAGGCCCAGTGAACGATTGGCATCTACCAGTGCCTGCCGCCCGCCAGAGAGCACCGGAACCCGGTTAAGGGTGCGCGGCTCGTCGGTATGGAACAACAATTCCGCACCGCCCATCTCGTGGAAGACTTTCTGGGTCATGCGATCGTGGAGCAACGCCGCAATCTTCTCCCGCTGCTCGAGGCCCAGCTTGCGGTTGGCTTTCACGTAATAGGCGATACCCCGCTCAATCCGACGAATCTGCCGCAGGCCACAGTTGCGGGCGATGTCCGTCGCCTTGCTTGACCAGGGTGAAAGCGTACCGGGGCGCGGAACCACCAGGAAAAGGACGCCATCAGGTTCCTCGGCGGGAACGCTGGGACCGTATGTCAACAGGCGATCAAGTACTGCCTGATCGGATTCGGACAGCGGGAACTCAAGATCCGTGAAGTGCATGAACTCGGCATACACATGTTCCACCGCAGGCACGACGTCCTGGATGCGGGTATACAGCTTGCGGGAACGAAAGGGCGAGAGCGCGGGAGCGCCGCGAAGTTCAAGCATGATCAAAACCTGTACGCGCGAGACTGGGAGCCGGTGCAGCATCCTGTGTTCCGTATCGACGGAGTACAAGGTAAACAGGAAAAGGCCGGCCATCTGAAAGGCCGCAATGATACTTGAAACACGCACCGGGATACAGCGTCAAAAGGTTATAAACCGACCGCTATAATTTACATTGTTTTGCACATTAACTGAGCAGATTCATTGACCACCCCGGTATGACCGGGGATCATTACAGATGAGCCAGGGAGGCTCCGTATTGAGTGAACATCGGTTAAACTCTCCAAAGCTGTGCTGGCATGCCACTTGCTGCTTTTTAGTAACGCAAGACGTGCCAGCGAGGTAGCAGGGAGTGATCGGACACCAGGGGATATACCGTAACACTCAGCGTCCTGCATCAAGGGAGTTCAGGAATTTGCCTAAAAACCGTCGTCAGCCGTACATGGCCATCGCGAAATACACCTGCCTACTGTCAATAATCCTGACAGTTGCAGGATGCTCAAGGCCAAGCACTCTCCAGGAAATTCGTTCCGAGGGTGTGCTCCACGTTATCACCCGGAATGCGCCATCGGTTTATTTTGAAGGCCGTGATGGCCCCACTGGTTATGACTACGAACTAGCGCGCCTGTTCGCAGAGGACCTGGGCGTTGAGCTTAAGGTACGCGTTGCGAAGGACAACACCAGCGTGCTGTCGATACTCGATCAGGACTACGCCCACATCGGTCTGGCAGGGCTGTCCTCGCGCCCCGATTTCCAGCAGCGCTACCAGAAGGTTGCCAACGGCATCGAAGCCGAATCCGTGGTGGTTTATAACCGCGAAGTTGACCGCCCGGAATCCCTGGAGGATCTTGAGGGGCAGACTATCCATCTGGTGGCGGACAGCAATCACGAACACCAACTGGAACAGTTCAGCGCCAACAACAGCGGCCTGAAGTGGACCATGCACGCCGGCCTGGACGCGGCTGGCATCCTCTCGCGGGTGGAATCCGGCGAGTTCCCGCTGGCCATCGTATCCTCCAACGAGCTCGAGCTGAACCAGGTATTCTTCCCGATGGTCAAGAGCGCATTCAGTCTCGGCGAGCCCGAACCATTACTGTGGCTCTTTCCCAGCGAGCAGGACCAGAGCCTGGCAAATGCCGCCGAACAGTTTATTCAGGAGCTGCGGGAAGATGGCACCCTGGCGCATATTTCCGAGCGGTTCTATGGTCACCTCGACCGCCTGGACTATGTTGGCGCGCGGACCTTTGTTCATCACGTAGAAAACCGCCTGCCCAAATACGAAAGCCTGTTTCGCGATTACGCCAAGACCTACGAACTGGACTGGCGACTGCTGGCCGCCATGGGCTACCAGGAATCCCACTGGCGGCCCAATGCTGTCTCGCCTACCGGTGTTCGCGGCCTGATGATGTTAACGCGCAACACAGCGAGCCATATCGGCATCAATAATCGTCTCGATGCCGAGGAAAGCATCCAGGGTGGCGCAAAATATTTCACCATCGTGCACAGCCGGGTCCCTGATCGCATTCCCGAACCGGACCGGACCTGGTTTGCCCTCGCCTCCTACAACGTTGGCTGGGGCCATGTGGAAGATGCCCGCAGGCTGACCGAGGGTGCCGGCAAAAACCCTGACCGCTGGATGGACGTCAAGGAATTCCTGCCACTGCTGGCCCAGAAGGAATGGTATTCCAAGACGCGGTTTGGCTATGCCAGGGGGCACGAGCCGGTAATCTACGTTCAGAATATACGCCGCTACTACGATTTCCTGGCCTGGCTCACGGAGCCCGCGAAGGTAGCGGAAACTGACGAAACGCCCTGGTTCAAAGAGCTGGAGGGTATGGAAAAGATCGTCGGGCCTGTCGATGGCAAGGAAAGCAACAGCGACATCAGGGCGTCGTTGCCAGAGGAATTCGGCTTCATTCCACCAACGCTATAGCCGTTGCTCAAGCGCATTTTCCACGTGCTCGGAGGAAAACCCCCGACGGGCAAGAAAGCGAGCCTGGCGAGCTTTTTCATCCCAGTCATCGCGGATATCGCTGAGCCCGAACCGCTTCTCCCGAAGCAGCGTCGCCCGATCGGACCAGTCCGTGTCCTTCATCTCCCGAACGCAGGGCGGCGTCTCCTGGACGCCCCTTTGCTGAAGTTCAGCCTGGATTCTCAGCGGTCCATAGCCCAGATCCATCCGCTGCCGGGCGTAGACTTCCGCGAATCGCTCATCACTCAACCAACCTTCGGCTTCATAGTCGTCCAGAACCCGCTCGATGATATCCGCTTCGATCTTCCTCTGCCTAAGCTTCAGAGCAAGTTCCAGGCGGCTATGTTCCCGCCTGGCCAGCAGTCGTAACGCGGCGGAACGCGCCTTGTGGTCCTGATCGTCCGGATTTGATGCTTTTCCCATTCAGACTCTTCCCGCAAATGCCGACAAAACGCTAGACTAGCCCCCACCTAATACAGCTGATCGTTCAATTCCATGGATCGATCAGCTGACGTACCCGGCATCCGGAGCTCCGGACAACGCCGATGGCTGGTGCCTGCTTACTTTGCCGGCACCGGGAACTGGTTTCAATATCAAAGGACAACCCCATGGCCGCATTCATCCAGAAACTGTTTGGAAATCGCAAGGCAACCGCGACTGCCGTTACCGCTCGTAAGGAAGCCACGAAAGAAGAGGCCGACAGAACAAGCAGGCAGGATGACCAGCGAGAGCTACAGGCAAAAGCACTGAAAGCCAACCCGACCGAAAGCGAACTCGAGGAGCTGGCCATTGGCGGCCTGACAGCAGGTATACGCAGCGAGGCCGCGGAAGCACTTACAGAAAAAACCACCCTGCAGCGCGTCCAGAAGCTTGCCAAAGGCAAGGACAAAAGGGTCTATCAAATCGTTCGCCAGAAACTACAACGGATTCGCGACGACGAAGATCGACAACGAAAACTGGCCGAAACCATTCAAACCATCGTGCGTCATGCGGTTGAGCAGGCACGTAGCGACGACACGAAGTTATTTGAGGCGCGTCTGGACGCCCTCCTTCAGAAATGGGCCGATGTGGAAACCCAGGCTTCACAGGAACAAACCACGGAGTTCCTGCAGGCTGTTCACCAATGCCGCGAACGACTGCGCGAGATGCAGGCCGAAAAGGATCAGCTCAAGCATCAGCAAGAGCAAAAGAGCCAACGGGCGGAAACGCTGTCCTTGTTGGAAGACACCCTTGAAGAACTGAAACATCAGGATCCGGACCTGGAACCCTCCCTGGCCTCCCTGGATGCCTTGCAGAAAACCCAGGAGAACCGCTGGCTGGAAGCCACCCGGGACACCCAGGTGGAGAAACAGGAACAGAAAATCTACGAGAACCTGATGCAGTTGCTGCGGAGTTATATATCCGCAGTCAAGCGCCTCGGCCAGCACCGCGACGAGATCATGGCACTGCAGTCCACCGAAAGCAGTGACACCGATGATAGCAAGCAGACCGATCAAGCCAGCGTGATACTGGAAACCGTCGACTGGCCTCGCGATTTCAGGCGCCCCACCGTGCTGGACGCTCTGAATCGCCTAGCGGGAAAACCCCGCCCTGCAAAAACCAACAAGCCAGACTCGGAAGAACAGAAGGCCTTGGCTGATTCGCTTCGGCAGGTGCTGGATAAGTTGGAGGAAGCTCTCGAAGCCAAGCAGTTGAAGGAGTCCCGCCAGCACTTCAAGGTCGCACAACAACTCGTAAAAGGCCTTGATCATCGCCACGGCAAATCACTGCAACCACGAATGCACCTGCTCGGCGGCCAGCTTCGCGAACTGACAGACTGGCAGGGCTTTGCAACGCGCCCGAAACAAGAGTCGCTGTGCGAACAGATGGAGTACCTGGCAAACCAGCCCATGGAACCGGAAGCCAAGGCTGAGCGCATCAAGGAACTGCAGAACGAGTGGCGGGGTTTAGGAGGCTCTTCTGATCGCGACTTGTGGTCACGGTTCAAGCAGGCATCGGATCAGGCCTATGAACCCTGCAAGACCTATTTCTCTGCCAAGTCCGGGCTGAAACAGGCAAACCTGGAAACCCGCAAGACGATTTGCGATCAGTTGGGCACATTCCTAGACAACGCCGACTGGAACAACATTGACTGGAAAGCGGCCGAACGCATACACCAGACCGCACGTGAAGAGTGGAAAGCGGCCTGGCCCGTGGAGTTTCGTGACAACCGCCCGGTTCAGAAACGGTTCGACGACCTGCTGAAACAGCTTGAGGCGCCGTTGGATACCGAGCGTAAGAAAAACGAAGCCTTTAAACAAAGCATTGTTGAGCGAGCGGAAGCCCTGATTGAACACGAGCCCCTGGGCGATGCCATGAGTCAGGCGAAAGCCCTGCAATCAGAGTGGACGAGCATTGGCATTACCCGACACCGCGAAGACCGAAAACTGTGGCAGGCGTTCCGCAAAGCCTGCGACCAGATCTTCGCACGCAGGGATGCCCGCAAGAATGAGCAGGAACAACTAGCCCGCGAGGCGGATGAAAAGGCGGGGCCGGTGCTTGATGCCTGCCAATCGGCGGGCGCCGACAGCAGCCTTGACAGGCTTAAAGAGGCACTGTCGGAACTTGACTCACTCAGAAACGAGCCATTGTCTGCGGGCAGCAAAGAGCGGCTCAGCCAGGAACGCAGTCGCCTATCAGGGCTGGTTTCGACCCGCCAGCTACAGGATCAGATAGATACCTGGAAAACTTGGATCAACGCCCAGAGTTCAAGCACCCTGGACAGCGAGGCACTGCCACAGCATTGGGCCGGTCTGGCTGCCGATGTGGGCCAGCCAGACCCGGTAGAACTGGTGATTCGGGCGGAGATACTGGCGGAAGTGCCGTCACCGGCGGAAGACCAGGGCCGTCGCATGGAAATTCAGGTACAACGACTTGCCGAGGGCATGGGCAATGCTTCTTCGGACAGCGACAAATCAAGGCAACTGGAAATGCTGGTTGCCAACTGGTGCGTGGTTCAACCAGTGGATGTTGTCAGTGAGCCCCTGGCTGAACGGCTTGGCAAGGCGTTGGAGGCTGTACTGCGCGAGAGCTAATCGTCCCGCTGATGGCTCTTTATTCGCGCTGATGGCTCTCTATTCACGCTGATGGCTCTTCACAAACTCCCTGGCCTCCCGAACGGCGGTCAGGGCCTGTTTTTTCATGGTATCGAGTTCGCCGTCGGCGAGATAGAACATCATATCGATGCTGTGTCGGTAGTATTTGGCTGGTAGCCGATTCAGGGCCACACACATCACGTCGGTCAGGTAGTCCGGGCTGTCACCATCCCCCTTCGTTTCATCAATGGCCTCCGCAACCAGCGGCTCGTAAAAGTTATCGATGGCGTCTCTCAGGGACATCGCCTTGCTCCTGCTTGTGATGGGTACCTGTCTACACCATAGAACCCTCCCCAGGAATTGTCATGACCGGATTGAGCAGTTTCGCCAATTCGATTGGCAGTGCTCGTCATTACGCTCACCCGTCACGACCCGCTATGGTTACCCTTTGCAATGCTATTACTGTGTCAACGACCAACAGAGGACAGGAAATGACCACCGAAGCCTATATCTTCGATGCGGTTCGCACACCCCGGGGGCGCGGCAAGAAAGACGGCGCCCTGCACAGCGTTAAACCCATTACGCTGCTGACCACCGTTCTCAAGGCGCTGCAGGAAAGGAACAACCTGGACACCGCCCAGGTGGACGACATTGTTATGGGCTGCGTGACCGCGGTTGGCGACCAGGGTGCGGATATTGCCAAAACCGCTGCCCTGGCGGCGGACTGGGACGAAGTCGTGGCCGGTGTCACCCTGAACCGCTTCTGTGCGTCTGGCCTTGAGGCCGTCAACCTGGCGGCGATGAAGGTCCGTTCCGGATGGGAAGACCTGGTGGTTGCCGGCGGTGTTGAAGGCATGTCCCGCGTGCCCATGGGTTCCGATGGCGGTGCCTGGGCCACGGACCCGGCCACCAACCTGCACACCGGCTTCATGCCACAGGGCATCGGCGCGGACCTGATTGCGACACTGGAAGGCTTCAGCCGCGAGGACGTGGACGGATTTGCCGTAAAATCCCAGCAAAAGGCCGCCAACGCCTGGGAAAAAGGCTATTTTGCAAAATCCATCGTTCCGGTGACTGACCAGAATGGCGTGATGATCCTGGATCGTGACGAGCATGTACGAGGAAATACCACGGTGGAATCCCTGTCCAGTCTCAAGCCCTCGTTCCAAATGATGGGTGAAATGGGCTTCGACGGCGTCGCCCGGGAAAAATACCACTACGTGGAGAAAATCAATCACGTACATCATGCCGGTAACTCCTCCGGTATTGTGGATGGCGCCACGGCGCTCCTTATTGGCAGCGAAGCCAAGGGCAAGGCCATGGGGCTCGGCCCCCGAGCACGCATCCTGGCCACGGCAGTCACCAGCACTGACCCCACCATCATGCTGACCGGCCCTGCCCCGGCGGCGCGCAAGGCACTGGAAAAAGCCGGTATGACAGCGGACCAGATCGATTTGTTCGAAGTGAACGAAGCGTTTGCCTCCGTGGTGATGCGCTTCCAGAAGGAGTTGTCGGTTCCGGACGAAAAAGTGAACGTGAACGGCGGCGCCATCGCCATGGGCCACCCACTGGGCGCCACCGGCGCCATGATCCTGGGTACCCTGCTCGACGAACTGGAGCGGAGAGAACTGCGCTACGGCCTGGCCACCCTGTGTGTGGGTGGCGGAATGGGTATTGCCACCATCATTGAGCGCGTCTGAGCCGACGACTGATTCTGAGAGGAGAACCAACTATGAGCGCCATTCACTACGACCTGGGTTCAGACCAGATCCTGACCCTGACCATCGACATGCCCGGCCAGTCCGCCAACACCATGAACGCCGATTTTCGAGCGGCACTGACGGAGACAGTGGGCAAGGTTAAAAGCGATCTCGACAATATCCGCGGCATTATTGTCACCTCCGCCAAAAAAACCTTCTTTGCGGGCGGCGACCTGAAAGAGCTACACAAGGTAACCCGGGAGGACGCCGGCGCCTTTGAAGACATGGTCAACGGCATGAAAGCCGAGATGCGCGTTCTAGAAACCAGCGGCAAACCCATTGTGGCGGCCATCAATGGCTCTGCCCTCGGTGGTGGTCTGGAAATCTGCCTGGCATGCCATCACCGGATCGTTCTGGACGAAGACAAGATTCAGTTGGGCCTTCCGGAAGTCACCCTGGGATTGCTGCCCGGTGGAGGCGGCACTCAACGCCTGCCGCGTATGATCGGCCTGGAAGCGGCCTTCCCTTTCCTGATGGAAGGCAAAAAGGTAAACCCGAAAGCGGCACTCAAGGCCGGTATTGTTGACGAACTGGCCTCGTCCATCGACGACATGATGACCAAGGCCCGGGCCTTTATCGACGCCAATCCAAAGAGCCAGCAGCCTTGGGACCAGAAAGGCTTCAAGTTTCCTGGCGGCGCGCCTCACCACCCCGCCATGGCCCAGAAACTGGCTATTGCGCCGGCAATGCTCAAGCAGAAAACCAAAGGCTGCTACCCCGCCCCGGAGCGTATCCTGTCCGCCGCCGTGGAAGGTGCCCAAGTGGACTTCGACAATGGCAGCCTGATCGAAACCCGCTATTTCGCGGAACTGGTTATTGGTCAGGTCGCCAAGAACATGACCGGCACTTTCTGGTTTCAGCTTAACGCGGTCAACGCCGGCGAAAGCCGCCCGCAGGGTGTTGAGAAGGAAACCTTCCGCAAAGTGGGCGTCCTTGGCGCCGGCATGATGGGCGCGGGTATCGCCTACTCCACCGCAACCCGAGGCCTTGATGTGGTCCTCAAGGACGTTTCCACGGAAAACGCTGAAAAAGGCAAGGCCTATTCCGAGAAACTGCTCGCGAAAAAGGTCAGCCGTGGGCGCATGACGGAAGAACAGAAAACCGGGATATTGAACCGCATTAAGGCCACCGGTTCCGCGGACGATCTGGAAGGATGTGATCTGGTCATCGAGGCCGTTTTTGAAGACAGCGACCTGAAAGCAAAAGTAACCCAGGAAGCGGAAACAAAACTCGCCGAGAACGGCCTCTTTGCCTCTAACACCTCCACCATTCCCATTACCCAGTTGGCCAAGGCCTCGGCTCGGCCCGAAAAATTCATCGGGCTGCACTTCTTTTCGCCGGTGGACAAGATGCAACTGGTGGAAATCATCGTGGGTGAGAAAACATCTGACGACACCCTCGCCCGCGCCTTTGATTACGTCCAGCAGATCGGCAAGATCCCCATTGTGGTCAACGACAGCCGCGGGTTCTTCACCTCACGGGTGTTTGGCACCTTCGTCAATGAGGGCATCGCCATGCTGGGTGAAGGCATTCATCCGTCCAGCATCGAAAACGCAGGCGTATTGGCCGGCATGCCAGTGGGCCCGCTGGCGATTTCTGATGAAGTCAGCATGATCCTTATGCAACATATCCGCGACCAGAGCAGAAAGGACACGGAAGCCGCCGGTCGAACCTGGAACGCGCACCCGGCGGAAGCGGTTATCGATCAGATGGTCGGCAGCCACGGCCGCAAGGGCAAGGCCACCGGTGCTGGATTCTACGAGTATCCGCAATCCGGGAAAAAACACCTTTGGCCGGAACTGGACACGTTGTTTGTGAACCAGGAAAAAGCCCGGAACACCGACCTTCAGGAGCTGAAAGACCGTATCCTGTTCATCCAGGCCATCGAAACCGTACGCTGCCTGGAAGAAGGTGTACTCCGAACCGTTGAAGACGCCAACATTGGCAGCATTTTTGGTATTGGCTTTGCCCCCTGGACCGGCGGTGCCATTCAGTTCATCAACCAATACGGTGTCAGGGCCTTTGCGGAACGGGCAAACATCCTGGCCGAGCGCTTTGGTGAACGATTCAACCCACCCCGTCTGTTGCTGGACAAGGCAGAACGCAACGCCGTCTTCGAGTAACCAACCCGCCCCCTGCTGGAGCTTCATCAGCGCGCTCCGGCAGGGGTTCACGACAGGTTTCACGCCGGTTTCCACGCTCACAAACCTGACGACTTCATGGACAGATTGTCACGTACCGAAACTTCCCCGCTATGGCAACCGGTTCTGTGCTTGCCTACAATAAAACCATGAGCCAATCCAGCGATACCCGGAAAGCGCTTAACCAACTGCCAGTGGCCGCTCATCATGGGGCCCCTCTCCGCAGTGCCCGGTATCGTCCACACCGTCAGGTAACAAAGCTTATGAGCATCGCGGAACGATTTGTCACCCGTTACAGCACGACCATGGGTGGAGTCATGCCCGGCAAAAAAACCTTTGCCCTGGCTCTCACGCTCGCACTCGCTGTACCTGTATCGGCCAAGCTGGATACCGACAAGGTCTACCAGCCGGTGTCTCCAACGGTAGAGCAAGCCCGCGCCAACATATTGATTGCCCGTCAGCTGCAGTTCACCCATTTCCGCGATTTGAGCATTAACGACTCGCTGTCTGGCGACGTGTTTGATGCCTATCTCGACTACCTGGATGGCCAGCGCGTCTATCTGACGCAGAAGGATATCGACAAATTCAGTGCGATTCGATTGGGGCTCGGCTCGGCGCTCAAAACCGGTCAACTGCAACCGGGTTTTGATATCTACAACCTGGTTCAGCAACGGATCATAGAGCGCCTTGAGTTCGCTCTCGACCTGATCGACAACGGCATCGACAAGCTCGACTTCAGTGCCGACGAACGCATCCTGCTGGACCGGTCCGACGCCGACTGGGCCGCCGACAGGGAAGCCCTGGACGACCTGTGGGTTAAAAGAATCAAGAATGCGGTCCTGGCCCAGCGCCTCAACGATTCCGATGACGAATCCATCAAGGAAGCTCTGCACCGGCGCTATGAAGGCCAGTTGAAGCGCGCCTACCAGGCTCGCAGCGAAGACGCTTTCCAGGCTTACATGAACGCCTTCGCAGGCATGTGGGACCCACATACCTCCTACTTTTCACCGCGCACGTCCGAGAACTTCAATATCAACATGAGCCTGTCCCTCGAGGGCATCGGCGCAGTGCTGCAATCAGACAACGAATACACCAAGGTGGTTCGCCTGGTTCCGGGTGGGCCGGCCTCAAAACAAGGCCAGCTTGAGCCGGCGGATCGTATCGTGTCGGTCAAACAGGACGACGAGGAAAAGCCCGTCAACGTGATCGGCTGGCGCCTCGACGAGGTTGTGGATCTGATTCGTGGCCCCCGCGAATCCACGGTGACCCTGGAAGTTATCCCCGCCGACGCCCCGGATGAAACCGTCACTGAAACCATCGCCATTGAGCGGGACAAAGTGAAGCTTGAGGAACAAAGCGCCAGCAAGGAAGTCATCGAGTTCGAACGCGGCGGTACCACTTACAGCATCGGCGTCATTAACATTCCCACCTTCTACGCCGACTTCAAGGCGATGCAGGATGGCGATCCCAACTACAAGAGCACCACCCGGGATGTTCGCAAACTGATCGACGAGTTGAAGGCAGATGGCGTCGACGGCGTGGTGATGGACCTCCGCAACAACGGCGGCGGCGCACTTCATGAAGCCAATGACCTGGTCGGACTGTTCATCGAGGAAGGCCCCACGGTACAGATTCGCAACTCCAACAACGACGTACAGGTACTCAACGACGAAGACCCGTCCGTTGCCTATGACGGGCCGCTGGTGGTGCTGGTCAACCGAATGAGCGCCTCCGCCTCGGAGATCTTTGCCGGCGCTATCCAGGATTATGGACGGGGCCTTGTGGTTGGCTCCCAGACCTTCGGAAAAGGCACGGTACAGGCCGTTCGCCCGCTGAATCACGGCCAGTTGAAAATCACCCAGAGCAAGTTCTACCGGGTATCCGGCGGCTCGACCCAGCACAAAGGCGTGATTCCAGACATTGAAATTCCGTCGCGCGTGGATAAGACCCGCATCGGCGAGGATGCGCTGGATCACGCCCTGCCCTGGGACCAGATTGAAGCCGTGCCACATGCGCGCTACTTCGACTTCAGCGGTATTATCGATGAACTCCGGAAGCGCCACGACACCCGGTTTGAGGAAAACCCGGAGTTCAGCTTGTTGCAGCAGGAAATCGAGTTCCTGAAGCAACAACGTGAACAGGAATACGTCAGCCTGAACCTTGAAAAGCGCAAGGCATATCAGTCACAGATCGAGAACACCCGGTTGACCATCGCCAATGCACGCCGCGCCATACACGGTGAAGAAGCCTTCGAGAGCCTGGACGCACTGGACGACTGGCAGGATGAGCAGGCGGCGGAACCGGACCGCGCAGACGACGAACTGGATTTCATTATCCGCGAAGGCGGTAACATCATGGCGGATATGCTTGAGCTGGATCAGCGCATGGCCTCCATACTGGCCCCCAAGCAGATTACCGCCCAGGCGGGCACGCTGAGCAGCAAGTCAGGCCAGTAAAGGGGCTCAGCTAAACAAGCCCGCCATACCGGTCATGTTCGGGGTGCTGACAACGCCCTTCTCAGTGACGATGACGTCGATCAGACTGGCCGGCGTCACATCGAACACCGGGTTAAACACCTTCACGCCGGCGGGGGCGATCTGAACGCCCCGAACCTGCCTGAGTTCCTCCCCCTCGCGTTCTTCAATCGGGATATCCTTGCCCGACGCCAGGGCCATGTCCACCGTACTGGACGGTGCCACAACCATAAAACCGACTTTATGATGCCGGGCCAGGACCGCCAGGCTATAGGTACCAATCTTGTTGGCCACATCACCATTGGCCGTAATTCGGTCCGCGCCGACAATCACCCAACGCACATGGCCCGCCGCAAGTATCGAGGCCGCCGCCCCATCCGCATTGAGCGTCACCGGAATCCCATCCCTTGCCAGTTCCCAGGCGGTCAACCGGCTACCCTGAAGCCAAGGCCGGGTCTCATCGGCATACACATCCTTCAACAGCTTTTTCTCATGCAGCCGCCGGATCACTCCCAACGCTGTGCCGTAGCCGCCGGTGGCAAGCGCCCCGGTGTTGCAGTGGGTCAACACCGAAAACGGCTTGCTGGCATCCATGTGAGCCAGTGCATAATCCGCCATTGCCAGATTAGCAGACAAGTCGTCCTTATGGATTTGCACCGCCGTTTCGGAAAGGCGCTTTACCGCCTCCTCCAGAGAATGACACTCAGAGAACACCTGTTCCATTTTCTGCAGCGCCCAGAACAGGTTCACCGCCGTTGGCCGGGAGGCCGCCAGCTCGCGAATGGCCTGCTTGATCTCTGTTTTCCAGTCACCGCCACCCGCGTGCCGGGCCGCGAGGGCAACACCGTACGCGGCGCTGATTCCGATCGCCGGTGCTCCACGTACCACCATATCGCGGATACTCTGAGCCACCCCGGCGGAGCCCTCCAGCGTAATCCAGTGTTCCTGATCCGGCAGCAGCCGCTGATCCAGCAATTCAAGGCTTCCACCATGCCAGCGCATGGCTACGGTGCCGATAGCACGATCACCGGATGAAACAGGGGCGCGACTCATTCATTAACTCCTGAGGATTACAAAACGGCAGTATACCTGTGTTAATACGGTAAACTCAGCCCCCAGGGTAGTTCTCAACCGGGCCGGTCGCTATACTTTCGGGCTACATTTCAAGACAGCGTGGCCCCGTTCCGGGCTGCACGTATAAAGGTAGGGTTAATGACGGCAGACACCATCACCGCAGCGGACATTCGCATCAACGCACGCTGGCTGATTCCCATCGAACCCGCCGATGTGGTGCTGGAGCATCAGGCGGTTCTCGTCCAGGGTGACAGGATTGCCGCCATCGTATCGCAAGACGAGGCAGACGCCCGCTTTCGTGCCAAGGAAGTCATCGACCTTCCAAGCCATGTGGTGCTGCCCGGCCTTATCAATATGCACGGCCACGCTGCCATGTCGTTGTTCCGTGGCATGGCTGATGATCTTCCTCTAATGACCTGGCTTAATGATCATATCTGGCCTGCCGAAGGCGCGTTTGTCAGCGAAGCGTTCATCGCCGATGGCACTCAGCTTGCCATGGCTGAAATGCTACGCACCGGCACCACCACGTTTTCCGATATGTACTTCTTTCCGGAAATCGTTGCCCAATTGGCACACGACGCCGGCATGCGCGCACAGGTCTGTTTTCCGTTGCTGGACTTCCCCACTCCCTGGGGCAGCGGGCCGGAGGAATATCTGTCCAAAGGCGAAGCGTTCATAAAGCAGTGGCAGAACAACGCCTTCATCATGCCAGCCATTGGCCCCCATGCGCCCTACACCGTATCCGACGAGCCACTGAGTAAAGCCGTGGCGCTATCGCAGGCAACGGGTGCCCCCATTCAGATTCATCTGCATGAAACGGCCTTCGAAGTTGCGGATGCCCTGGAAAAATCCGGCAAGCGCCCTACTGAGCGCCTGGCAGAGCTGAAGGTACTCGGCGCCAACACCCAGTGCGTGCACATGACGCAGATTGATGAATCAGACGTAGCGCTGCTCAAGTCAACCGGTACCCACGTCATCCACTGCCCGGAATCCAACCTGAAACTGGCCAGTGGCCTGAGCCCGGTGCAAACATTCCGCAAGGCCGGCGTCAATGTCGCCATTGGCACGGATGGCGCGGCCAGCAACAATGACCTGGACCTGTTCGGGGAGCTCAACACCGCTGCGATGCTGGCCAAGGTGGTCGCAGACGACGCCTCGGCACTGTCCGCTCATGAGGCACTGGCTATGGCCACCATCCAGGGAGCAAAGGCGCTTGGGCGCGATCATGAACTGGGATCGCTGGCCGCCGGCAAACTGGCGGACATCATCGCAGTGGATCTCGGCGATCCATTCCTGCAGCCGGTGTATGATCCCGCCTCTCATCTGGTATACAGCAACCATGGCCGCCAGGTAAGCCATAGCTGGATCAACGGCGTACCCCAGGTACAGGAAGGCAAACTCACCCGCATTGACGTCCCGGACCTGATGCTACGCGTCCAGGGCTGGGCGGACCGTATTCGCGAACAGCAAACCAGTTGACGCTCACACTTTCAGCGACCAGGCAGAACGGCACATGAGTAACCACAACGTAGACCAGAACGAAATCGCCAAGTTCGAGGCACTGGCCAGCCGCTGGTGGGACCCCACCAGCGAATTCCGGCCCCTGCACGACATCAACCCCCTGCGACTCAATTACATCGATGAACGTGCGCCTCTGGCCGGAAAGCGAGCGCTGGATGTCGGTTGCGGTGGCGGTCTGCTCTCCGAGGGCATGGCACTGCGAGGCGCACATGTCACCGGCATTGATATGGGGGAAGCACCGCTATCCGTCGCAAGACTCCATGGTATGGAGAGCGGCATTGAAGTGGACTACCGCCAGATCACCGTGGAAGAACTGGCGCAAGACCCGGAACACGCAGGCCAGTACGATGTGGTGACCTGCCTGGAAATGCTTGAGCATGTGCCCGACCCGGCGTCTGTGATCAGCGCCTGCGCCACCATGCTCAAACCCGGCGGGCATCTGTTCGTGTCCACCATCAACCGCAACCCCAAGTCGTTCCTGTTTGCGATCGTGGGTGCGGAATATATGCTCCGCCTGCTGCCCAAGGGTACCCATGAGTGGCGCAAGTTTATCCGGCCGTCCGAGATGTCCGACCATCTCCGCCATGCCAGCCTGGACATCCGCGACCTGACGGGCATGACCTACAACCCGATTACCAAAACCTACCGCCTGGGCCGGGATGTGGACGTGAACTATATGATGCACGCCATGGACACGCGAGAGGACAGTACGCCGTCGTGAACGTTACCCCCCCAGAACCTGCCGTGCCAGCACGCCCTTCGACAGTCCTGTTCGACCTGGACGGTACCTTGATCGATACAGCGCCGGACTTTATTCGCTGTCTGAACGAACTGCGGCTCTCTCACGGCTTGCCAGCGCTGCCGGCACCGCATATACGGCGCTCTGTCTCCAACGGGGCCCGAGCCATGATCAAGGTTGGCTTCGGGCTAGAGCCGGACCATCCCGACTACCTGGAAAAGCACACCGCGTTTCTCGACCTTTACGAGGCCGGCGTCGCCGTGGAAACCACTCTGTTCGAGGGCATGGACAACCTTTTGAAAAGCCTCGAAGCTCGCGGTATCCCCTGGGGCATTGTCACCAACAAGCCGGTTCGATTCGCCGCTCCGTTGGTGGAAGCCCTGGGACTTGCAAACCGCTGTGCAGCGGTGGTCTGCCCCGACCATGTCACCCACCGCAAGCCGCATCCAGAAGCTCTGTTTCTTGCCTGCAAGGAAGTGGGCGTCGAACCGACAACGGGCGTTTACGTGGGCGATCATGAGCGCGATATTGAAGCCGGGCGCAACGCCGGGATGACAACCATTGCAGTCCGTTAC
Source organism: Marinobacter algicola DG893 (assembly GCF_000170835.1). Classification (GTDB taxonomy): domain Bacteria; phylum Pseudomonadota; class Gammaproteobacteria; order Pseudomonadales; family Oleiphilaceae; genus Marinobacter; species Marinobacter algicola. The sequence continues at coordinate 37,561 of NZ_ABCP01000001.1, forward strand.
GGTTATATCGAGCAGCCTGAAACCGTTGATCTGTGGCAAGCCGACCTTATTGCGGACACCGTCAGCGACCTGGCAAAACTGTTACAATAGCGCCGATGGCAGCATCATTTTCGTATTTCCCAAATGGAGACTCAGAATGCAGGACTATCAAGCACCGGCCGACCTACTGAAAGAACGCATCATCATGGTGACCGGTGCCGGCAGCGGGATAGGAAGGGCTGCAGCAAAGGCCTATGCTGCTCATGGCGCTACCGTTATTCTTGTCGGCCGCACCGTCTCCAAACTGGAATCCGTCTACGATGAAATCGAAGCGGCAGGTCATCCCAAACCAGCCATCGTACCGCTGAATTTCGAAGGCGCCGCGGTGAAGGAGTACGAAGAGCTGGCCATGACCATTGAAGACAACTTCGACCGGATCGACGGCCTTCTCCACAACGCCGCCATTCTCGGCACTCGCAGCCCGATCGAACTGTACGACCCGGAAATCTGGAACAAGGTCATGCACGTCAATGCCACCGCGCCCTTCCTGCTAAGCCGGGCGATGATTCCGTTACTGCGCAAATCCGACGATGCGTCGGTGATTTTCACCGCCTCCGGCGTCGGTCGCCGGGCCAAACCCTACTGGGGCGCCTACGCCGTTTCCAAATTCGCCATTGAAGGCCTGAGCCAGATGCTGGCGGAGGAACTGGACGACGACCGCCACAATGTCCGCGTGAACAGTCTTAATCCCGGCGCCACCCGTACCAATATGAGAGCCACCGCGTACCCGGCTGAAAACCCGGACCAGAATCCGGCACCGGAGGAACTGATGCCGGTGTACCTGTACCTGATGGGAAGGGACAGCCACGACGTGAATGGCCAACAGATAGACGCACAGCCGAAATAATGGAACTGATTTTCTACACCACGTCCCAATGCCACCTGTGCGAACTGGCAGAAGCCCTATTGGTCAGAACGCCCATGCCAGAACCGGTGCCCGTGGACGCTGTGGACATTGCCCAGTCCGAAAAACTGGTTGAACGCTATGGCACCCGGATTCCGGTGTTGCGACGTAACGATACCGGTGAGGAACTGGACTGGCCGTTCACCAGCGACCAGTTAATGAATTTTCTCCGATGAGGACAGCCCGACATGTTGATGGTGATATCCCCCGCCAAGACACTGGACTACGAAAGCCCGCTGGCGACCCAAAAGACAACCCAGCCGGACTTTCTGGACGATGCCTGCGAACTGGTGGACCAGCTTAAAGACCTTGAGCCCCACGACATCAGTAACCTGATGGGGATCAGCGACAAGCTCGGCCAGCTCAACGCTGAACGCTTTCGCACCTGGCACACCCCCTTCACACCGGATAACGCCCGCCAGGCAGTGCTTGCCTTCAAAGGCGATGTTTACACCGGCCTGGATGCGGAAAGCTTTAGCGAGAAAAAGTTCGAGATTGCCCAGAAGCGATTGAGGATTCTGTCCGGCCTCTACGGCGTACTCAAGCCGCTGGACCTTATGCAACCCTATCGTCTGGAGATGGGCACTAAATTTGAGAACCGCCGGGGCAAGGATCTGTACGCTTTCTGGGGCAGCAAGGTAACCGATGAGCTGAATCGCCTGCTGAAGGCTGATGATGGTGTGCTGGTAAATCTGGCCTCCAACGAATACTTCAAGAGCGTTCGTAAAAAGGATCTCGAAGGCCGCCTGGTTACGCCTCAGTTCAAGGACTGGAAAAACGGCCAGTACAAGATGATCAGTTTTTACGCCAAAAAGGCGCGGGGCCTGATGTGTCGTTACGCCATCCAGAACAACATTACCCAGGCCAGTGATCTGAAAGGCTTTGATCTGGAAGGCTACCGCTTCAGCGAAGAGCAGTCAGAGGCTGACAACTGGGTGTTCCTGCGGGATAAACAGTAACCTTTTCACTGAATCCGGAGACATGAATGAGTGAAGCCGTTTTCTCCCAGCTCGCCATGCTGGTGTTTCTCACTGGCCTGATCGTCTGGATGGGATTCATCGTGTGGGACCTGGCCAAGAAATCCCAGGCCGGCCGGTTTGGCACCATCATTTTATTCACCATACTCGGTGCCGGCGTGGTGGGGTTCATCATCAAGACCGTGATGGTGGAGATTATGCAGCTCTAGCTGCCCAGAATGAGGTTTTCAGCATTGTCACTTTACGGCCACGGACCCGTGGCCGTATCATCCCCACCCTTTTCAGACTGTCACCATCACTGAATAACCAACAAGGACCCGGACCATGTGGTTTCGTAATGCCCGCGTATTCCGTTTTACCAAGCCATTCGAAATAACCGCCGAAGCCCTGGAAGAAAAACTCCAGGAAGACGCCTTCAAACCCTGTGGTCCCCAGGAAACCTCACGCCAGGGCTGGGTATCGCCCATGGGTAAGCACAGTGACCTGCTGGTTCATAGCGCTGGCGGCTATCACCTGATCGCCTTGCGCAAGGAAGAGAAGCTGCTGCCCGCCTCCGTTATCAAGGAACTGGTGGACGAGAAGGCAGAAATGATTGAAGCGGAACAGCATCGAAAGGTGCGGCGCAAGGAAAAGGACGAACTGAAAGAAGAAGTGACGCTGGAAATGCTGCCCCGGGCATTTTCCAAGAACCGTCGCTGCTACGCGTATCTGGCACCGGCAGACGGCGTACTGATTGTTGACGCAGGCTCCTCCAAACAGGCGGAAGATCTGGCCTCCACGCTTCGCAAGAGTCTGGGTTCACTTCCCGTTCGCCCGCCAGCCGTGGAGCAGGCGCCAGCCTTCACCTTCACCGGCTGGCTGAACGAGTCCATCGATCTACCCGCAAGCATCGAGCTGGGCACTGAGTGCGAACTGAAAGACACGTCCGAAGACGGTGGTGTGGTGCGTTGCAAAGGCCTGGACCTTCAGGGCGATGAAATCCGCAGTCATCTGGACGCCGGTATGCAGGTGACCAAGCTGTCGGTCACCTGGGACGACAACCTGTCGTTCGTGCTGGACGAAGAACTGGGCATCCGTCGCCTGAAATTCGGCGACACCCTGCAGGAAAAGCTGGACGATGTGGATGCGGATGACGCAGCAGCACGCTTCGACGCCGCATTTTCACTGATGACCCTGGAATTGGCCAGGCTGATTCCTGGCCTGTTGGAAGCCCTGGGCGGCGAGGACCGGTCCGCCATTGTGGAAGAAGGCTGAACCCAAAAGTTCAGTGGGACGTCTGTTCCAGACGTTCCCGCTGCCAGTCCTTTTCCGGCTCGTTCAGTACCAGCGTCAGATCCATCACTTCCTCTTCCGTGTTGTAGTGGATCTCGAAGCCCAAATGCTCCGCCAGTTGCAGCATGGGACGATTGTCCGGTAACACATCACCCACCATCTCCACCGTGCCCTTGGCACGGCAATAGTCGATCATCTTCTGCATCAGGGCCACGCCCAGACCCTCGCCTTTCATCCTGTCGTGCACCATCACCGCGAACTCACAGCGCAGGTTGTCGGCATCGGTCCAGGTTCGCACCGTTCCCAGAGTCTCCTCGCCCTCGCCGTCTTCCCTTGGCGCGTTGGCAATAAAGACCATTTCCCGGTCGTAGTCGATCTGCACCATCTGGGCCACGTCTTCACGGGAGAAGTGCTTGCGGTACTGGAAAAAACGGTAGCGGATGGACTCCGGGGACTGAAGCTCATGGAAGGCACGGTGCGCCGGTTCGTCTTCCGCCAGCACTGGGCGAATGATGACACGGCGCCCGGACTTCGGCAGCACGATCCACTCCTCCAATTCCCTGGGGTACGGTTGGATAATCGGCCGCCCCGGCTTATCAGCCAGGTCAATCGCCACGTTCACCGCAACCGTGCCCTGGTCATTGAACAACAGCGGTGAGATCTCCAGCCCGCGAATCTCCGGAATATCGATCACAATCTGAGACAGTGTCACCAGGGTTTCCGAAACCGCGCGTATGTCCTCCTCGGGCTTCAGGCTGTGTTCTTTCAGCAACTTGTACATGTAGGTGCGCCGCAATAGCTCCCGGGCCAGCACCATATTCAACGGTGGCAAGGCAATCTGGCGATCCGTCATTACGTTGATATGCGCGCCAGAGGCACCGCAGACCACCAGCGGCCCAAACAACTTGTCCCGGGTGATCCCCACACTGAATTCGATGCCGCCAACGTGCTGGTAGGACCGTTGCACCGCAAACCCCAGAAAGCCGCTGTCAGGGTAATGTTTCTGGTATTCGTCCATCAGGAAGCGACAGGAATCCATAATCGCCCCCTCGCTGTTTAGTTTCTGAACCGTGCCCTTGTAACGGCGCTGTCCCGGACTGAGCTCCACGAGCGGATGACAGGCCTGCTCATGGATCAGCGTGATGTCCACCGGACGACGTTCCACGGCGAAGACTTCAAGCACTTCCTCCATATCGTCGCAATACATGGTCTCTACGGCGTTAATGCCGTAATTCCGGATCACGTCGCGGGCTTCCTGATTGGACAGATGCGCCCGACCGGAGCGAATGGCATTCACTACGATACGCCGTGTTTGGGTGTGGTCGGCCAGATGGTCGGTAAAAGACTCCGGTGTTTCCGTCAGCAGCCGCTGCACACGCTGGTGTCGCACATGCTGCATGAACGCCATAACGGCCTTCTCGGGGTTGAAGAACGAGGGTACGCCCGCCCGATAAAACTCATCGCGGGCATCCAGCACCGTACTTTGCCCCAGCCAGCAGGTGAACACATTGAGACGCGTACCCTTGACCGCGTGCACCACGGCATCGGCGATACGCAGGCTGTCCTCAGTCAGACTGGGAGCATACATCACCAGAACGTTGGCCACTTCCGGGTCTTTGGCAAGAATTTTGATCGCCTTGGCGTAGAGCTCCGGCGAGGCGGCGTAACCGAGGTCGATAGGGTTCTTTCGGGTCCAGTACGGAGGCAGGAGTTCCGCCAGCGAATCAATCGACTTGCCCGACAGCTTTGCCAGCTCGCCCCCCAGATACGCCAACCGGTCTACCGCCAGCACGCCAGGGCCAACACCGTTGGCCATAATGGCCAGGGTTTCCCGCCTCAGGGGTCTCATTCGCGTCAGGGTTTCCAACGCATCGAACATCTGCCCCAATCCATCCACACGCAACACACCGGCACGCTGGAGCATGGCATCGTATATGGGGTCGCTCTGGGTCAGCCCTGCAGGCAGCTCGTGGGGGAACCACTCGGATTCCGGTACACGGCCGCTTTTCACCGCAATGACTGGTTTGGTGCGGGAGGCCACACGTACGGCGGACATAAAGCGGCGGGGATTGGGGATATTCTCGATGTGCAGCAATATTGCGCGGGTCTGGCTATCCTGGGCCAGATAGTCGATCAGGTCGTCATGATCAATATCCATCCCATCGCCCAGCGTCAGGAAGTAGGAAAACCCCACTCCCCGGGCGAACGCCCAATCAATGACCGAACTGGCGATGGTGCCGGATTGGCCCACAAACGCCACCTTTCCGGGAATCGCCCCCATATGCGCATAGGTGGCGTTCAAGCTGCGAGCGGGCACCATCAAACCAATGGTATTGGGGCCAAGCACCCGAATGCCGGTTTCCCGGGCGGCGTCGCGAACCGAATACATCAGGGGCTGGCCGGTTTTGCTGTGGCTCCGGGACATGCCGCCAGTCATCACAATAGCCGTGCGTACACCCGCCTCGCCCAGTCGCTTGATCATCTTGGGTACGGTATCCGGAGGCGTACAGATAATCGCCAGATCGGGGCTGAACCCCATGCGAGACACCTTCTTGACACAGGGCACACCATGAACGTTGTCGTAATCGTTCTGGTTCACCACCATCAACTGGCCGGGATAACCACCCCCAAGCAGGTTCCGAAGCACCATGCCACCCAGGTTATCTGCCCGTTCCGAGGCGCCGATCACCACGATGGAAGACGGGTTGAAAAGGCTTTCCAGATAACGGGTGCTCAAGCTTCGCTCCTTGATTCAGATCTACCGGGCTTAGTTACACCTTATCTTAGGCGCTTGCCCGTCGATGTAAAACGGCTATCGCCGCCATAAGACCAAAGAAACGCAGAAAGCCCGCTCTATCCCTGATAATATTGGACAAAATACAAGCACAGCCAAAGCGTTCGGGACCAGTATGACAACGGGATTCTTCTCTCACGACGACTGCATGAAACACAATATGGGGGCGGAGCACCCTGAGTGCCCCGAGCGACTGGCAGCCATCACCAGTTACCTGGCCGACACCGGCCTGGGGCAACACCTCGACTGGGTGCGGCCCGACGAAGCCACTCGGGACCAGTTGCAGACCGTGCACCCCGAACGCTACCTGAACCAACTTGATCTGATGCAGCCCACCCGGGGACGCGTGTATACCGATCCCGACACTGCCATGATGCCGGACACCCTGAGAGCCGCCCGCCTTGCCGCCGGCGCCAACATTGAAGCGGTCGATATGGTGCTCAGCAGCCAGCTTACCAACGCGTTTGTCTGCGCCAGGCCACCCGGGCACCATGCCGAACGCAGTAAATCCATGGGTTTCTGTTTCTACAACAACATCGCGCTGGCGGCCATGCGGGCCCTGAACTTTCACCAGTTGGAGCGGGTAGCGATTATTGATTTCGACGTTCACCAGGGCAACGGCACGGTCGACATTGTGGGCGGTGATGAACGCATCCTGATGTGTTCCAGTTTCCAGCATCCGTTCTATCCGCATTCCCATGTGCATCGCCAGGCGGAAAACATCATCAATACGCCCATTCAGGCAGGCACACCGGCGGCCGAGTATCGAAAGATCGTGGAAGCGGCGTGGCTGAAACGTCTACAGGACTTCCGGCCGCAACTGGTGCTAGTCTCCGCCGGCTTTGACGGCCACCGGCTGGACCCGATGGCGGAGTTGAACCTGGAAGTAGAAGATTACCGCTGGTTGACGGAAATGATCACCAGCGTGGCCAGCGACCACGCCAACGACCGTGTCATCTCGACCCTGGAGGGTGGCTATCACTTGAGGGCACTGGCCGAGAGTGTTAACGCTCACCTCGAGGTACTCAACGCCATCCATTGAGATGGTCGAATGCAATGTCAGGTATTTGGCGTTGCGGTCTCGTAGCCATTGGCTTGCTGCAGGTCCGGCCGTTCGCCTTCCCGCTGGAGGCGAATAGTGGTGCGCCGATTGTCTGCCGGGCGACGAGAGACCGGGTATTGGTCCGCATGAGCCCTGGTCGTCACCAGATCAGCCTCGATGCCCTGCCCGATCAGGTAATCCGCCACTGCATTGGCCCGCTCTTCAGACAACGCGCGATTGTCGATACGGCTACCACTGCTGTCGGTATGCCCATCCACGAACACCCGTTCCACCGTTGAATCCGCCTGTATATACATCACAATATTGTCGAGGAATCGCCGGTCAGCGTCGGACAGACTGGTGCTGCCTGACGCAAAGGAAATGCGGGACCGCTTGATCTGATCGTAGTTGACCGGCAACAGGCCGGCGGTACAGCTACGATAACCGGAGAACTGGCCCGCAAAGTTGATATTGGACACTTTCACACGAACCGGGCTGCCGTCGTACCAGGACTCACGCGTAACCGTTGGGTCCATCCCCTCCAGCAGGCTCTGGACAAGCACCATGGCCAGGCGTGACTCAAGCATCAATGGCCGACGACTGTCGTCTACGTTAACCCGGCCAAGGGGACGGGGGGCGGTTCCCGGGCGCCATGACGGCGCTTCCATCACCAACTGAGCCTGACCAGGACGCATGAGCGGCGTTTCCGACTCCAGAAAGAAGGACAGCGACTCACCCGCCTTGTGGCGGAATACGGCGCGGCCGTAGCCCGGAACCTGATGCACTAAAGTACACTCGAATACGGACTCCGACAGGTACCACTGGCTGTTCTCGATACCCGCGCCAAAGGTGGCGGCCTGCACCGCAACAGAGCCTGCCGTCAGTGCACCAATCGCACTGGAAACCACTGCACCACGCAGGAAGGCGGAAATTCGGGCCATACCATCCATCCGTCAGAAAAGATTCACTATCCTCGTAACGGCCGAAGTCAGTCTTTCTTTAGGGCGCCCGCCAAAACAATCGCTGTCGGCTTCTGATATAATTTCGCCAGATTTTTTCTTTCAGGGGTTCACGTTTGACGGGCCCCAGCAGATCCCGGAACCGTAAATGACCGAACAACTGATCATCACCCGTCCTGACGACTGGCACCTCCACGTGCGGGACGGCGACATTCTCAAGGACGTAGTACCCGCCACCGCCCGTTGCTTTGGCCGCGCCATCATCATGCCAAACCTGGCGCCACCGGTGACGGAAGCCGAACAGGCCATGGCTTACCGTAGCAGGATACTGGCCGCAGCCGGCGAAACCGGGTTCGACCCGCTGATGACGCTGTACCTCACAGAAACCACTACGCCTGCGCAAATCAGGGATGCCAAGGCTGCGGGCGTGGTTGCCGCCAAACTGTATCCGGCCGGCGCCACCACCAACTCTGCGTCCGGTGTGACCGACATCCGCAACATCTATCCGGTGCTGGAGGCCATGAGTGACTGCGGCATGCTGTTGCTGGTCCACGGCGAAGTCACCGACGTAGACATCGACATCTTTGACCGGGAGAAGATCTTCCTCAAGCGCGTGCTGGCGCCGACCATGGAGGCGTTTCCGGATTTGCGGGTGGTTCTGGAGCACATCACCACCGCCGATTCGGCCGAATTCGTGCGTGACCATGACGGTGACAACCTGGGTGCCACCATCACGCCGCAACACCTGATGTACAACCGCAACCACATGCTGGTCGGCGGCATTCGTCCTCATCTGTACTGCCTGCCGATCCTCAAACGCAATCGGCACCAACAGGCGTTACGGGATGCAGTGGTCAGCGGGGACCGTCGTTTCTTCCTGGGAACGGATTCTGCGCCGCACTCGAAAGACAAAAAGGAAACCGCCTGTGGCTGCGCTGGCTGCTACTCGGCGTTCAGTGCCATGCCCCTGTATGCGGAGATTTTCGAAGACCTGGGCGTCCTGGACCAACTGGAAGCCTTTGCCAGCTTCAATGGCGCCGACTTCTATGGCCTGCCCAGAAACAGCGATACCATCACGCTGGTGAAAGAAACCTGGGACATGCCGGACGAGCTGCCTCTGGCTGAGGGTACCATCGTGCCTTTGAAGGCAGGCGAAAGCCTGAAATGGCAGATTGTCTGAACATCATCCAGACCAACCGTTCCCGGTTAGTCGTTCCTTACCAACCATTCCTTTACCCGGCCTGCAACCCTGGCCAGAGACTCCAGGAGTTTAAGTGACTGAAGAACATAAAGAGCCGCATCCCATGTCCCGCCGCTTCCGTGGTTTCCTGCCGGTTGTGGTGGATGTGGAAACCGGTGGTTTCAATCCTGAGAAGGATGCCCTGCTGGAAATTGCTGCGGTCATACTGACAATGGACGACGACGGCTGGTTGAAGCGGGCTGAAACCCACGTGCAGCAGATCGACCCGTTCGAGGGCGCCAACCTGGAGCAATCTGCGCTGGACTTCACCGGTATCGACCCGTGGAACCCGGAGCGGGAAGCGGTTCCGGAGCGGGAAGGTATGAGCGAGATTTTCGGGCCCATCCGCAAGGCGGTCAAAGCCCACGATTGCAAACGGGCCGTGCTCGTTGGCCACAACGCCACCTTCGATCACAACTTTGTGTTCGCCGCCGCCCTACGTTCAGACATCCGCCGCAACCCGTTTCATCCGTTCTCCACATTCGACACGGCAACGCTAGCCGGCCTGGCCTATGGCCATACCGTATTGGCCCAGGCCTGCAAGCTGGCGGGCATTCCGTTCAGCAACAAGGACGCGCACTCGGCCGCCTATGACGCTGAGAAAACGGCCGACCTGTTCTGTGGCATCGTCAATCGCTGGCGCGAAATCGGTGGCTTTCCACCGCCGCCGGTACCCGACGACACAGAAGAGGCGCCTTGATAGACAGCCACAAAAAACCCCGCACGAAGCGGGGTTTTCTGGTCTCCAGGGGGCAATACTACCAGTAAATACCCCGCATGATCGCCGCAAAGGCCACCTGCTCGGAGGACACCTTCGGCTTTGCACCGGAACGGCTGCCGGCAGCGGCCGGAGAGTCCGGGAACATGCGGTAACCGGTGTTCATCACGATCTCGCCCATCTTCGGCGCCAGCGCCTGCATGACCTGGGCAAAAATGCCCAGACGCGTGGCGATGCGCTTGGGACGGTACACGATGGCGTCTGCCACCATTTCCGCCGCTTCGTCCGGAGTCAGTGTGGGCACCGAGTCGTAGATTTTGGTGGGCGCGATCATCGGCGTTTTCACCAGCGGCATATTGATGGTGGTGAAGGTCACGTTGCGATCCGACCATTCCGCCGCCGCACAACGGCTAAAGGTATCCAGCGCTGACTTGGACGCGACGTACGCCGAGAAACGGGGCGCGTTGGTCAACACACCGATGGACGAAATATTGACCACGTGGCCGCGACGACGCTCCAACATAGCCGGTGCAAAACCCATGATCAGGCGAACAGAGCCGAAGTAGTTCAGCTGCATGGTACGCTCAAAATCGTGGAAACGGTCGAACGACAGCGCCAATGAGCGACGAATGGAACGGCCAGCGTTATTGACCAACACGTCCACATGGCCGTGATTGTCCAGCACCGTTTTTACGAACCGATCGCAGTCATCCATGTCGGCAAAGTCGCACTGGTAGGCATGAACGTTGCCTCCACGAGCTTCCAGTTCCGCAGCCACTTCCATCAGGCGTTCTTTCTTGCGCGCGCCAATCACCAGAATGGCACCAGCATCCGCCAGTTTCTGCGCCGTCGCCAGGCCAATACCAGAAGTACCGCCGGTGATCACACAGACCTTTCCTTCCACCGTGCCTCGCAGGGTGCGGTCCTTGAACAGGTCAGGGTCCAGGTTACGCTCCCAGAAGTCCCACAGAACAGCTGCATAGCTTTCCAGGCGCGGCACGACGATACCGGTATCTTTAAGGACTCGCTCTGTCTCTCGGGCGTCAAACCGTGTGGGATAGTTGATGAACGACAACACCGAAGGCGGAATGCCCATATCGTCCAGCAATGCGGTGGTCAGACGCTTAACGGGCGGCAGATTCTTCAGGCTCTGGCGGATGAACGGCGGCACAAACCCGAACATGCGCGAGTCGATACGCATCGCCATACGGGGAGCATGACCGGCTTCGGAGAAAATATTGAGAATCTCACCCACTTTGTAGGGGTCGGAATCCACCAGGTGGAAGCAGTTCCCGTCCTCGCCTTTCAGGTGCGCGATGTGATCCATCGCATTCACCACGAAATCCACCGGCACAATGTTCAGTCGCCCGCCCTCAATGCCGATCGTCGGCACCCACTGTGGCAGTGCGTGGCGAATTTTCTGGATCATCTTGAAGAAGTAATAAGGCCCGTCGACCTTGTCCATTTCACCCGTCTTGGAATGGCCAACCACCATACCCGGACGGTAGATCCGGAACGGAACCTTGCAGCTCTCGCGAACCACCTTTTCGGATTCGTGCTTGGTCAGCAGGTAGGGATGGTCGAGCTTTTCCGCCTCCTCGAACATGTCCTCGCGGAAGGTGCCCTTGAACAGGCCGGCCGCCGCAATGGAGGACACGTGGTGGAAGCACCCGGCTTCCATGGCTGCTGCCGCATTGACGGCACTGTGGGTGCCCTCGATGTTGGTCGCCTGCTGGGACTTTTCGTCCGCCCCCATGTCGTAAACAGCGGCAAGGTGGAAGAAATGGTCAATGTTACCCTTGAGCGATTTCATCGTCTTGGCATCGATGCCCAGGTTCGGGCTGGTAAGGTCGCCGATCACTGCTTTCACCCTGGACTCATCCGCGCCCCAGCGCTCCCTCAACTTGTCCAGCTTTTCCTGTGATTGCTCGCGCACCAGTACATGTACTGTGCCACCGCGAGCCAGCAGTTTTTCAACGAGAAAACGGCCGATAAATCCGGTGCCACCCGTCAGAAAGTAATTCATTGATAGTCCACCCTGCTTGTTGCTCAGTTGTTGTCTTTTTCCTTTGTTACCATCGACAATATTAGACCAAAGTCTTATACCGCCGATGCACGCCGGCATTGTACTTAAATGCAACACTCATGTATCGAACTTTTTTAGAGCATTTACTCTGTAAGCCCCTGATTTAATTAGAGCATTTACTCTAGCTCATGCATGCAATACACGCCGGAACCTGTTCGGTTAACCGACATGCTGAAATTGAGACTAGCACAAGGTGGGCCGGCTGCCCGCAAATCCTAGTGTCCCGTCTGGCAAACTTGCATTACCGGAAGGAAATGAAACCTGACGGTTGCAGTGACATAATCGGAACCTTCAACGGCAGTTTCTGTCTCTATACTCTCTACATTTCCCGCATTTCGGAACCTGGAACATGCACAAAGACGATCCCAACGCTGAACGCTACATTGCCATTGCACGTGCCTGCCTGAAGGCCATCAACGACACCGCCGCCGACGCCGGCACCCGGGAACAGAAAATCCAGGCGGTGTATCAGGCCATTGACCACGCCTTCCAGGCCGAATTCGCGGATTATCGCCAGTCCGTTGCGGTGATGGGGACGGTTCTTGAGCGCATTGCCTCCGGCCAACTCGATGCGGACGCAGCCGCCAGCCTGGCGAAGAAAACCCTGGACCAACAACCGGAAAGTACCCGTAACGCCCTGATTCATTAACGTTTCAACGCAAAGAGAGACTGTATGCACCCTGGCATCCATGGATTTGCCCAAGGTTTCCTTGGCCTGAAGCAAGGATTTCTACTGGCGCTGGTATTGGCCTTCAGTTCGGTTACCCTGGCGAGCCAGTCGCCCCTCAAAAGCCCGAATGACGACAACCTGTACCGTTATGTGCAGTTGGACAACCAGCTTCGGGTGCTACTGATTTCCGCGCCGGGCTCCGATAAAGCCGCAGCATCCATGAACGTCGCCGTCGGCAGTGGCGACGACCCTGCCAACCGAGAAGGCCTCTCTCACTTCCTCGAACATATGCTGTTCCTGGGCACGGAAAAATACCCCGACCCCGGCGAATACCAGCAGTTCATAAAAAGCCATGGCGGCAGCCACAACGCATTTACCGCCTTCCAGGACACCAACTACTTCTTCGACGTACAGGCGGAGCACCTTGACGATGCTCTCGATCGCTTCGCGGAGCAGTTTTCAGCACCCCTGTTCACTCCGGAACTGGTGGATCGCGAACGCCGCGCCGTACATTCGGAGTTCAGCGCCAAACAAAAGGACGATAGCCGCCGCTTCTACTCCGTCAAGAAGGCCGTCAGCAATCCCGACCACGCGTTCCACCAGTTTGCCGTCGGTAACCTGACCACTCTGGAGAACACCGACAAGCGCCCCCTGCGCCCGGACCTGATCGACTTCTGGAAGACCCACTACTCCTCCAATCTGATGACGCTTGCCGTCTACGGCCCGCAATCGCTGGATCAGCTGGAAGCCATGGTACGAAGCCGCTTCGACCGCATCGAAAACCGCAACCTGAACGCAAAGGTTCACGATGAGCCGCTGTTCAGTCCGGACACCCTGCCCGCCCGCGTTCACGCCGATGCGCTGAAGGATATCCGCAACCTGACGCTCACCTTCCCCATCCCGTCTCAGGAAGACCACTACCGCGACAAGCCGGCCAACTACGTCGCCAGCCTGCTCGGCCACGAAGGCCCGGGCAGCCTGTTTGACGTGCTGAAAAAGGCTGGCCTGGTGGAAAGCCTGTCCGCAGGTAGCGGCATGGATACCGGCCAGGAAGCCACCCTGGAACTGAACATGGCGCTGACTCCGGAGGGCCTCGAAAAGCAGGAAACCATTCTGGAACTGACCTTTGCCTACATTGACGAGGTGCGTGAGGAAGGCATTTCCCGGACCCGTTTCGAAGAAATGAAACAACTGGCGCAGATCGACTTCCGCTTCCGGGAAAAAAGCCAGCCCGTGCAGGAAGTCATGCATCTGTCTCGGCAAATGCGGCACGTGGCGCCGGAAGACGTGCTCCAGGCACCGTGGATGATGGAGAGCTACGTCCCTGATAAATACCGGCGCATTCTTGATCGTCTTACCCCGGATAACGTGCTGGTGTCCGTCCTGGAAACAGAGCCGAACCTTGAAGGCCCCAACCTGACCCAGTGGTACGACGCCGCCTGGAAATTGAAGCCCCTCGCCATCCGGGACATTCGGCAACGGGACGACAACCCCATGGTGTCGAGGCTGGCCCTGCCGCTCGACAACCCCTTTATTCCCGAAGAACTCGACATGATCGACGGCGCGACCATGGAGCAACCGGTCTCAATGGGCAAGGTCAGTGGTATGGAGGTCTGGTACGCTCGGGACACCCGGTTTGAAACGCCCAAGGCCAACGTGTACCTCAGCCTGCGAACCCCGGCGACACGGGCATCCGCTCGCAGCAATGTGTTGTCGTCGCTGTTGGTGGATGCCATCAACACCAACGTGAACGCCTGGGCCTATCCCGCCCAACTGGCGGGGCTCGACTACAGCATATACCCCCACCTTCGGGGCATCACCGTCCGCGTCGGCGGTTACAGCGACAAACTCCATACCCTGATGACCCGCATCCTGACCCAGGTAGCGGACCCCACGCTCACCGACCAGCGCTTCCGCATAGCCCGGCGAAACATGATCGATGGGCTACTGAACAAGGCCAAGGAACGGCCTGTGCAGCAGACCTCTGAACGCATTCAGAGCCTGCTGATCGAGGGCGCCTGGAGTACAGAAGAGAGGCTCAAGGCCGCCCGGGAAGTCACGCTGGATGAGCTCAAATCCTTCGCCGAGGCGTTCCTGGCTCAGGTTGATCCGGTGATGCTGGCACACGGCAATATGACACAAGCGTCCGCCCTTAACCTCACCAATCGTATCCATGCCATGGTGCTGGACGACAGTGATCTGACAACGGTCGAGCGCAGCCGCGTTCGGGCCTTACCGGAGGGTGAAACCGTGTTACCGCTGGAGGTAGATCATCCGGACACCGGCTACACCCTCTATGTACAGGGCGATAACACCGGCTTTAAAGAACGCGCCGTATTCCGCCTGCTGGGGCAGATTATCAGCAGCCCGTTCTATGAAGAGCTCCGTACCAATCGCCAGCTTGGCTATATCGTTTACGCTACCCCGTTCGAAATGCTGGAGACCCCGGCGCTGGGCTTCGTGGTGCAATCCCCGGAAGCCAGTGGCGACCAGATCAACCAAGCGGTGCGGGAATTTTCCACAACGTTCAAGGACACGCTATCTAACCTCTCGGAGCAGGATCTGGCGCGCGAGAAACAGGCTGTCATCAGCCAGCTGATGGAACAGGATCGGCAACTTGGCGAGATTTCGGAGCGTTACTGGCGTGAAATCGACCGGGGCGCGACCGACTTCAACTCAAGGGAGAAGCTGGCCAAGGCGATACAACGCGTGAGCCGGAAAGCCTTGGTTAATACTTTGCAGAAGCAGGTCATTGACCGTAAACAGGCATTGCGGGTGTTCACCGCAGCCGAGGTAAAAAACAACGACAGTGTGATTGAACAGTTGCTGCAACGCAGTGCTGTTCCCGATGCCTGATCAGCGCTCAGCCTGAAGACTGGCCCGTGAACCGGTGCCAGTCTTCGGGTTCATCCACGTCCCATCGTTGCGGAAGTAACCTGAACGACACATTCGCCTGCGTAAGGCGGTCGCAGGTTTGCGACAAAGCCTTGTCCGTTCCCCAGGCGACGTCGGCCAGCATACCCGGGATGACCCGGCGAGCACCGATGAGAACATAGCCGCCGTCCTCCGACGGGCCCAGCACCACATCCACCTCGTCCAGCGCTGCCACCGCCGTACGCACATAGTCCGCATCGACAGAGGGGCAATCGCTGCCCACAATCATCGCCTTACCAAACCCACCCAACCCTGCTTCCAGCGCCTGCACCATACGCTCTCCCAGCACGTCGCCCTGCTGCAAGGCTTGTGCAACGCCGTGGGCTTCAAGCCTTTCCAGGACGGGAGTAGCCCCTTCCGGTGTACTCTTCAGTTCCCGGTCCCACAGGAAACGGACGGTATAACCACTGGCCACCAGATTATCGAGCACGGCCAGGCTGAGCCTGATGTGTGCCGCCATAGCCCCTTCTGCGCCCAGTTCCGGCATCAGACGGGTTTTCACCCTGCCCGCTTCCGGCCATTTGGAAAACTGCATAACCAGTGCTGAAGCATCAGGATTGACGGGCATTACGGACATCCGATTGGTAGAGAGCAACAAGGGTTTCTGGCGAGTCGCCGCGCCAATAGCGCCAGCGCAGTCGCCACATCAACAGGATAGTACGCCAGGCACCGTGCTGTTCCCAGCGTCGGCTGTCCGTGACCACCGGATCGGTAATACGGAAAGGTCGTGACACCAACCTCAGCCGGGAGGATAGTTCCACGTCCTCCATCAATGGCAATTCTTCAAAGCCGCGCAAGGCCTCAAATACCGGCCGACGCACGAAAAGAGCCTGGTCGCCAGTGGCGATGCCCGTCAGCCAGGAGCGTTGATTCATGAACCAGGCGATCACCCGGTATAGCACTCTCTTGCCGCTGAGACGCACATCAAACCGCCCCCATGCCTTACGGCTGGCATTAAATTGCTCCAGTGCCGCCAGAGTAGAATCCGGTAACCGGGTATCAGCGTGCAGGAACAGAAGGACATCGCCATGGGCTGCTTGTGCGCCAGCGTTCATTTGCGGCGCCCTTCCACGGCCACACTGGATGACACGGTCACATTGCCCCTGCGCCAGCCTGGCTGTTCCATCATCACTGCCACCGTCCACCACAATGACTTCATGGCCTGCCGACCTGAGCGGCTGCAGATGATCCAGGGTGTCGCGAATGGTGGCGGCTTCCTGCCAAACAGGCACGATCACGCTTAAACGCGACGGCTGCGGCGGTGTCCTGGAAGTGTGCTGTGCTGCTGTCTTCAATGCGTCTGATATCCCCTGTGCCCGATCAAAGCGGTAGCTGCCTCGCCTCAATAAACTGTTTCAACGCTACCGCATTATTATGATCTGTATCCTTGGCTGCAAATACCAGCGTGATTCGTTCGTGGTTATCAACGTAGGATGCCAGAGTGCTAAGGTCCGCATTATCGGTCAATGTCAGTTCCTGTCGATACTTTTCCAGAAAACTGTCCCATTTGGCTGGATCGTGACCGAACCACTTCCGAAGTTCATTGGAAGGCGCCAAGCCCTTCAGCCACTCGGTCAAATTGGCCTTTTCCCTCGTGACTCCCCTAAGCCATACCCGATCAACCAACAGCCTTGGCCCGTCAGAACGAGCCGGCTCATCATAGGCACGCTTCAGCCGAATTTCTGTCACAGCGATCTCCTTCTATTCTGGAAGTATTCCCGCAAGCCCTTGAGACACATCACTTAGCCCGCTATCATACCCGCCTTCTGACGATCAGCCCCCGTAGCTCATCTGGATAGAGCGTCCCCCTCCTAAGGGGAAGGTAGCAGGTTCGAGTCCTGCCGGGGGTACCAGTTACTCTCTCAACAATAACGACCCTTGCGCTGTTCCCTGGCATAAAGTTCCACTTACAACCTTAAAACCAAACCCAATGCTTGACGTATGAGCTGCTCCGGGGTTTTATACTTTGGCGTCACAGTTTGAAGTGGAACAACCCATGCGCCTCCGCAACGTCACCGCAGCATTGCTAAGTATTTTGCTTTTGCTCGGCTCCCTGTCACAGGGACATGCTGGCGTGACGAGTGGTTCCACCACGCACACGACCAACAGCATGATTCATTGCAACGGAATGAATCATGCCTCTGCAATTGATGCAGAAACCAGAGACGCCAAAATACCGATGAACTGCAGCAGCCCTAAAAACATGAGCTGTTTGCGAATCGCAGCCCAGTGCGCCTTCATGCCGCTGCACGGAATCGTAGCCGTAAACTCGGTCCCGCCTTTCAAGCACACTGCACTATCTCATACCGCACTAACCATAGCGGTGTATCAAAGTCCTATCGCCGACGTTCTAACACCCCCACCAGACACTCTCTTCTGATTTGCTGTGTTGTTATGGTCAGGCAACAAAGCTCGGCTCCCGAATATCCGTTCCTATACAGGCGCAGTTCTGGCAATGCCTAACGAGGCCCAGACCTGCCCGCAGGAGATTACGATGAGAACCTTCACGTTTAAAACGACTGGTGCCAAATTAATAATAAGGCACCAGCCCTACTCAATTTTTTACAGGAACACATTATGAAAGCTTCTATCGCCGCTGGCTCAATCACGCTTATTGTGAGCGCGTTTGCTATTGGATTTGAACTTCAAGCCTCAGAGCCCACCACCGAAAACGACGCATCTGGTAAAACCGCTCATGCCATAACGGTTTATAAGAGCCCCAATTGCTCGTGCTGTGCCGACTGGGCGGAACACCTTGAGCGCAATGGATTTGAAGTGAACATTGAGAACACAAGCAACATTAACGAAATCAAGATTCAGCACCAGGTCCCTCGAGACATGGCATCCTGCCATACCGGCATTATCGACGGCGTGGTAATCGAGGGTCATGTTCCAGCCGATGACATCAAGGCCTACCTGGAGTCACATTCTCACCCATTCGGCAACAAGACACTCGGCCTCGCCGTGCCTGGCATGCCCCATGGCTCTCCGGGCATGGAAACAGGCAGACAGGACAACTATGACGTGATGGCATTTACCGCCGACGGCAAGGCTCAAAGCGTCAAACGATACGAGTTCTGATATGCCGGACCTCGCAACCTGGGGCACTCTGGCCGCTTTTATCGGCGGCCTTGTGTCTTTCTTTTCCCCCTGCACTCTTCCCCTGGTGCCCGGCTATTTGTCCGTGGTTACCGGCGGGGCGGTGAGTGACACCTCGAACCGGCTGAAGGCTTTTTGGCTGAGCCTCTGTTTTGTACTGGGGTTTAGCCTGGTTTTCGTCGCGCTCGGCGCAAGCGCCAGCCTCCTGGGCCAATGGCTGATGGCCTATCGCCGGGAAGCCAACCTGGTGGCAGGCGCACTGATTGTGCTGATGGGGCTGTTTATGCTGGGTTGGTGGAGTATGCCCGCGCTGCAACGCGACTGGCGACTGGGGCAGACACTCGAAGGTGGACGGCCGACGGCAGCCTTTGTGCTGGGCGTGGCCTTTGCCGTCGGCTGGACGCCCTGTATCGGCCCCATACTTGGGGCCATTCTGGCCCTGAGCTCTACGCACGCCAGTGCCGAAACAGGGATGCTGTATCTGGCCCTGTATTCGTTAGGGCTGGCGCTGCCATTCCTTGGAACAGCAGTATTCATTGAACATTTTCGCAAGCGGGTACGCGGGCTAAGCCGCTGGAGCAGACCGTTGAGAGCGCTGGCTGGTTTGGTATTAATTGTAATGGGCGTAATGGTATTAACCGGCCAGATGACCCGATTTGCTACCTGGATGCTATCCACGTTCCCAGTACTGGGAGGGCTCGGCTGAGATTTTTAGTATGCGGTTAAGCGATCACATGTGGATAGTGTTTGTTTAGAAAACTTTCCTCACAGTAATGCCTTTTTCAAGCTAGATTCAGCTTCGTCTGTTTTGATAGCGGGTCGCTTGAAGCCCGATTTCTGAGCTATTTTTGATTTGCTCTCGAGAAGGGTGACAGCCACAATTTTCCAACATCCAGAGACGGCGCTTATAGATGAAAGTTCTTATTGTCGAAGATAACGCGGTACTCGCAGAAAAAATTTCCGTTTGGCTCGCGAAAGAAAACTTTACTGTAGATGTTGCCCAAAACGGAAAAGAGGCAAATTTCTTCGTAGAGACAAGCAGTTATCAGGCGATCATCCTGGATATAGGACTGCCCGACGAGAACGGGCTTTCTTTGATGCAAAAATGGAGAAGCAACGGCAAAGATGAAGCCATCCTGATTCTAACTGCCAGGTCCAACTGGACAGAGAGAGTTGAAGGCCTGAATGCCGGCGCTGACGATTATCTTCCCAAGCCGTTCGAATTTGATGAACTGAAAGCTCGACTTAGCGCCATCATAAGAAGAAAAGACGGGCGAACAACTGATAAAATAGCAGTTGATGGGTTTCTTCTAAATTCAACCTACAGAACGCTGACGACTCCCGATCATAAAGAATTCAGGCTAACCGCGACAGAGTATCGGCTTCTTCAATGCTTCCTTCGATCTCCTGACAGAGTCTTTTCCCAGGATGACCTTGTTGAATCGCTTTACAATATCGAAAGATGCCCAACTCGAAATGTTGTTCAAGTATACATTGCGAGGCTTAGGAAGATCCTTGGAAAAAGCAGAATAAAAACATTGAGAGGGCAAGGTTACTATTTCGCGAGAGACATTAGCTAAAAATCCGTATCGCGAGTCATGTCAGTAACTCTAACCTGACTCGCAGAAAAATCAAAAAATCACTGCTTTTCCAGAAGATCAGCAACTAGCTCCTTGATTATTCGATGCTCTTCCTTCAGTTTCTTAACCGTCTCGCTTTCTTCAAAGCGATAGTCGGAAGTCCTTTCATCGATACTCTTATCAGGGTAGCTTCTTGCTTCGTTATACCTATCTGCCTGCCCGCCATTGTCCCCTGCGAGGACTATGGAAGCCCCGGTTCCTAGAAAAGATGCTATTAAAATCACAGACACTTTTTTCATAAACAGCTCCGATAAGTAATTCTATTCAACCAACGAAATTCAATCGCCTTACCCAGTCAGTAGAACATCGAAACCTTAAACACATTTGAAAGTGGACGTATTTTAAAGATCTTCACATCACTTGAACTTCAGGCCCACAGCTATTCAGGCAGGATGTGGCGAGCTTACGCGAACGACCAGCCCCCCCCTTCAGAGTCAGGTGAGTTGCGACATGCTCCAATCCCATCTATGATTTTAGGCTCAGTCGCCTCTCTAGCCCTCAGCTAGCGCCTCCCGCTCAACCGACCATAACTAACACCATGACAGCGCAGAAGAGCATCCGAAAAACTGCACTCCAATATGGCATTATTTTCAGCCTCTTGTATTTTCTACTTATTTTTTTCTCGCACACTTATGTCATAGAGCAACTTTCGAACGAATCCAGAAAACATCGCCTTGAAAAGGAGGTGGAGAGTTTTCAAACCATCATTGAAAACGAGACGCCCACGCCCGACCAGATCAGCAGCATGATTGATCGATTCCAATTGCTGCTGGAACATGCCCTGATCGTCGAAATGAAAGATGGAAGCATCATTGCCAGTAGCAACATAGATCAAACAACGTTGCGCATTGTTTCAGAAAAGCCTGCGGGCTTTGTAGAAATATCCCAAGGTGCAGATGGCCTTCTTGGATTGAAACGCGGTGTCGGAGTTAATAGTTCGCTTTCGTCAATCACCATCCTGGAAATGGAAAGTGGACTCGCTGAGCGATCCATTGGGGCTCACCTGACCTTGCTTGCTGTCTCCGCATTATTACTTGTTGTTCTCTTGGCCCTCGTAGGCGCCACTACGTATTTGGCCTTGAAACCGATCGAACACATCAAGGACGACATGAGACGCCTGCAATCTGGCAAACAACCTCGCTTGAATCCTGACGCACCAGAGGAGTTCAGTCCGCTGATCAAACAGTTCAATAACCTACTTGAACTAGCAAGTCGCCGTCTTGACCGCCACCGCCGCCTCAATTCTGATCTTTCTCACATGGTAAAGACCTCAATCTCTGCCAATCTCGCAATCTTGTCAGACACTGATTCATTACCTCCGTCCCGCGACGACATAGATTTCATGATGTCCAACTTAAGGGATCTAAGCCGGTCCTTGAACTACCGCATGAGCAAGGCAGATATATCCGGCAGGCAGATGGGGCAATCATGTTTGCCAATTGAAATAGCAAACAACGTCATTTCTGTCATGGAAAAAATCTTTCCCGACAAGAGTTTTCGTATCAATACCCCCTTGCAGAATAACTTCAGTTGGCCCATGGAGCGTCAGGACCTATCAGAGTTATTCGGTAACCTGCTCGAAAACGGCGGGAAGTGGAGTCAGGCGGAGATTGACGTTTCAATAAGCCAGACCGATTCCGGGCTAACGATAGAAGTTGCAGACGACGGCCCTGGGATTACTCCAGAAGCGGCCTCGAAAGTGATGGATAGAGGTTCCCGGCTTGACGAAACCGTTTCTGGATTTGGATTGGGACTGTCCATCGTGTCCGAAATACTAGAAGACAATTTCGGATGGATGAACATTGGCCCCTCAGAAACAGGGGGCGCCAGAATTACAGTTGTGCTTCCTTTCCCAGAGTAGAGCACAACCATAATTCCTCCGCCCCGCTATGACGGAGGGATCACCCTCCCCTGCTCGCAATCAAAACTGTGTATTTCCACCTCTCTTCTACCGTTGCATATCATCGAGTTTAGCCCTTGAGAAGCGCGTGAATAGAGCCGGCAAAACAAAAAGCGTTAGGAAAGTCGCAGTCACGAGACCACCTACAATCACGCTGGCCAATGGCTTCTGGATTTCCGCACCCACGCCCGTCGACAATAGCATCGGTATCAAACCGAGTGCCGAGGTTATTGCTGTCATCAAGACAGGACGCAAACGGGAGACGGCACCTTCAAACACCGCGGCATCCACGCTTAACCCATCCTGTATTCGCTGATTGATGCTTTCGACCATAACGACCCCGTTAAGCACCGCCACACCAAACAGTGTGATAAATCCAACGGAACTGGGCACTGAAAGATACTGACCGGAGATCCAGAGTGAAAAGACGCCACCAATAACGGCAAGCGGCACGTTGACCAGAATCAACAATGCTTGACCGACCGAACTGAAAGCAAAGTACAGCAATAGCGCGATCAGGCCCAGAGATACAGGTACCACAATCGTCAATCGTTTCTGGGCCCGCTGCTGGTTTTCAAACTGACCACCAATGTCAACCGAATAGCCGGGGGGAAGGTTCACTTCTGACGTGATGGTATCCTGAATATCGGCAACCACACTGCCCATGTCACGACCCTGCACATTGGACTGAATAACCACACGGCGCTGAACGTCATCGCGGCGCACCTGCGGTGGGCCGGACTCAATAGACACATCGGCCACATCACCGAGTCTCACCCAGGCTCCGGACGGCGCCTGTAACCTGAAATCGGCAATGGCATCCCGGTCTTCCCGGAAACGTTTGGCCAGACGCACATAGATATCGTACCGCTCATTTCCGTTGATGATCTGTCCCGCAGCGGCACCACCCAGTCCATCCCGGACGACACTCATCACATCAGACACGGCAAGTCCGTACCGGGAGAGTGCCTGACGGTCAGGCTGAACCACCAACTGCGCTTCACCAGCAATCTGCTCCATGGCCACGTCTCGTGTTCCCTGAACTGTTCGGACCGCCGCTTCAATCATCTGGCCTTTCTCTGCCAGTACGTCGAGATCCGGGCCAAAGAGTTTGATGGCCAACTGCGCACGAACACCCGACAACAATTCATCAACCCGAGTCGCGATAGGCTGAGAAAAGTTAAACAGTAGCCCAGGGTGCTGTTCGAGCTTCTCCTCAAACAAGGCCTGCAATTCATAGCGATTACTGGCGCTGGTCCACTCCGAAGTTGGTTTTAAGCCAATATAGATCTCTATATTGTTAACGGGCTCCGGATCGCCGCCTATTTCTGCTCGGCCAGCCCTGGACAAAGCGTAAGTCACTTCTGGAAATTCCATCAGCATGGCCTCCAGTTTTGGTGCCACTTCAAGCGCCGTATCGAGGCTTGATGAAGGGGCCAGTGTCACCCGGAGGTTGATCGTTCCTTCCTCCAGTTCAGGGACAAACTCCGTGCCGAGTCGAGGCACGACCAGAGCCGCCAGCACCACAAGAACAGCGGCAGCACCGACAACAGATCTGGTGTGTTTCAGCGACCAGTCAAGGCCTTTGCGGTAGAGCTTCTCAAGAGGTTTTAAAACGAAGCTTTCCCTCTCCCGAATACCCTTGCGAAACAGAAACGAAGCCAACGCAGGCACAACCACCAGAGCGACGATCACAGCGGACACAATGGCCAGCATGATGCTGATCGCCATTGGCTGGAAAAGCTTGGCTTCCACACCTTCAAAACTGAACAGAGGCATGAAAACGACCAGAATAATCGCCGTCGCGAAAAAGATGGGGCGCGCCACTTCCCGGCCGGCTTCCTGGAGTCTAAGCGCAATGCCATGATCATCGTGTGACGCGTCCAACGGATCGGGGTCGTTTTCAACCAATTCATCCCGATGGGCGTCATGCTCAGCATCGGGATGCGTCAGATGTTTGAACATGTTCTCGACCATAACAACAGAGCCGTCCACCAGCATGCCAATTGCCACAGCAATGCCGCCCAGAGACATCAAGTTGGCCGAGAGACCGAACCAGGCCATGATCATCAGCGCAATACCGATAGAAATCGGTATAGAAAGCAGCACGAGCGTTGTTGCCCGGAGATTCATCAGAAACAGGGCAAGCACGATCGCAATAAACACAAAAGCCAACAGAAGCGCATTGGTCACCGTCTCTACGGCCTTGGTCACCAGATCCGCCTGGTTGTAATAGGGCTCAAAACGAACCCCACTCGGAAGCGCCTGATTTATGCGATCAATGCGGGCCTCGATGCCGTCGATGGTGGCTTTTGTATTGGCCCCCATTCGTTTGAGTACAATGCCAGAAACCACTTCACCCAGTTGTTCAACTTGACCGTCTTCATCCTTCCGGGTCATGGTCACCGCACCCTGGCGAATTTCAGTGCCCAGCGCTACTTGGGCGACATCGCTCACCGTCACTGTAATGCCATCACTGGTTTTAACGGGCACTTGACCGATCTGCTCCAGCCCCTGCTCGCCATTACCCAGCCAGCCCATACCGCGAATAACCAACTGTTCCTGTCCGCGGCCCATATACCAGCCCCCAACATTGGAGTTGTTGTTCTCCAGGGCGTCCATGACGTCGTTCTGTGATAAGTCATAGGACAGCATTCGCGCCGGGTTCAGGTTGACCTGGTATTGACGGACCTCCCCGCCAAACGACAGAATCTCTGTTACCCCTTCGGCGGGTATCAGCAACAGCTTGACCAGCCAGTCGTGCAAGCTGCGTAATTCCATTGCGTCGTACCCAGAATCCGGGTCAGCTATTAGCAAGTACTGGTAGACCTGGCCGAGACCGGACGTATTCGGGCCCATTTCAGGCACCCCGACCCCGTCCGGAATCAGCTCCCGCGCGGCCTGCAACCGCTCGAATACCAGTTGGCGCGCGAAATAGATATCCGTGCCCTCTTTAAAGACCACGGTGACACCAGACAACCCGGTTTTGGAGATGGACCGAACCTCCTCAACATCCGGCAATGCATACATAACCGCTTCAATGGGATAGGTGATCAACTGCTCGACTTCCTCAGCCGCAAGTCCGGGTGCCTCTGTATTAACAGCAACCTGGACGTTTGTAACGTCAGGGAAAGCATCAAGATTCAGTTTTGGGATCTGAAACGCGGCCGTGGCGATAAGCACTGCAAGCGCAATAAGAACCAACAGGCGGTTCTGAACCGCCCAGTCGACAACTCGGTTGAACATAATGGCTCCCGGAATCAGTGGTTGTGTGGGTCAAAGCCGCCTTTGGCAATTTCAGAGGCCACAAAAAACGCGCCCCGCGAAACGATCCGTTGGCCCGCAGTCAGGCCGAAAATTTCACGGAGTCCGCCAATTGAGCGACCCAGTTTCACTTCAACAGGCTCATACTCCCCTTCAGCCTCTTCCACATAGACCGTCCAGTCGCCATCGGCGCCTCGCATCAACGCACTCTCCGGCACCGCAAGCACCGGCTCCCTGGTTTTAAAAAGGAAATACACATCTGCAAACATTCCGGGATGGAAACGATCTTCAGGATTGTCCAGTTCCAACCGAACAATCCGCGTGCGGGTCACAGCGTCAATGGTATGAGCTTCCTGGGATACCGTTGCCACAGCTACACGACCTGCAACTCTTACTTCCGCTTCTGCCCCTTGCTTAAGAACAATGTCGGAGTTTGCTGGCAGGTGAGCCTCTACCCAAAGTTCGCTTTCATTAGCCAGAGTCACCAGCGGTTGGCCTGCTTCAACTCTTTGTCCTTGCTCAAACTCATCGGTCAGCACTGCGCCATCCACGCGAGCCCTGAGCGTGTATTCACCGAGACTACCTACGCCGCTGGCCTTCAACGCACCAATGTCATCATCGTTTAGCCCATAAGCAAGAAGAGTCGCCCTCGCCGCTTCAATATTGGCTTTCGCGGTATTGAACCGTTGATCACCAACCACGGAACGACCCAGCCCGCTGATTCGCTCCCATTCAGGAAAAGCTTTCCTGTAATCGGCCTGCGCCTGTGCCACCGTCTCACTGAACAGGGTTACCAGTTGCTGACCTTTGGTTACGTGCTCACCCAATTCCACGTGACGTCTCAACACCACCGAGGCAACCCGGGGGGACACGTGATAGCTGGTATAGCCGTTGGTCAGCAGCTCACCGGGAGCGTAGATTTCATAGTCAACGCGCTTGCTCTCGAGGGTTGCTACCTCAATGCCGGCGAGCTCTTTCTGTTTGGCATTGATGCTTGCGGTAGCTGCTTCTTCATGCCCACCATCGCTCTCCTCTTCGTGGCCATGACCTTCTTCCTCTTCATGCTCACGTTCTTCAGCATGCCCGCCCTCATACTCATCCTCTTCACCGGTGCCTTCTCGATGATTGTCGCCACCGGCGGCATGATCATGGCCCGCCTCGTTATGAGCATCTTCCTCTGCCTGCACCAATGAAGGGGGAGCTATAAACAGCGTCAAAACAAATACTGAAATCAGAGTTTTTTTCATGATGAATATCCAGTTTCCAGAATATTATTGGAAGGGGGTGGTCAGTTCGCCAGACTGTCTCAAGAGCTCAATCAGGCCCAGCTGCGCCAGCTTTTCCAGTTCAATACCGGTTTTCAGGCTCTCCGCGCGCTGGCCCAGCGCCTGGAGATACTCAGAGGTGGAGAGGTCGCCGACCTGCCACTGCTTCTCCAACAAGTCGGCACTTCGCTGTACACGCCCCTGGGACAGCTCTTTCCATCGACGGAGTTGCTTGTCGTATCGCTTCCAGGCAGCCCGGGCGCCCGATAGGTCATATTGCTGTTTCCGATAAAGTGCCTGAAACCGCGCTTCAGCCTCCAAAGCCCGTCGATTCGCAGCCCGGATTTCAGCGCTGTAGTTGTTACGGACATTCAAAGGGATCGAGAATGTCAGGCCAACCACATTCTCGCCCCCGTCACGCCCTCCGCTCAGCCCTACTGTCGGCGATGCCTTGGCTTTACGTCTGGCAACCTCTGCCTCACTTTTCAGCACCTGCCACTCGGCTCGAGCGACTGCAACGGAGGGGTGTGCCAGCAGATCAGCCTCACCAATCTGGGACTCCAGCGCTGGCCAGATATACTCGGGGATTCCCCCATCCTGAGGCTTCCAGTCCGGCAGACGTTCTCTAACCTGAGTTTCTGCCCGATCAACTGCGGCCTTTGCCTGGGCAACTTCGCTCAACTGACGGGATAGATTTAAAAACAGAAGCTCTGCGTCGGCTCGCCCCAGATCACCTGCCTGCTGGCGCTGTTCAACCTGGTCCAGCAAGGCATCCAGGCGCTGCTGTTGGGATTCAGCAATTTCCTCAAACAGCTCAGTAGCGCGCCACTCGACAAGCGCAAACAATGATTCAGACGTTTGTGTCAGAACTGCTTCGCTCAAGCCAGCTTGCGCAGAAAGCCTGATCAGCTTTGCCTTCTCCTTTAATGCGCCCTGTTGATCAGACCAATCGATCGTTTGTGACAGTCCTGCCTCAAAGTTATTCTCACTGCCCGTTCTGTCTGCTCCCACGGACAATTCCGGGTTATACAGCGGTTGTTCGCTTGCCTCAGCGTCCTCTTTCCGCGCTGCCGCCTGCTCTGTCGCTGCCAGTACCTCTGGGTGCTTGCTTATCTGGCCATTGAGCCAATTCGCCCAATTAACAGTCTCCGCTTGACCTAACAGAGGAATGGACAATAGTACTGAACACAGCAACGCCCGAGGCGAGTGCTTGCTTGCCTTCATCGTCTTTCTCCCGAAGCGATTAATAGCCAAAAATCGTAGGCGTAAGGCGCCTATGACGAGGTAGGAAAAGATCGAAATAATAAGTGCAAACTTTGAAATGAGTTTGAATTCGGAAAAACAGTTCAGATATGAGTCGCTAAAAACTCTTTGTAACGCTTCTCAATGAGGCTAAGAACGGCAGCTCGCGACCAATCGCCGCGATGCCACCGTCTCATTCCAGGAAGGGGCTAGATTGAAGTGGGTTGGAGTGCGCTTTCGTCGGTCGCACCGTCTTCAATACGAACGGCCTGAACCAGGCGGGATACCAGTACCTTGCCATCCCCCGGGTGCCCATCCCGGGTCCTGCTCGTTCGCACAATGATGTCCACAACTTCATCGGCAACCGCATCGGTCGCTACATCTACTTCCAGCTTGACCATCTGCACTTTTTCCAGAGGCGATTCATCGCCAACCAGATGACCAAATTCGTTGAGAGACACTACGGCAATGCTTGCCACTCCTTTAACTTTGGCCAGAGCATCAACCACATGCTCTGCCATCACTTCCCTGACATACGCCTTTATTTCATACATAAGCCTTCTCCTGCCTATCAGACTTCAACGTCACGACGTTCGGATGCAAACCACTGATACACGCTGGGCAACACTACCAACGTCAGCAACGTTGACGTGATCAGACCACCAACCACAACCGTTGCCAGTGGCCGTTGGACATTAGAGCCAATGCCATCGGCCAGCAGCAGGGGAATCAGCCCCAGAATAGCCACAGAGGCGGTCATCAGAACCGGCCGCAAACGGCGTTGAGCGCCCAGCTTGACCGCTTCAATGACTTCGTAGCCTTCGTCCCGCAACTGATTGATGTAGCTCACCATCACCACACCGTTAAGTACGGCTACGCCAAACACCGCAATGAACCCCACCGCAGCGGGCACGGAGAGGTAAAGCCCAGTCACAAACAGCGCGACAATGCCACCGGTAATCGCAAAGGGCACGTTCATGAAGATCAGCGCCGCATAGCGCAGACTACTGAATGCCGAAAAGAGAAGCAGGAAAATGAGCGCCAGGGTAATGGGTACAACGATCGCAAGCCGCGCCATGGCCCTTTCCTGATTCTCGAACTGACCGCCGAACTCCACGAAATACCCCGGCGGCATATCCACTTGCTCCTCGATCCGCTTGCGCAAATCCTGAACAACACCGCCCATATCGCGACCACGTACGTTCATCTGCACGTACTGTCGGCGACTGGCATTGGAGCGTGAAATTTTCTTGGGGCCTGCGTACATTTCAACATCAGCCACCCGTGAAAGCGGGATAAGCTCGCCACTGTTGCCCCTGAGGGGAAGCTTTCTGATTTCATCGATGGACCCGCGATAGGACTCTTGCAGCCGGGCAAAAATCTCAAATCGACGGACACCGTCGAAGACCAGCCCGGCGCCTTTACCACCTATACCGGTTTCAACGGTACTCATCAGGTTATCGACGCTGATGCCGAACTGCGCCAGCACTTCACGGTCGGGGCGAATAACGATCTGTTTTTTACCCGCACTCTGCTGAGCGCGGACGTCCGTTGCACCCGGCACCTCTTGCGCCAGTGCCGCCACTTCCCTGCCGATCCGGCCCAACTCGTCCAGGTCGTCGCCGAAAATGCTGGCAACCAGTTGCGCCTGAACGCCTGACAGGAGTTCGTCGGTTCTGAGCTGAATCGGTTGGGACAGATTGTTGGCAAGCCCGGGAACCCGCTCATCCAAAGCATCCGCAATCCTGCTTTGGAGATCCTCGTAGCTCACGTCCTCTCGCCACTGATCCAGGGGCTTCAGATTGACAAGCGTCGCGACAACGTTCACAGGTTCAGGATCACCACCGACCTCGGCACGACCGATCCTGGCATAGGTGCCGGTGACCTCTGGAAATTCGTCTACAACGGACTGAATCCGTTTGCCATATTTGATGGCGGATTCAAGACTGGCTCCAGGAGGCAGTGTCGAGCGAATCTGGAACGTGCCTTCCCTGAGCGTGGGCACGAATTCGCTCCCGAGATAGGGAAACAGCAGAAGACTGCCGGCAAAAGCAATGACGGCAACGCCCATCACAATCTTAGGGGCTTTGACGACAGTATTCACTACCGGCTTGTATAGCCGGTTCAAGAACAGAACCAGCTTCGGCTCTTTGTGACGCCCGCCCATCTTGAATGACAGAGAGGCCAGAACAGGCACCAACGTCAACGCGAGTAACAGCGCACCGATCAACGCAAAGCTGATGGTGTATGCCATGGGCGAAAACAGCTTGCCCTCAACGCCCTGTAGCGTAAACAACGGAAGAAAAACGATGATAATAATGCCAATCGCAAATACGATCGGACGGGCCACTTCCCGGGCTGACTCACCTACAAGCCTCAGAACGCTGATCTTTTCATCGGATCGCTCCTCAAGGTGTCGGAAGATGTTCTCTATCATCACGACAGCGCCGTCCACCATCATGCCGATGCCGATAGCCAGCCCCCCCAGACTCATCAGGTTGGCCGACAGGCCCGACATGCGCATAGCAATGAACGCAAAGAGTACAGACAACGGCAACGTCGCCACCACGATCAGTGTGGAACGAATATTTCCTAGGAACAGATAGAGAAAAACCAGCACCAGAACCGAGCCTTCAAGCAGCGCTTTCTCGACAGTGCCTATAGCCTTGCCCACCAAGTCTGCCTGAGAGTAGTACGCTTCTATTTTCAGCCCTTCGGGAAGTGACTTGTTCAGATCATCGATTTTTGCGTTGACATCCTCTAGAACCTTACTGGTGTTGGTGCCAATCAATTTCATCACGTAGCCGCCCACGGACTCCTCACCTGAGGACACCTCTGCGCCACGGCGAATTGCCGGTCCAAGGCCTACCTCCGCCACATCCTTGACGTAAATAGGAGATTCTCCCTCACTCTTGGACACAATGATGTTCCGGATATCTTTGATGCCTGCGGTACCGGAGTTGACCCAGCCGTAACCACGGACAATGTATTCTTCACCTCCTCGAGTAATGAATGAGGCGCCGACGTTACGATTATTCTGGGTGAGGGCACCGCGAACATCAGACACCGTCAGGTTCCTTGCCTGAAGCTTCTGCGCATCAATATTGACCTGGTACTGCTTTACCTCGCCGCCGATAGAAAGCACACCGGTTACGCCCGGCACGGTCCTGAGCTGGGGTTTGACAATCCAGTCCTGAATCGTGCGAATTTCCTGCAGGCTGTATTGATCTTTATCCTCAGCTTCCAGGGAATACATCAGGATGCGCCCAAGACCGCTTGCGATGGGCCCGAGTTCGGGTTCCCCCATCCCTTCGGGAATCTGGCGCTTGGCCTCGGATAGCCGTTCGTTAACTAGCCGCCTGGCGAAGTAGATATCGGTGCCATCTTCGAAATAGATGGTCACCCGCGAAAGTCCGAAAATCGAAGTGCTCTGCACTTTTTCTAACTTGGGAATACCATACATGCTGATCTCAACGGGATAGGAAATCAGCGTTTCGATATCAACCGGCGACAATCCAGGACTGGTAGTGAATACCTGAACCATGGTCGGTGTCGCATCCGGAAACGCATCCACCGGCAGTTTTTGAAATGAAAATACGCCGGCAACGATCACGGCGATAGCAAAGACAAGCGTCATCAGACGATTGTTCAGCGCATAATTCACAATTGCGTTGATCATGCTCCCCCCGAGTATTAGTGTCCGTGAGCGGCGCTGCGGCCACTGGCGGTAATGGCCGACATCAGATCAAAAGCGCCCACTGAAACCACTTCCGTGTTTGCGCTGATGCCGGACTTAATCTCTATCCAGTCGTTAGCCTCCTTACCGAGAGTGACTGGAACCGCCTTGTAGGCTCCCCCTTCATTACCCGGAACAAATACAACGGACTCGTCATCGATGGTTTGCACGGCATCGTGTGGAACTAGGGGCAGTGATGCCGCCGATTGAGTCATGACTCTCGCTTTGGCATAGGTATTTGGACGAAGGTCGCCGTTGGGGGATTCGAGTACAACGCGAACCGGAATGGTGCGGGTTTCCTCATCAAGCTCATTTGAGATCCAGGACACTTCCCCGGTGTGAAAGCGGTCTGCAACCGACTTTGAGAAGACCTGAACTTCATCTCCGACGGATACCCTTCCAATGTCAGTTTCGGCAACTTGCAACATCACCCACACCACAGAGGTATCAGCTACGGTAAAAGGCGTATCTGAAGAGCTTAAGGTTTGCCCCAACCGGGCATCCATGCGCTCAATGCGCCCCTGGATAGGAGAACGGAGCGCGTACTGTGCGAGACTGCTATCTGAGCCAGAAGAATCACTGCCAAAAACCTCCAGTTGCTCACGAATCGAATCATACTCGGCCGTAATCTCCAGATAAGCGGCCTTGGCGTCCAGGAACTCTTCTTCGCTGGTGAAGCTTTCACTCCGCAATTGCTTTTCTCGCTGATACTCCGCAGTCGCGGCTTCTTTCCGAGCATTCAACGAGTTCAGGCGGGAACGAATGCGTGCCAACTCAACGCTGTTCAACGCGGCCAACAACTGGCCTTTTTCAACCTGGTCCCCCAGATCAACAGCCAGTCTCGTAAGCTTTCCCTGCAATAGCGGCCCTACATCAGCGACGCGATCCGGAACATAGTGAACTTCAGCTGGCGCAGTGACGATATTGTCAGCACGGCCTCGGGGAACCGTTACAGTCTGCACGGAGAGCAACTCCCTCTGCTCTGGAGTCAGATGAACTTCGCGAGCCTCACTGCCTTCAGCCGAGTGCCCAGCCTCACCCTTTTGGTGCTGCCCTCCTTCGGCTTCTTCGGCGCCGTACGCCAGTGGCTGATAGACCAGAAAACTGATCGCGACAAACAATATCTGCAGATTTCGAATCATCTAAACACCTTCGATATAAGAGAACGTTCAACCATTAATTTTCTTGTCATCAGGAACCGGATGACATTGAAAGGGCACCGCCGGTGCTCACTTCCAACGCCCGGACGGCGTCGATATAGTCGTGTTGCACTTGGACGTATTCCTTCCTCACTGACAAAAGATTGTCCTGAGCGGACAGGACATCGGAAGCATCGACTTTTCCCGCTTGAAGAGCTTTCTGCATAAGTTGCAGCGTTTCCTCCGAACGCTCGAGAATCGACTCGTTCATCTGGCGCAATCTGCGTACGGCGGATTCGTACTGAGCTACAGCAGATACGACCTGGCGTTCAGTCGCCAAACGCAGCGCCTCGGCCTCAAGCTCGGAGATTTTCAACTGAGCCGAGGCCTTCCTTTTTTCGCCGGAATAATCATGAAACACGGTCAGAGGCATCGACACACCTGCACCAAAAAGGTTGGAGCTTTCCTCCCGCTCGTAGAATCCGAACACTTTCAGGTTCGGAATCGTTAGACTCTTGGCCAGTTCCAGGCCGGACTCATTCGCAGCAATTCTGGCTGCTGCCGCCTTCAGATCCCCTCTCTGGCGCTGAGCCATCGCGACAAGCCGATTAGTTGGTGGCAAATTGGCACGAGCTACATTGAACTCTCCCGCGACCCCTACCGCATCGGAGGGGGACACTCCAAGAACTTCCGTCAGGTCAATTTTTGACTGCCTAAGCTTTTGCGCCGCTTCGGCCTTTTGGTTCTTAGCTCTTGCCAAGCCAATGACGGCGGTATTGAGCTCAACCCGGGTCTGTTTGCCCCGCTCAACGGACACCTCAACCAGCTCTTTGGTTCGCTGCATCAGCTCAACGGTGCGGGTTGCGGTTTCCAGCTCTTTCTGTGCAAGCAGTATCTTGAAGTAGGCTGACCGCACTCGGGCCTTAATCGCCACCTTCAGGTATTCAAGTTCCTGCTGTTGAGAAGTGAGAGTGCTCTGAGCACGCGACTGACCGAGATCGCCCCGATTGCCCATCCAGACTTCCTGAGTAACCCGAACCTCGTAATTCAGTGACTGATCCGCCTGATCTGGGTTGTCACGGCCACTCAGCTCAAGCTCGGGGTTGCTGGGCGCCCAGCGGCTGGCATGATCGAGCCCAGCTTCCTGCATGGACACCGCAGCCCGCCTCAAAGCCAACACCGGGCTATTCTCAAATGCCATTACCATTGCCTCGTTCAAGGAGACAGCCTGGCTGCCCTTGGCTTGCTGGTACTCCTTGAGTGACACGCTCTCCCCGGCCGTGGCCGCCGCCGAAGGCATGACGTTCAAGACTCCGGGTACTATCAGCACCCACAACAACAGTCGTTTGTTCATTCAATATCATCCTGGCTATTTGACTGAGATACATGAATCAGCGTTTTCGCCGTAAATGCCAGGACGACCCTACAGATAGACCTTTAAATCAGTCTGAATTCGGCGTCATCAGACCTTAACTCGTACGGAGTGCGACGGAACTATGGCGAGATATAGTCAAAAATCGGGGAAAGAAAGGGATAAAAGAGGAGAACTTCATCCAG
The DNA here is from genome assembly GCF_000170835.1 of Marinobacter algicola DG893. Lineage (GTDB taxonomy): Bacteria > Pseudomonadota > Gammaproteobacteria > Pseudomonadales > Oleiphilaceae > Marinobacter > Marinobacter algicola. The sequence continues at coordinate 72,038 of NZ_ABCP01000001.1, forward strand.
CGCATCGGAGGGAACTGGAGATAAAAAACGACGGGCTTATCTAAGCCCGTCGTTGGGTCCAATGGTGTGGAGCAACACTATGAACGATTAAAAATCGAACTGTGCAGCCAGTTGCAGTCGAGTGTTGTCAGCAGATTCGCCGTTGGCCAGCTCTTTGTCCGCGAAGGAAAGCTCCAATCCCAGCGTTACCGGGTCAGCAATTTTGTAAAAGTTGCTGAAGTGAACGCTTTGCAGAGTTTCGAAGGAGTTCGGGAACAAATCTTCTGGCTGATCACCCTCTACGCGCCCATAGGACAGACCAGAGGAGAACTTTGGCGTCCACTGTTGACTAATAGCAACGTTGGCGCCATATGCCTCAATGGTTTCAAGGTTTCCGTTGGCGTCAACGTATGCCTCGCCAATACCAGTGCGGCTAGCGCTGCTATCATTATTGCTGAAGGAACTATAAATGTAACGACCCACGCCGTCACCAAAGATTGCCCCTGCCATGACCGTGGTGGTGTCGGTCAGGTTTAGCCGACCAGCAACCAAAACACCGTAACCAAAGGCGTTGTCGTCGCCCGTAGCAGCGGCAGAGTCAGTCTGAAACGAACGTGCAAGACCGGCAACTTCAATGCCACCAGCACTACCGGCCCACTTGTATTTGGCGGTTAGATCCGGCGCATTATCGCGAGAGCCGTCAAAACCCGTTGTCTCAGGATTCTCAGCGGAAACTGAAAAATTAGCACCGCCACCCAGAGGCATGGTGTAGCGTAGCTGTGCCTGACGAATAAACGAAACACCTACAGGGCCGTCAAAATCAACGGTGGACGGATAGGCGGTAAACTGCATGAAGTTGGTCCAAGTCTGACCTGCGAGCAGACCGTTCAGCTCACCATAAGCGTGACGAAGACGCAGCCCTCTGGAGTTCGAGAAAATTTCGTTGCCGCCACCACCGAAGAAGTCACCTTCAACGGTCGTTTTGACATCGCCCACGTCGGTTGGCGTGGTTGTCTTAATGCGAACCCGTGATTGTTGAGCATGGGCTCGGAATGAAGGGTCGCTTTCGCTATTAGCAGTGTCAAGACCTGCTACGAACAGACTGTCTCCCATGTCCTGATCGAAATCATAGATCATATCCAGTTTGACATAGCCACCTATTGTTACGGTGGTATTGGTGCCGGGCACCATCCAACCTTCCGCTCCCTTACTATCTGCCATATCATCCAATTGGCGCTGCAAATCATTAATCTGTGTCTGAAGTTCAGTTGCGGATTGCGCTTGAACAGACGTGGACACCAGACCCGCAGCAGCAAGCGCTAGAGTCGCTCTTATCGCTAACCTGAGTTTATTAGTTTGCATTGTAAATCAGTCTCCATGAGCCTTCGTTGTAAGTCACCTGGCCGGTAATTGACGCCGAACAAACCGACCGCTAGCTCGCTTCAGTTGTTGGCCACTACCGGTAAGTGGTTCATTGATCTCGCACTTTTCGCCAGAACAACGACTTGCCATTGATAGCAGATGAACTTGAAACGAACTTGAAAACAATGCCCCTCTAATACCTTTGTATTAACGATCGCGTCGCAACCGTTCTTCTAACCGTGTTCTCTTTTCAACATCTAATTTCATTTTTTCAAGCTGAGTTAAAGTTCATCTGTTTCCATCTGGGTACAGATCATTCAACTTTAAGGTGACTCTATGAGAAAACATCTATTGCTCACATCTCTAGCACTAACCTTGGCTGCAGGAAGTCTTCATGCGTCTGAGGCTAATGATGACAACCTGGAACAAAACAAGCTCTCCGAAAGCAGCGTTCAGGACATGAAGAGACAGCATAGGGTGATGACACAGGCGGCCTCATCTGAAGTGGGCATGGAGGCACGACGGAAATTGATGTTATCGAATAAGGACGATATCTATCACGAGATGATCAAATCGGGAGATATTAATCTATCTCAATTGGACCAGTTTTCGAAAGATCAGTTTATTCATTAGAACGAATTTAGAACTAAGCGCCTGCCGATTGAATATGGCCGGTGAATTAAGAAGACAATTTTGCCAATAGATAATATTTAAAAACCAGTTGCATCGTGAATGGTCTCCACCATTCCGTCTTGCCGCACTACTTTTGTAGTGCGGCTTTTTTAGGCCTAGATTTAGTCGATAACAACTCCTAACCACTTGCTTGGCAGACCACATGCCCAGAAAAAAACAACGCCCTTCAATAAAACGGAAACTACTTACTTTCCTGACACTAACGGGTTTCGCGTGTACGGGGCTAGTATTTATCTCACACACCCTTTTAATCGATTATATCCACGATGAACTTCACAGACAGCAGTTACAAACCGCAGCTACCCAGCTCTCAAAGGTACTAATAAACAATAAGAAAGAAATTACAAAATCTTCTCTCAGAAATTTTTCTTTGTCTCAATATTCTTTTCACATCGAAGGCAGTCAAAGCCAGAATTTTACAAGTGAAAACATTAAACCAAAATTACACATAGTAGAGGAGTTTAGAAAACCCGGAATTTTTCACATCTCGGACGACGGTCGATCAATACTTGGTTACAACAAAATATTTAATGACGGAAAAGATAAAATAAGCGTTACTATAATTGAAAGAAACTCCTACTCACCGAACACACTTGACAAACTCCATGTTGTTATATGGATTATATCTTTTACAATTCTAGTTACGATATCAATGATCATATTTCTTGGGGTAAATATCGCACTAAAACCTCTAAAACTGATGAGCGCCCAATTAACGTCGCTTAAAAAAGGTGAGCGCAATAGACTGGATGAGAATGTACCTGAAGAGTTCAATGAACTTGTCAAGCATCTTAATCGCCTACTAGAGTCTTACGACAAAAAACTCACCCGTTCTCGCCACCTAGCCGCGGATATTTCTCATAGCTTGAAAACACCGCTTGCCGTCATAAACTCCGTGATCAATAACGAAGCTGTCCCCACCACAATCGTGAGTCAACTTAAGTCTCAACTGTCTGAAATACACGAGCTGATCGACACTCAGATGAGAAAAACCGAGATGGCTGGTCAATACATTGGGAAGGCGACACCAATCATTGAGAAAGCTCTGGCACTGGTGGATGTAGTCAGTCGAATCTATCCTTACAAACAGATCCACCTTCAAGAAACATTACCCAGAGAGCTTGTCTGGCCAATTGATGAGCGTGATTTTAATGAGATTTTGGGTAATGTGCTTGATAATGCAAGCAAATGGTGCTCTCAGGAAGTCCATTTACACCTGAAGCTTGACGATGACACTTTGACTATTCTTGTTGAAGATGACGGCCCAGGAGTGGCCCCACACCAACTTGCCGATCTCACCAGGCGCCAGAAAAGACTGGACGAAAAAACCCCTGGCTATGGCCTTGGCCTATCAATCGTTGAGGAAATCATCAATGACTACGGTGGCGCCATGCATTTTTCTATATCATCCAAAGGTGGTCTTCGGGTTCTAATCGAGCTTCCAAGAAGCATTTGACGACGACTAAGACAGTTTATCCAGTTTTAGTCAGCGACCTGCAGGCATAGCAGCCCGATACACCAACGTCTCGACGTCAAAACTGTCGTTTTGAACTGAGTTCTCATCAGGCGACATAAAAAACAACCCTGTATTGCCTGATACTGGGGACACCGGAGCCGACGTTAGAAGACTTGTTGACTGCGTTTTGGGAGATTTCCCGGATCTCAGCGTCAACCAATCAACTCGAGTATCATAAACACCTATCATATCTTCGGCTGCAATGGATTCCTGTGGAATCCCGATATTAACGGCATCCCCACCGGAGCGTACGAGCAGGTTCGGCAAGAATAGTGTTTGCCTCGGACTAAACACCAACTCAGGCGACACGTCGTAAGTCATACTCGTGCCTGCCACCCGGTTTCCAATCTCATAGTCCAGATGTGGCCCCTCAGTGCCAGCAGGGAAAAATGAAACCTTTCCTTGGGAGACGGTCACCATATTCAAAGGTCTCGGTTTGTTCCGAACAACGGCACCGATCACCCGAAACACTGGTGTGTATCGGCTTAATTCTTCATGAACGGCCTTATCAAGATCTGGCCTGTTCGGTGAGATTAATATCTCATAAATCTCTGAACCAAATCCCTGCTCTGAGTAGAAAGACTGCCCAAGAATAGTTTCCCGGCGACCGTCAGCATCCAAATCCTGCAACCCCAACATTAAGGGCATGAAACCGATGGCTTTAGCCTTCCCTTCGGCCAACTGAATCAAAGAACTTGAAACGCGACGGCCATTCCACTGATTTAAAATGAGGTAGTATGAGTTTTCTGAAACGTACCAGTCCATTCGGATGACTTTCTCCCGACGGGGCACCTCAATGGACGCCAGGCTCTGAACAGCCCCACTGGAATCAACAAGGAAAAAGCTGAGTTTATTTCCATGCTCCGCCGCAAAATAGTAGTCGTTGCCAGAACGAAACGCAGACAACGACTTTGCGTTGATGGGCAGCCTGGCAATTGGAGGTGCTGAAGCCTCCCCCTCAACTGAACCTACCCGGCGTTCTTCAGCATCGGTCTGTACGATGCCGACCAACCAGGTGTTGTTGTAGGTCGCAACGGCCTGACCTCTCCCGGTAACCTGAAAACGCACCAATGGCACATCACTTGACGCCGCTGGCTCGTCCTGCCACAAAAGATCAGGAAATCTGGATTTCAACGCCGGCGTTGCCGGCCCGGGTTCGCCGGCTCTGTTAGTAAACACTGCCGGGATACCGTAAAAGCGTTTCGATACAGCTCCAACGGATGGCATCGTTCCAAACAGCACTTTCCCTACCGCCCGATCCTTTCCAATACTCTCGATGCCGATGACTGCAAGGTTTTTTACCGGGATGCCTGCATCTTCAGGCTCCCGTAACACAGCAAATAAATCACCTACCTCAACAGTGGCATCATCAACTGTAAGCGAAAGCACTTTTTGATCAATATCTACCTCAGTGACCTCTGCCTTTGCTGGATGCCCACGCTCAACAGCCTGCACCAAACCGGCTAGTAGGAGCGTCAGGAACACAAATACAGCAGAACGAGTAATCATAGGGAAAAGTCACCTAATGCGAATTCATTTTGGAGAGCAAACACGGGGTGGCGTTACCACCACCCAGTGTTTGTTAGAACTTGTACCTTACCCGACCGGCAACATGAACAATGTCCTGATCGCTTTTGCCATCCTGCAGGGCAGTTTCCTCCAGCGCATCCATGGCATCGCCTGATACCAGGTATGCAGCTTCTGCCGACAGCTCCAGCGAAGGGTATGGGAAGTAGGAGATCTTGGAACCAAATTCCAGCCCGAGATCTTTTGAGGACGATCCATCTGCAAGTGCAATATTCTCAGCCAAGCGGTTGTAGACAATCATTCCGCTGACCGTAATATTGGCCGCTACTTTGTGATCGAGCTGAAGTTTGTTCATGAAATACCCTTTGTCGAGAATATAGGGCGTTTCGGCGAAGTAGTCATCGCTCGTCATGTTTTCCTGAAAAATCATACTGTCACTGAAGTCGACATCCGTGGCGATGAAGGCGTCGAAGTCTCCATCTTGCTCATTGCTATCGCCCGATGCGTAAAGCACGGTGTACGTCAGTTGGTTTGGCCCAAATTGCAGCCCGAGCTCGCCGCGCCCCAGAAAGGTCGAAAGGTCGTAGTTCGTATTGGGATTAGTAGCACCATTCAAAGGAACGAAGTTTACACCCTCTATTGTTCCGCTTTGGCCAATCACCGTACCCTTCACGAACATGCGTCCCAGCGACGTCTCCTGACCGTAATCCAGCTCCACCCCAACGCTGGAAACGGAATATTTGGAGTTATCAGCGATGCTCTTCAGTTCATATTCCCTGCTATTTACCGTACCTACTCCCTCAGCAATTTGATCATTCATCTGATAGAGGTAGAAGAGGCCCGCACTCAAGTTCGGTGAGTAACGCTTGTTCAGGTTGATCGCGAAGTTGTCCGCGCCATCCCAGCCTTCGTCCTGTTCTGAGTCGACGCCGCTCTCATTGGAAGAGTCACCCCGCCCCCACAACAACTGATAGTTAATTCCGGAACCCAGTGAGCCTTTCCAAACAGCGGCGGTGGCGGTTTCAGTCCAGACATGTCGGTTCACTGACACTGGCTGCAAACCCAGCGATACACGCTGGTCTAGCGTGTTGGGCACCAAGAAATCCACGTAGGCCCACCGTGTTTCAACATTAACACCATCACCAGAAAAGTCCCCACCAGAGCCCTCGCCGTATCGGATGCCACCAATCTCCGTCGCGAATACACCGGTAACTTTTTTGTCATCGGATGTTGCTTTCGCCCAAAACCGGTATTTGACCTCACCAAAGCTCTCGGTCGGCTCGTCATCTTTCAGCGTACCGCCACCTGAGTTACCACCAACAAACCAGTCTCTTTGATTGGTGTAAGCTTGAAATCGGTTGTCCATATCACCGTGGAATTCAATCTCCGCTGCCGTCGCGGTCCAGCTTCCCGACAATGTTGTAATCCCTGCAATCGCAGTGGCCAGAATGTTGCGTTTCAACGTATTCCCCTCCAGTTTCTTTCTTGATTGTTTGTGATATTCGATTCGTACGGATAGTGGCGTAAATTTTAAAACCAGCTAGAACACCGGACTAAAGGTCAAAAAAAAGGCGGGAATGAAGCATTCCCGCCATTAAATAACCTTCGTTAACTCGCAAGTAGGCTCTCACACGAACCTTAAATGAACTTGAAATCCGGAAAATATTTCAGATACGTCGCTCTCCCTGTATTCAGCGATCACGCTCGACGCTACATGGAAAACTTATGCTCGAAGCCCACGCCAAATGTGGAGTCCTCAGAGTCAGCCAAGTCCGCCTCCACCCGAGACACGTAAGCATAAACCTTACTCTTACTAGCCAGTTTATAATCGAGCCCCAAGGCCAGCAGGGTTAGCTCCTCGTTTGTGGTCTCAGCTTCTGTCAGTCCGTACTGCGCCTTGATCTTCCAACGCTCAAGGTTAACGGCACCGCCAACCAGATAAGACGTATCTTCTCCAGGACCATCGCTTTCTTCTGCCAACTGGTAAACTGCGCCGATCTCAAAGTTGCTCAATCGGACCTTCCCTACAGTTCGCAGGATATTGAGACGACTATCGCCACTTGGATCGGCTTCCAGTGAATCCTCGATATCAGAATCGTAGGCAATACTTCCGTAGAAATGATCATTTTCAAACGTAAAAGAGCTGGAAATTGCATCCGCAGGTCCGTCGTTCTCTGCTCCGGTTGATTGGTCTTCACCCGGGATAACAGCAACATTGACGCCCACAGCATCAAACAGACGAGGGGAACTGTACTGAACAATGTTGCTGGTCCGATTTTCGCCAGCCATGATGTTTTTTATATCCGCTTGTAGGTCGTTGAACTGGTCAACCTTGCCCTGCGCTGACTTTAAAGGAGTGTCAAATTTTCCCGCAATCAGTGCACCGAGATTCGCCTGCTTGAAGCCACCGTAGATATTACGCTGCGAGAAGGTTTGGCCATCCTTATCTCCATCATCAATCGATATTTCAAATTCCGCCTTGTAGATTGCCTCCAGGCCTTCGAGATCGGTATCAAACACCCCTTTTACACCCAGACGGGAAGCATTGCTCTGAAGCTTCCAGGCATCGCTGCTACCGTCATCCTGGTTTTCATACGAAACATTCGCTTTGCCGTACAGGATAGGACCGTCCGCCGCAAGTGCACTCATTGAAGTTGCTGCAACCCCACCAATCACCAACATCGATAGACACTTTTTCATGAACACCTCTTCAGATTAGATAGATTCAAAATGACACTTGAAGTCTTTCAAATGCTGAATAGATGGTGCTTGTCACTTATTGCAGAATTGTTAAATTGCGATATTTTTCTCTTTATTTCAACAACATAAAATTCAAAAACTTTTTATTATATCCTTTGACACTGAATTGAACTTGAATCTAAGAGATCATCTTCGTAAATTTATTCATGAGCACGAAAGCACTTTCCACTAGACTCAAAATTCATCCGTCAAATTTTGACGTTCGATTCCCGTACTGCTCACTAAAGCGATACCAGAAGCCTTCTTCCTGAAGTTTATCGAGAAACCACTTATCTTGACTGACCCACTCACCCAGATATCCGTAGCCCGGACGCATACCGGAATCTCCCAAAAGAGACTCGCAAAGAATCGCGGTAGGGATTGCGGTGGCGCGATAAAGCTCATGGTGACCAATTGATACTTGGCGCGATGCGCGATCACCACGGCTCTCTGCAGTCAATGCCAGACCGAATGGTTCTTTAGTGAAGCGCTGAAGCGTTGAATAGAATGCGCGTTGGCGCGTCTCGAAGGAAAAGCAGCCAAGCATTCCAGTTCTCTCAAATGTCATCAGCGCATCGGTAACCGGGTTTAGGCCGGCGTGGTAAAAGCTGAAGTGATCAAGGGAGAGCTCATTCGGTAAGGTTTGGAGTTCATCCAGGAAAACTGGAACACAGATACTGCTTCCCAACCCGCCTTCGAACCTTCGAAAGCGGATGTCCCAAAGACGGGATTGTGTCCACCCACGATCATATTTCCAACCCTGGCTTTTGGCCGCACCAAGGATGTCGGCAACCCCGCCCCAGCCTATACCTGTGGAACGATATCGCCCATACATCGCAATCTCGTTCACTCGCCCTGAGCTACCGCCACAAAGCCATCGCGCTAGCCATCCTGGCAACCCCGGGTCGGCACCTGCATCCAGTATGAACCGGCTATCGCTCGCTTCAATGAGTGTTCGCATGCTCTGGAATACTCCAAGCTTGCTCGGATTCGGAGTGATATCGATGTAATCGGCTCGATTCGCGATACAGCCTTTAATCAGGTTCTCAATAGCAGACACCGAAAGACCACACGCGACAATAACGACATTCTGCCCATGCGGGCATTGCCTGATTTGTTCGGCGTCGGCCACATCAATTGACCTAGCACCGAAGCGCCCTGTGACACCGGCTTCGCGATCTAACTGATCCGCCCGTTTGCGCCCTTTTTCCAGTGACCGGCCTGCCAAGACGATATTGCCTTCGATCCGCTGCCCCAAGAGAGTTGCAATCGCCGCCCCTGCAGCTCCGTAGCCACCAAGGACAAGTACGCTCTTATTGCCCTGCCTCACTTCTTGCTACCCCATTCTATATTTCGAAAGCTTCAACTCGGTAGCTACTCTAAGGTCAAGCGGTGACTCTTAGATATGTGCTGGTTCATGAGTCTCGTATCCAGCCATAGACTGCCTATTGACCCTATAGCTACTACAGGGTTTTAGATAACGTTATTTGAAAGAACACCGGGGACGTGAAAATGAGGAGCGACTGTAATGGAAAGTGTGGCAGTAAAGAATTTGTCACAGACAATAACTTTCAAAAACCCACTATCACCGAATCTGACGCCCATCTCAGCACTTACAAGGTGCCCAAGATGGATTGCCCTTCGGAAGAACGAATGATTCGAATGGCGCTCACTGGCTTTGACAACATTCAGGCACTCTCATTCGACCTATCGAATCGAAAGCTGGAAATTATCCATCTAGGCGAAATCGGAGCTATCACCAGCAAACTGGAAACCCTGGGTCTGGGCGCTTCACTGCAGACGACGGAACACGCCAGCCTTGAATCCGTCAGGGCGGCTGAATCGTCGAGTGCCAACGAGACCGAGGAATCCGGCACTCTATGGATACTGCTGGCAGTAAACGGTTTGATGTTCCTGGTCGAGATGACGATGGGCCTGATCGCCCAGTCTGCTGGCTTGATTGCAGACTCGCTTGACATGCTCGCTGACGCGGCCGTTTATGGTCTCGCGCTTTACGCCGTTGGGCATGGCATCAAAATGCAGGTCAGAGCGGCCCATGTTGCTGGCATTCTCCAGCTTATCCTTGCCGCCGGAGTAATGATTGAAGTTGGCAGGCGCTTTCTATTTGGCAGTGATCCACAGTCACTGATGATGATGGCCATCGCATCCGTGGCCCTTTTTGCCAACATCAGTTGCCTGCTCCTGATCGCCAAACACCGTGACGGCGGCGCCCACATGAAAGCCAGTTGGATCTTTTCAGCCAATGATGTGGTTATCAATCTGGGGGTTATCCTTGCGGGGCTTCTTGTTGCCTGGACCGGCTCCAATTACCCGGACCTGGTTATTGGCGGCATTGTGGGAGGCATCGTACTCATTGGTGCCAAGCGCATACTTGCGCTAAAAGGATAATTCGATGTTTAAAGACCGCGCTAGTTTATCAACGCTTACCTTTCTCGGCTTTTCCACACTGGTAGCGCTAGCCGACCAGATTATTAAATGGCTCGTCCAGCAATCCATGGCTTATGGCCAATCCATTGAGATCACTCCTTTCTTTAATTGGGTGCACGTATGGAATGAAGGCGCGGCTCTCAGTCTCTTTGCCGATAGCAGTGGCTGGCAGCGATACTTTTTTATCGCAATAGCCATTGTCGTCTCGGTTGTTCTCGTCAAATTAATCCAGGACAGCCGTCAACGAGCAGAAGCCCTGGCTTGCGCTATGGTGCTTGGAGGCGCACTAGGAAATGTCATCGACCGAGTTTTTCGAGGCTACGTTGTCGATTACTTGGATTTCCATTGGCAATCCTGGCATTGGCCTGCGTTCAACCTTGCCGACGTATTTATAGTCCTGGGCATGATCATGATTTTGGCCATGAGCTTCAGGGCCAACAAAAGTCCCAACAAACAGGTGGAAGACTCACCCTCACAACCGGGCGACTACAGAAGGGAGTAGGAGGAGGAATCAATGCACAGTGAATTGAAGCACTTCTTTCGCGTGGAACTTCAGGCTGCCGACGAGGCAGAAAAAAGGGGCGATTTTCAGGCAGCGTTCACCTATCTTGAACGCGCCCATATCCTCAGCCAGAAATTCACTCTGGCGCACGCAGCAACTCATATACGGATGCTCAGACTGGGGTGGCGGACGAGAAATGTTCGCGAAGTCCTTGGGCAGTTTACTCGAGCGATTGCCGCCCTACTCTTCTCCCGCATCTGGGTTCCGGCTGGGAACACAGGGCGCGCAAACGTCAGTGCATTTGCGCGCATGCCAGTGCCAGAGGATTTAGCACGTGTACTAAAGGAAACGCGCGGACCGTAGGTTAGCTCCCCAGAGAGCGGAAGAAACCAACGGCAAACATTTGACCCTGTAGCTACTACAGGGCTCATAACTGTGAACAAATCTTCGTTGATAGAGGCAGACATGCACGACCACAGTCACGATCATAGCCATCATTTCGACACTCATAACCGTTCATTTGCGATTGCGGTCATACTCAATACGCTATTTGTCGTTATCGAAGCGGTGTATGGAATTATCTCCGGCTCTCTGGCGTTGCTGGCCGATGCTGGACACAACCTGAGCGACGTGATGGGCCTGATTCTGGCCTGGGTGGCCAGTTGGCTCGCCAGTAAAGCCGCAACATACGGCAAAACCTATGGTCTGAAGAAAACCACCATTCTGGCGGCGCTTTTCAATGCTTTGATTTTGATCGCCGCTGTCGGTGGCATCACCTGGGAAGCCATTCAACGTCTGACAGAGCCTGCTGATGTTGCTGGTCTCACTGTAGTGATCGTGGCTGGTATTGGCGTGTTGATCAACGGTGCCACTATGATGCTGTTTCTCAAAGGGCAGAAAGGCGATATCAATATCCGCGGCGCCTTTTTACATATGGCCGCAGATACGGCGGTTTCGGTGGGCGTCGTGATCTCTGGCACGGTACTGATGTTTACCAACCTGACCTGGATTGACCCCATCGTCAGCCTCATTATTGCCGTTGTGATCTTTATGGGCACCTGGCAGTTGCTGAAAGATTCCGTAAAACTGGCCGTCGATGCTGTTCCCAAGGGCATTGATCCTTCGGCCGTCCATGAACGCCTGGAGAATCTACCTGGCGTTCAATCGGCCCATCACCTTCACATCTGGGCACTGAGTACCACTGAAAATGCACTAACCGTTCACTTGGTGAAACCGGACCCGGAAAGTGACGACCGGGTCCTTAGCGAGGCCGCTGACATGCTGAACGAGCGCTTCGGCATCCAGCATACAACCATCCAATGGGAGCGCGGTGACGATCAATGCCCGAACACTGCCCACTGCGGAACGTAGGCTCACTGACAAGGCATGCAAGCGGGAAGGCGACACAGAAATTGTACGCTTGCTGTTTTTTGGGCTGCGTTCCTGCGTGGACTTAGTAGAAATCAAAGCGGGCATTCTCACGGTCATGATGAGTGTGGTGCAGTCACCGATGGAACCGTTTGGAATGATGTTTATCTGAGGTGGGCGCCCAATCGGCTGCAACCGAACACCTGAAAAGTCTGACACTCTTTGAACTCATCTAAAATAGGGAAATCTCACTTGCGTACCCGAACCCTGGTCATAAGTCTCGTTCTGTTTTGTCTGGTTATCTTTGCAGCCGCTTTTATTTATTACGATCGCTCTCAGGGCACTAATGAACCCGCCGTTGTTGAAAAAACGCCATTGGTGAGGGATTACTCTCCTGTTATCGGCCCTGAGGACGCTCCGGTAACCATTGTCGAGTTCTTCGACCCATCTTGCGAAGGCTGTCGCGCCATGTACCCCTACGTAAAACAGATTAGGGCGGCTTACCCAGACAGAGTGCGCCTGGTATTGCGATATGTGCTGTTTCACAAAGGCTCGGAAGAGGCCGTCAGAATGGTAGAAACCGCCGGCGAACAGGGGATCTACGAGCCGGTGCTTGACGCTGTCATGGAAGCACAGCCCCAGTGGCATGACGATCCCGATGTCACCGCAGCATGGGATGCGGCGGAGTCAGCCGGGCTGGATGTAGAAGCCGCTCGGGCCAGTATGAACTCGCCCGAAATCGACGGTATTGTTCAACAGGATGCTGCGGACGTTAAAGCGGTTGGAATTTCCGGAACTCCAACATTCTACGTCAACGGAGAAAAGTTGAGCCGGCTGGGGCCTCAGGAACTGTACGACTTGGTGACGTCCAAGGTAGAGTCATCAAAATAACAACACCAGAACCGGCAACGCTATGTCACTGCTTGACTACCTTCTGCCCTACGATTTTTCGCCGCTGACCGTGCTGAGCTACATGCTCGTTATGGGGTTCTATGGCATCGGACTGCTTCGGATACCGGATCAGGATCGGCCTGGCGCGCTGCGGATCTTTGCGTTCACCTTGGGTGTAATCATTTGCTATGCGGTGATGCAGACGCGCTTCGATTACTACGCGCAATACATGTTCTTCGTCCATCGGGGCCAGCACCTCATTCTTCATCACATCGGGCCTATCCTGATCGCGCTTTCCAATCCCTTGCCGGTCATGCGGTTCTGGTTTGAAAAGATAAGCCCAGGCTGGAGGCGCACGCTCCAGCCTCTGGGTTGCGTTTATCACGTTCTGCAACAGCCCTTCATCGCCCTTTTCCTGTTTGTTGGGCTCATTTATTTCTGGCTGTGGCCATCGATCCATTTCGACGCCATGCTCAGCCGGGATCTGTACTGGGTCATGAACTGGAGCATGTTGCTAGATGGCCTGCTGTTCTGGTGGTTGATCTTTGACCCAAGACCGCCAGCGATCACCTCGTCGCTGGGATATGGCAGACGCATGTTGGTTCTGGCTGCCGCAGGTGTACTTCAGATGTTTCTTGGTGCGTGGATCGTGTTCTCACGTGACATGGTCTACGACGTTTACGAAGTCTGTGGCAGGGCCTGGCCCCTGGACCCGGAAGTCGACCAACTCCTCGGCGGTATGCTGACCTATATTCCACCGGCCATGATGAGCATTCTCGGCATTCTCCTTATTCTCCGTCGTGCCATGCACGAAGATGGGAAATACACGAATCATTCCAAAAATCTTGAGAGAAAAGCATCATGAGCACCCGTTTCCGTCGACACCGCACCAAAATCATACCGGCCATTTCAACGGTAGTAATGGCCATATTGCTGACTGGTTGCCTTGGCAACGAAGAGGACTGGCATGGGAAAAACATCAGTGGCCTGATGCCTGAGCTGGAATTTGACCTGATCAACAGCCAGGGCGATCCAGTATCTAGCAATGATTACAGTGGCCGCGTAAGAATGCTGTTTTTCGGGTTTACCTCGTGCCCCGATGTGTGCCCGACGACTCTGCAAAAACTCAATCAGGTAACTAGCGGCTTGTCCCCAGAGCTTCAAGAGGAAGTGCTCACTTTGTTCGTAAGTGTCGACCCGCAACGTGACAATCCTGAGCGCCTGGCAGAGTACGTCGATTTTTTCGGTGACGATATTGTCGGTCTCACCGGGGAAGAGCTGCAACTTCGAGAACTGGCCAAACGATATCGGACTACCTTTGGTTATGAGGAACCTGGCCCAGACGGCAACTATGCTGTTTCCCACAGTAGCGCGATTTATGTATTTGATCGCGAAGGTAACCCCCGCCTGCTAATACGGCCCGATTTGAGTGGAGAAGAAATTCGGCATGACCTCGTAGCTCTCATTCAAGAGGGTTCCTGAATTCAGTCGGAGTTGATGCCTCGGTTCACATTTCCACGTCCACGGTCACCGTTGTTGCAAAATTTGAAGCACCCGCAAAGGCAGCCGATGATAGGACTGCCTCGTTACCTTTAAATAGCCTGTTTTCAACGCACAGCTCTCTTCGCTCCGTTTAGTTGCGAGATGCCAATTGAGGAACTAATCGAATCTTAGGGCACATAGGTGGGAACCATTTCCGATGACACAAATGTTTTTGGGGGCATAAATAAACTACCTGAATTTAATTTACATTTATAAACAATTATTTAGCGATAGATATTAGTCCTGCCGGGGGTACCATACCAGCAATAAAATCATATGGTTAAAGATCTGCCTCTGGTTTGGTATTAATTGTAATGGGCGTGATGGTATTAACAGGCCAGATGACCCGATTTGCTACCCGGATGCTATCCACGTTCCCAGTACTGGGAGGGCTCGGATAATGTTTTTCATAAACTGGAGGCGCCCGCTTTTAGAATCTCAATGACCGATCCCCTCAAACCTCCGGGGCTTTGCTGATCCCGGTGTGCAATGACGCGATGAGAGGGCAGGCAATGTCCCCTTTTTGTTCATGGCACCGGGCAACCATATCGCTCAGAACACTCTCAATTCTTTCCAATTTTTTGATCTTCCCACGCACGGACTCCAGTTTGTGCTCGGCCAGGACACTGGCCTCCTGGCAGTGGGCGCCATCTTCCAGTCGAAGCAGGTCGATAATCTCGTCGAGGCTAAAGCCCAGGTTCTGCGCCGATTTCACGAACGTCAATCGATCAATATCGGCAGAACCGTAGCGTCTGATCCCACCGGGAGGCCGTTGGGGCTCCGTTAACAGGCCCCGCCGCTGGTAGTAGCGAATGGTCTCGATATGGACACCGCTCGCCTTGGCCAGTCCACCGATAGTCAGTGGTTTTACGTAATTCACCATGCGGGCTTACTCCGTAGTTGACTACGGTATCAGTTTACTTCATCAAACAAGGTCACTAATAGAGCATTTGCCCATGCAATCCATGGGCTGGCTTGCCTTATCCCGCACAGCAGGATAACTGTTTGACGTCCTTGGTAAAGGTTTGAGCGCACAGCTTCAAACCTTCCACCATCGTCAGGTACGGGAACAGCTCATCGGCGATCTCGTTGACGGTCATGCCCGCACGTAGCGCCATCACCGCGGTCTGGATCAGTTCGCCGGCCTCACCCGCCACGGATTGCACACCCAGTAACCGCCCGCTTTCACGTTCCGCGACCATTTTGATGAAGCCTCCGGTATCAAAATTGACCTGGGCCCGTGGCACGTTGTCCAGGGTCAGAGTACGGCTGTCGGTGACGAAGCCCCTTACCTCGGCGTCGGCTTCAGACAAACCGACGGTCGCAATCTGCGGATCGGTAAAGACCACCTCTGGCATGGCGCTGAGATCCAGCCGTGCATTGCCACCGGTCATATTGACCGCTGCCCGACTGCCACCGGCGGCCGCCACATAGACAAACTGGGGCTGATTGGTGCAGTCGCCGGCGGCGTATATGCCCGGCACCCGGGTCTGGAGCTTCTCATTGACGATGACGGACCCGCGATCCGTCTCGACGCCGATAGCCTCCAGGTTCAGTCTGTCTGTGTTCGGTGTGCGTCCCACGGCCACCAGAAGCCGATCGGCCCGCAGCTCCCCCGCGTTCGAGGCGAGAACGAACTCTTCATTGGTATAGCTGATCTGACTCGCCTGCGTGTTATTCAGAACCTTGATACCCTCGGCCTGGAACGCGGTTTCAATGGCCTCGCCAACAGCCGGGTCCTCACGGGAAAACAGCCGGCTGCGCGCCAGGATGGTCACCTCGCTGCCTAGCCGGGCAAACGCCTGGGCCAGTTCCACTGCCACGACAGACGCCCCGATGACAATCAGTCGATCTGGAATGGTGTCGCTGGCCAGCGCCGTGGTGGACGTCCAGTACGGCGTATCGGCAAGGCCCGGAACCGGAGGAATAGCTGGCCGCGCACCGGCACCAATGAACGCTCTGTCAAAGCGTACTTCGCTTTCCGTGCCGTCAGTTTCGGTAACCTGCAAGGTATTGGAATCGATAAACCGAGCCTCACCCCGCAAGACCGTAATGGCCGGATTGTCTTCGAGAATTCCTTCATACTTGGCGTGACGAAGCTCATCGACCCGGGCCTGTTGCTGGGCCAGCAACCGGGGCCGGTTAATAGAAGGCTCGACCGCCGCAATGCCCTCGTCGAACGGACTGCGGCGGCGCAAATGGGCAACATGGGCGGCGCGGATCATGATCTTCGAGGGCACACAGCCGATATTGACGCAGGTGCCACCCAGGGTGCCGCGTTCTATCAGCGTCACCCGGGCTCCACGTTCCGCCGATTTCAACGCGGCGGCCATGGCACTACCACCACTGCCAATCACGGCAATGTGCAGATCGTTATCACTCATAAACACTACTCCTATTTCGCCCCGGACTGTATCAGTGTGGACGGGTAGCCCGCGTTGTTCGTGGCCTCAGTTATTGCTTCAACGGTGGCTTTCTCATCGTCGAAAGTAACCGTCGCATCACGCTCCTCATAGCGGACCTGGACAGAACTTACCCCATCGACCCTCTTGAGAGCGGCTTTGACGGTGATCGGGCAAGCCGAACAAGTCATTCCGGGAACCAACAAGGTCACCGTCTTTTGCGACGCCAAGGCAGGCATGCTGAACAGCGTGAACAGTACGGCAGTGATCAGGGACTTTTTCATGATGTATGGCCTCTCAGTAAAATAGCGGTAAGACGAAAGGGAATGCCAACGCGATCAGTACGAGCAGCGCGACGATCCAGAAGGTGATCTTGTAAGCGGTTCGCACTTGCGGTACTGCGCAGACCTCGCCCGGATCGCAATCCTGTGCAGGCCGGTATATCCGACGCCAGGCAAAGACCATCGCCACCAGAGCAGCACCAATGAACCACGGCCGGTAGGGCTCCAGAGCGGCAAGGTTGCCAATCCAGGCGCCGGAAATACCCAGCGAGATCAGAACTAGGGGGCCAAGACAGCAGGCCGATGCGAGCACTGCTGCCACCCCCCCTGCGACTAACGATCCGCGACCGGATTTGGACTCTGATTTCAACTCTGACATTACGATGGTTCCTTTCATGACTTTTCTGGCTATCTTCAAAATACTTCCGTAGTCGGCTACGGAGTCAAGCCCTGCACTCCTATAGAATGTTCAGCACTCTTGACCCCGTACCGTGGTACGGGCACTAATGTGAGCTGAGAATTCGCGAGTTGAGGATGCCGCCATGACTGACATGACAATTGGCAAAGTGGCTGACGTGGTGGGTGTCGGTGTCGAGACGATTCGTTTTTACGAACGCCGCAAGCTCATTGAACAACCGTCACGTCCCAGGGAAGGTGGCTATCGGATTTACTCGGACGCCACGGTAAAGCGATTACATTTTATTCGCCGTGCGCAAGAGTTGGGGTTCTCCCTGAAAGAGATCGCCGAGCTGCTTGAGCTGCGAGATGCCGACGCCCCCCGCGCCGACGCAAGTAATGTGCAGCAACGGGCAATGGCAAAGCTGCGCGATGTAGACCAGAAGATTGACCAGCTACGACAAATCCGACAGGGACTTGCGGCACTTGTGGACCGGTGTCCCGGGCAGGGCCCTTTGCGGTGCTGCTCCATATTTGAAGCGCTGGAGCAGAACGCAGTACCTGCTAGCAGGCCGACAGTGAGTGAGGAGATAGGCATGCAGACAATCAGGCTTTCAATCGGTGGCATGCATTGCCACGGGTGCGAGGAAATTGTCCGTCATGTTCTCGAACAGCAAACAGGTGTAAAGGGATGTTCTGTTTCCCACGAAAGCGGTGAAGCGCGGGTGGCAGTTGACGAATCAGAAATTTCGGACGAGCAGCTTGCAGAGGCTGTGCGTGGCGCGGGCTATTCTGCAAACATCATGAACATACCAGAGTAACCTTCTTGGAATTCTCGGCGGCCCTGCCTCTGACCGGAGGCCCTGAACTATGAACCTTTCCCGCGGCTTGGGACCGGACCGAACATTCCGGGAATAAATCCCGGTCAGATGACGCCTTTGGCACCAGAGATCGCTTTCGACCGGCCAGTTGCTGACGAAATCTTGCCAAAACACCACTCCGGTCGAACTTCATTTAGCACTTGGAGTTTGTAACATGCCTCCACAGATCCACCATGCCATCACATCGCTCGTCGCCGGAACCATACTCATTGCCACTATGCCCGTGAGCGCGACGGCAAATACCCGTTTTGAGCGCGGCAGTGAGGTATATAGCCAGCAGTGCGCAGCCTGCCATCAGGCACAGGGCCAGGGCATACCGGGTTCGTTTCCGCCCCAGAAAGGCCACACCGCTGAACTGTACAACGCCACCGACGGCATTGGTGGCCGCCAGTATCTTGGCCACGTGCTGCAATACGGCCTGACGGGTTCCATCGAAGTGGAGGGCACGACCTACAACGGCAACATGCCCGCCTGGGGCGGTGCGCTCACGGACCAGCAGATCGCGGATGTGCTGAACTACGTGCTGACAGCCTTCGGCAACGAGCAGCGTCTTGCAGGAGAGTTTCAGCCCTACACCGCTGAGGAGATAAAGGCGATTGCGAGCCAGAACCTGTCCGGCAAGGACGTGTACCAGTTACGGCAGGCGGTGCTGGGTCAGTCAACAGCGCCATCCCGGGATGATTCCACCGCCCAGTCGGCGCCAGAGCTGAGCCTGAAGAAGGCCATCCGCGATCCGCTTTATGTGGCCGTCCAGAACAGCGGTATTGTAAGAGCCTTACCGTCAAAACAAGGCTGGCCCGGCGTGGCAGGGGCACACTACGATGCCCTGAGCCCGGATGGCTCTCGCCTGATGGTGTCTGGCTTTAAAACCGGCAACGTCTATGTTCTGGATACGGCCAATGGCGACGTCATGGCCAGTGTGGCGATTGGCGAGGTGGCCCAGGGCGTCAAGATCTCACCGGATGGCCGCTATGGCCTCGCTGTTGCGCCGACCCAGGGCGACGTTGCGGTGATCGACATGAACACTCTGGAACTGGTCAAGAAAATTCCGGTTGGCAAGGTACCCCATAACCTCATCTACAGCGCCGACGGCGAATTTGCCTACGTCACTCTGCAGGGCGAAGGCGCGCTGGCGGTAGTGAATATGCAGACCCTGGAAAAACAGCATCAGATTCCGACGCCGGGGCTTGAGACGCCTCACAACGTTGACATCAGCGCCAACGGCCAACGGCTGTGGCTGCGCGACTTTACGGGCAATGTGGGCGTGATGGACCTGGCAAGCGAAACCATGCTGAAAACCTTCAAGGTGGGTAGTGGGCATGGCGGTATCGACGTGGTGCCTGGCGGGCAATACGTCGCAACAGGGGCGATTTCCGCGTCCGCCGTGACCCTGATCGACCCCGAAAGCCTGGAAATTGTCAAGAACGTCGATGTGGGCGTCGGCCCCCATGGCGTTCGCGCCAGCCGTGACGGCCGGTTCATTTACGCCTCGGTCACGGCGGATAACCAGATCGCCGTGATTGATAGTCAATCCTTGAAGGTCGTTCGCCGGCAACCCGTGGACGGCAAATTCCCGTTCTGGATTGCGGTTCCCGGCAACCCTTAAGAAAAGTGTCGGGACAGGGAATAAACTGAACACAGGCGACGTCCTTGGTCAACAAGTCCACCGATTCCAAACGGGTACTTAAAATGCGCAGCACCGGAAGCAGGCAGCAGTTTGACACCCTGGTACGTCCCTGGCGTTATCGGCTGTACGGTGTGGCGCAACGCCAGTCCGCCTCGCCTGAAATAGCGGAGGACTGGACTCAGGAGACCCTGCTTCGGGCCTGGCGGGATTTTGGCCAGTTGGACGACCACGTAGCAATCTATGCCTGGCTGCTCAGAATTCTCAACCGTGTGGTTGCCGATGGCTACCGCCGGGACAATCGGCGGCAGCAACTGGCCCCGGTGCTCACAACCGAAGACGCCGCACTGAACGAACACCCCTGCGCCGCTCCCGGCCCGTTCGAGCAGGCACTGAAACATCAGACCGATGCGCAGTTGACGGCCGCCGTTCACGACTTGCCGGACAGCTTCCGGCAGGTGGTTCTGTTGCGGGACTTTGAGGATCTGAGCTATCAGGACATTGCGCAGATTCTGGACCTGGCGCCGGGCACGGTGATGAGCCGCCTGTCACGAGGCCGCCGCCTGCTGGCCGAGCGACTGATCAAGGTGGCATCCGACAACCCGGCTGCCAGTAACAACACGCACACAAGGGTGAACCCCCATGAGTGACACGCCTCCTTTCACCTCCGCTACGGAAAACCGTCAATGGTCTGACCTGCACGACCAGATTCAGGACTGGCTGGCGGGCTATGCCGATGGCGAGCTGGATGAGCATCACACCACTCTGGTTGAAGCTCACCTTGCTGGCTGCGAGGCCTGCCGACACGATGTCGAACGCCAGCGGATGCTTTCTGAACGACTACAAGAGATACCCGCGCCCAGATTGTCCCCCGCATTTGCCAAGCGCCTCGACGACACGCTTGTAAGCGCCCAGGCCAGTAACAAGCGCCCGATCGGCCACCGGCCACTGACGGGCCTGAAACACTGGCTAGCCCGCCTGAGCCCATCAGCTGTAATCGGAGGCGGCGGCTGGGCGGTGGCCATGGTGCTGGCGGCGATGCTTCTGGTACCCAACCTGGCGCCCGACCGTTCCAATCAGATTGCGGTGGCCAATCACATTCCCATGGTCAGCGACGTGCTGGCCGATTATCAGCGTGCGGTGGGCAACGACCTGCCAACGCCGTCTCGCGACGCCGACCTGTCGCCTCCCATGCCATGGCCCAATGGCCGCGTTCTGGCCCGCTGGACAACCAGCGTAGGTGGCGAGCCCGCCGAGGCCTACGCCGTGCGGCTGGGCAACAGCTTGATCGTTCAGTACCAAATCTCAGAGCGCGTGTTCTTCCGAAATCCGGACGTGCGACAGGCCGTGGCCCGTGCCGGCGATTTTCGAACTCGTGACAACGAGCTGGAAGTGATTGGGGTGCCGATGCAGGCATCGGGCTTATTGGTTGTGGCGCCATCAGGTAATCTGCCACCAATCGACAAGTCAGCGATGAGTGCTTCCTGACCCGACCTCGGTGGTTATTTTCTAATCACCCCCTACACTTAACTCATGCATTCGCAATCAGCCCAACAACAAAAACCGGATTCAGTCCGGGATGATCAACAATGAGGGAAATACCATGTCGATCAATGATTCGCCCGCCATTGCCTCCCAGTCTCCGGCAGAGCCAGTCCAAATGAGCCGTCGACGCCTTTTATTGGGCTCCGCCGGTGCCATGGCATCCGTCAGCCTGCTCGGGCTCAGCCCACTGGCCAAAGCGGCAGAACCCAAAACCCTGCCCGACTACGTGCGCTGGAAAAACGCCAATGACATGATCGTGCACAGCGCCAATACCATCGAAACCCAGCGCGGTGCCGTTGGTAGCGGTGTGGTGACTGCCAGCGACAAGCTTTATGTCAGAAACAACCTACCAGCCCCCGACGCTAACATCGTGGCGGACCGGGATGCGTGGAAAATCACGTTCGAAGGCGTCAACTCACCGCAGTCCCTGACTCTTGGCGACCTTAAAAAGATCGGCGTCGAAACCGTGACCACTGTGCTTCAGTGTTCAGGAAACGGGCGGGCCTACTACGAGCATGGGCCAGGTGGCACCCAGTGGGGCACGGGCGCAGCAGGCTGCTTGATCTGGACGGGTGTGCCACTGCGGGAGGTTGTCGCAAAACTCGGCGGCGTTAAACCCGGGATGAATTACATCACCAGCACTGGCGGGGAAACCCTTCCCGAGGGACTGGATCCGAACACCATTATGGTTGAGCGGTCTGTTCCGGTAAAAGCGCTCGATCAAGCGCTGCTGGCCTGGGACATGAATGATGAGCCCATGCCTCTGGCCCACGGCGGCCCATTGCGTATGGTTGTGCCCGGCTATTTCGGGGTCAACAACGTGAAATACGTGGACCGGGTTGCATTCACCGAGGGCCAGTCGGACGCCAAGATTCAGGCCTCCGGCTATCGCATTCGTCCCATTGGCGAGAAAGGAGCACCCGACCAGCCGTCCATGTGGGAAATGTCCGTTAAATCCTGGGTCACGGCTCCCCTGACCACCGCCAGCCAGGGCAAAAACCTGATATACGGCGTCGCCTTCGGCGGCATGAACGCTGTCAGCAAGGTGGAGGTGTCAGCCGACGGTGGTGAAACCTGGAAGAAGGCCCGCTTTCTGGGACCCGACATGGGGCGCTATGCCTGGCGGCCGTTTGTGGTGTCGATGGACCTGAGCGCCGGCGATCATCGGATTGTCAGCCGCGCAACCGACACCGACGGCAATACCCAGCCGCCCACACGTACTGAAAACGAGCGCGGTTACGGCAACACCAGTTGGAAAGACCATGGCGTGACCGTCACCGTTTCATGAACGCGTGAACCCTGTGGCGGTCCGCCCATCGGGCCGCCTGTTTCCTTGACCTAACCAGGATTTTCTATGTCACTACGCACATTGTTATTCGCTGTACTTGCCTCTGCGTCTGCCACTTCGATGGCGGACGAGCAACTCGAACTCGGCAAGAAAGTGTTCACCGAGCAGGCTCAACCTTCCTGCACCATCTGCCACGCACTGAACGACGCAGGATCGGCTGGCGAAATCGGCCCCAATCTGGACGAACTCAAACCTTCTGCGGAGCAGGTCAGCAATGCGGTGAAGAGTGGCGTTGGTATCATGCCGGCCTTCGGTGATTCGCTGTCAGAGCAGCAGATCAAGGCGGTTGCACACTATGTTGAATCTGTAACCGGGAAATAAACGCAGGAAGGACCGCCGTGCCGGTCCCGAAGCTCACCCTACCCTGCTGCGTTGCCTAGACCTTGCGCACCTCGTAATAGCGCATCATGCCATTGTCCTCGTGCTCCATATTGTGACAATGGTAGGGATAGAGTCCCGGGAAGTCCGTGAAGGTCAGGGCAATCCGGACCCTCTCTCCGGGCAGCACCAGCACGGTGTCGTGCAGCCCTGAATCCACGATGCCGGCCGCCAACTGCCCGGCAGACCGTGCATCGGCGTAGTGTCGGCTTAGCACCCTGAACTGCAACCCATGGACATGCATGGGATGCGGCATCATGGTGTCGTTGAAGAACTCCCAAACCTCGCTTTCGCCCAACGAAACAGCTTCGCCATCGGCCACCGTCGCACCTTCAAACTGACGACCGTTGATGGTAAAGCCTTGCATCATTTTCATGCCAAGCCTGAACAATCGGGGGGCTGTGGTCTTGTCCGGGCGTGGCAGGTCGGCCAGTTCATTGCTCAGCCGCTCAGGGCGTGTGGATACACCGTCTTCACCCCGACCATTCACCTCCAGGGTAAGTAACGGCGTAGCCTGGTCAGAAGCGGTGTCAGAACCACCCATCATGCCGCCCATCATCATGCCACCACCCATCATGCCGCCTGCATCGTGTGGTCTATTGAGCAACTGGATCCGGGTGCCTTGCGCAGCCTTCTCGAAACTGATCCAGATATCAACACGCTGCGCTGGTGCCAGGGTAATGTAGGGAAAATCTTCCGGCGCTTCCAGCAGCCCGCCGTCTGTCCCAATCACGGTAACAGGGCGACCGTCACTCCAGGCCAGCTTGTAGATGCGCGCGTTGGAGCCGTTCATGATTCGCAGACGGTGAGCCGCTGCTGACACCTCTTGCATCGTTGCCGGTTTGCCATTCACCAGCAGGTGTTCTCCCCTGAATCCGTGCATGCGGGTCATCATCGACCCCATGCCACCGCTGAGATAGGTTAATTCGTTGTCGCCGGCGAAACTGCGGTCCTGGAGCACCAGAATCCGTTCCTGATCACCCTGGGGCAAATCCAGCCCGCGCTCGTTGTCATCCTCAATCACCAACGGGCCTGCCAGCCCCGCATAGGACTGGAAACCAACACGTCCGCCGTCCTTGCCATGGGGGTGCGGGTGATACCAGTAAAGCCCCGCGCGATCATCCACCACAAAACTGACGGTCTTTTGAGCGCCCGATTGAATGGGAAAGCGCGGCTGGCCGTCCACGTCCGGTGGCACATGCAACCCGTGCCAGTGCACAGTTGTGGCTTCAGGCAGTTGATTGTCAATATGGATCCGGACACGCTGACCACGGCGTAAACGTATCAGCGGACCGAGATAACCGTCGCCCAGGCGGGTGAGTGTATCATCCGGCCCCTTGAGCAAACTGGCGGTGTAACGCCATACTTCACTGGCAGCACCTGGAAGAATCGGCGCGACGTCCGGGCGCGCAAACAACGTCAATTCGACATCAAAAGGCCCCTGCTCCAGGCCCGACGTCTCCGCATGGGTTGCAGCACCTCCCGGCTGACAGCCACCGAGCAACAACGGCGCGGGCAGCAGTGCAACCGTAGACAGACCGCCCACCGACTTTAAAAAGGTTCGTCGCGCCGGAATAAAATCTCGCATTATGGCTGCCCCGCCCGGATTCAGGACCTTCCGCGCCGCAGAAGCCTGACCAGCGCCACTATCCCAAGCACCACCAGAGTCAGCAGCAGCAGACCCGCCAGCATACAGAAGATCATCATGCCACTGCCCATCATGCTGCCATCCATCATTCCGGCCATCATTCCGGATTCGCCCATACGGCCCGGGCCAGACGAGGTGTCGGCAAACGTGACGGCAGAGTAGAAGAACAAAACCAGCGCTGCGAATCGGCTGAGTATTACCATGGTGTGCACCTCAAAAGATTGACCGGAGAGATTCAGAATAAACTTATGAGTAGCTCAAGGGTCAAGAGACAGGCTTTCTGGCAATTCAATCACCTAATCGTCATACCTGGTGCTCACGAACTCGGTCATGCAGTGAGAGCGCCCTAGAACAAAAGATTTGGTTACTGACTTCACCGGGTGACTGGACTTACCCCGTTCACTAGACCCTCCTAACCTATGATAGGAACATAGGAGGAACTGTCATGAGCAGCCAACGTTATCCCCCGGGATTCAAAGACGAAGCGATTCGATTCCCAACTGCAACGCCTTCAGTTCAAACAGTTTTACGAGATAACCATCCGCACCGCAATCGAACCCTTTTTCTTCTCGCTCAGAGCACTAAGGGAGGCACCAGAGCAACAGGAACCGCATATTGCAGGTCCTGACGACTGCGCTGGCGACAGAGACGGATTGCTGACTCCCTTGCAAAACCTCAATTGCCAGCAATTGGTAGCGGCGATTCTCAAGGACTCTGGTAGCCGACCCGGTTAACTCAGCTACCTGCCGGGCAGACCAGTCTCGGGGAACTGCCAAATAAAGGTGTCGATAGTCACCTTGTTGTTGCATATCGATCACTCCTTCCTCAGTGACCTCCCGAGCCGCTCCCTGCGAGTAAAACCTGGCCGAAAATGGGATATCGTCCAAATAGAGCAATGGGCTGTCATCGGCCTTTCTTGTCTGCTGATAGAAGAGTACCAGCTTTTTTTCTGTTTTCAGTGTCTCCCAGCCTGTCGCGGCCACGCCCACAAATACGGTCAGTAAGAGGGGAACGAGCCCCACCATCACGGCCCGCCCCCGAAACAACCAACCAGATTCCAGTTTCGCTACCCAACGTCCGATCAAGGGGGCCGTAAAAGGCAACGAGGGCAGCACGTATGTCCAAAGCGTATTGCCAGCAACTGTAAAAAACAACATCGGGGCCAGGGCGCTCATCAGCAAAAAACACGGGCCGGAGACCGAGACGGCTTTGCGCATGACGTCTAAGCCCCGGCCTTGAGACCAGCCAACAACCAAGCCCATCAGAGCGACAACGCCCCAAGGAAACGAAGCCCAAAACCAAAATACCCAAATCATACCTTTTGGTTGGTCATGAGCGCTGCCGTAAAGATCGCCAGCCCACCCCGGGTCCAGAAACCGTCGAATGTGCTCGCCGACAATAAAATAGTCTAAAAATCCAGGCGTTTTAAGCTCCGCCAGCACATACCACGGACCGGCCAAAAGAATCGTCAACACACTCCCTCTCCACCAAGGGAGCTTTCGTAAACTGCCAACCTCCTGCCGGAACAATAACAGCCACGAGACTATTGGAATTCCGATCAACACAACAGCCAGCGGGCCCTTCGAAAGTAACCCGATGACCACTCCTATAAAGAAAAGCCATTGCCAAGGGCCGCGCTCACCCGACATCACCAGACAAAAGCTGACCAGCGCCAGGGTCGTTCCAAGGGCCAGAAAAGAATCCGTCATTACCGCGCCGGCACTGATGTAGGTCAGAGCCATGGTGGCAAAGACCAGACTACTCCATTTCGCCGTCTGAACATCCCAGATTTGCCGGGCCAAACGCCAAACCAGCCAAACCATGGCAATGGTTGCCAGCCAGGACGGCAAACGTAGCGAGAATTCCGACAGACCCAACACCTTGATAGCCGCAGCCTGAGCCCAGAAAGACAATGGTGGCTTGCCCCAGAACGGCACACCGGGCTCAAACCAGGGGGTAATCCAGTCACCGGTTTCGGCCATCCATCGAGCGATTTCCGCGTAGCGGGGCTCGGTGGTGTCGGCAAAGGGAAAAAACGCCATACCGATAAACCGGCTGATCAACACAGCTGCCAGCACCAGTAGCCAAAGGTTAAACCGCTTTGACATGACGCGTCTCCACCGGGTTTTCGCTAACCTGGCGACTCGCGCCAACCGGATTTTCTACTACATCTTCGGTCAGATAGACGGGGCGTTGCTTCGCTTCCAGGTAGGTCTTGCCAACGTATTCTCCAACGATGCCAATACTCACCAACTGAATCCCTCCCAGAAAACTGATAATGGCGACAAGTGACGGGTAACCACTGGTAGCATCCCCCAACATCAAGGCCTTGACCACAATCCACAGCCCGAACATCCCCCCGATACTTGCGGCAATAAGCCCGATGATTGTCGCCCAGCGCAGTGGTGATACTGAAAACGACGTCAATCCTTCGAGCGCCAGCCCGACCAATCCGGGGTAATCCCACTTTGTTTCCCCGGCTGCTCTTGGTTCGCGGTCGTACTGGATCACCCGGGTTGGCATGCCTATCCATGCAAACAGCCCTTTCATGTAGCGGTTGCGCTCCTTCAGGGTAAGCAACGCATTAACTGCCCTTCGGCTCATCAGCCGAAAGTCCCCAGTATCAACCGGGATATCGGTCCGGCTGGTCCGGTTCAACAACCGGTAGTACAGGTGGGCACTCCAGCGCTTGAGAAAGGTTTCCCCGCAGCGGGAACGGCGCTGCATCAAGACGACGTCGGAACCGGATTGCCAGCATTTGATCATTGCCGGTATCTGCTCAGGCGGGTCCTGCAGATCAGCATCCAGCACAATCACTGCGTCGCCTCTTGCATGCTCCAGCCCCGCCGTTACTGCGGCCTCCTTGCCAAAATTCCTGCTTAACTTAACCAGGCGAATGTCGGGATTGCGCGCGACCTGGCTACGTATGTATCCGGCGCTACCATCCTCACTGCCGTCGTCCACCAATACAATCTCGTGATGCTCCTCAAGGGCAGCGAGAATCGGTAGAACACGCTCAAAGAACAGTGGCAGCATCACTCGCTCATTAAAAACAGGCACCACCACCGACACCAGGCTTCGGCCTGCCCGGCCGACGGAATATTCAGTATTTCTGTTCATAAAACACCAATCTCTGATAGACCACGTAGTTCAATGCCGCTACCAGGCCTGTAGTAGCCAACTGAGAATGCATGACTGACAGGCCAAGGGCGTGATTGAGCATGTAGAAAAAAACCAGGTTGCAAAGCCAGGCGAGGCCGCATGACGCCAGATAGCGCCATACAGTAGACCGGTGGGGGCCGGCGTTACGGAAAGCCAGATGGCGCTGAAGCCCGTAGTTCATTACCGCACCGGAAAAACTTCCACCCGCTGTAGCAAGAGTGGGTTCAAGCCCGACTCCAACCAGTCCGGCCATGACAAACCAATGAAACAGCGTGGCCAGACCGCCAGCGGTAAGAAACCCCCTTAGTTGGAGAAATCGGCGCTTGTTCATGACGTGCGCAACCATATTGAACCCGGGAAAGACGGACAAACGATGGGTGCAAAGGTTAGCCCGTCCGATGTCAGGGCTGCGTGGGGGG
This sequence comes from Marinobacter algicola DG893, assembly GCF_000170835.1. Classification (GTDB taxonomy): domain Bacteria; phylum Pseudomonadota; class Gammaproteobacteria; order Pseudomonadales; family Oleiphilaceae; genus Marinobacter; species Marinobacter algicola. The sequence goes on from NZ_ABCP01000001.1 coordinate 100,689, forward strand.
TTCATCAAAAAAGTGTCAAAGTAAAAGCGTATGACACCAACGGCTTTTGACCATAGCGGCGTGGGCTATTCAGCAAACTTCATGAAGACAACAGAGTAACCCCTTGGAATTTTCAGTTGCCTTGCCTCTGGCCATCGGCCCTGAGTATATGGCCTTCGTTGAGCCCTGTTTCGCCGGGCTTCACACTCTACAGACCCTTGACTCCGTATCATGGTACGGACCCTACACTTGGCAGAAGCCGGCCCTGTTTTTCAATACGGTGGCGAGCGTGAGTGACTAAAAAAGCTGGTTGTCAAAAAAGTGCGTGATTCAGCTCATGCGCTAGAGTCAGCGCCAAGTGTCAAGCTGTATGCATATATCCATAGAGAGGTTCGTCATGTTCACAAAAATGTCCCTGCTGTTAGCCGCTCTGGTGTTCAGCGTTTCCGCGCTGGCGGCCGAAAATCACTATCGACTGGGCGTAAACGGACTGGCATGTCCGTTTTGTGCCTATGGCATTGAGAAGCGCCTGAACAAGATCGACGGTGTCACCGAGGTGCGGGTGGACATTGGTGACAGCGTGGTACAGGTAACCCTGAAAGAGGGCAACACACTCACCGAAGAGCAGGCGCGCCGGGCCGTTGATGAGGCTGGCTTCACGCTGCGATCCTACGCAGAGGTTGACGGCGAAACCGGAGGTGGCAATGCTGAATAACAACCATTCCGTTCGCAATTCCATGCTGGCTAGCGCTCTGATACTGACCGGTGTATCTGTAGTACAAGCCGCCCCCAACACGTTCAACACTGCCCTACCCGTGCCACAAGGCGAAACCATCTGGCGCGAGCAACTGGTGCTGCGGGAACGCTCCGATGACGGGCCCATGGACCGCGAAGTCTCGGTACAGGCCCTGGGCAGCGTACTGGGTTACGGCGTGACCCCGAAGCTCGCGGTGTTTGGGGTCGTCCCCTACTTCTTCAACAAGGAACTGGATGTCTCCACGCCAATGGGCCGGATTAGCCGTGATACTAATGGCATCGGCGACGTCTCGTTGTTCGGTCGTTACACAGCTTACCAATACGATTTCACCGGCGGAACCTTTCGGGTCGCGCCACTGTTTGGGGTCACTGCGCCCACTGGAGACAGTGACGATCGCGATCGTTTCGGCGAACTGCCGCGACCGTTGCAGGTCGGCGACGGGGCCTGGGATGGCTTTGCCGGCGTGGTGGCCACCTATCAGAGACTGCAATACCAAATGGACGCGCAGTTACTTTACCGCGGAAACGGGCGCCACGACGGCTTCGCCCACGGCGACGAGACCCGCCTCGACGCCTCACTGCAATACCGGATCTGGCCTTTCAGCCTTGAAGGCATCTCCGGCACACCCGGCTTTACCTACGCCCTGCTCGAATCCAGTCTTGTTCACCGCGAGCGCAACGAGATTAGCACTGGTACCGATGCCAACTCCGGCGGCACCCAGTGGCTGCTGGCGCCGGGTCTTCAGTTCATCACCCGGCGCTGGGTCGTTGAGGGCACGATACAACTGCCCGTGGCCGAGGACCCCAATGGCGACGCCATTCAGGACGATTACATTGTTCGCGTTGGCTTTCGCCGCAATTTCTAGGACTTGAGGGCACGATTTTGAGGGCACTATGAAGAAAATGGGTAAGCGGTTTGCCTACAGCACGCTCGGGCTCGCGATAGCACTCACCCTGCTCGGCTGCGCGGGCGGCGCCATCAACTGGAACCAGGAACCGCCCTACTCGCGGTCTCTTGCGTGGGGTGAAAAAGGCAGCGGCCCGGGGCAGTTCAACGACCCTACCGGCATTGCAGTGACGGCCGATGAAGTATATATCGCGGATGCACGCAACAGCCGCATCCAGGTCTTTGACAAGCAAGGCAAGTTCCGGCGGGCCTTTGGGGGGGACATACTCGGCCGCCCGATGAACATGGATATCGCCGGCAACCGACTTTACGTTCCTGACTATTTCAAGGACGTGATTCACGTTTTCACGCTGGCCGGCGAGTACTGCGAAGCGATCAAAACGGACGACGGATTAACCAGCCCGGGGGGCCTGGCGGTGCGCGATGACGGCACGTTGCTGATTGCCGATACCTACGGACAGCGGGTGGTCCATCTCGCACCAGATGGCGAAGTGCTCAGAAGCTGGGCAGGCACTGGCATCGGTGCAGGCGACTTCAACTACCCCACGGATATCGCCATTGCGCCTGATGGTGGTTTCTACGTCGCCGACGGCTATAACGACCGGATCCAGCAGTTCGACCCAGACGGAGAGTTCGTTCGCAAATGGGGCGGCCCGTTCGCAATGAACATCTACGGGCCGTTCAAAGGCTGGTTTACCACAGTGACGTCGGTCGCCGTAGGGCTAGAAGGGAGTGTCTACGCAGCCGATTTTTACAACGACCGCATTCAGAAATTCACGGCTGAAGGCGACTATCTCACCGCATTTGGTAGCGAGCCGGCTAACGCCGGGCATACCGCAATGGCGGTTGCCGTTGATAATGAAGGAACCGTGTGGAGCGTCAATTTCGCCGACAACCGTGTCGAAAAGTGGCAACCGGATTAGCCTGTCTCACTCTGAGCGGTGGCGTGGACCGGACTCGATTCACTCGCTGGCGGGTTGCCCCTGGCGGATTCGGAAAATCCGGAACAGAATGGACGGCCGTCCCGCCCCAGGGTGACGCTGGTCTGTACCCGAAACACACGGTTGATCAGGGGTTCGGTTATCACCTCCCGGGGGCTACCGATGGTGTCGAGTTGGCCACCTGCGAGCACCGCAATCCGATCCGCAAATTGCGCGGCCTGGTTGAGATCGTGGAGTGACATAACCACGGTCAGCCCGTGCTCGCGATTCAGCGTGGATAACAACTCCAGCACTTCCAACTGATAACCCCAGTCGAGAAACGTGGTGGGTTCATCCAACAGAAGAATGTCGGTTTCCTGAGCTAGCGCCATGGCGATCCATACCCGCTGCTGTTGCCCTCCGGACAGCGCTTCCACCGGTCGTTCCGCCAACTCGGAGACCCCTGTCATTGCCATGGCTTCGAAGGTTGCGTTGTTGTCGGTGGTGAGGTTGCGTTGCCACCATTTGCGATGTGGAAAACGACCCAGCGCCACCAGATTCTGAACCTGGATACCATCGGGCACAATCGGTTTCTGGGGAAGCATGGCAAGTCTTAAGGCCAGCTTGCTTCGGTCCCATTGTTCGACGGGTCGATCATCCAGGTAAACCTGGCCGGACCGGGCCGATAGCAGGCCCGCGAAACTTTTCAGCAAGGTACTTTTACCAGAACCGTTGGGGCCCAGCAGGCAGGTAATCCCACCTTCGGGAATGGCCAGCGAGACGTTGTTCACAACCGGCTTGTCGCCGTAGGCAAGAGAGAGATGCTCGGTTCGTAACATGGAGGATCCGGGCCTCAGGGTTGACGCGATAACAGATAGAGAAAAAACGGTACGCCAAGGACAGCGGAAACCACGCCCACGGGCACTTCGTACGGTGTAAACAGCGTCCGGCCGAGTAAATCCGCCAGTACCGCCAGCACCGCTCCCAATAGTACACACAAGACCAACTGAACCGGAAGATTGGCACCCGCCAGCCGTCGGCTGATGTGAGGGATCAACAAGCCGATGAAGCCAACCGGCCCCACCACTCCGACAGCACTGGCCGCCAGCAGGGTGGCAATCAGCAGAGCAAAGGCTCGCCAACGGTTCAGGCCCAGGCCCAGGGTGCGAACGTGTTGATCGTCAAGCTGCATGACTTCCAGGGGGCGTACTAGCAGCGCGACACCGACAAGACCAATAGCTGTCCATGGCAGCAACGTGCGGAGGTGTTGCCATTGCGAACCGTACAGTGATCCGGCCAGCCACTGGGCAACCAGCTCAGTATGGGCGTGGCCCCAGAACGCCAGCGCACCGGTGGTCAGTGCATGCAACATACCGGCAATGACTGCGCCGGTCAGTGTCATTTTGACCGGTGACAACTGGCCATGCCGCATGCCAAGGAAATAAACCGCGAGCGCCGTTACCAACCCGCCGGCCATGGCAAACAGGGGCAAATACTGAAGGGCAAACGATGTGTTGTTGTAAGGATCGGCACTGGATACCACCCAGTCTCCGATAATAAAAGCGACGACCGCCACCAGGCTGGCGCCGGCGGAGATGCCGAGAATGCCGGCTTCTGCCAACGGGTTGCGGCTAAGCAACTGTAACAACCAACCCGACAGGGCGAAATGAACACCAATCAGGGCGCCGGTCAGGGTACGGGGCAACCGTAATTCGAAGACCACTCGCTGAACGTGTTGCGAACTGTCACCGGTCAACCCGGACCATACCTGGGACCATGTCAGGTCCACCGCTCCGAGTTGGACGCCCGCGACGACGACAACAACCAGACTGAGCCCACCAGCCAGAAGCAGCCGGGCAACAGAGCCAGTGCCTGGAATCCGAATGCCGCGGCGGCCTGCCCGAGGAGTTGTCGTAGCCGGGTGGGTCACCTTATGCACTCCGGGGTGAGGTTCGCGAATTGAGCAGATAGATCAGCCAGGGGGCCCCAATAAGGGCCGTCAGCATACCGACGGGTAGCTCCTGGGGAAAGGCCAGTTGCCGAGCCAGGATATCCGCCGCCAGCAACAACATCCCTCCAAACAGAGCACTCAGGGGCAGCCAGTGCTGGATCTGGTTGCCGGCCAGCCGCCTGGCTATATGTGGCGCCACCAAACCAATAAAAACGATTGGGCCGGTGAAAGCGACCAGTGCAGCAGCCAGCAGTAAAGCCAGCATCAGAAAAATCAGGCGCCAGCGACCGACGGCCAGCCCCATGGCCAGCGCCAGATCATCATCAAGTTGCAGCAAACGGAAGGGCCTCTGCATCACAAACAGGGCACCGAGCGGAAGCAGCAGCCAGGGCAGCACCATCTGGAGTTGAAGCCAGCCCCGCCCCATCAGGCTACCCGCCAGCCAATAGTAGAGCTCTGCCGCTTCCGCACCGGAAACCAACAGAAGGCCCGTGGTCAGTGCCGTAGCCAGTGACGTGACAGCGATGCCGGCCAGTACTACCCGTTCGGGCTGAAGCTGGCGGCGGCCAGCGATGGCGAACGTCAGGGCTCCGCCCAGCAGGCCGCCGCCAAGGGCCATCAACGGCAGCCACATGGCGCCCGGTGAACTCAGGGTTCGAAGCGACACGATCGCCAGGGCTGCGGAGGCGATCACGCCGGTCAGACCGGGGGATGCCAGTGAATTCCGGGTAACGCCCTGCATGACAGCACCTGCAACCCCGAGAGCGGCACCACCGAGAATACCGAGCAGGTTGCGCGGCAACCGCAGTTCCAGCACGGTGATGCGCGTCAGCAAGTCGCTGCTGCCGTCGATGGCTGACAACAACAAGGCCGGCGACACCCATCGTGAGCCCGCCATCAGGCCAACGAAGAACAACAGCACGAGAAGAAGTACCGTTGTTCCATAAAGGCCCATGGGACGTGTGGTTGAATCGTCACCCGTCATTTTTCGGCTTCCGACGTCAGCAACAGTCGCTGGATATCGTCCAGGATACGTTCCCGGGCAATCGGACCGGCACCCTCTTTCCAGTAGTGCGGCACTTCGTAGACCTGGTCAGTCCGCACGGCCTTGAGATAAGGCCAGATGGGGTTCATCGTGAACGCGCGCTGACGGCTGGTGGGCAACAGCAGAATGGTATCCGGGTTCAGTTCCAGCAGGGCTTCAAGACTAATCCGGTAGCCCAGTGGGACGCCACTGTCGGGATTCGGCGTCTGCCCACCGACATTGTCGAAACCCAGACTCTCCAGCAATGCCGTCGGCAGAAAATGATCGTAATAGACAAAGGGCGTTTCACTACCGCTGGTCAGCAGGGCCACCGTCTCGGTAGGCTTCGATGTGTTGCGATCCGCGAGTAACTGAACGCGATCGAGAAAGCGGGCATTGAGTGCGCTGGCTTTCGCCGGTGCACCCAGTGCCTGCCCCGCTAACTCAACACCCCGCAGGCTGTCCTGAACCGTGATGAGATCCAGGGCCAGCATCGGGGCGATGGCTTCGATCTGGTCGCCGTCTTTCTCGGTATAACGACGAATGGCAATGACAAGGTCCGGCCGGACCGACGACAGCACTTCCAGATTGGGCTGATGTCGGGGGCCTAGCCCCGTCACCCCATCCAACTGTGACGCCAGGTAGTCGGGCACGCCCTGCAGTCCGTAGTCGGTGACCGCCACCGGCGGTTTATCCAGCGCCAGTGCGACATCCGCCCCAAAGGTTGAGATCGCAGCGGGCCGGGCCGCCGGTGCGGACAACCGCAGGGTCTCCCCGCGGTCGTCCGTCAACCGGATAGTCTCATCCTGCGCCCATCCTGACGCAGGCGATAGCAAAACAACGAGCAGGATCTTTACGATCCGGTTCCGTAAGCAGGCCATCAGAAGTCGAGCTGTGCCTCAAGGATAAAGCTTCGGCCGGGCTGGGGTACACGTCCGACGGGACTCACGTCCACGCCCCGGAAATAGTAATCCTCATCCAGCAGGTTGTTGACGGCCAGGCCAAGGTTCAGCACACGATCACCGCCAATGGCGAAATCGCGACCGACTCTGGTGGTGACCAGATGGTAGTCCGGCAACTCACCGGCGCTGCCATTGCTGGTTTCTTCTTCCGTGTTGTCTGCATCGCTATAGCTTGAGCTGACATACACCCAGTTCAGGCTGGCATCCCAGGCCTGGTAGCTGTACACCGCATCGGCGCTGACTTTATGGGTGGGAGCATTGGGTAACTCGTTGCCCTCGTTGTCGCCGGTCAACTGTTCGGTATCGAGGAAGGTATAGCCAAGGCCCAGCTCCCACTGGCTGTTGAGATTCCAGCGGTTTGTCAGCTCGACACCCTGGTGGCGGGTTTCTCCGAGGTTTTCGAAACGACTGGTCGAACGGTTAAACTGAATCTGATCCTCGTAATCGATGCGGAACAGGGTTGCTGAAGACAGCAGGTCGGGTGTGACTTGCAGGCGGGCGCCCAGCTCGTGGTTCCACGAGGTTTCATTGGCAACGGCACCCTCACGGGTGGTCTGGGCAATCTGGACCGGCACCAGGGAACGCTGACTGTTGGCAAAGACAAAAAGATCGTCAGACGCCTGATAGCCTACGGTCAGGCCCGGCAACAGCTCATCAGCATTGTTTTCCTCAGTGTTGCCGGTAAGGTTGTCACGGAAGTCCATGTCGACATCTTCATAACGCAGGCCCGGCGTCACCGTCAGGCGGTCATCCAGGAACGACACGGTATCACTGATGTAAAATGCCATAGCCCGGGTGTCCAGGTGCCAGTCGCGCGCCACGGAACGGTTACCGGAGGAAAATTCCAGGCGATTAACGTCGAACTCCACATCCTCGCTGACAAATCGTGCACCCAGAGTAATGTCGTGGCGGCCATGGCGAATAGCAAGCCGGGGCTCCGTGCCCAATACCGTAAACAAACGCGGTGAATCCGCAACGTGGGTCGAATCCAGCCCTGGGTCCGCCCAGTGGCCGGTGCCGCTCAGGTTCTGGCCGAAGAAGAAGGTGCGGTCGGCGTCATGCACAAAGTTGCGCCACTGGAATTCCACGTTGTCGACCGGCGTGTACGTCCAGGTGAAGGTGGCGCGACTCATGTCCGCTTCGTATCCGTCGTGAGGTCGCTGGCTTTGGCTACGGTCCTGCTCATACGCTTGCGGTGTCAGGGCTCCGGGAAGTTCGGCCTCGACGCGGTAGTATTGCAGCTGGGTGGCCAGTTCATGCTGGTCGTTCAGGTAATAGCGGGCGTCCAGGATCAGATTATCCACTTCGGTGTCGGAGTGGTCGCGAAATCCGTCACCACGCTGGACGTTGGCCTGAAACTGAAGGTCGAGCTTGTCGGTCGCCCGGCCGCCGACGCGGTAATAGGTATCGGTAAAGACGTTGCCGGTTTCTTCCGCGATGGTCACCCGCTCACGAAGGGTCTGGGAGGTTTCCGCCGGAATCGGTTTGGTGACGAAATTCACCACTCCGCCAACGTTGTTGGGGCCGTAGTGAACGGAGGCGCCGCCCCGAACGATGTCCACAACTTCCAGGCTCGGCAGCGTCACCGGGAACAGCGACACGCCGACGTTGCTGTAGGGGCCGATGGCAATTGGGTAGCCATCCAGCAGAATCTGAAGCCGTTCGCTACGCAGCGGGTTCAGACCCCGTACGCCGATGTTGGGCAGAATGCCGGTGCCAGTTTCATCAAGCACCGTAAGCCCTGGAACCGGGCGCAGGGCATCGTCCAGATTCAGCGCTCCGGTCGCCTGGAGCTGTTCCTCCTCCACTACCGTGCGCGCCCCAGTGTACGTCCTCTCGGACTCTTCAGTCGGTGGCCCCAGCCAGTCGGCGGTAACGTTGATACCGGGTAGCTGGACGGGCGCATCAGCCTGCTCCTGTGCCAGAACAGGTGCTGAGCCAATAGCCAGGAGCGACACGGGGAGCATGGCTATGGCAACAGACAGTCGGTGGCGGCGCAGCGATTTTGAGACTTCGGACTTCGACATTGTGTTCTCCAGCACGTGGTATAAATTTTGATTGAGCATTCTACTGATAATAATTCGCATTACAATTAAAATAGATTATTGCGACTTGAAGATCCGCTTACCGGGTTATTCTATGAAGTACTCTTCTGGGTGGGGGTGCATCAGAAACGCTTGATGGGAAATGTTCCAGGCGTAAGCACCGGCATAACGGAATACGACCAGATCACCAACCCCGAGCGACGCAATATGAACCTGGCGGGCAAACACATCTTTGGGCGTACACAACTGACCGACCAGGGTGACGGAATGATCAGTAACGCATGGCGTTGCAGCGTCCGTGTTGTTGGTGGGCAGTATGTCAAACGGATGGTTGTGGGCCTGGGCCGCTGGTGTCCGGAAGTGGTGAGTGCCGCCCCTGCAGACGGCAAACCATTCCTCGCCGCAGCGTTTAACATCCAGAACCTCGCCAACATAGTAACCACAGGGAGCGGTTATGAAACGGCCACATTCAAAACGGATCCTCCAGGCGCGGTCCACGTAGGCCTGAAGTAATTCATCCAGGCCGGTACAGAATCCGGACCAGTCAAACTGCTGATCAGGTTGGGTGTAATTAATCCCGATTCCGCCCCCGACATTGATCTCGGTAAGACTCAGTCCATACTGGGCCTCCCAGGTACGAACGGTTTCCAGGTAGTGCTTTATCAACGTCAGGTGGCGTTTCTCATCGAGTTGATGCGACATCAGGTGGAAATGAAAACCACGCAGCCTGACCCTCCCCTGCCTTGCCAGCAGCGCAAGCGCGTCGGGTATACAAGCCTCTTCCATGCCAAACGGAGTAGGCACACCGCCCATGGTAAGCCGTGTAGAGGGTGTATCTGCCAGTTCGAGATTGATCCTCAGAAGAATGTCCTGGTTAGCCTGCCTGCGACCGGCAATGTCGCACAGACGCTGCAATTCCAGCAGGCTTTCCACATGGATCAGTTCAACGTTCTGATCGATGGCCTTTTCCAGATCGGAGGCCAGTTTGCCGGGACCACCAAAAATCACAGACGTGTCTGGAAAATGACGGCGCACCCAGTCCAGCTCACCGCCAGATGCCACTTCAAAGCCATGTACAAAGGACGCCAAAGCGCTGAGCACCGGTAAAGCGGGATTCGCTTTGGCGGCATAGAACATCTCACAGCCGGGTGGTAAACACCCAACAATGTTCTGCGCCCGGTTACGGAGCTCAGGCAGGTCATACACATAGGCGCACAGCGGGTCGCTGTTTTGAACTTTCAGTTCGTTGATGGCTCGCTGAACGGAAACAGGTACTTCAGGCATCGCGCTGCCCTCCCCCGTTGTCCACGGCACGAGGCGGCGTCATCGCCAGCGGGTTCGGGACCCGGGTGTACTGAGATTCCCGATCCGGACGCTTGAACAATCGAGTCATCAGGTTACTTTTGTTCGGAATGGGCTCGCCAGCCAATAGCCGGCCCAGAACATCGGCCGCCCAGGGATCGTCGGTGCCTGCGAGCCAGTCGCGTACTTCCCTGGCAAGCGCGTCCCACAACCGGAGTTCGATGTGGTTCTCCCCCCGGGATAGGCAGGCCACGGCCTGAAACAGATGGTTCACCAACAGACAGTACGCAATGCGTTTCCAGGCTTTGTCCTGGCTGTAATGAACAGACGCCAGCGTTTGTTCATCAAGAGAGTCAGGCAGCGCTCCTGACCAGCGACCAGGCACCAGCTTTGTTCCCTCCAGGTCACGGATAAAGACCTGAGCAGGGTATCCCTCCCGGATGCCAACCACCACGTTCTGAAGGTGTGGTTCAAAAACCACACCGTGGTGGAACAGCGACTCAAAGAGAGGGGGAATTAGCAAGGCGAGATACTGCTCAAACCATTGCACCCTGGCTTCCTGATCCGTGGTTCCTGTGGCAGCAGCCCAGGCTCCCGCTGCCTCCGTGGCTGGGCAGCGGCCAAAGCGATCATCGCTGAACAACGCTGCGGCCAGCATCGGTGTTACGCCTGTGTCGAGGTAGGGTTCCAGATTGTCCCGCAGGATAACGCCGAAACCTTCCGCAATGGTTCGGCGATCCGGCTCGGAGTGGTCGGTGAAATCAAGGGTCTGGTAAGCCGGTTCGTACAGCAACCGGAATCCTCGCCACCGGGCCAGTGAGGGCGCAAGGTGAGCCTTCAGGGCTGCGGAGAGGGCCACAGCGCTCTCCAATTCATAGACGGCGTTTTTCCGGATGCAGTTGGTCAGGCGAACATGGGTTGAGAATTTCAGGAAATAGGGGTTGCCCGGCTGGTAAAGCGTACGAACCGATGCGGTTGGGTAGAATCGTTGGCCGGCCTGGCCCAGCGGCAAGATCCGCCCGGATCGGATGGCGCTGCGAACAATGGGCAGACGCATGAGGTAGCGCGCCTGCCAGGGGTGCACAGGAACGGTGACCCATCCGTCTGGCACATCCACCTCAATATCCGCGTCTGACCCGGCTACCGGCCCGGCCACGTCACCCCGGGTACGAAGGTCGTCCGGGTGAACCGCAAAGTAATAGAGGGCAAACCCCGCGCCCATTTCAGGGGAGTACTGCAGGATGTCCTCGGTGTCGAACCCTTCCCGGGATTTTGGCGCCGGATGATAACGATGTCCGAAACTCAGGGACTGCTCAGACCAACGGAACGCCTCCAGCCCCTGCCCCCAATCGGCGGGCACGCGAGTATATGCAAGAATGCTCTGCATGACATTCCGGCTGAGGAGAATCTGCCGGTAGAGTTCGCTGTTGAATGGTTCATTGAAGCGCTGCGCCATTTTATGAAGCAGTATCCGGCCCAGTTGCTCCAGCCCCAGTACCCGCCATCCCTTAAGCGCAGACTTGTAATATGGCGCAGACAGGTAGCGGTAGTTGCATGTCCGTGAGTCTCCCGCCACCAGAACCAGCAGGACCTCTTCGCAATCGGGGAATCCGATTTTCAGTACACTGGCTGGCTCCAGCGCCAGACGGACCCGAAGCCCCTGGGGCCAGGACCGGCTCCCGTCGCCGACCTGAACCAACAACTCCCCAGACGGCTGGGCAATATCCCGGCAGTAGCAATTCAACAGGGCTTCCATACTGGCTTGATCCGCCTGATAGTCGCAGTGCTGATCCCTGAAATAATGGTGTGACGCTGTCACTGACATGGCTTCATTCCTTTTCCAAGCGTTCATGGTTGTCGACGGCCGGGGCGTTGGCCCGGTAGCCGCCGAGATTGACGGAGAGTGACGGTGAGAGTGATGGTGAAAAGGGTCGCCACAGCGCCCAGCCAGAGTGGCGCAGTCTGGTTGCTCATACCCGTGGCGACACCCGCGAGCACCCCGGCCGCGACACCGGCCCATTTACCAGCGCTGTCAAGAGCGCCAAAGCTTTGGCCCGCGTTTTCCGTTCGTGTGAGACGTGCGGTTTCGGCGTTGAGGGCAAAAAGACAGGTCGTCATGCCCAACCCCATGACCAATCGTCCGGCGAGAATGGCGGCCGTTGTTCCGGCCGTCGCCTGAATAACGTAGGACAGTGCAAACAGTGTCAGGCCCGCTGGCAAGGTCCACGGGTTACCGAAAAACACGCTTCGTCGCAGTGGGCTGACCAGAATGATCAGGTAGATGGCATGAGGGAGGCTGTAGAGAACGCCGGCCATAGCGGCGGTACTGCCCGTTCGTTCCTGGGTCCAGGGAATAAAGTAGGGAAAACTGGCCACCAGCGCGAAATTGAAACCGAAGTAAAGCAACCTTAACCGCAGCCAACTGGCGGATGCCGAAACCCTTTCACGGGAATGTTTCTGGTCACCAGGCCCACCCGAAACCGGGTCCGGGGGAGCGAGTTTCCATACCAGCAGTGCCGACAGAAGAGGCAGGATGGCCATGTAGAGGTACAGACGCTGAGCCGGGACCCAGGTCATGAAAAAACCGAAAAGGATGGGCGCCAGTATCATGGCCGACCTGGCCGAGCCCTGCATCCAGTTCAGTGACTGGGTCAGGTTTTGACCGCGAGCAACGGTGGAGAGGTACGCGCTCGATGCGGCAAAGGTTCCACCCAGAAAGCCCTGAACCATCAGTGCCATGGCAAAGGTGACCACGCCCGGCGCCAATCCGGCGATTACGAAGGCCACGGCCAGACCAATCTGGGCCCGCAGCAGCGACCAGCGGCGGCCGAAACGGTCCGCTATCCTTCCCCAGAACGGCGCCGCCAGTGCGGTGCAAACCGTCGGGATAATATAGAACCAGCCCACCCAAACGGTGTGTTCAACCGCAAATGTGTCGGTCAGGATCAGCCCAAAAAATGGTGGCATCCCCAGCGCCACCAAGGCCGCGATAAAGTGGCTGAGCAGGACCACTGGCAGAACAGACTGGCTCATGACACCTGCCCAAGAAAATTTGGAGCCAGCTTGCCATAGAATTTATTGATGTCAGCGGCACCCGTGCGGGACTTGCTTTCCAGGCTGCCAGCCCTGAGAAGATACTTGGTATAAAGCTGGCGATCCTCCAGTAGCACCTCACGCGCTGACTGGGTATTAACACCATCGTCGTCCAGCTGACCGAGTACGCTGATCAGTTCCTCACGGAGCAACTTGTACCACTGGGTCCGTGATCCGAGCCCCCGTGCGGCCAGGCCCTCCAGGATAACGGCCAGGTTCAGTTGCAGGGTGATGGTGGTAAACATCTGTGCCAGGGGTGTTTCATCGTTGACCAGAATGCGTCGGTCCCGAAGTTGCGCCACTATTGGCTCCACGGACAGCATCCGGGCGCATAGTCTGCCTGGCCACACCCTGGGGGCGTCGTTGTCCTTGAAAAGCAACTGCGGTGGCCGTCCTGGCGTGAGCAACACCATGGAGTTCTGCTGGTTGGATTCCAGTGCAATGCCGTAGACCAGCCAAAGTCGCAGGTGCACCGTCAACGTCAGCGCAACGTACTGGCGCACCCACTTCGTCAGGTCGCCATGATTGAACTCGTCCGCCATCATCTGGGCGACGCAACGGCCGTCCGGGCTGTCGGCTAACAAAGAGGCAACCGGCACAATTTGCTGCTGGTCGGAAAACCCGCAAAACCGGCGCACAATGCAGCCTAGCCACGGCAAATCGCCAACGTGAAGGCCTGAGGATTCGTCGGTTACGTTGAAGGCCCCCTGAAGAGCGGGGTCGCTACCGGATATCTCCTGCAGGATTTGCTGAACCGTATGCCCATCGTAAAGCGTGCTCGGTTTGACCGTTCGAATGTTCCGGTTGCCCAGTGTGCGAATGGTCAAAGGGACTTTCACGTGAACATCGGGCGCGGCTTCAAGCTGGAGGGTGCGTACTGACAGTGTTGGCCGAACCCAAAGCGCAGGCGCTGGTGCGCGGACGACCCTGGCACCGATCTCTGTGTTCGACAGATAGTCACTCAGCGCGGTGTCCCAGAGATGAGGGTGTACCGGCAACAAGTGGTGGCTGTCAGCAAGCTGGTTATCCAGCCCTACCTCGCTGAACTCCGGCCAACAACCCGGGAGCTCGCCCAACGCAGTGACTTCCGAGCCTGGGACGGCAAGCCACCGTAACTGGAAACGCGGGGCAAATTCAGGCGCGTACGCCGCCAGTGCCGCCTCATCAAAACCGCTCTTGGCGCGGGCGCTGGGATAGAATGGGTGATCTAGAAAGGCCGCGAGGCGATCAAAGTAAAGCAGGCGCTCGGATAGTCGGGAAAGGTCCTTCCAGCTTTGTCCCTGGTGGCGAATTTCGTCAAACCACCTTAATCGCTCCTTCTGGCAGAAGGCGGCGTGAGACTCCGCCGTTCTACACTCGTCGGCATAGACCGCCAACTGCTCTCCAGAGTCGTCGTGTTCGTTCGCGGTGAGGCATGCCAGAACCTGTTCGTAGTGATCCACTTCTGAGACGCCTTCGGTTTGATCTGCGGGCTGCCAGATGAGCGCGTCACCACTCCACTGCCAACGCTGCATAAAGGTTGCCGGATTGACCGGCAACCACAGAACACCTCGCGCCAACGTCCACCGTAACCAGGTGGCTGGCCTTTCGGGGGAGCCGGGCACTGTGGCCGTCCCGACGGCCTGAGAATCACTTTGGCAGCCAGCCACGTCCTCGCGGATCAGGGCATCGATCAGCCTCCGGGTCAGATACTGCCCGGGGTCGGTTGAAGACAGAGCGGTGTCCCTGGTCATCAGCCTATCTCCCACTCTGCTTCAAGATCGGTGGCCCATTCGGCCAACGTATCCTTTACCCGGGAGGGATCGCTTGAAAACAACCGCAACACACCCAGGTAGTCCTTGTTTGAATGGGTTAAGTGGACGTCATCCCCCACTTCCCTCAGCGGTTCAAACTCTGCAATACCATCGCCGCACGGCTCACTGCGACTGTGGGCTGAACGGCGAACCCGCCCACTGGTTGAAGCGCTGAGATAGCGTATCTGAGCGGCCTGCTTGGGAGCGGATAACTCCAGAGGGTTGCCGAGATGGGTCTGAAGGATGGCACGGAACAGTCCATGATCCATCATACGGTCAAGCAGGAATTCGCGACCGTCTCCCACCGTGCGATAATTGATCTCGATAAGTCTTGGACCATTGGCGGTTATCACAAACTCGGAATGACAGGAGCCAAGGCCGACACCGAAGCGCCGTACCTGCCTGAACATCTCCTGCAGGTGAGGACTGTCCGGCTGGTAGGGCACCCATGCCGCTTCAAGTTCGACAAAGTGCGGCGGCTCGGAAAGCCGTACTTCAAATCCTCCGAGCGCCATCAGGCTGTTTCCGTCTCCAATGGTCTCCAGAGTGTGAACGGGGCCTGACAGAAATTCTTCCAGCAACAACGGTTGCCCGGCTTGCCCTTGCCAGAACTGATCACAGAACGATTGCAGTTGCGCCGCGTTGTCGAGGCGCCTGACATTGAGGCTGGCGACGCCCTCACGGGGCTTGGCGATACATGGGAATGGAACGTCGTTGATCACTTCCGCCAGGGATGCCTGATCATTCACCACCCGGAACCAGCATGCGCCATCATCGAGCGCTTTCAGGTACTGGCGCATGGCCGCCTTGTTTTTTGCCCGGTAGCAGGCTTGCCAGTCTTTGCCCGGTAGATTCAGGTAGGCTGCGGTCAGGGCGGTCACCGTCTGCAGGTGGTCGCTGTTGGAGAATACGCCCACCGGCGCCGGGAGTTCTGAGAGAAGATCAATAACAGACAGGGGATTAAAGACATCACACTGGAGAATCTGTTCCGGATAGGCGGGAAGGTCCGGTTGACTGAAGTAGTGGTGATGCGTCGCCGCCTGGTCGGTCAGCAGGATCACTTTCAGCCCCATCGACTGTGCCGCTGGCAGAAATCCCCGGTTCAGGGCTTCCGTTGGAACATGAGCAAGAAAAAGAACGGTATCACGCATAGGAAAACTCTTGTCAGGCTTGAAGAAAAAGAACGATTGCCTCAGGGAGACAGCGGGCTCGACTCGGCACGGCAGGTCGCAAGGTGGGACTTGAGATATTTAAAGAGCAAACTACGGTCTTCTCCCAGGAGAAAGGCCCTTGCCCCCCAATCCTGCCATTCCGTTAATTGGTCAGGACTTCGGGGCAAGGCGCAAAACTCCACTGAACACCGGCGGCAACTCGCTGCCAGTTCCGTAATGGCATGATTGACAGAAGGATGGAACGGGTCGCCCGGGCAGCCCAGTGATTGCGACAGATCGACTGCTCCCGGAAGCACCCAGTCAACACCGGGAACACCCAGAATGGCTTCGCGGTTATCCATGCCTTCCTGGTCCTCAATCATGAGCACAATGAGGATTTCCTGGTTCGCCTGGCTGAGATAGTCTTTCAGCGGGAGGGTTCCGAAACCGGTCGTCCGGCCGCCGGTAATACCACGTTGCCCTGCCGGCGCGTAACGTGCCATCTGAACAACGTCGCGCGCCTCTTCTGCATTACGGATACGGGGAACAACAATCCCCTGGGCACCACTGTCCAGAGCCCGGGTAATCGCAGCACGATCAACCCCCGGCACGCGCACCAGAGGTGTGACGGAGGCACACTCGGCGGCGCGAATCATGTGTTCGAGGGACTCCGGGTTCGTGGACATGTGCTCGGTGTCCAGTATGACAAAGTCATAGCCGGCATGGCCGATCATCTCTACCATCCATGGTGTTGGCACAGCGTTAAGTAGTCCATACGCCGAGCGGCCCTGGGCGACCTTCTGGCGCGTCTGGTTAACTGTCAGCACATATACTCCGCAATCAATATAATTTAAATGTTAATCATTTTCATTCGTATTTAAAGATATATCGATTCTAAAATCAAGCGCTACGCGGATGACATCGGGGTAATGTGAGGGACTGCCATGTTGCGGAACATTCCAGCCCATGCCGGACATCATGGAACTATAGGCCTCCCAGAACCCGGCATCAGGGGGCGCAAGGCTTCGTATCGCGCTCTGGCACTGAACAGGTCGCGAATAACGGCTTCCCGACGGAGCTTTACGCCAGTGAGCTGTCTTGCGCTGTTGATGGCGTTTTCCAGTCTGCCAGTGCCGCTGGCCAGCTCGTTCAGGCTGGCTTCCCAATGGGCGCGCTGATTGGGAAGGTGTCGCTGGTCGAGGATTTCAAGGCGGCCATAGCCTGCCTGAACGGACGCCTTTACATCACCAATTGACGCCAGCAAATCGCGGTGGGCTTGAGTGGTTTGCCACTGTCGCTGAGAGACTTCAGCCGCCGCCCTGCGAACGGTACTGTTCTGTCGTTGCCCGCTGAACGGAATCTGAACGCCCACGCCCACCATCCAGCGCTTGCTTTCGTCAGCCCAAAGGCTGTTGTAGCCCGCACTCGCGGTAAACACGGGCCTGCGGTTGGCTTCTGCGACGTCCAGTCGGGCCCGCGCTTCAGCGGTTCGCGCCTCGGCGGCCTGAACCAGTGGGTGATCGGTTTCCACGGGAATATCCGCCACCATCGGCATGCGGGGAGGCACGGGCAACTCCAGCTCGGATGGTTGCGGACGACGCCCCAACAAAGGAATCAGGCTGGCGGAGAGGCGGGTCTGATCAGCCTGAAGCTCAACCAGTTGCGCATCCAGAGTATCCAGTTCCGTTTCTGTCCTGAGCAACTCGCTCTGGGTACCTTCGCCGTATTCCAGTCTTTGCCGGGTTATGTCCGCTAATTGTTCCACCAGGGCGCGGGTCTCGTGATGCAACTCAATAGCCTGGGCCGAATACCACAAGCGGGCGTAGGCCTCCTTAACGGAGGCAGTCAGTTTTCTTGTCTGCCACAGGGTGTCCTGCCTTGCAGCACGCACGCCCGCCTCCGAGGCGCCACGGGACGCCGATAGCTGATCCGGCCAGGGCAGCTTCTGACTGACCTCAAACCGGTGCCCGACCACATTGGGGCCTTCAAGCGTTTCCGGTGCGATGCCGTACTTGACGACGGGGTCAGCCCAGGTACCTGAACCTTCCACGTCCGCCTCCGCTGCCTCGATTGCGGCTTGCTGCGCACTCAGGGAGGCGTTGTTGGCCAGCGCCTCCGCAATCCATTGCTCCAACGTTTCACGGGTTTCTGCCACAGCCGGCATCGAAAGTGCGATGAATGCCGCCAGAGTTGCCTGAATTCCAGGGCGTCGAATCATTGGATTGCTCCTTTTTGGGCAAGCTTTTTCAAGCGGGCGCGCTGCCAGAGATAGAAAATCACCGGAATCAGCAGCAGGGTCAGTATCAACGTGGTGACCATGCCACCGATCATCGGGCCGGCAATCCGTTGCATCACTTCCGAGCCGGTCCCACTGCCCAGCATGATCGGCACCAGGCCAGCCACAATGGCGGCAAAAGTCATCATGATCGGGCGCACCCGTTGCGCAGCACCGTGGCTGATGGCCTGGCGCAGGGCATCCGCCGATAACTTCCCTGGCTGATGATCGACAGTTTCCAAAGCGTTTTGCAGGGACTGGTTCAGGTACACCAGCATCAGTACTCCGATTTCCACCGCCACCCCGGCCAGGGCAATAAAACCGACGGCCACGGCCACGGAGAGGTTGTAACCCAGCAGATACATCAGCCAGATGCCACCGATCATGCCGAATGGCAGGGTGCCGAGGATAATGCCCACCTCGGTCAGGTTGCGGAAGTTCAGGTACAACAGAATGATGATGATCGCCAGGGTCAGTGGGACCACCAGCGTCAGGCGTTCCTTGGCACGCTGCATGTACTCATATTGGCCGGACCAGGCCAGTGAATAGCCGGCGGGCAGATCGATCTGTTTCTGCACCACGGACTGCGCTTCCCTTACCCAACTGCCCAGATCCCGGCCCTCGATATCCACCAGAGTCCAGCCATTGATACGGGCATTTTCCGACTTGATCATGGGCGGCCCCTTGTCGATCCGGATATCCGCCACATCCGCCAGCGCGATACGCTGGCCGTTGGGTGTCACCATCGGCAGCAGGCGCATCTGCTCCACCGAATCCCGGTACCCTTGCGGGTAACGCAGATTGATGGGATAGCGCTCCAGACCCTCCACCGTGCTGGCCACGTTCATGCCGCCAATCGCGGTGCGTACGACCGATTGAATGTCTGCGATATTCAGCCCGAAACGGGCGGCAGCCTCGCGCTGTATATCCACCTTGATGTAGCGTCCACCGGCCACCCGCTCGGAAAACACAGAGGCTGTGCCGGGTATGTCAGTCAACACCCCCTCGAGCTTTTCCCCTATACCCTGGATCACCGTCAGGTCAGGACCGGCCACCTTGATGCCCACCGGGGTCTTGATGCCGGTGGATAGCATGTCGATGCGGGTTTTAATGGGCATGACCCAGGCATTGGTAAGGCCCGGAAGTCTGACGGTTTTGTCCAGTTCCCGGCGCAGGGATTCCGGCGTCACGCCGGGTCGCCACTGGTCCCGTGGTTTGAACTGAATAAAGGTCTCAATCATGGTCAGCGGTGCCGGATCGGTGGCCGTCTCGGCGCGGCCGATTTTGCCGAATACCGTTTCCACTTCCGGAATATTGGCGATCAGCTTGTCGGTCTGTTGCAGAATCTGCCGGGCCTTGCCAATGGAAATGCCGGGATAGGTGGTGGGCATATACATCAGATCCCCCTCGTCCAGGGGTGGCATAAATTCACTGCCCAGCTTGTTGGCCGGCCAGAAGCCGATGATCAGCACCACCAGGCCTCCGGCAAGCATCAATGCCGGCCGCCGCAAAGCCCAGCCGATAGCCGGTCGGTACAGGGCGATCAGCAGTCGGTTGATGGGATTGCGATGCTCTGGCAATACCTTGCCACGGATGAAATAGCCCATCAGTACCGGCACCAGGGTAATGGCCAGCCCTGCAGCGGCCGCCATGGCGTAGGTTTTGGTGAACGCCAGGGGCGCGAAGAGCTTGCCCTCCTGAGCCTCTAGTGTGAAGACCGGCAGAAAGCTCACGGTGATGATCATCAGTGAGAAAAACAGCGCCGGCCCCACCTCACCCGCGGCCCGCGACATCACGGCCCATCGGTTTTCCGGTGTCAGCGGGGTTCGCTCCATGTGTTTATGGACGTTTTCCACCATCACGATGGCCCCGTCCACCATGGCACCGATGGCAATGGCAATACCCCCGAGGGACATGATATTGGCGTTGATGCCCTGGGCGTGCATCACCACGAACGCCGCAAGGATACCTACGGGCAGGCTGACGATGACCACCAGCGAGGAGCGAAGGTGAAACAGAAACACCGCGCAGATCAGGATGACCACCAGGAATTCCTGTAGCAGCTTTCCATACAGATTGTCCACAGCGTTGTTGATCAGCGTCGAACGATCGTAGGTGGGCACGACTTCTACCCCATCCGGGAGGCTGGCCTTGATCTCCTCAAGCCGTTGTTTGACCCCCTGAATGGTTTCCAGTGCGTTTTCGCCGAAGCGCATCACCACGATGCCCCCGGCCACCTCGCCTTCTCCATTCAGTTCGGCGATACCCCGACGTATCTGGGGCCCTAACTGGATATCTGCCACATCCTTCAGTAACAGGGGCTTGCCATTGTCATTGACACCCAGCGGTACCTGGCGCAGATCATCCTCGTTCTGCAGATAGCCGGTAACCCTGACCATGTATTCCGCCTCGGCCATCTCCACCACGGAGGCGCCGGTTTCCTGGTTGGCGCTGTTGATAGCGACATGAATGCGCTGCAGCGTGATGTTGTGGGCTCGCAGTCGGTCCGGATTCACCACCACCTGGTACTGCTTGACCATGCCGCCAACGCTGGCCACCTCGGACACACCGGGCACGGTTTGCAGTTCAAATTTCAGAAACCAGTCCTGAATGGCCCGCAGTTCCGACAGGTCATGCTGACCGGTGCGGTCCACCAGGGCGTAGGAGTATACCCAGCCGACGCCGGTCGCATCCGGCCCCAGCTCTGGTTTGGCGGCATCAGGCAATTGCCCGGCCACCTGGCTCAGGTATTCCAGTACCCGGGAACGGGCCCAGTACAGGTCGGTGTCGTCATCAAAAATCACGTAAACGAAGGAATCGCCGAAGAAGGAATAACCCCGAACCGTCTTGGCGCCCGGTACCGAGAGCATGGCGGTGGTCAGGGGGTAGGTCACCTGGTCTTCCACCACCTGGGGTGCCTGGCCCGGATAGGGAGTTTTGACGATCACCTGCACATCCGACAGGTCCGGGATGGCGTCAATGGGCGTTTCCTTGACGGAATACAATCCCCACCCCGTCAGGATGAGGGTGGCGAGCAGCACAAAAAAACGGTTATGGAGTGACCACTGGATAATACGGTTAATCATGAGCTGAGTCCGGTCTGGTGATCGAAGTCACCTGCTGGCCCTTGCCAGCGGGCGTCAGGGTGAAGACCACCGTGTCATCCTTGCTCAGGCCATCCAGCGTTACTTCGGGCGCAACTGAAAACCCCATGGTCATGCTCGGCCAGTTCAGCGCCGGAATGGGCTCGTGATTCAGCGTTACCTTGCGTTTTTCAGTGTTGATCTCGGTAATCACACCCCGGCTCTGGATCGGGCCCGCGGCCTCGTTGGTGTCCATACCGGACATCGAATTCATACCGTTGTCGGCCATGCTGGCGTTGTTTTGCTCCTCCGGTTCCAGGCGCAACATAGCGGCCTCAAGGCTAGTTTCTGAATCAATCAGGAACTGGGCGGACACCACCACCTGCTGCCCTTCCGTCAGCCCCTCGCGAATAACCACCCTGTCGCCTGCTTCCTGGCCGGTCTTGACGGGCACCGGACGAAAATAGCCGTCGTCTTCGGCCAGTAGCACGTGCTGACTGTCGCTTCGCTGGATAAGCGCCGGGCGCGGAATGGTGAGCAGGTTCTCACCGATGGGAGCGTCCATGGTGAGATTCACGAACATATTCGGGCGCAACCGGCCATCGGGATTGGGGACGCGCACCCGAGCCCGCAGGGTCCGCGTCTTCGCATCCAGCTCCGGATAGACGTAATCAATGGTGGCTTCCCAACGGGTGCCCGGCATGGATGGCGTGGCGAATTCAACGGCCTGGCCGGCCATGACCAGCCCGGACTGACGTTCGAAAAACTCGGCAATCACCCACACCGTATCGCGGCTGCCAATGGCCATGATTTCGGTATCCGGGCGCACGTACATACCGGCACGGGCGGGCAAGGCGGCCACATAGCCAGAGCCGGGGGCAAACACGGTGATGCGTTCGCGGATCTTTCCGGTTTTTTTCAGGTTGGCGATCTGGGCGTCGGTCATGCCAAGCGCACGCAGTTTGCCGCCAGCTGCCCCCGACTGCGAACCCCGGCTCATGCGCTCAGACATCAGAAATTCCTGCTGGGCGTTTACCAGCTCCGGTGAATAGATCTCGTACAGCGGCTCACCACGGTTGACCGTTTCCCCCAGTGAGCGTACGTGCAGTACCTCAACCCAGCCGGCAATGCGGCTGTGAACGTGGATCAGTTGGTCTTCATCGTCGGTAACGTAGCCCACGGTTCGAACCGGCACAGAAACGGCACCCCGGGACACCGCCTCGGTTTTAACGCCCAGATTGGCCCGGACAGCGGCGCTTATCGTCACCCCACCATCGTCCCTTCCGCTGTTTTCCTCGGCATACACCGGCACCAGATCCATACCCATGGGAGACTGGCCGGGCTTGTCACGGCGGTAGTTGGCGTCCATGGGTGCAACCCAGTACAAGGGCTTGCTATCAGATGATTCCTCAGCAGGGTTGCCAGAACCGGCTGACTCGGACATCGACATGGTTTGTTGACTGGACAGCCAGCCAAGACCAAAGGCGACAGCGATCACTGTCACGATCAGGGCAATGCGCATTGGTATTTCCTCGTTTAAAGCTTTTGAACGCTCGCTCGTGCCCTGGGAGCAGGGTTAACGTGCAAATTAAAGACTCAGTTCAGGCTTTTGAGGAATTGGGGGGAGGTGTGAGGGTATCGAGGATGATGCTGAGATAGCCTTCATGGGGACGACGATGGGCGGAGTCTGACAGAGATTGCACCGGCGCGACTGCTTTTTCAGAAACCAGTGCACATAACATCGTACCGCAGTTGCCCTGATTGGCAGCGATAGCACAATCCACCGATGTCATATCGCCACAAGCCATATTCTGTTCTGAACGCCCATTATTTGAGGCTAAACCAGCGTTGCAACAATCCATCGTCGCCAATTGGCTGAAACGGACGGGAGGTTCCGTTTTGTCTGCCGTAAACTGCCCAAACGCCAGCACCGGCTGTATCGTCATGATCAGCAACAGCAGGTTAACAATGGCTTTAGGCGTTATTGAGCGCGGCAAACGGAGTGACCCAGATTATTGAGTTTACGGGAATTTTCGAGATAGTACGGCGCGCGCGCCTCAATCGTCAAGCGAATAATCATGCCGGCTGGCATCAGCTCCACTGCCGTATTAGCTGCTGGACAGAATACCCATCAGGGGCGGCTTCAGGCAGATGTTTCCACACGTCAACGCTCGCTCTCATATCGTCTCGAAGCCGCTCTAGCTCAATTAAGTGCTGTTCGAGCCGGGAAAGACGATCTGTAAACAGTTTCTTCAGTTCGTTGTTGGATAAACCATCTTCCGTCGTTTGGGTGAGTATGGTTTTGACTTCCTCCAGCCCCAGGCCCAATTTATGGGCTTCGCGAATAAAACGTAGTCGTCTCAGGTCTTCCGAACCATACACGTAGTAACCATTTCGCAGGTTCTGCCGTGGACGGAGCAAACGTTCGCGACTATAAAAACGAACAGTGTCAGCGGAGACGTTTGCACATCTCGCAATTTCTTTAACTCGCATAGTAACCGCCTTCCCAACAAATCGGCGCTTGGCCATGTCTGCTCTGAGCCACATCTTGAGGAAAAGTTCCTTCCCATTAAATTCGGGCCTGAACGCCGGCATAAACCGTTTTCTGATAGGAGCGACGACATCCCAGACATAACTGGGTGCCGGCAATCTTTGTCAGGGATTCACTGTCTTTGTGTTGCTTGCCGGCTGATATCTAGACCAAACAATTAGGACGAGTCCGCCGATGATCATCGGCAAGGTCAACAACTGCCCCATGGTCACCCAGCCGAGGGCGATGAACCCCAGTTGCGGGTCGGGGAGGCGAACAAACTCGACCACAAAACGGAAAATTCCATAGAGCACCGAGAACAAGCCGGAAGTTGCGCCCATCCGACGAGGGTGGCTTGAAAACCACCACAGCACAGCGAACAGCACAACACCTTCCAGTGCAAACTCATACAGCGACGACGGGTGGCGTGGCTCTGGCCCAATATTCGGTAACACCATGGCCCAGGGGGCATCGCTGACCCGCCCCGGAAGCTCGTGATTGATAAAATTGCCAAGGCGCCCTGCCCCCAGCCCAATCGGCACCAGCGGCGCGATAAAGTCCGTAAGTCGGAAAAAACGCAGATTATGTTTGCGAGCAAAAACCAGGGCGGCGACCAATACTCCGGCAAAGCCTCCGTGAAAGCTCATGCCGCCTTCCCAGATTTTGAATAACCAGAACGGGTTGTCCGCCAGTTTGTCAAAGCCGTAGAACAGCGCATATCCCACGCGGCCACCCAGTATTACGCCCACAGCACAGTAGAAAATCAGTGTTTCGATCGCCTCGGAGCTCAACCCTAAGCGGTGAGCCCGGCGACGGGCGAGCCACCAGGCCGACAAAAAGCCAACAAGGTACATCAGGCCATACCAATGGATCTGTAGCGGACCTAAAGAGATCGCTATTGGATCGATTTGTGGGTATTGCAGCATTGGTTATCCTGATTAAATGTTTGAAAGTGCCCCCGGGCGCTAATCAAATACACCCGGGGTTCAATTATAGCGGTTTCCGTTTCACTTACGACCGGGTTGACGGGTAACCCGCAGATACGGTGTTTGCTCATCCCATCCCTCAGGGAAACGTTCTTTGGCCTCTTCATCGGAAAGCGACGGAACGATGATCACATCCTCGCCGTTTTTCCAGTCAACCGGCGTGGCCACTTTGTGGTTGTCGGTCAGTTGAAGTGAGTCAATGACTCGCAGGATCTCGTCCAGATTACGCCCGGTGCTTGGCGGATACGTCAGCATCAGACGTATTTTTTTCGCGGAATCGATAATGAAAACCGTACGAACGGTCACCTTGGGGTCGGCTTTTGGATGGATCATTCCGTAAAGGTCTGCAACAACCTGATCCTTGTCCGCCAGGAGCGGAAAATTGAGCCCTGCGCCCTGGGTTTTCTCGATGTCCTTCGCCCAGTCGTTATGTGAATCGAGCGGGTCAACAGACACCCCGATCAGCTTTACACCGCGC
Organism: Marinobacter algicola DG893; assembly: GCF_000170835.1. Classification (GTDB taxonomy): domain Bacteria; phylum Pseudomonadota; class Gammaproteobacteria; order Pseudomonadales; family Oleiphilaceae; genus Marinobacter; species Marinobacter algicola. Next base: position 125,924 of record NZ_ABCP01000001.1, read on the forward strand.
CCGGCGAATTCTTCCTTGCGTTTAGCGAAGGCGCCGAGCTCTGTGGTACAGACTGGCGTGTAGTCAGCGGGGTGTGAAAACAATACGGCCCAATCGCCGCCGAGCCATTCATGAAACTGGATGTTTCCCTCGGTGGATTCCACGGTGAAATCGGGAGCGGTTTCTCCAAGTTGCAATGTCATCGTTCCATTCTCCTCTTCTTTGGCTGTCGTTCTTGGTTCGTCAACACAGACGGTATCTTTAAAGTCAACTTTAAGGTCAAGGTCTTTGTTGCAGACTCTCAATAGGAGTCAACCGGAGCTCTGGCGATGGCACGGGCAATAAAATCCACCATGGCCGGGCTGTCCCAACCTGTGGCACCGGTCAGACGGCCAATTTCACGACCTTTATGATCAATCAGCAAGGTCGTAGGGACGCCTTCTATGCCAAGGGTTGAGGTAGCCAGTGTGGACGGATCAATATACTTACGAAGGTGTTGTATACCAGTTTCCCGGTAGAATTCTTCAACAACACCGATGCCTGCATGGTCAATCGACAGAGCAACCACTTCGAATCGCTCGCCCCCCAGTTGAGCCTGGAGTGAGTCCAGTGTCGGCATTTCCTCGCGGCAGGGTGCGCACCAGGTCGCCCAGATGTTGAGCAACACCACTCTGCCGTGAAAATCTGCCAGCGTTAAAGGTTTGCCCTTCTTGTCTTCAAATGCGAGCTCGGGCAGATTCCGGGCTGTTTCCCAGGTCAGAAATCCCTGTGGGCCGACCGATTCTGGAACGTCCCCCGCCGTCGAAACAGCAGGGGCAAATGAAATAGCAAAAACGAGCATTGCAGCCAGTACCCGGGCTACAGGTGTAGGTTGCTGCCACATTGACAGTTGCTCCTGTTCACGGTTGTCGGCCTCTTGCCTCGTTGCTGCCCACAGAGACTACTCACCCTGCATCAGGCCTTCGATACGCCCATGCAGCCGGCTCCAGAACCCATCATCGGCTGCGGCATTGGGGCCTATGGCGATGGCCTTAAGATAGGTCACCAGATGCTGAGGCTTGAATTTCAGGCCGTGAAAGCGGGCACGCATCTGTCCCTGTGGATCAATCACATGAGTAACTACACCATGTACCTGGACTCCGTCACCGGTGTCCGTGAATTGAACCCCATAGGCCTTAGCGAGTTCCGACGTCAACCCAGGTGATTCGTTCTTTGCCCGGTAGAGAAAGTGCCAGTTGCCACGGTTGAGGTCGAAGTTCTCGCCGTAAGCGCGCATGTTTTCCCGGGTCCCGGCGACGTCTTCACGATCGGTGGCGATGGTGATGAAGACCACCTCTTCGCTTAGCCCTTCGTCTTCAACCCCGGTCTGCAACTGGCGGATCAGGTTCATGTGCAAAGGGCATGCCTCGGTGCAGCGCGTGTAGAGAAAATTGAGCACGACGGTTTTACCGTTTAAGTCCGCCAGGGAGAGTGTCTTGCCGTCGGTGCCGGTCAGGTCGAACGGAGGGGCCGGTTGGTCGACAAACTGGGCATACCGTTCTTTTTCATTTAACGACGCTTCGACATCCTCCATGGAGTGGGCATAAGCCTTGAGGCTCCCCAGGGCGACCACGGAAATCAGGAATACTCTTATTATGCGGTTCACAGTGGTTCTCCGTTTAATTCTTTCTTGGAAGGAAAATCTTGGGGTCATTGTGTGTTGGTATCGTCCAGATTCAGGGTAAGGGGCAGGTCCGCCGGTGCCAGGCAAACGCCTTCGTCACTGCAGGCCTGTACCCGCACCGTCATGTCGAGCTTGCCGGCTTCTTTCAACATGGCTGTGTGTTTCTCGTCAGGCAGTAGCCGAATACTCGCGTCGTTGTCGTAAACCTCCAGGGCGGTATCATCAAGGGTAATGTCACTGACCCGGCCACGTGGGTACTGAATCGGAATGTCGAGCGACTGTCCGTTAACCGCGGAACTCGCGACCGTGGGAATCAGGAACTCCATGGAGGCCGGGTTGGCGTTCACGTGCCAGCCGGGGTCAATGTCCAGTGCCAGAACAATTTCTCCGGCATCACCAATCAGTGCTTTATTCTCGCCAACAATTTTCAGCCGCACCTTGTCGGAAGAGTCCGCCAACTCGGTTCTGGCAGCTGGTGCCGGGCCTTCAGAACTGGCCGGTGCAGTCTGGGTAGTGCTGGCGGTATTTCCGGTATTGTTATCGATCAACACGAATGCGGCTGCGATCACGATCAGTAAAACAGCTATTCCAGCCAGCCATGCCTTGGGTCGGGTCACCATATTTGATCTCCAGTATCTAAAGTTGTGAGTTTCCGGTGCGGTTGATCGCCTCAACCAAGCTGTCGGCGTCAAAGAGCCCCGTGAAACGGGCGATAACAGTACCGTCGCCGTCAATCACCGCCGCAAAAGGTAAGGCCTGCCCACCCGTCGCGGTTAACAATGCGTCCTTTTCAGGGTCACTCGCCGTCACGTCGACCTGAATCGGTACCATGTTGGCGCGCCGCACGGCGGCGGCCACAGCGGGCTCCTTGTACACCGTGCGCTCCAGTACTTTGCAGTTGATGCACCAGTCTGCGGTGAACTCCAGCAAATAAGGCGCGCCACGGGCTTTTGTGTCCGTCAGGAGTTTTGATGAGTAAGGTTGCCAGACAAGTTCGCCCACACTGCTCCCCAACGGGGAGGCAAATACCACAGCCACCGCAAAGGCAAGGCCTGCTGCCGTAGCTGCGATCACACGCACGGCGCCGTTACCCTGGATGAATCGGCGGATACCCCATAATAGGACCAGTGCCAGCCAGGCCCACCATACCCATGGGTAAACCGCTTTGGGGACCAAGCTCGCGCTGAAAAAGACGGCCGCGGCCAGCAAAACCAGCGCGAGCACTTCACGAATAGCGAGGGTCCAGGGACCCGCCTTCGGCAACCGACTCAGCCACTCAGGCTTAAGCATCAGTACCGCGTAGGGTAATGACAGCCCGAGCCCGATACTGCCGAATATCCCCATGATCACCGGCGCTGGCTGAGTGACGGCAAAAGCCAGAACGCCACCCAGGAAAGGCCCTGCACAGGGTGCGGCCAAAACCGCGCTCAACAGCCCTGAGACGTATGCCTCAAAGTAACGCCGGCCATGGGCCGAGGCGGCAAACGCAGGGACCGGGATAGGCAGATCCAGCCAGGTGACCACCGCAAAGCCGACCATCAACGCAACCAGGACGGCCACGAATACCGTCGACTGGAATAACGTGCCCCAATTCCACTGCAGCAGCGCGGTCAGGCCACCCAGCGTCAGGAAAAAGGTGAGTGTGCCGGCGCTGAACGCCAGTGCAGCGAGCACGCGATGTGACCGCTGGCTGCCCGCCTCCCGCAGGATGGTCCGGACCTTGATGGGAATCGCGGGCAGCACGCAGGGCGTCAGGTTCAGCAGCAAACCTGCCATAACCGCCATCATGATCTGGCCGGCGATAATTAATGAGGGAAACTGATCCATTACTCAGCGATCCCCAGCATCCTACCGAGCGCTTCCAGCTTGGGCACACCGGTCTGGCCTCGCCATTGGCCGTTCGTGTCCCTGAACAGTAACCCTGGCGTTCCGCTGAAACCCAGCTCTGCCATCCACTGACTGTGTTGTTCGAGTGCCCTCTGAAGGTCAGCCGGGATGGGGGTAAGTTCAGAAATTCCGCTGCCGTCACCGTTTTTGCTGATATTCTCCTTGAACATACGCAGGGCCGCGGCTCGGTCGTCCGCGTTCATGATTGCGGCGGAGAAGCCCGGACTGGAAGGCTTGAGAAACCCGACCATGACCCAGTGCAACCTGACTTTCCCTTCCGCTACCCAATTCCGGGTCTGCTGCCAGAATTTGTGGCAGAAAATGCAATTTGGATCCGCGAATACGTAGATCTCGGGAGCACCCTCACCGCCCTCGCTCACCAGATGGCTATCCCGAGCAAGCTGCTCGGCAACTGATGCGTAGGCCGGATTCGCTATATAACGTGCAGCGTATTCGCGGGTCAGGTCATTGCCGTTACCCTCCAGAAGCGCGCCGGAAAGAACGAAGTCACCGAGTCCATAGACGATTCCGGTTTTTCCGTCCCCAGCCTTCACGACATAACCGGTAACGCCCTCGGCTGGCGTGGAGAAGCGTTCGATCACCGTAAAACCGACTTTTTCCTGGAGCGCCTTGACTCCTGGATCCATCGTCGGTGCCGCAGACGCCAGAGCTGCAAATAGACTCAAAAGAAGTGCTATCGAAAACTTACGGCAGAGCATGGTCATGCGCCGCACGGAGTGCTCCAAAAAGAGTGACATCACAAGTACATTCCCATTTTTAGATATTCATCAGGCAGTAAAACCGCCAGGGGTGACTGACTACGTGGTGGTATACCGCTCAAGGTCGAACGACAGTCACTCGACGCGGGAACCCCAGGCGATCAAAGGTTCAGGAAGTTGCTGAATACTTGGGAGGAAAGGGGTCAGGCCCTGAAAGTACACGGCCGGAATGAGAAGAATAGCCCCTGGGAAAAGGAGAGGACGATAATAATGGCAAATCCAGAATGACAGATCTGGCGACATGGGAAGAAATACACGTGCTGCTACAGCTACCCTGAGCCTGAAGCATTTCGCAGTCGGGCATCGCCTCGGTATCTGGGAAAAGAACACAAGCCTCAGCCATGGGCCCCACCTCAAAAGAGGTCGCAGCCGCTCCCTGTGAAACAAGGAAAGAAGCTACGAGCAGCATTGCTGCCAGTCCCATAAACCGCTTCTTCATCGCGTCGATATCCCGATTAGAGAACAGCTAAATAAAATGCCTTCAACGTGTAAAACAGCACTTGGTACCATAGCCTACATCAGTGGGCGTCGCCAAGCAGGCAGAAACGACTCACCCTCGTCTATCCACATTAGTCCGTCGGCCAATTGGGACAGGACATGCGCAGATAAGTTCCTCCAAATGTTATTGTTCGAGCGCTCTCTTAAGCACACTGCGTCGAGAAAAAAACAGCTTCGCTACAACCGGCGACAGGGTAATGCCGCTGACGAGAATCAGCATTATCGTCATCAGCCCTGACTCGGATGCCATGAGCAATCCGCCAAATGCTGTAATCAAATAGGCCGTCGGAATAACTCCGGCCAGCGTTGCGACGACGAAACGCCAGAACGCGAGGGGCGTCAGGCCTGCTGCATAGCTGACTGCATCGAAAGAGATGAAGGGTACCAGTCGTGACGCAAAAATGGCCAGCATCAACGCACTTTGAGAGCGCTCCTTACCCAACCAACTCAACATCGGGCGCACCCGACTCCAGCGATGGATAACGTCGTACCCCAGGGACCGAGCAATGGTAAAAGCGATCAATGCGCCAGCCTCGGCACCGACAACCACAATCACCGTCCCCCAGAGAGAACCATAGACCGCTCCGGCGACCATAGCGATCGGGGCGCTGGGAATCGGGCTCAGGACGATGGCCATGATCATCAAGCCGATGATGCCCACCGGCCCCCAATACCCAAGTTGATCGATCCATTCCCGCAACGCAACTTTGTTGGTCACTGTGGCCAATGCTCCCGTCTCCAGCATGACCCAGTAGGTTGCGGCCAGAACAACCAACAGAAGCAGAACCCCGGCGACCTTTGCTTTTGCCTTCAGTCTTTTTCCAGTACTTGCCGTGGGGTCCCGATACATTTCATGCGCCAGAGTGGTATTCATTATCCCCTCTCATGTTCTTTCTCGCGCTTCCAGAATCATCTTTGTTTCTGGAAAACAGGTACTTAGCAAGGGCGGCGACACCGAGCACAAGGGCGACGATGAGCAAAAGGGATATCAACCCCATTCCCGCCATTCCAAACATGCATGCCTCACTTGTCATCATGTCAATCTCCTGGTTCTGTGTACTGGCTCTCTCATGAGGCGCTTGCCTGTATGGCACCGCCGTCGTTCATGTCGCTGGCTGCGGTTTGTCCACTAGCAGGTTTAAACCGACCCAGCCGGAGCGAGTTGGTCACCACGAACACACTGGACAGGCTCATTGCACCGGCGGCCAGCATGGGGTTGAGCAGATAGCCGGTAAACGGGAAAAGAACACCCGCTGCCACCGGAATAAGTGCCAGGTTGTACCCGTAGGCCCAGGCAAAATTGCCGAGGATCGTTTTTCGGGTGCGCCGGGAGAGCGCGCCGGCATCCACAATTCCCCGAAGGTCGCCGCGCATCAGAACCACGTCGCCTGCCTCGATCGCAATGTCAGTACCCGAGCCGATGGCAATGCCCACATCGGCCTGGGCCAATGCCGGGGCATCATTGATGCCGTCACCCACAAAAGCGACCCGTGCGCCGTCTTCCTGCAGACGCTTTACTTCTGCCGCTTTCTGGTCCGGCAATACCTCCGCAAGCACCCGTTCAATACCCGCCTGCCGCGCGATGGCCTCGGCGGTAGCGCGATTGTCACCGGTGAGCATGGCCACACTCAGCCCTGCGGCCTTAAGCGCAGCAATCGCCTCCAACGAACCATCCTTGAGCGGATCGGCCACTGCAATCAGCGCGGCGAGGCGGCCGTCGACGGCAACATAAAGCGGGCTTTTCGCCTTTTCGGCGAGTGACACTGCACTGTCGGCCACGCTGGCCAAATCGATACCGAGGCGGCGCATATAACGGTCCGCGCCCACATTGATCCGGTGCCCGGCCACTTGAGCCTGGATCCCGTAGCCTGGCTCTGCCTGAAAATCACTGACCGCTGGCAAGGTGAGTCCCCGATCCCTGGCGCCCTTGACGATAGCTTCTCCAATGGGATGCTCACTCTCAGTCTCCACAGCTGCGACCCAGGCCAACACCTCATCCTCACGGCCTTCCACCAGAATGAAATCCGTCAGCTCGGGCCGGCCCCGGGTCAGGGTGCCAGTTTTGTCGAGGACGATGGTGTCCATTCGAGCCAGCGTCTCAAGCGCCGCCCCTTTGCGGAACAGCACGCCCATTTCGGCGCCCTTGCCGGTTCCGACCATAATGGCCGTCGGCGTGGCCAGCCCCATCGCGCAGGGACAGGCGATCAGCAGCACACTGACCGTTGTGACGAAAGCAAAGGACAGTGCCGGAGCAGGCCCGAAGCTAAACCAGGTGATGAACGTCAGGATCGCAAGCAGGATCACAACAGGTACGAAAACCCCGGCAATCCTGTCAGCCAGCTCCTGAATCGGGGGCTTATCGGCCTGGGCCGATTCCACCATGCTAATGATCTGTGCAAGAACGGTGTCCGCGCCCACCCGGGTAGCCCGAAACGTCAGTGAACCATTCTTGTTGATGGTTCCACCCACCAGTTCGGCGTCTTGCAGCTTGGCGACCGGTACCGGCTCGCCGCTGATCATGGACTCGTCCACGTAGGACTGTCCCTCTTCCACCACGCCATCAACAGGAACGCGTTCGCCCGGACGGACCTGGATACGGTCACCAGGCACTACCGCTTCAATCGGAACCTCGACGGCTTCCCCGTCCCGAATGACACGGGCGGTCTTGGCCTGCAGTTGCAAAAGCTTTTTGATCGCCTCCGACGTCCGGCCTTTGGCGATGTGCTCGAAGTAGCGCCCCAGCAAAATGAGCGTCACGATCACCGCCGCCGCCTCGAAATAACTCTCGGCGGTGCCGGCGGGGAAAAATCCGGGAACCAATAATGCTGCAACGGAGTAGAAATAGGCGGCGCTGGAGCCGATCATGACCAGGCTGTTCATGCCTGGGTTGGCATGACGCAGCTCAGCGTAGCCGGACCGGAAAAACCGCGACCCGGCGTAAAACAGCACCGGCGTGGTCAGTAGCCATTCAATAGCCATCCAGCCCCGATGAGACAAGACATTGGCGTAGATAGCCTCAAGAGCAGGAATCATCTTGCCCATCGCAATAAGAACCACCGGGATGGTCAATGCCGCAGCAAAGATCACTTTCCGGCGAAGGTCATTGCCCTCCTTGTCCTGCTCTTCCGCTTGAGTGCTGGTATCCGGTTCCTGAGGTTCATAGCCAGCGTCCCGGATGGCCTGATGGATTCGCGGCAGCGACAGGGTGTCCGACAGGAACTCCACAAAGGCTTTCCCGGTGGTCAGATTGACACTGGCCTTGATCATACCGGGCTGTTTGTTCAGCGCCCGCTCAACCCGAGACACGCAGGAGCCGCAGGTCATGCCGGTAACCGGAATTTCCGCGGACTGTACCCGTGGTTGATAACCCGTATCCTTGATTGAGTCGACCAGACTAACCGGCGTGGTGAGCTGATCGAATTCCACAGTTGCTTTACCGGTCGCCAGGTTCACCTGGGCTGACGAAACACCATGCTGATCAGCGAGAGCCTTTTCAATCCGCCCGACGCACGACGCGCAAGACATTCCTTCAATACCAATCTCTATTTTTTGCATCCTGACTTTGCTCCTCCGCGTGGCTGATCCAGCGCGCTTCTAACAAATTCATCCCGCCAACAAACGGCAACGTCACCCCTTTTCGGCGATGGCTTCGACAATAGGACAACCCTCCATCGGGCCTTCCCCCGAGCATTTCTCCAGAGTTTTTGACAGGACTGCCTCGATACGGGAAAGGTTCTGAATCTGGTATCGGATTTTTTGCAGTTGTTCGCTCGCGATGCGCTTGGCCTCTGCACGGTCACCATTGGCATCCTGAAGCATCAGGAGTTCACGAATCTCATCAAGAGTGAAACCCCATTGTTTGGCATGGATGATGAACTGCAGCCTGGCAATCGCATCTTCGGGGTAACGGCGATAGTTGGATTGGGTTCGTGCAGGTTCTGGCATGAGGCTCTCTCGCTCGTAAAAGCGAATCGCATGACTGGCCACACCGCTTTGGGCAGAGAGTTCACCGATATTGAACGTTTTCATTCACTCACCTCAAACTAAGTCCTCAATCATTGTTGTAACCATAACCTTTAAGTGAACTTTAAGGTCAAGGGATTTTGAGCGACTCGTCATTGCAAAATCCGAGCACGTGCTCAAGACTCATTCAACACGCCTTTTATTTCATGAGGACCTAATAACTCGGAGTCACTGCGATGAAGATTCTTGAGAAACTATTTATTTTAATGGTGGGGCTTTTCCTACCACTCTTTGCGCTTGCTGAAGAGCCCGGGCGCATGGGAGAGGGCATGATGGGTGGCAACATGATGCAAGGCATGGGCGGTATGGGGATATTCATGATGGTTATCATGATTCTTCTGGCTGTGCTTCTGATACTCGCGATTCTGGCGCTGATCAAATACCTGAGGAACAAGGGATGAGCCGGAAAAGAGTCCACCGGCGCACAGTCCTTCAGGCCATGGCAGGCACCGGATTTCTTCTCACTCTGTCGCCGGGATTTCTGCTTACAGGCTGTGATGGCGGGGTAAGAGCGACTGAATTGGGAACGCTCGGCCTTGATTCCGAAGAATACGATGTTGAACTGAATCTTTATGCCACACCCGACTCGGTGTCCATACTTCCAGGCACGCCCAGTGAGGTGTGGCGTTACAGGGCGGAATTACTCAAAGGCCCGGAAAGCACCGTCTCCGAAAACCCAGACAGCTACCTGGGACCAACGATTCGGCTGCGCCGAGGCCAGACAGTAAAAATCCATATTCACAATGAGCTCCCGGAAGACACCACTGTGCATTGGCACGGGCTTCATGTGCCGTCCGACGTAGACGGCCAACCGAGGCTGCCGATCCGCCCTGGCGAAATGATGACCGTTGGCTTCGAGGTGTTGGACCGCGCCGGACTGTTCTGGTACCACTCCCATGCGCACGGCGAGCAGGGTGGGCGCGTGGGGTTTCAGAGTTACGCGGGGCTTGCTGGACTCCTGATCGTTGAAGACGACGAAGAGTTGGGGCTACGACTGCCGGCCGGTAGTGATGAACTGTTATTGGTGCTCCAGGATCGGACCTTCGAGGGCGCCAACGAACTGGTATACCTCGACGGTGGCATGGGTGCCATGATGGATCGCATGCGCGGTTTTCTGGGAGATCGGATGTTGGTCAATGGAACTCCCCCGACAACACGCAACGTCGCCACCCGCCCATACCGACTTCGAGTTCTCAATGGTTCCAATGCCCGCATTTACAAGCTGGCCTGGAGTGACGAGCGCCCCATTACGGTTATCGGAGCCGATGGCGGCCTCCTTCAACAACCGGAAAACAAACCCTATGTGGTTCTGGCTCCGGCTCAGCGACTTGATCTCTGGGTAGATCTTTCCGATTCCCGACCCGGTAGCACATTGGAACTTGTAAGCGACAGTTATGAAGCTGGAATGATGAGCGGCGGCATGATGGGGGGCATGGGGATGATGGGTAACGCCACCCTGCCCGCCGGCAGTCGTTTCACCCTGATGACACTGGAGGTGACCGACTCAACCAACACCACCGAGCCGCTGCCGGCGGAGCTTGCCCGGGCACGCAAGAAAATACCCGTTACCGATGCCACACCGGTCAGGCAGTTTGAGTTAAGCCACGCGATGATGCGGGGTTTTGCCATCAATGGTCGGCGCTTTGCCGGAACCACGGTTGCAGATAGCGAAAAAGTCCGCTTGGGGGACACGGAAATCTGGGAATTCCGAAACAACACACCAATGCCCCACCCCATGCACGTTCACGGCTTGCAGTTCAACGTTATCGGGCGTGAGACCAGAGGCAATGGCCGTGGCTGGAGCGGCCTGACCCAGGGTCTGGTGGACAGCGGTTGGCACGATACGGTCCTTGTAATGCCGGGTGAAGCCGTTCAGTTGGCGATGACCTTCGAGCGTTTCGATGGCCTCTACATCTACCACTGTCACAACATGGAACATGAAGACAATGGGATGATGCGTTATTTTCAGGTGCAAAGCTAAGCGCCATGATTCCCTCGACAATCATAGCGCGCATTCAGCTTCAGAATGCTCTCGTTGAGTGGGCAGCATCCGAAATCTTGGGCTGAGGCGTTATTGACTGAGCGTCACCGGCCTCGCTCGTCTGCTCAATCGCAGTCACCGAGCTCGATTTGTCCTTACATTTCATCATGCACAACCCAAGACCACACATGATCAGACACGGCAGAAGGCTGATCAGTATGGGGGCGAGTCCAAACAACACCAATTGTTCCCAGCCAAATATGAGTCCAGCGATGACCCCGATAGCGCCAAACAACCACCAGCGCCGTGGCCCAGTCAGCAAACCCATCAGCCCTCCTGAACTGGCATCCGAATTCGTCTTACCCTTGTCCCCACAGCTCGTCTTGTTACCGCAGCTCATTATGGCACCTCTTTTAAAACGTGGTCGTTGTTGATCGCTCACATTCACCGCCGACGCGGTACGCAGTCCTGCAGTTGAGCAGTTCGGAAAAACATAACGTTGAAGCAAGGTTTAAGGTCAAGCGTTTTATCAGAAGCGCCAGAATAAATTTCCTTCGCCACTTCGGATACTGCGGTAGTAGTGTCACTGAAATAAAAAACTGCTACGATTTAGTGAACCAAAAGACGAGCTGTGTGTCACAAACTCGAACCTTCATAGATTGGTGCTTGAAATCAGGATGACCGCAACGACCCGCCAATTCATTTCTGCGCTGCTATCACTGCTTATGGTGATAAGCGGGCCAGCGTTGGCTATGTCCAAACTAACGGACAGTCAGGCGGGCGCTGAGATGACAGATTGTGGTTCCATGATGATGGCTCAGGCTGAAAGCGCCAGTTCCTCATCAGACACCGAAACTAATTGTGTCTCGGCTCCTGATATGGTCTGTCCGAGCGCCAGCGGGTTGAGCAAATGTGGCGTCAACGTCAGCTTCGCTCTCTTACCTGAAAAATCCATAGGTTTAACCGATACCGGCTCCCAATCGGTATTAACCGCGCGCGCGGCCCTTTATCAGGATCCGTTCCTGGCCTCTACTACGCCCCCTCCAGAACATCACTCCTAAGTTGTAACCCGGGTTTTTGCCCATTGCGGCAAAGCCATTGACGTTATTTCTTACAACGATTTTGTGAAAAGCTCCGTGCTTTTATTCATCACGGATCTTTAACTGGAGTGAATCAAATGCGCAATTCAAAAATCAAGCTCGCGATCACAACGATTTTCCTGGCCGGCACCATTGGCACCTTCTCTGTCTTTGCTCACGAGGGTGAAGGCAACGATATGATGTCCTCGGAAGGCATGCAGGGAATGGGCGGCATGATGGGAATGATGAACATGATGTCTGACATGTCCCCCGAAGACCGTAAAGCCATGACCGATGCCTGCATGAAAATGATGCAGGGCCACGGTGGCGACCACATGGACGGCGGCATGAATGGCAAAGACGACGAAGCCAGCTAAGCGTTCGGGCAACGCTCCGAACTGACACCCATTGCCCGGGGAAGCCAAAGCGACCCCGGGCTTAGCGCTGCCTATGACCGAATCAATTCGAGGATTTACCATGAAGACCAAAAAACTTGCCCTGTATACGGGTGTGGCCGCCATCGTTCTCGCCGCTGGCGCCACTACGTTAGTGATCCAGGCCAATGAACCCACCGAGTCATCGACATCTATAGCCGCCGCAGAAACGTCTGGTCCAGCCATCACAATCTATAAGAGCCCCAATTGCGGCTGCTGCCAGTCCTGGGCTGAACACCTCGATGCCAATGGCTTTGAGACCACCATTGTAGAAACCGACAACCTTAACGAGATCAAGCAGCAATATGACGTGCCGCGTGAAATGGCCTCCTGCCACACCGCGTTGATCGGTGATCTGGTAATTGAGGGACATGTGCCGGCAGATGATATTGTCGCCTACTTGGAAAATCCCCAGTTCAATACTGTGGGGCTTTCAGTGCCCGGTATGCCCCATGGCACCCCCGGCATGGAGACCGGCCGGAAAGACGATTACCAGGTCATCGCCTTCAGTGCCAACGGCCAGCAAAGTGTGTTCCGCGAATACAAAGATTATTGAGGCTTGTCCCATGAAAGCAATTGTCCATTCTACGATCAGGGCAGCCTGGGGGGTTTGCGTGCTCACGGCAGCAATACTTACGCCAGCGCTGGTTCAGGCCCAATCCGCAAACGACGCCCAACCAGTGAAGGCTCTTACGATCAGCTCATCAGGCGCCCTCCTGATGCTACAGGGCAGTGATCTCTTTGCCATGGAAGGCGGAACTTCAACCAAGATTGCGCTACCGGCAACTGACCAGAGTGCTCAACCCACCACCCTGGCCAGAGGAGCGGACGGAAGCGTCTACCTGGCCGGTCCGGGCTTGGGCGTTTGGCGTTACGACGGCGCCGGTGAGAGCTGGCAGTCCCTCAATAATACCTTGCCCGACCTTGGGGTCACTGCCATGGCCGCTCACGCCACACAACCCGGAACGCTCTACGCATACCTTGGGAAAGATGGCATGTTCCGGTCCAGAAACGGCGGTGCCGAATGGGTAAAAGTCGATAGCGGCCCCCAGGAACCGGTGCAAACATTCCTGCATTCGGACATGCCCGGCAGTATGGAAAGTGGCTGGCTGTTTGCGGGAACCACCCGCGGCGTCGCTCGCTCCATGGACTGTTTCTGCTTCTGGGGCGATGCCGGTGACCTGCGCGGAATGGTCTCCGCCATCGACTATGATCCTGCCGCCCCGGAAAACGTCTACGCGGTGATCGAGGGGCAGCTTCATCATAGTGCGGATGGCGGCGAAGTCTGGACTGGCCTCAAGGTCCCCCAACCCGTGACTGCCCTTGCCTTCTCGCCGTCACAAGGACTTGTAGTAGGTACGGCAAACGGGAACCTGCTTGCCCGTGGCGCTGCTGACGAGTGGGCGCCTGTCCATGAATAATTGGATCTACTCGTTCATCCTGCTCGCCGCGCCGGTCATTGCCGGCGCCTCGGGCGGACCTGAGAGTGCGGACAGTACATCGACGGAAGTCTCTCAGGGAAGACAGATTTATGAGCAATACTGCGCTGCTTGCCACGGATGGCAGGGTGAAGGCGCTGCCAACTGGAAAAACCCGGATGAGAAGGGGGAAATGCCGCCGCCACCTCACGATGAAAGCGGCCACACCTGGCGCCACAGCGATGCCATGCTGTTCAAGATGATTACGAAAGGATGGCGACACCCGTTCAACAAAACTGAACAGCTGACCATGCCGGCGTTCGAGGAGAGTCTGACTGACCAGGAAATTGGCGCAGTAATTGAGTACCTCAAGACTCTCTGGACAGATGAACAACGGGAGTATCAAGCGACAGAAAGCCAGTAGCTGTATCACGAGCAAAGGGACCCGCTACTTGGGCGTTCGTTAATATCTTTATCCCGCATCCTTATGCCGCATATCGGCATATCTATATTTAATAATTAATAACGATCCACCACATATTTATAGATTCTTTTATTTTTCGTTTTCAGGACCATTTCAGAAACCAGTGATTAAATATAATCGACAACCAATCAGGAGGTGTCGATTATGAATAATATACTTTTATTTGCAGCCACAATTACGCTCTCAACATATGCACTCGCGGGCAACATGTCATCCAATGAAGATGCGAAAGCTGCACACGACCAGTCTAAAGAAAATCGCTCCTTTGAAAACATTCTCAACAATGAAGAAATGAAACGCTTACACAAACGGATGACACTCTACGGTATGTCAGAGCCTGGAATGGAGGCTCGCTTGGAAATGATTACCACTGAAGAGGGCCGGGCCTACCACAGAGCGCTGGAAGATGCGGGGAAAAATACCGCAGGGTGAACCCTGCGGCCAAGTTAACTCATGGAGACATAAGCACCGCCTTTCTCAAAAAGCGAAAAGACGGTGCATTCAACACGGACAATTAAACCATACGAACCTGAAACCAGGCTGAAATACTAAACTGGTTTTACGGTTAAAAGGGGAATGTCATGAAAAAAGTAATGGTGATCGCGGCAATCGTAGCTTTGTTTTCAACCATGGCCTCAGCCAATTCAGGTTTGGCGGACCGTATTAACGAGGCTCGCACTTATCCCAATAAGATGGTTGAAGATAAAAAAGTGGAAACATGCATGGAGCATATGAAGAAAGACGAAAAAATGAGTCAAGAACACTCATAATCCGAGCCAGATAATTTAATTGAAACAAATAACCGACCCCCGTAAAAATGGCGGAGGTCGGTTATCTCTCACTAACTGAACATTGACGTGTCACCGCTTTGGCGCCAACCGTACTACCCTCAACCGCAATGCGTTCACGATCACACTGACCGACGACAGCGACATGGCAGCCGCCGCGAAAACTGGGGAAAGCAGCACGCCTAAAAATGGATAAAGAACCCCGGCCGCTATCGGAACACCAGCAGAGTTATAAACGAAGGCAAAAAACAGGTTTTGCCGAATATTGCGCATGGTCGCCAGCGACAACCGGCGCGCTTCGACGATACCCATCAGGTCGCCACGTAGTAGAGTAATGCCCGCGCTTTCAATGGCCACATCCGTGCCCGTGCCCATGGCCACACCGACATCCGCGGTTGCCAATGCAGGTGCATCATTTACGCCGTCTCCCGCCATCACGACAACACGGCCTTCGTCTTTCAGGCGTTGGACAATCTTGCCCTTGTCCTCCGGCAGGACTTCCGCTTCCACTTCATCAATATGCAGTTTGCGAGCAACCGCCTCGGCCGAGGTGCGGTTGTCGCCAGTCAGCATGACCACCCGAATACCGTCTTCTTGCAGGGCCGAAATAGCGGCCTCAGTGGTTTCCTTAACTGGATCGGCAATGGCCAGCAACCCAGCGACGCTTCCATCGACGGCGGCAAAAATGACGGTGGCTCCATCCTTGCGAAGCTCATCCGCGTCATCGTTAAATCGCGACGTGTCGACGTTCTCTGCCTCCATAAGAAGACGGTTGCCGAGCAGCACCTGCTTGCCGTCGATTCGCCCGGTCACCCCTTTGCCGTTCGGGGAATCAAAGTCTTCGGCATCCGGAAGCTTCAGCTCCATGCCTTTGGCTTTGTCGAGTATGGCGTGGGCCAGCGGATGCTCACTGCCCTTTTCCAGGCCGCCGGCATAACGCATCAGATCGCTGTCACTGAACCCGTTCGCCGCGACCAACCGAGTGACTTGGGGCTTGCCCTCCGTCAGCGTGCCGGTTTTATCCACCACCACGGTGTCCACCTTCTCCATGCGCTCCAGTGCTTCCGCATCGCGGATCAGCACGCCACTCTGGGCACCACGACCAACACCCACCATGATCGACATGGGCGTAGCCAGGCCCAGTGCGCAGGGACAGGCGATGATCAGAACACTGACCGCCGCAATCAGCCCGAATGCCATGGGCGGCGCGGGGCCAAAGATTGACCAGGCGATGAAGGCGACAATGGCAATCAAAATCACCGCCGGTACAAACCAGCCTGCGACTTTGTCGGCCAGGCCCTGAATCGGTGCGCGGCTGCGCTGGGCACTCGCCACCATCTGAACAATCTGGGACAGCATCGTGTCGCGGCCAACCTTGTCGGCGCGCATAATAAAACTGCCCTGCTGGTTAATGCTGCCGCCAATGACCTGGTCACCGGTTTTTTTACTGACTGCGAGGGGCTCGCCGGTCACCATGGACTCATCCACGTTGGAGCCGCCCTCTAGTACCTCGCCGTCGAGCGGCACCTTATCTCCGGGGCGCACTCGCAAACGGTCGCCCACCTTGACCTGATCCAGCGACACGTCGGACTCGCCACCCTGATCATCCAGTTTCCGAGCCGTCGCCGGTGCCAGATCCAGCAGCGCCTTAATCGCGCCCGAGGTTTTTTCCCGGGCTCTCAGTTCCAGCACTTGGCCAAGCAGCACCAGCACGACAATCACAGCAGCGGCCTCAAAATAGACGGCAACCGAACCGTCCTCTTGTCGGAAGGCATCGGGAAAAATCTGGGGAGCCAGAGTCGCCACCAGGCTATAGATCAACGCGACACCGGTACCAATAGCGATAAGAGTGAACATGTTCAGATGACGGCTGACCACTGATTTCCAACCCCTGACAAAGAAAGGCCAGCCACACCAGACCACAACGGGCGTTGCCAATACCAGTTGGATCCAGTTGGACATTTGTGGGGCAACGATCTGATCAAGGCCGGTGAGATGCCCGCCCATTTCCAGCACCAGTACTGGCAGGGCCAGCACCAGGCCGATCCAGAATCGGCGAGTCATGTCTTTTAGATCAGCCGAAGGGCCATCGTCCAGGCTTACTTGCTCGGGTTCCAGAGCCATACCGCAGATCGGACAATCACCGGGGCCCTGTTGTCGGATTTCGGGGTGCATCGGGCAGGTGTACATCGCGCCCGGGGCGGCCGATTCCTGCTGTGCGTGTTCGCCGCCGAGGTAGTGTTCCGGGCTTTGGTCAAACTTGTCGTGGCACCCTGATGAACAGAAATACCAGGTCTTACCCTCGTGCTGGCTGCGATGCTCTGTTGTGTGCGGGTCCACGGCCATGCCACACACCGGATCTTTCACTGTGTGTTCTGCCGAGTCGGGTGCCTCGTGGTCATGATGCCGATGTTGGTGATCAGTCATTTGGATACTGCCTCCTTGCCCAATACGTATTAGTGGTGATGATGTGCATGAACATCATTTTCTTCCGCTTGAGCCGATTCTCGTGACTTCTTGAGAAAGAACTGTTCGGCCATCGCAATGACGATCATGGTAACGAGCGCCACACCAATGACGAACGGGTCGGTATTCAGCTTGACCCACACAAACCCGCCGAGCGCGAGCAAGTCCAGCAGGATGGCCGTTGCAGGTACCCAGACGTTAGCTTGCACATCTTTACGCAGGTAGCGCAGAACGCCCCAATGGATGGCAATGTCCATGATGAGGTAGAACACGATCCCCAGGGCAGCGATTCGAGAGAGGTCGAAAAAGGCTGTCAGAACCAACCCCAGGACGACGGTATAAACCAGAGTATGTTTCTGGATACTACCCGGCATGCCGAAGTGACGGTGGGGCACCAGTTTCATCTCGGTGAGCATGGCAAGCATGCGCGACACCGCAAAAATGCTGGCCAGAATCCCTCCCGCAGTGGCCATCATGGCAATAGCGACGGTAAACCAGACGCCGTAGTCGCCCAAAGCCGGACGCGCAGCGGCCGCAAGGGAGTAATCCTGCGTCTTGATGATCTCCGCCAGGGACAGGTTGCTGGCAACCGCAAAGCCCACCAAGGTGTAGATCACCACGCAGGCTGCAATGGATATAACGATGGCGCGCCCCACGTTACGCTTGGGGTCTATCACTTCCGAGCCGCTGTTGGTAATGGTTGTAAAGCCCTTGAAGGCCAGAATGCCAAGGGCAGTTGCCCCCAGGAAGTTGCCTACAGTTCCAGCTTCGCCGGTGCTCGAAAAATCTACCGATAGGCTATCGGCAATCCAGATGCCCACCAGTCCGAAGATCAGAATTCCGCCAATTTTCAGAATGCCGATAAAGGAAGCCACTCCCTGAATCATCCGGTTGCCGAGTAGATTGATCAGGAACGCGCCCAGGATCAGGGATACGCCAAGAATGGGCACCATACGGCCGCTTTCATCGCCACCGAACAGTTGCATGGTGTAAGAACCAAAGGTTCGCGCAAGGAAGCTCTGGGCAATCACCATCGAGAAATACATCAACAACGCGTTGAAAGCCGTCGGCAGCCTATTTCCATAAGCTTTATGCAGATACATGCCAATGCCCCCGGCTGACGGGTAGGCATTGGAAATTTTGATGTAGGAATAGGCGCTGAAGCTGACGATGACCGCTGCGGCCAGAAACGCCAATGGGAAAAGAACACCCGTCATCTGCGCCATCTGCCCGGTAAGTGCAAAGATGCCGGCGCCAATCATCACTCCGGTGCCCAGCATAACGGTTCCCGGGAGTGTGAGACTGCCTTCCTGATAGCGCGTGGTTCTATCGTGCTTGCTGCTCATTCAACCTCCTGTTGCTTTGAACGGCGTTTGATAT
The DNA here is from genome assembly GCF_000170835.1 of Marinobacter algicola DG893. Lineage (GTDB taxonomy): Bacteria > Pseudomonadota > Gammaproteobacteria > Pseudomonadales > Oleiphilaceae > Marinobacter > Marinobacter algicola. The sequence continues at coordinate 144,783 of NZ_ABCP01000001.1, forward strand.
TCAATAGATAGCCAGTGCTGCCTTTGATATACCTCACTTACATCAATATCGCGAAAAACGGGCCAAAGAAATATCTTTGGCCCCAACATAGCCGATCAGAACGCGATGCGTGCGCCAATCACGGCAAACCAGTCTTCTGTACTGCCACCATCCGCTTCGGCGAAGTCAGCGCTATCACCATACTTACGCTCATGAACAACGCCTACATAGGGTGAGAACGCTCGGTCGATCAAGTCATAGCTCAACCTGAGACCGGTTTCAGTGGAAACAAGTCCTTTACCAACGCCAATCTCCCGATCCTCGCTGAACGCCACCGTTGCATCCAGGGTGGCCGCCAGTATCCAGTAGTTAGTGAGAAGCAGCTCGTACTCCGCATCAAGCTCCGTAGAAGTGTCGCCATCCTTGCTGACATAGAGATTGGCGTCGATCTCAAACCACTGGGGCGCCAACCCCGCAACCCCCAGCACCGCATAGGTTCGATCCGGGCCTTCGGGGGTATCAAAACGCACACCCGCTTTGGCGTCGAAGAACTTGGAGATTGGGATCTGGCCGACCAACTGGTTTTCCAGTGTTTCATAGGCCTGTTCCGCGATCTCATATTCCCCGGTCGTAAGCAGCCGGACTTTAAAATCGTCGGTGCCATAGAAGGCATCCGCGTTCCAGACTCCCAGTTCCTCGTCATCGTCGCTGTAGCGGTACTCAAACTCCTCGAACTGAACACCCCAGGTTGTGAGCGGCTGTTTACGAGCAGTGGTGTCGGAGATCATTTCCTGGGCCGTCACTGCCGTTGAGAATCCCATGGAGGCAAGAAAACTGACGGCAACAACTGATCGAATACGGCTCATGCCTCTCCTCCTTCTTCAGCAATCACGTCTGTTTTGGCCTGCTTCGACTCTGGCCCACCTTCAACAATCACCTTGCGGAACATACCGGCTGCGGCGTGATAGGACAGATGACAATGGAAAGCCCATTGGCCTGGTTCGTCGACCTCCGTTTCCATATATACCGTGGTGCCCGGCTGCACACTAACCGTGTGCTTGATGGGGTTCCATTGGCCTGCTCCAACATCGAGGATGGACCACATGCCATGCAGGTGCATGGGGTGTGTCATCATGGTCTCGTTTACAAACTTGAAGCGAACCCGCTCGCCGTATTTCAGGCGAATCGGATCGGCGTCTTCGTACTTAACGCCATTAATACTCCAGGTATAGCGCTCCATATTGCCGGTCAAACGAAGCTCGATTTCCCGGGTAGGTTCACGGTCTTCGTACAATGGGTTCTGGGCTTTCAAATCAGCGTAGGAGAGAAACTTGCCGCCATTGGCCGCCGTAGGCACGAGGCCGCTGCCCTTGGCATAGAAAGGATCGCTTGGGCTTTCCTTCCCCATCGCCATGGAACCATGATCCATGCCGGCCATGCCCGAATGATCCATTCCTTTCATATTGGAATGATCCATACTGCTCATGTTGGAGTGATCCTTTCCTTCCATCGAAGAGTGATCCATACCCGCCATATCTTCCGAGCTGCCCATCTCCATGTTTCCATGATCCATACCAGCCATGCTGCCATGGTCCATGCCGTGCATGCCGCTCATGTCAGCCATGGTCAGGCGCGCAGGTTCACGCAGTTGAGGCACTGCCGCTTCCATGCCCTCTTCGGGGGCCAGTGTCGCTCTGGCATAACCTGAACGCCCCATGGATTCGGCGAAGATGGTGTAAGCCTGTTCATCTTTCGGGCGCACGATGACGTCATAGGTTTCCGCCACGCCAATCCGGAATTCGTCGACGTTAACCGGCTGTACGTTGTTGCCGTCGGCCTGTACAACCGTCATATCCAGACCGGGAATCCGGATGTCGAAGTAGGTCATGGCCGAGGAATTGATGAAACGCAGCCGAATACGTTCTCCGGGCTCAAAGAGTCCGGTCCAGTTCTGGTCTGGCCCTTTACCGTTAATCAACCCTGTAAAGCCCTGCAGGTCCTCGACATCCGCTTTCATCATCCGCATGCCGCCCCAGGCCATACGGTCCCGAACGGTGTTCATCAGACCATTCTCGGACACGTCAGAGAAAAACTCGCCTACAGTCTGCTGCTCGCGATTGTAGTAATCCGGCATCATCTTCAGGTTGCGCATAATGCGGTCGCCGGAATGGGGATGTTTGTCGGTGAGTTGCACGACGTATTCCCGGTCATAGCGGAACGGCTCACGGCCTTCTGGCTCAATGACAATGGAACCATAAGCGCCATCCGGCTCCTGGAAGCCTGAATGACTGTGGAACCAGTAGGTGCCCGCCTGCTGGATCGGAAATTCATAGGTGAAGGTTTCACCCGGCTTGATACCTGGAAAACTGATACCTGGCACACCGTCCTGATCAAAAGGTAGGATCAGGCCATGCCAGTGAATGGACGTCATCTCATCCAGGTTGTTGGTCACGTTGATCCTGACATTTTCGCCTTCCTTGAAGCGCATAACCGGCCCGGGGGATTTCCCGTTGTAGCCAATGCCCTCCTTGACGAAATCACCGGTGTCAATTTCAACGCGGTCGACCGTCAGATCGTATTCACCGGCTAATACCATTGCTGGCATCAACAGACTCAAAAGTCCTGTCAGTAGGCGTGTTTTCATCTATATTACTCCAAACTGCACTTCGTTGAAGCCGGGCTGGGACACAGTCCCAACCCTTGCATTCGCGGGGTTTTCAGTACGCCGGTTTACTCAAAGTTAACGTCACCGTACATACCGGCCTGGTAGTGGCCTGGCACGTTGCATGCGAACTCAATGTCACCTTTTTCCGTAAACTTCCAGACAACTTCCTTGCTCTGTCCAGGCTCAAGCAACACGCTGTTTGGATCGTCATGCTTCATGGTTTTTCCGTTGCCCATGTCCATGCTCATCATGTCGTGATTCAGCTTCCCACCCTGGATCACGCCGTGCTCTACCATCATCATCATTTCTTTCTGATGGCCTTCATGCATGGAAGGAGTGCCAATATTGAACTCGTGGACCAAGCTGCCCTCGTTCTTTACAACAAAGCGCACGGTTTCACCGGTCTCAACACTAACTTCTTCCGGCTCATAGTAGTTGTCGTACATTTCAACAGTGATGGTGCGAGCGGCTTCCGATGCCTTGCCCGGTTCACCACTACCGGCACCGTGGCCACCACCATGGGCGCCGGCCGCGATAGCCGCTGCAGACATAGACATGGACGCTGCTACCAGAAAAACCTTTGATGCATTCATTTCATTTTCTCCTATGGCGACATGTTCGTTAACACGGTTGTTGGTTAGCTCAGGACACTGAGCCATGCCAAAATAAGAATCACACCATCGCGCACTTACCTGAATCCTTGCTGAAAATGCCGGATATTTAATCGTTCAGGCTGAATTCAGTTTGATTAGCGACACTTACACCCACTTTAATGACGTGATGAGGAATGGCCCGATGCGATTATTGCTCGTTGAGGACGACCGCCTGTTGGCTGATGGGTTAAGTAGGCAACTTGAAAAGGCGGGATTCAGCGTTGATACAACACACACGGCCAGAGAAGCCATGATGCTGGCAAGACAGGAGGAATACCGTGCCATTATTCTTGACCTTGGCCTGCCCGATGGCAACGGCCTGGACGTACTGAGAAAATGGAGGAAGGATCACATCGCCTTTCCGGTGTTAATCTTAACCGCGAGGGGTGACTGGCATGATAAAGTCGAAGGACTGAAAGCCGGGGCCGATGACTACCTCGCCAAACCTTTCCAAACCGAGGAGTTAATCGCCCGACTGAACGCCATTGTGCGCCGTAGCGAAGGCCGCATTCATTCTCTGGTAAAAGCCGGGCGCTACGAGTTGGACGAAAACCGCCAGAGCCTGAAATCCGACGATGGCACCGAACACAGCCTGACAGGTACCGAATTCCGCCTGCTACGCTGCCTGATGAGCCGTCCCGGCCAAGTCTTCTCGAAAGAACAGTTAATGGAACAGCTCTATAACCTGAACGATACCCCCAGTGAGAATGTGATCGAAGCCTACATTCGCAGATTACGGAAGCTGGTCGGCAACGATACTATCTCAACCCGTCGCGGCCAGGGATATCTGTTTAATGACATTGCTTAGAAAGCCAGCTTCCGTAAAAGGTACTCTGCTGGTGCTACTACTGCCTGCAGGCATAGCCCTGATGGGCCTCGCTTGGCTGGTACACGGCTTTCTGTTGGACCGAATGTCCAGGGAATTCGTTGAGACGAGACTCAAAGATGAAGTGGCATTCCTTGAACACCAGATTCGCGATTCCGACGGCAAACTGGATACCCTTCAGACGGGTGATTATTTCCAGGAGGTCTTTCACCATGCCTTTGCTATACATTCACCGTCAAGAACCATAATTTCACCGGATTCCTGGGCGCCAGTATTGATGTCACTGATTGAATCTGGGCAGGACGGAACCCATCGTGTGCAGGACTCTGGAAAGGCCGATACGCCAGCCGATATTCTGGCTTACCGGAAGTCATTTCGCGTGGGCGACACACCCGTCGTGGTCATTGTGTCCGAGGATCTGGGTGCATTGAAACGCAGCCAGGCCGAGCTGCACGCATGGACTGCAATCGTCTCCATATTGCTCATTTTACTGCTGGTCGCCGTGATCTGGTTCGGTATTAACCTGTCCATGCGTCCCGTTGTAGCCCTCAGGGCTACGCTAAAGCGACTTCAGGATGGCAAAGTCTCGCGGATTCATGTCGAAGCACCGGAAGAATTCCGCCCCCTGGTACAACAGCTCAACCAACTTCTCGACTCACTGGATCAACGACTGGAACGCTCACGGGACGCATTGGCAAATCTCTCTCACAGCGTGAAAACCCCGATTGCAGCAGTCCGACAGATTCTTGAGGATACCAGCCGCCCATTATCCGACGAACTACGGCTCGAGATGACCGCAAGGCTCAACGACATCGACAAACAGCTCGAAGCCGAAATGCGACGGAGCCGCTTTGCAGGCCCACAGGTCGGGAAAAGCGCCTATCCCATGAAACAGGCCCGGGATCTGGTGTGGATGCTGGGACGACTGTACACGGAAAGATCTTTCGAACTGTCGAGCTCCCTCCCCGACGATGCACGCTGGCCGGTCGAAGAGCACGACCTGAATGAAATCATGGGGAATCTCTTGGATAACGCGGGCAAATGGTCAAAACGCTGCGTAGAGCTTTCACTGTCGCAAGACTCTGGCCGGCTGAACATAGAAGTCGTGGATGATGGCCCGGGGGTCACAGACGCCGAAATCGGCAAGCTCGGCCAAAGAGGGCTGCGACTTGACGAGCAAACGCCAGGCCACGGTCTCGGACTCGCCATTGTGCGTGACATTGTCGAACGCTACGGCGGAAACCTTCATTTTTCCGCTGCGACTGAGTGCGGACTGCGCGTGATGGTGGAAATACCCAGCCCAGCATTGGTCACGAGGTAGCAACCCGAAGCATTTGATGGCCCACTTTGTGCTTATTCCTCCCCTAGACACCAAAACCGTCAACATTTCCTCATTGGCCATGGGAGGGGAACAACGCCATGTCGCTACTCACATCGCTGATCAAAGCCAGCACCCAGTTCCAGCAGGCCATGGAGAAGAAGCAGCCGGCGGCATCAGGTAATGCGTCGCCAAAGCCCACAGCACCGGAGGTGCCGGCCTCTGCAACCGATGACCGGTTTACCCTGTCGGAGCGGGCAAGCTTCGAAACCGGTCGCCCCAAGTCCAGTCGCTTGCAGATGGCGGAATACAAACAAACCGTCGGGCAGGACCTTGCCTATATGCGGGAAACTCTGCGGCACAAACTTGCCGAGTACAAACTGAGCCCGGCAACCAGTGTGGAAGTCTCAAAGAACGACGACGGCAAGATCAGCGTTGGTGGTGGCATACCGGAAGAAAGCCGTAGCCGTATCGAACAGGACCTGAACAACAGCAAGCCGTTCGGGGAGGCGTTCAGCCGGCTCAGTGCCAGCGAGCCCACCCTGCACTTTGTGGACAACGCGCTCAAGTTGAACAAGGCCTACGGCGTGAACAATTCACTGCTGGACACCCTGGTCAGCGAAAACCAGCAATTCAACGGCCTGCAGGACCTGGCGCACCGATACGACAGTCTGCGCAGAACCATTAATACTGATCAGGCCACCAACTACGCAGACCGCAAAAATTTCGCCCTGAGCCTGAACGCCCGGGCCTGATTCCGTTAAATCCGGAAGGGCTCGGGATCGCCTTTACCGACGCGAGTTACCTCAGGCGCATCCCCTGTCATGTTCACCACGGTGGTCGCCTCCAGGCCACAAAAACCACCATCGATGATCAGATCCAGCTCGTGCTCCAGAGTTTCCCGGATGTCATAAGGATCCGTCATCGGGTCCTCGTCACCCGGCAATATCAGCGTGCTGCTCATGATGGGTTCGCCCAGTTCCGCCAACAGCGCCTGCACAATGGCGTTGTCCGGCACCCGCATGCCAATGGTCTTGCGTTTGGGGTGCAGCAGGCGGCGCGGTACTTCACTGGTGGCGTCCAGAATGAATGTGTAAGCCCCCGGCGTGAAGTTCTTGAGTAGCCGATACTGGGTGTTATCAACCTTCGCGAACACGCCGATGTCCGACAGGTCCCGACACATCAGGGTGAAGTTGTGCTTGTCATCCAGGCGGCGAATCCGCTTGATCCGGTCCGCTGCCTGCTTGTCACCGAGGTGGCAACCAATGGCGTAGGCGGAATCCGTCGGGTACACAATAACGCCCCCCTTGCGGAGAATATCCACAGCCTGGTTGATCAGTCGTTTCTGGGGCGTTTCCGGGTGAATCTGGAAGAACTGGCTCACTGGCCACCTCCGGATGCAAAGGCCGGATCGTTCTTGGAGCCGCCCATGCAATTGGGAGAATCGGGCGCTGCCTGGCCGGACGCCTCCCACTCCTGTGGTGAATAAACGTGCAGCGCCAGGGCGTGGACGCCACCGGACATTTCGTCCGCCAGTATTTTATAGATGGCCTGGTGGCGCTTGACCTTGCCCTGCCCCTCAAACTCCGGAGACACCAGGGTCACTTTGAAATGGGTTTCAGAGTTCGGTGGCACGTTGTGTTTGTGGCTCTCGTTTTCAACCATGAGGTGTTGGCTGTCGAAAGCGCTTGTCAGCTTGTGCTCAATGGCTTGTTGTGTGGACATAAACAGGCCTGCTCCTGATCGAATGTGTTATGGAACAGTCTACTACACCAAACGCTGTGTTACCTTGACAGGATACCGACAAAGCGCCATCTTCCATCCCCACCCGAAAACTGCTTCCAACTTATGCGTCTGTACATTGCTGAAAAACCAAGCCTGGGCCGGGCAATTGCCGCTGCCCTCCCCTCTCCCCATCAGAAGGGGAACGGGTGGATTCGTTGCGGCGACGGAAGCAACGCAAGCACCGTTAGCTGGTGTATCGGCCACCTGTTGGAACCGGCAGAACCCGGCCAGTACGACCCGCGCTGGAAAAAATGGCGACCGGAAGATTTGCCCCTGTTTCCCGAGCGCTGGGAGGTGATGCCCAAAGATAGCGTACGCCAGCAGCTCAAAGTACTGGAATCGCTGATCCGCAAGGCAGAGACCATCGTCCACGCCGGCGATCCGGACCGGGAAGGCCAATTGTTGGTGGACGAAGTCATCCGCTACACAGGCGCCACCTGCCCCGTGCAGCGAATCCTGATCAATGACCTGACTCCGGCGGCGGTGGCAAAGGCCATCCAGGCACCGAAGGACAATCGTGAATTCCGCCGTTTGTCCCATTCCGCCCTTGCCCGCCAGCGGGCGGACTGGCTCTACGGCATTAATCTTACCCGTTTCTACACGCTGTCCTACCAGCAGCAGGGTCAGCAGGGCGTGTATTCCGTCGGCCGGGTACAAACCCCGGTGCTGGGGCTAGTGGTGGCGCGGGACATCACCATTGAGAACTTCCAGCCGAAACCTTTTTTCCGCGTTCAAGCGACGTGCCACGCAGTGGATGAGGAATCGGACCCGCAAGCGTTTACGGCGCGCTGGCAGCCTTCTGAAGCCTACCGGGAATATCTGGATGAAGAAGACCGTTTGTTGGACAGCGATGTCGCCAGGCAGATCGCCGAAGCCGTAGAAGGACGGCCTGGCAAAGTTACGGAATCCCGTTTTCGCGACAGGAACGAAGCGCCGCCCCTGCCGTTCTCACTCTCTGCCCTGCAAATCGAGGCGGGGCGACTGTTCCGCATGGGCGCAAAAGACGTACTGGACACCGCCCAGAACCTGTACGAACGCCACCAGTTGATTACCTATCCCCGCTCGGACTGCCGTTATCTGCCGGAAGGTCATTTTGACCAGCGTCAGAGTGTGGTGCAGGCCATTGGCAATGTCGCCGGCGAACTGGCGACAGCCTGCGAGGCGACGGACCTGAACCGCCGCACCGAAGCCTGGAATGACAAAAAGGTGGACGCCCACCATGCCATCATCCCCACGGCCAGAAAGGCGCCCAATGGACGTCTGAGCGAAGCTGAGAAAAACATTTACGAACTGATCAGCCGGTATTATCTGATGCAGTTCAGCGCCGACGCCATACACCGGGAAGGCAAATTAGCGATCGGGATTGGCGAACACGCATTCAGAGCAACCGAAACCGCCGTTCTCCAGCCCGGCTGGAAAACCCTGGAAATTCGTCAGCGGGAAAGCCGACAAGAGGCCGCCAAAGCGCCCCTCCCTCGCCTGGAAAAAGGTGACCCGATACTCTGTGACTCTGTGGAGATCGCCGAACGTAAAACCCAGCCACCCCAATATTTCACCGACGCCACGTTGCTGTCAGCGATGACCAACATCGCCCGTTTTGTCAGCGATCCAGAGCTCCGCAAAACCCTGCGCGAAACTGATGGGCTGGGCACTGAGGCCACACGGGCCGCGATTATTGATACCCTGTTCCGGCGCGACTATTTATATCGGGACAAGCGCCACATCCGGTCGACACCGAAGGGCAAGGCGTTGATTGATTCGTTGCCGGAGTCCGTCAGCAAGCCGGATATGACGGCCATTTGGGAAGCGACCCTGGAAAGTATTCGCCGCGGCGAGGGCAATCCCAAGCAGTTTATTGCAGACCTGAAAGAACAGATACGCGGGTTCATCAACACCCCTGAGCAGGAAGCCAGGACTGCCCCACCAGGCGAGGGGCAGCCGCATTGCCCCAAGTGTCGTGCTCCCATGCGCCAGCGCGAGGGCAAGTTTGGTGCCTTCCATGCCTGTACCCGCTTTCCGGACTGCAAAGGCACGCGGCCCATCGAGGACCAGTCGCCGGCGGATGGCACGGGAGAAAAACCCATTCCCTGCCCGCACTGCTTTTCGCCTCTGGTGCGCAGAAAAGGCAAAAAAGGCTGGTTCTGGGGCTGCAGCAATTTCCCCGGCTGCCGACAAACACTGGATGACGACAACGGAAAACCTGCGATCCGTTTACGCAACACTACATAACGACACTGAAGCGAAATTGCTGATTTGTAATAATGTGAAGCAGAATTCAATAACTATTCCCCGCCTTCGTCGGGAAGCCTGAATATGACACTATTTGATGTCGGGAGACGTTTGATGCGAATTGCTCTGCTTGAGGACGAACATGAACAGGCTCAGCACATTCAGTCTGTGTTGTCCGAGCGCGGGCACCACTGCGACAGCTTTCCGTCTGGCCAGGCATTTCTGAGCGCGGTCCTTCATCGCAGCTATGATCTGTTGGTGATGGATTGGCAAATACCCGACATGACCGGCATAGAGGTTCTGGAAAGCGTACGTGCGCAGTTGAACTGGCAGATTCCGGTGGTGTTTCTCACCCAGCGCGACAGCGAGACTGATATCGTGCGAGCGCTGGATGCCGGTGCCGATGACTATCTGGCCAAACCTGCTCGCGAGGCAGAACTGGTGGCGCGCATCAATGCGCTGGCACGTCGCACCAGCCCCGATGCCGAAAAAGAATCGTTGCAGTACGGCCCGTTCGAGATCAATACCCAGCTTCGGACCATTGCGCTTCACGGCAACGTGCTGACGCTGACGGATAAGGACTTTGACCTGACCCTGTTCCTGTTCCAGAACCAGGGCCGGTTGCTGACCCGTGAGATGCTGCTTGAGCGGGTATGGGGACTGGCGAAAGACATCAATACCCGTACCGTGGACACGCACATGAGCCGGCTTCGCCGCAGACTGGGCCTTAATCCCGAGAACGGTTTCCGGATCAAGACCATTTACCAGCGCGGTTATCGTCTTGAAGCGATGAAAGCCTCCGGCCCGGATGAGACCGTAACGGTCATGGAACAAGCCTGACATGAGTCAATGCGTCACCCTGCGAACCTTCACCGGTTTGCTGCTACTATTCGGCTCCCTGATGGCGTTGCCAGTACAGGCGGAACTTTCGGTCACCCGGGGTTCCCAGGTGGGCGCCGCTGCCCAGGAATCCAACGCAACGCCGGAGTGGATCTATACGGTACGACCCGGTGAACATTTTGCGGGGATCGCTGACGCATTGCTGGCCAAAGGTATTCCCGCCATTCGCCTGCTCCAGCACAATGGCATCGACAACCCCGCCACGGTGACCAGCGGAGACAACCTGCGAATTCCCCTTGCCTGGCTTCAGCGCCAACCCGACCCTGCCCGAGTAAACTCGGTGACCGGATCGGTACAACTGATTTCCGGTAGTGACGGCACCAAACGCCCTCTGAACAGCGACTCTCTGATTCGGGTGGGTGATGAAATCCAGTCGCAGGCTGGCACGGCCACCATCGAACTTGCTGACGGCTCCGTGGTGCGGATATCACCGCATTCCCGTCTCGCCTTCAATCGCCTGACCCAGTACGGGAAGTCCGGCATGGTGGACACCCGCCTGCGCCTCAATCAGGGCGAAATCGAAACCCAGGTGAAGCCCGTGATTGAAGGCGGCTCGCGCTTTGAGATTGAAACGCCCTCCGCTGTGGCGGCGGTCAGGGGCACCATGTTCAGCCTCAGAACCGCGCCCGGCATGACCGATCTACGGGTCACCGAGGGTGAGGTATCGTTTGGTCCGCCGGGGCAAACACGCCGAATTCCAGCCGGTTATAGCGCCAGCGTTTCAACCGCAGGTGTGGGTAGAATGAACATCCGCCGCCTGCCCCCAGCTCCGCAGATCAACCCCCTGCCGCAACAGCTTAAGCAACTTCCGGCACAGCTGAGCTGGGCGCCCAACGGTGCCAACAGCCATCGTGTGGATATCTTCGATGCCGATTCCGGCCGCTGGATTAACAGCAGCAAGGTCAGCGACAGTAGTTTCGATATTAACCTGCTGGACAATGGCCGCTACGAGATTCACCTTGCCGCCATCGACAATCGTGGCATGGCTGGCATGCCCGGCGTCATGTCTTTTGAAGTCGATTTACAGGCCCGGACCGCCGCACTGGAACAACCGGAACCAGGTGCGACCGTTAACGACGACATGCCCGAGTTCCGATGGCAGTTGCGCGGCGAAAACGAAGTCGCCCGGGTGGAAATCTCGGAGAACAAAGACTTTGGAAACACGATTGCCACTAGTGAGTGGGCGCCTGATGAAAGCGCGCTTCCTTCTCGACCCCTGACACCCGGGCAATACTACTGGCGGGTGGTCACCGAGGCCGGCGGCAATTCCGTCGCCACGAGTGAGGCACGCTCACTGGTCGTGAACGGGACCCTCCCACCGGTTCGCATCATCAGTGTCAACTACGTCGACAGCCAGGTAAGAGTGTTCTGGCAGAAAGTGGATACCGCGACCGATTATCGCCTGCAGCTGTCAGAAGAGCCGGGATTTAACAACATAATCAAAGAGGCGACGCTGTCGGATACCACAGCGGCCTTGCGCCTCATTCCCGGAAGACGGTATTTTGTTCGCCTGAAAGCCCTCTCTGACGGTCCGCTTGAAAGCCGGTGGGGACCAGGGAGGGAATTGTTTCTGGAATAACCCACAACTTCCTGATACCCGACAGCAGGCCTCATGACCCGGAACTGGTTTCCCATTAAGACGACACCTTGGACGCTGGGCCTGCCACTACTGACATTTCTGCTACTGTTCCAGACAACCTCCGCTCCGGAGCGCCTGGATTTCTGGCTTTACGACACCCTTATCACCGCCATCCCCTCAGAACCCGCCGATGATGTCGTCATTGTCGCCATTGACGAACTGAGCATGGATCGCCTGGGGCGCTGGCCCTGGCCACGGACAACCCACGCGCAGCTGATTGAAAAACTCCACCAGGCCGGCGCCAAAACCATTGTCTTCGACATCCTGTTCCCCGAACCATCGGCGGAAGACCAGGCAATGGCTGACGCCATGCAGAAACACGGCAACGTCATCCTGCCGCTTCATCTGTCACCGCCCTCCCGGCATTACCTGATCAGCGAACAACTTCCCGCTCCGACATTGGCGTCCGCTGCAGCAACGCTTGGACATGCCCATGTGGAGCTTGACGAAGATGGCCTGGCACGGGGGCTCTATCTGTTCAATGGCCTGGGTGATCAGTTGTGGCCCAGCCTGGCCCTGGCGGCCTCTGAAGCGCCGTCAGCAAGCCCAATAGTGTCCAATGCGCCGCCCTACACAAACGTCAGACAGCACTACCGCGCCATTCCAATGGCCGGTAGTGCCGGAACACTGCCTTCCCACTCCTACATCAAAGTGCTTGATGGGCAATTCGCAAAGAACGTTTTCAGGGGGAAAACGGTGTTTGTAGGTGCAACCGCACCGGGTTTTGGCGACATCCTGCCCACTCCGTTTTCGGGCCTCAATCAGCCCATGTCCGGCGTTGAGTTCCACGCCAACAGTTATTCCGCACTGGTGAAGGACGAATTGATATCACAGGTATCGAAGCCTATTGCGATTGGGCTTGCCGTTCTGGTCATTGTTCTACTGTCATTCACCCTACCCCGCATGCGACCGGCACGTAGCATTCTGCTCTGTTTGACGAGCCTCGGCTTACTGATTCTCCTGCATGCGCTGCTGTTGATCGGAGCCAAGCTTTGGCTGCCGATCTCCCACGCCATCGCGATTCCCCTGCTGGCACTGCCCGTATCCAGCGCACTACGGCTGGCCATGACCAACAGCTTCCTCAACCGCCAGCTCGACGAACTTGCCCGCGGGCCCACCATGACACTCGAAGAGCCGTCGCTGAGGCACCCACCGCAACTGCTCAGTCATTTTCAGGCCCTGCTTCAACCAGAGGGCTGGCTACTGGCAGAAGGTGATGAGGTGATGACATCGTCTGGCCTGGCCGCCGGTGATATCCCGCCACTGGATACCCCGGGGCAATGGCATCACATTGGCGGCCAAAGCTGGGTCAGCCTGGTACGCAATGGCGTGACCTACAGAATCGGGCTCAAGCTCCCCAACGACCTGAGCAGGGAGGCCATCCAGCGCTACCTCCGCCGTTTGCCGCTATCCAGCACCCAAGAGCCAGTGCGTAAAACGGGGCCACGGGAAAACATCTCCGCTCGAATCGAGCGAGTACGCGTGGCGACCGAGCGCATGAGCCAGATGCAGAGATTTATCAGGCGCAGCTTCGAACGCATGCCGGACGGCATTATTGTGACCGACGAACTGGGCGTTATCCGCTTTGCCAATGGCCACATCGAAGAATGGTTTCGCGAACCCATGCCAAGCCTCAGCGGCCTGCCCCTGGCCAGACTTCTGGAGGGACACGACCCGAGGGACAATCCGCCCTGGCATGAAACTGTCTCGGAAACCCTCACGCTGGCCCAGAGCCGTACGGTGGATTTACGAATTCGCGATAAGGATTTCCTGATTCACTTCGCGCCATTTTCACTTCCTGACAGCGATCAGAACGGCATTATCGCCAACATATCGGACATCTCGGAACTCAGGGAACAACAGCGGCAGCATCGGGAGGCCATCGACTTTATTTCTCACGATGTTCGCTCGCCCCTGGTTTCGCAGCTTGCACTGATCGAACAACTCAAACGGAACCGTGGCCATATCGAACCGGAACAGCTCGACCAATTGGGCCGGCTAGCGAAGCGCAGCTATCATCTTGCCGAAGAATTCGTACAGCTTGCCAGGGCTGAACAGTTAACCGAAACCCGCTTTTACGAGTGCGAGTTTTTAGCCATCGTTGAGAACGCCCGCGACAGCGTCAGCGAGCAGGCTGCCGAGAAAGGTATTCAGCTGTTACTTCAGGGAACAGAGGATTTGTGGCTGAAAGGAAATGCGGAACTGCTTGAACGGGCCGTGATCAACCTATTGACCAACGCCGTGCAATACAGCTCATCCGGCTCGATCGTCAATATTCAGGTCTTTCAGGCCGGCCATCAGGCATGCCTGACGGTAAGCGACGAAGGAGAAGGCATTGCTCCGGAAGAGATCCCCTACCTGTTTGACCGCTATCAGCGCCAGAAAAGCAGTGAGCTGTCCGGCAATCATGGCACGGGGCTCGGGCTGTCGTTTGTGAACGTTGTGGTCGAAAAGCATCGCGGTGAAATAACCCTTCGCTCCCGCCCTGGGGAAGGGTCGGCCTTTACCCTCAAACTACCGATAGCGCATCCCTTGGGGTAACAACAAGGCCGTACAAGGACTCCATGCCAGGCATCCGCTGCCTGGTTAAATGGTTTTACTGACCGGTGCTGATGGCGCGCTCATCAAGCCATCAACATCTTCCACCTGAATGGTGAAGTACCAAGTGCCGTTGTCCAGATTATTGACGGTGTATTCCATGGTGCTGGCATTACCAATCCGTACGGTTTTGGAAAGCTCGTCCGGATTCTTGCCATAGCGGATCACATAACCATCCAGTTCGCCCATGCTAAGCGAATCACCATTTTCCCGGGTGAAGGGCGCATTCCAGCTAAGTGAAGCGGAGCGGTCTTCCACTCCCTCACCACTGCCGCTCGGTGGCGGATTGCCCTCGGAACCCCCTGAGCCGGACCCCGTGCTATTGCCTGTACCGGCGGTGCTGTCAGAGCTACCGGAAGAACCGCCCCCACAGCCTGTAAGAACCAATCCCAAAAACAACGCGGCTATCCATGCCTGTGACACTTTGATGACGCGCTTCATATGTTTTTCACACCAATAAATTGCCGAATTTGTTAAATTGTATAAAACGTGGGCAAGTATCGATGTGAATGGCGTCATTTCCCAAGTTACGATTTTGTCAATTTTTCGACAGATAATCGTAATGAAACGGCAGAGCGCACTGATTAACCGGGCAATTTTTTGCCCAAAGGGCGATAAATGACGGTTATTTTTGGTACGAAAGTATTAGATTTGATGGAAGCCGACTGAAAGGGAGTTGCAAAAGGGTCAAATAATATGCGGGGCGGAATTAAATCCTGAAGCAGATCGAACAAGCATAAAAAAAGCCGGTCAAAGACCGGCTTTTTAAATTGGTAGCGGGGGCAGGATTCGAACCTACGACCTTCGGGTTATGAGCCCGACGAGCTACCAGACTGCTCCACCCCGCATCAAACTGGTTGTTTACCGGGGCCTCCCCCGATCAACGTGCGCGTATACTAAGGATTCGACCGGAACCTGTCAATCGATATTTTCAAACAAATCGGCAGGATATTGCAGTTCCTGATCCTTAGCGTGGCTGTACAGACCCACAGAATCAATCGCTTCCTGGACCGGGCGAAATGAACGTCGATGGTAGGCAGTTGCACCCAGTCGACCGAGCGCTTCAAGGTGTACGGGAGTGGGATAGCCCTTGTGGCTGGCAAAGCCGTACTCAGGGAATTCCTCATGGAGCACGGCCATCTCCCTGTCACGAGTCACCTTGGCGATTATGGACGCCGCACTAATGGCCTCCACCCGGCTATCCCCCTTCACCACAGGTTCCGATGCCCAGCGCCATCGGGGGCATCGGTTACCGTCCACCAGCACATATTCCGGTTCAACATGCAGGCCCGCCACGGCACGCTCCATAGCCACCATGGTCGCCTGAAAGATGTTCAGGCGGTCAATCTCATCGGCTTCACATCGCCCCAGGCTCCAGGAGGCTGCGCGCTCAATGATCTGTTCGTAGAGCGCCTCACGGCGCTTGTCCGTCAGCTTCTTCGAATCCGCCAGGCCCGGTATTGGCCTTTCCGGGTTCAGGATAACCGCAGCCGTCACCACAGCCCCAACCAGCGGTCCGCGTCCTACCTCGTCCACACCGGCCAATAAGCGCCCCTGGTATTGGCACTCAAACGGCGGCAAAGGGCGCTTACTCATATTGTTCCGCCTTCTATCAATGCGGAAATGGCCGCAGCGGACTGTTCGTCAGCCCCCTGTCGCAACTGTTCATGCAACTGTGAAAAAGCGACTGTCAGGCGGGCGCGTTCGGATTCATTTTCAAGGCGCTCAAGCACGGCTTCTCCAAGAGATTCGGGCGAAGCATCATCTTGCAATAACTCGGGGACCAGTTGCTCCTTGGCCAGCAGGTTTGGCAGGGCCACATAGGGCACCTTGACCAGCCTGGACACCAATGCGTAGCTGACACGACTCAACCGGTACCCCACCACCATGGGTTTTTTCAGCAACATGGCTTCCAGAGTGGCGGTACCAGACGCCAGCAATACCACGTCGGACGAGGCCATCACTTCTCGAGAGCGGCCCCGCACAATGGTCACCGCCAGTTTCACGTCCAGGGCTTCCACCAGTGCCCGAACCTGCTTTTCCCGCTCCCGGTTTACGCAAGGAATCACCAGTTGCAAATCAGGTCGCTTGCCTTGAATCCAACGGGCGGCTTCCAGAAAAAGAGTACCCAGGCGCTCCACTTCTCCACCCCGACTACCCGGGAGAATGGCCAGCACTGGCGCGTCTTGCAAAAGCCCCAAGGACCGACGGGCGCCGGCTGTATCAGGCATCATCGGAATGCGATCCGCCAAAGGGTGCCCTACAAAGGCCACGGGCACGCTGTGCTCTTCGTAGAAACGGGCCTCAAACGGAAACAGGGTAAGCATAAGGTTGACGGATTTGGCGATCGTGAAGATCCGTTTCTGCCGCCAGGCCCAAACGGACGGGCTGACATAATGGGCGGTCGGAATACCGGCATCACGACACCTGCGCTCAATCCCAAGGGTAAAGTCAGGAGAGTCGATACCAATGACGACGTCTGGCGGCGTTGCCAGCAGGTAGTCCATCAACCGTGCGCGAATATCGAACAGTTCCCTTATTCGCCCGAGCACTTCCACAAGGCCCATTACGGAAAGTCGTTCCATAGGGACGAGAGAATGAAAGCCCTCCGAGATCATTTCATCGCCACCGATACCGACAAACCGCGCATTCGGATATCTGAGCCGCAGGGAACGAATCAGGCCGGCGCCAAGGATATCTCCTGACGCCTCTCCGGCCACGATGGCGAAAGTCACCTTACGGGAACTGACAACGGGGAGTTCGTGATGGTCCGTCACCGGGGCATTCACTCCCTGGTTAGCGGATGATGCCGCGGTCTGCACCACGAAGGGAATCGATCAGGGGCGTCACTTCAGGAATATCCGAGTAGGCTTTTTCGAGCTCTTCAACGGCTTGCTCCGTGGTCAGGCCCTGACGATAGATAACCTTATAAGCACGACGGAGCGCCAGCAACACATCCTTGCTGAAACCGCGGCGGCGCAAGCCTTCCACGTTCATACCAAACGGCTGTGCAGATTGCCCACTTGCCATGATGTACGCGGGAATGTCTTTCAGCACAATACTTCCACCAGCACTCATACTGTGGGTTCCAATATGACAGAACTGATGAACCATGGTGCCACCACCCAGGATCGCGAAGTCACCAACGGACACATGGCCAGCCAGCGTCGCACAATTGGCCAGGATCGTATTGTTGCCAATGACGCAGTCATGCGCCACATGCACGTAGGCCATGAGCAGATTGCCATTGCCGATACAGGTTTCACCACGATCCTGAACCGTGCCCCGATGAATGGTGCAGTTCTCACGGATGATGTTGTCATCACCGATAACCAGTGTGGTTGGCTCACCCGCGTATTTTTTGTCCTGGCATTCTTCCCCGACACTGGAAAACTGAAATATGCGGTTATTGCGGCCGATTCTCGTTGGGCCCTTGATGACCACATGGGACATCACTTCAGTCCCCTCACCGATCTCAACGTTCGGGCCGATGTAGCTCCACGGGCCAACCGTTACGTTGTCGGCAAGCTTGGCAGAGGGGTCCACAATCGCCTGAGGATGGACTCCCGACCATTCTTTTGTCGCCATCAAACTTCTCTCTCAGCGGTCAATATTTCTGCCACACAGACGACTTCATCATCAACCAGTGCGCGGCACTCGAATTTATAGATTCCACGCTTTCCGGAAATAACCTGTGACTCCATGCACAGCCTGTCCCCCGGCACCACGGGGCGCTTGAATCGCGCTTTGCTGGAACCAGCCAGATATTGTACCACGCCGTCAGAGGGTTTCCGGCCAACCGTCACAAAGCCGAGAATACCTGAAAGCTGCGCCATGGCTTCAATGATCAACACGCCCGGCATAATGGGGTTATTGGGAAAGTGGCCGGTAAAAAAAGGCTCATTAAGGGAGATATTCTTGTAGCCCTTGATGGATTGTCCTTTTTCCAGCTCCGTTACCCGATCAACCAGCAAAAACGGGTAGCGATGGGGCAGGTATTCCATGATTTCGTCGATATACATCATCAGTAGCGGCCTCAGCCTTCCATTTTCTTTTCCAGTTCTTTAAGCCGACGCGCCAAGGCATCAAGCTGACGGAAACGCACGGCATTTTTACGCCATTGCCGATTGCTGTCGGCGCTGGTTCCCGACGAATACACGCCGGACTCCCGAATGTCACCAGATACCAGTGTCATGCCGGTCAGGTGGACCTGATCCGCAATAGTCAGGTGCCCTGCCACGCCCGATTGGCCACCAAAAACACAGTGACTACCAATACGTGTGCTACCCGCAATACCCACCATAGCCGCCATGGCGCTGTGATCGCCGATACTGACGTTGTGAGCGATCTGAATCAGGTTGTCGAGCTTCACGCCATCGCCAATGACCGTGTCGTCCAACGCGCCCCGATCAATTGTGGTGTTCGCGCCGACTTCAACATCGTCCCCCAGAATGACCCGGCCAAGCTGGGCTATGCGATGCCAGGCGCCCTTCTCATTGGCAAACCCGAAACCGTCGGACCCGATGACCGCACCACTGAGAATGTGGCAACGCTTACCCATAACGATATCGTGGGCCAGGGTTACCCGTGGACGCAGTATAGTCTGTTCGCCAATCTGACACCGGGCGCCAATAATACAGCCGGCGCCCACAACGACGTTGTCGCCCACGACGGCCTCGGCTTCAACAACAGCCTGGGGGCCGATGCAGGCCGTATCCGACACCCTCGCGGAAGACGCCACAACCGCCGATGGGTGAATGCCGGGCTCTGCAACCGGCGCGGGGTCAAACCAATGGCTCAGGCGAGCATAGCCGAGGTAGGGGTTGTCCAGTAACAGGACGTTGGTAGGACACTGGTCCGCAGTCGATTGCGAGAGTATAACCGCTGAAGCACTGGTTTCCGCCAGGTAGCGACCATACGACGGGTTGGCCAGGAAGGCTATCTGGCCCGGAGAAGCCGCCTGAAGCGTCGCAAGCCCGTTGATTTCCGTATCGGGATTACCCTTGAGCTCCGCGCCAAGCTCAGAAGCAATGTCGCCCAGCCGGTACGAACGCTTTGTCATTTTCAGCTCCACAAGGTTTATCCGGGCTGGCCATTATCCGGCCCTCTGTATCAGCGGTCCAGTTTCTCTAACAACTCTTCTGTCAGGTTCATTTCAGGTTTGACATACACCACCGCCTCGCTGGGCAGGATGATGTCCAGGTTGTTCTCTTCCAGGAGCTCCTTTACCGCTGCGTCTACCTCCGGGCGGGCTTCTTCGAGGAACTGTTGCTTGCGGCTGGCCACCGTGGAGTCCAGGCGCTGCTTGAGGAAATTGAATTCCTTCACCTTCTCCTGGAACTCCGCTGCCATCTGTTGGCGCTCGGACTCGTTCATCATGGCGCCGTCTTTTTCAAGGCGATCCTTTAGCTTGCGGGCGGCTTCCTGGGCCTCACGAACCTTGGCTTCCTCTCCGGCGAAATCTTTCTGCAGTGTCTCGCTGAACGCGCGCGCATCGCTGGACGAAAACAAGGCCTGGCGAAGATCAACCACACCTATCCTGGTTTCGGCAGCAACCGGGAATGCGACCAGCAGCACTGACAGAATCGCTGCAATGGAATATCGGAACATGTTGTTTCTCCTGTTTATCATTGTCTTTCGCACTCCCTTCGCCCCTGACGATCAGAAGGTCTGGCCGAGGGAGAACTGGAACACCTGAGTGTCATCACCGCTCTTGTCGTTCAAGGGTTTGGCAAGACTGAACGCCAACGGCCCGACTGCCGTGATCCATTGGAATCCTACACCGGCTGACAGGCGAATTTCATCCAGGGCCGGATCAAAATTCCTATCGGCGTCAAACACCTGCCCCGCATCCACAAAGAACGCGGTTCTCATGGAACGGGTATCCCCAGCAAACGGTGTGGGGAAAATCAGTTCCAGACTGCCTTCCGTCAACAAGCTACCACCGAATGGATCCGGATCGGAAAAGTCGTTCGGCGCGTTGGTGGCAAGCGGGCCGAGAGAGTTTGCCTCATATCCGCGCACCGAACCATAGCCACCGGCATAGAAGTGCTCGTAGAACGGCATCACGCTCCGACCGCTATAACCGTCCCCGTAACCAATCTCTGACCGCGCCCTGAATACCCAGGTCTGGTTCTCGTTCAGTGGCTGGTAGAACTCGGTTTTCTGATTCAGCTTATAGAACGTCAGGTCGCTGCCGGGTACAGCCACATCGGCAGATAGCGACAGACTGTAGCCGTCCGTTGGCAGAACCCCCCTGTTTAGTGTGCTGCGCCGCCACGAACCGAACAGGAAGTAATTATTGAAATCGTTGCCTTCTTCATCAATGAAGGTTTTGACTTCCTCTGAGGTGAATGCGCCGGCCTTCACCTTGGACAGCGTGTAACCAAGCCCGAAATTGAGGCGGGTAATGTTGTCCGTGGGATAGCCGAAAGTGAGGCGGCCGCCGTACTCATCCAGCAGGTAGGATGAAATATCCTGCTCCTCAAAGTCAGTTTCACGGGCAAACACGCTGAAACCGCGGCTGACGCCATCCACGGTGTAGTATGGGTCCTGGTAGGAGAAGTTGGCGCTCTTGATGGAATCACTGACATTGACGCCGAAGGACACACGCTTGCCGCTGCCAAAGAAGTTATTCTCGGACACGTTGGCGCCCAGGATTACCCCGGAGGCCTGCGAGAAGCCGACAGACGCCGACAGACTGCCTGTCGCCTGTTCCGCTACGGAATAGTTAACGTCCACCAAATCATCCGTACCGGGCACAGGAACCGTCTCCACATCGACGGTTTCGAAGAAGCCAAGCCGCTCCAGCTTTGTTTTCGAGAATTCAATCCGGTCGGTGGAAGCAACACCGCCTTCCATCTGGGTCATTTCCTGGCGCAAAACATCGTCCCGGGTGGACACGTTGCCATCAAAGTTGATGCGCCGGACATACGCCCTCTTACCAGGCTCCACGAAGAAGGTGACCGAAGCTGTATTGTCATCGGCAGGCTCCGGCACCGCATTCACGTTTGCAAACGCATAACCCTCACGGCCAAGACGACGGGAAAGCGCTTCCGATATCGCCGTCATCCGGGAACGGGAGAACACGTCGCCCTCTTCAATGGGAATAAGCTCCCGCAGCTCTTCCTCAGGTACGATCAGCTCGCCGCGCAGGTTGACGTCCGATACCGTGTACTGGGGCCCCTCGTTCAACGAAATGGCAATAAACACCTGCTTCTTGTCGGGAGAAATCGAGACCTGGCTGGACTCAACTGTAAAGTCAATGTAGCCGCGATCAAGGTAGAAAGACCGAAGTGATTCCAGGTCGCCACTCAGGCGCTCCCGCGCATATTTGTCAGCACTGGTGATGGAATTCCACCAACTGGTGGTCTGGAGCTCAAACAGATCCAGCAGCGTCTCGTCGTCAAACGCGTCGTTCCCGACAATATTGATGTGCTGGATAGCCGCAACCGTGCCTTCGTTAATGTCCAGTTTGATGGCAACTCGATTGCGGGGAAGCTCCTCTGCGGTGGCTTTCACCCGCGCGTTGTAACGGCCCTGGCTGATGTAGGACCTGAGAATCTCAAGCTCCAGTCGCTCCAGGGTTGCCCGGCGAAAGACCTGCCCCTCCTGAAGTCCGGCTCCGGATAGCGCATCCATCAGCATGGGGGTTTCAATGTTCTTGTTACCTTCAATGTCTATGGATGTGATTGAAGGTCGCTCCTGAACCGTTAGAATCAGAACGCCACCATCACGGCTGGCTTTGATATCGGTAAACAGGCCGGTACGAAACAGGTCTTTGATCGCATCGGACAGCTCCACCTCATCGACCGGTTCCCCGATTGAAACGGGAAATGCAGAAAATACCGTCCCTGCGGATACCCGCTGAAGGCCTTCTACCTCGATATCGGATACGGTGAATTCATCAGCCAGTGCCGGTTTTATGGTTGAGGTGGCGACTACCAAGCCTACAGCTATACCCAGAAGAGAACGTCTCATTCAATAATTTCGCCTGTTGATGCGCGTAAGGAGTTCGCAATTCTCACAACCGCATCAGGTCGTTGTAAAGTGCGAACACCATTAATGTAAGGATCATTGCCATTCCAATACGCAGTCCGAATGCCTGAGCCTGTTCAGATAGAGGCTTCCGGCGGATGGCTTCAATGGTGTAATAGACAATATGCCCACCATCAAGAACCGGTATTGGTAGAAGGTTCAGCACCCCAAGACTGACACTGAGGTAGGCAAGAAAACGAATAAAGTCTTCGAAACCGGAACTTACACTGGCTTCCGCTATCCTGGCAATGGTAATCGGGCCACTAAGGTTAGTGGGAGAAAGCAATCCGGTCACCATTTTTTTGATCGCGACCAGGGTCAACCGAGTGTCACCCCAGGTTTCGGAGACCGCATTAGGAATCGCAGCCAGAGGGCCATAACTGACATCCCTGAGTACGTGATCAGGCCAGGTCACCTCGCTGACACCTGCGCCGACAAAACCGGTAACACTGCCATCGTCTGCTGTTCTTTCCGCGGGTGTGACACGAATTTCTTCCGTGCGGCCACCACGTTCGACTGTCAGCTCCAAAGGCGTTTCGGGTGCATCGCGAATGAACGCCACCAGTTCGAACCAGTCCGCTACTGGCTTTCCGTCCACCGCCACCACACGGTCGCCGGACTTCAACCCGCCGGCCTCAGCCCGGCCACCCGGTGAGATCTCCCCCAGTACTGCCGGCACATCGGGCCGCCAGGGCGTCACACCAAATTCACGCAATGGGTTCGGCGTGTCTTCACTCAGACTCCAGCCACCCAGAGCCCCACGCAGCGTCCCACGATTACCGTTCTGCGAGACATCGATAATTACTTCACCAAATTCACCCGTGCGCTCAAGCAAGCGCATGTTCACGTCGCGCCAGGATGTCACCCGACGGCCGTCGACCTGGTGGATTTCCATGCCACTGGTGAGCCCCACCCGTTCCGCGACGCTGCCCTGACTGACTTCGCCCACAATGGGCGCAACCGTGGTGAAGCCCACCACGCTGAGCAGCCAGTACGCAGCAATGGCAAACAGGAAATTCGCGATGGGCCCAGCAGCAGCAATAGCAATACGTTTCGAGGGGGACTTGGAATTGAACGACTGATCCTTGAGCTCTTCGGGCACCGGCCCTTCCCGCTCATCCAGCATTTTTACGTAACCACCGAGAGGGATAGCCGCAACCGCAAACTCGGTCCCCTGCCGGTCATACCACGAAAACAGAGGCTTCCCGAAACCAACAGAAAACCGCAAAACCTTGACGCCGCAGCGGCGAGCCACCCAAAAGTGACCAGCCTCATGGAGCGTCACCAGAATGCCCAGCGTCAGTATCAACGCTAATACGGTTTCAACTATCTGCATAATGCTCTCTGTTGGTGATGATAGGACCGCCTCTCAGAACTCGCCTGTTTCAGACAGCCAGCGCCCGTATCTGTTCCCGTGCGACGACGCGGCCCTCGGCATCCTTCGCGAAGATGGTATCGAAACTGTCCGCCGGTACAACCTCGGTGGCTGCCAACGTACGCTCTATGATAAGGGGGATATCCGCAAAACACAGGTTACCGGAAAGAAAGGCCGAAACGGCCTCTTCGTTCGCAGCATTCATGACCGCTGGCGCAGTTCCGCCCTTGTGGAACGCCTCCGCGGCCAATTTCAGACACGGAAAGCGCTCCAGGTCCGGGCGCTCAAAGTGAAACTGCCCGATACGAAACAGATCCAGCGGGGCAACGCCGGCTTCAATCCGCTCAGGCCACGCAAGGCCGTTGGCGATGGGCGTGCGCATGTCGGGACTACCGAGCTGCGCCAGAACGGACCCATCGGCGTACTCAACCATCGAATGAATGATACTCTCCGGGTGGACGTGCACCTCAATCATTTCCGGCGTGGTATTGAACAGCCAGCATGCTTCTATCAGCTCCAACCCCTTGTTCATCAGGGTCGCGGAATCGACTGAAATCTTCTGCCCCATCGACCAGTTGGGGTGGTTGCAGGCCTCGGCAGGCAGGACGTTGCGCAGGGATTCAGCCGAGTGAGTACGAAACGGCCCACCGGAGGCAGTAAGCAGAATGCGAGTAATACCCGCGCCACGGGTATCCCGGATCTTGTCCGGCGGCATACACTGAAAAATGGCGTTATGCTCGCTGTCGATTGGCAGAACGTCTGCACCCGACGCCAGAACCGCATCCATAAACAGCTTGCCCGACATAACCAGCGCTTCTTTGTTGGCAAGCAAAACACGCTTGCCCGCCCGCACTGCAGCAAGCGTGGGCGGCAACCCGACAGCTCCAACGATCGCTGCCATGACTGTATCGGAATCACCATCGCCCGCGACTTGGCACAGCGCTTCAGAGCCACCAAGAACCGCTACAGAAGGCAAATCACCTAATGCACGTGACAGCTCGGCGGCCGCATTTTCATCGGCCATGACTGCGTACCTTGGACGAAACTCATGGCACAGCTCCACCATGCTGTCGACACTGGTGCTGGCGGTTAACGCTGAAACCGAAAACCGGTCTGGGTGGCGACGAATGACATCGAGCGTACTCAGGCCAATGGAGCCAGTCGCCCCAAGTATCGAAACACGACGCTTCACGATTGTCACCATTGCCCCGTCGTCAACCAACCCATCAGGGTGATGATCAGGGCAAACACCGGAATGGCAGCTGTCAGGCTGTCGATCCTGTCCATGATCCCACCATGGCCAGGCAGTAGCTGACTGCTATCCTTAATGCCCCTGAAGCGTTTCAGCATGCTTTCCAGCAGATCGCCAAGTACGGAAACAGCACCAGTGATCAGACTCGCAACAACCAGTAGCAGCAACTGCATGGTGCTGGCTGAGGCCAGCGCACTGATGATAATCGCGAAGATCGCGACTGCCACCAGGCCACCCCAGACACCCGCCCAGGATTTTCCCGGACTGACTCTGGGTGCGAGCTTCGCCTTGCCAAACGCACGGCCGGCAAAATAGGCGCCGATATCGGCCACCCAGACCACGCAGAAAACATAAAGAATAAGCAGGAGGTTATTGGCACTGTCACCGAACTGAAAGCCGCCGGTGCGAAGGTGGTTCAGCCCTACCCATGCGGGAACCAGAACCAATAAACCCATCAGGGCACGGGCAGGCACGCCGCCCCAGCGCTCAGAACCGCTGGGGTAATTTCTTACCAGCAGGAAACTCAGTATCCACCAGAACAGTGCCAGCCATAGTACCGCAACCGCCGGAACGTTCAGCAGTCCGTATAACACCGCCGCAACCATAAGGGCATATACAACTCGGGCCACGGGCGCGGTCAGGCCAGACATGTTGGCCCACTCCCAGGCACCAACGGCGATAATGGCTCCGGTAAACAGGGCGAACCCCAGAGGCGGCAGGAAGAAAATTCCACCAATGGCGATGGGTGCCAGGATAAGCGCGGTAATAATACGGGTTTTAAGCACGATATCGTTCGCTATCTTGTCGTTATTGTTCTGACGAAACACTGGCTATCTGGTCGTCTGTCTGACCAAAACGGCGTTTCCGACCCGCATATGCCTGCAGCGCCTGCCCCATTTCCTGCTCCTGGAAATCGGGCCAGTAAACGGGAGAAAAATACAGCTCGGTATAGGCCAGGTGCCAAAGCATGAAATTGCTGATGCGTTGCTCGCCAGCCGTACGAATCATCAGGTCCGGCATGGGCAAGTCGCCAATAGACAAGTGGTGCTGAATCAGGTCATCGGTGATGTCGGAGGGCGCCAGCTCTCCCGAACGGACCTTCTCAGCCACTCTGCGGCTGGCCTGGGTGATGTCCCAGTGCCCACCATAGTTGGCTGCGATAACCAGCGTCATTCGGGTGTTATCACGGGTAAGCGCCTCGGCGCGCTCCATATGCTCCTGCAGGTTTGCACTGAACGCAGAGCGATCGCCGATAATGCGCAGGCAGATGTCGTTGCGGTGTAGCTTTTTGACTTCCCGCTCCAACGCAAACAGGAACAGGCGCATCAGGGCCGACACTTCATCCTCCGGGCGGCGCCAGTTCTCGCTGGAAAACGCAAACAGAGTCAGCACCTCCACCCCTTCCCGGGCACAGGTTTCAACCACCGATCTCACCGCCTTCACACCGGCCTTGTGGCCGGCGACACCTTTCAGTCGCCGGGCTTTTGCCCAGCGATTGTTACCATCCATGATAATGGCCACATGCCGGGGTCGGCTACCAGCCGAAACCGGAATCTCTGCGGATACACTTTCCGTCATGCAATCCCCTGTTCAGCCGATACCGGACAACTGCGATGGCACCGGCTGATCATTGTGCTGAATTGGACCGGCTGATCAGACAGCCATCAGATCCTCTTCCTTGGCCTTGAGCTGCTTCTCGATCTCAGCGATATAACGGTCGGTCAACTTCTGGATCTCTTCCTCACCGTAGCGCTCTTCATCTTCGTTGATGTCTTTTTCCTTCAGCAGCTCTTTCAGCGTACTGTTGGCATCACGACGCGCGTTGCGGACAGAAACCTTGCCGTGCTCCGCATCAGCCCTGGCCTGCTTGACCATTTCCTTACGGGTTTCCTCAGTCAGCATCGGCATGGGAATCCGAATGACCTCACCGTTATTAGAGGGATTCAGACCCAGATCCGACATCATGATCGCTTTTTCGATCTTCGGTAACAGCGGCTTCTCCCAGGGCGACACGGCTAACGTGCGGTTATCCTCAACGTTCACGCTCGCCACTTGCTTGAGCGGTGTCTCCTGGCCGTAGTAATCCACGGTTACGCTGTCCAGGATGGACGGATGCGCTCGCCCGGTACGAATCTTGTTAAAAGCCCAGCTCAGGGATTCAAGGCTTTTCTTCATCTTCTTTTCAGCATCAGCTTTAATATCGTCAATCACTGCAGCGTCCTCGGATTCGTTGTTCAAAATGTCTCAATCAGATTACTCGATCAATGTACCTTCCGACTCCCCGGTCACGATACGGGTCAGCGCGCCAGAGCGATTCATGTCGAAGACCCGGAGAGGCATGCCATGATCTCGCGCAAGGCATATAGCGGTCAGATCCATCACACCCAGCTTCTTGTCCAGCACCTCGTCATAGGTGAGCCGATCGTATTTTTCCGCAGTCGGATCCTTGTACGGATCGGCGGAATAAACACCATCAACCTTGGTTGCCTTCAACACGGCATCCGCTTCAATTTCGATCCCCCGCAGACAAGCGGCTGAGTCGGTCGTGAAGAACGGGTTACCGGTGCCTGCACAGAAAATCACCACATCGCCGTCTTTCAGGTCGCGCACCGCCCGCCGGCGATCATAATGCTCAACAATACCACTCATGGGGATGGCAGACATAACCCGGGTACGGATATTGGATCGCTCCAGGGCGTCACGCATGGCCAAGCCATTCATGACCGTTGCCAGCATACCCATATGGTCGCCTGTCACCCTATCCATGCCAGCAGCGTTCAACGCCGCACCACGGAAGAGATTGCCACCACCAACAACCAGGCCTACCTGAACACCAATACCGATGAGCGAACCAATATCCAATGCCATCCGGTCAAGCACTTTTGGATCGATGCCAAAATCGTGCTCGCCCATTAAGGCTTCACCGCTGAGTTTGAGCAGGACACGTTTGTATCTGGGCTGGGTATTGGACGACTTCGGCATGAGGATCCCCTTCTATATGTCTGGCTTGGTGCCTGGCAGGACAAGCTTCTCAGGCTTGTATCTGACATACTCCTCAATAAAAAGGGGTATCTCAGATACAAGCCCGCCACGAAAACCGGAAAACTCCGGCTAACGTGGCAGACTTGGAAGGTGCCCCGGACATCGCCTTGGCACCTGTCAGAAGGATCAGGACTTGCCGGTACCTGCCGCCGCAGCGACCTCTGCCGCAAAATCCACTTCTTCCTTCTCGATACCTTCACCGACTTCCAGGCGAACAAAGCTAACCAGCTCACCGCCGTTGTCTTTGATCAGCTGACCCACGCTCTGGTCAGGATTCTTGACGAACGGTTGCTCGACCAGGCTGTTCTCCGCCAGGAATTTCTTGATCCGGCCGCCCATCATCTTTTCGACGATTTCTGCAGGCTTGCCTTCCATATCCGGCTGGGCCTTGATGACGTCCTTTTCTTTCTCAAGTTCGTCGGCCGGCATGTCTTCCGGCTTGCCAACCCGTGGGTTAACAGCGGCAACGTGCATGGCAACGTCACGAGCAACTTCAGCGCTGCCTGCAGAAAGGGCCACAACAGACGCAATCTTGTTAGTGCTGTGAACGTAGGCACCCACAACCGGGCCTTCTACCCGTACGATACGACGAACAGTGATGTTCTCGCCGATCTTCTGAACCAGCGCTTCACGCTTGGCTTCCAGATCGCCTTTCATCAGGTCGGCAACGTCGGTCTTGCCATTTTCAAAAGCCACGTTCAGAACGTCGTTGGCGAAGTTCATGAAGTTGTCATCACGAGCAACAAAATCAGTCTCGGAGTTCACTTCCAGGATGTAAGCGACGGTGTTGTCGTCAGACACCTTGATCAGGGAAACACCTTCAGCAGCGGTGCGCCCCGCCTTCTTGGCGGCTTTCAGGCCGGAAGACTTACGCAGTTCTTCAATTGCGGCATCAACGCTTCCGTCAGCTTCCACCAGCGCCTTTTTGCACTCCATCATGCCAAGGCCGGTGCGCTCACGAAGCTCTTTGACCATTGCAGCAGTAATTGCAGCCATGTTCATTCCTCTTAACTGTTCCGAATTCTGGACCGGTGCGCCCGGCAGCAAACCACGGGCACACCCTACAACCTGTTCGCGAAGGAGCTATTACTCCGCAGCGGGAGCAGCACCTTCCGCGTCTTCGCTGACTTCTACAAACTCGTCAGCGCCGGCACCGGCAGACTGGGCCGCTTCGATGCAGGTTTCAGCAACGGCCTGCACGTAAATCTGGATCGCGCGGATGGCATCGTCGTTGCCCGGAATCACGTAATCAACGCCGTCAGGGTCGCTGTTGGTGTCCACAACACCGATCACAGGAATACCCAGCTTGTTGGCTTCCTTGATCGCGATACGCTCGTGGTCAACGTCGATCACGAACATGGCATCCGGCAGGCCGCCCATGTCCTTGATACCGCCGATGGAGCGCTCAAGGCGGTCCATTTCGCGGGTACGGTCCAAGGCTTCTTTCTTGGTCAGCTTGTCGAACGTACCGTCCTGGCTCTGGGCTTCCAGGTCGCGATAGCGACGGATTGACTGGCGAATGGTCTTGTAGTTGGTCAGCATGCCGCCCAACCAGCGATGGTTCACGTATGGCTGATTGGAGCGCAGTGCTTCTTCCTTGATGATCTTGGCCGCCGCACGCTTGGTGCCAACGAACAGGATCTTGTTCTTGTTGCCCGCGAGGTTATGAACGAAGTTCAACGCATCGTTCATGGCAGGAACAGTCTGCTCAAGGTTGATGATATGAATCTTGTTGCGAGCGCCGAAGATGAACTTCGACATTTTCGGGTTCCAGTAACGGGTCTGGTGACCGAAGTGGGCGCCTGCTTTCAGCAGGTCACGCATATTTACCTGAGCCATGATATTTACCTTTTTAGCTTCGGGTTAGTCCTCCACACGTCCGATTGCCCCAACCTGGCTCCGTTGCCTTTATATAGAGACAACATGAGCAGGCACCCTGGGACAACGTGCCGACGTGTGTGCGAATTTGCCGGATTTGTTTCCAGCGGGCGCGTTTATACCATAAATCACCCGCCGGATTCCATTAATTTGTGCCCCGGAAAGCACGGCAAAACCGCCTCTTCCTTGTACCGGGCAACACTCCCCCTTAAAATGCGTGTTTGATCCAAATCAACGGGACCCCCAATGCAGGTATCGATCAAGACTCCGGAAGAAATCGAGAAGATGCGTGTCGCCGGCCGCCTGGCGGCCGAAGTTCTTGAGATGATTGGCGAACACGTCAAACCGGGCGTAACAACCGAGAAGCTCGACAGTATTTGCCACGCTTATATGGTGGACGAGCAAAAGACCATTCCGGCGCCGCTGAACTACAAGGGTTTCCCGAAATCAGTATGCACCTCGGTAAATCATGTGGTCTGCCACGGCATCCCGAACGAAAAAAAGGTGTTAAAGGACGGTGACATCGTCAATATCGACGTCACGGTGATCAAGGACGGATGGCACGGCGATACCAGCAAGATGTTCATCGTCGGCAAGCCCAAGCCCGGTAGCGAACGCCTGATCCAGATCACTCAGGAGTGTCTTTATAAAGGTATTGAACTGGTGAAGCCGGGCGCCCGGTTGGGCGACATTGGTCACGTGATCCAGCAGCATGCTGAGAAGCATCGCTATTCTGTGGTCCGCGACTACTGCGGCCATGGCATTGGAAAGGTGTTTCACGAAGACCCTCAGGTGATGCACTACGGCAAGCCCGGTACCGGCATGGAACTGCAGGAAGGCATGACCTTTACCATCGAACCGATGATTAACCAGGGTAAATACCACACCAAGCTGCTGCCGGATGGCTGGACCGTGGTTACCAAGGATCACAAGCTCTCCGCGCAATGGGAGCACACTATTCTGGTAACGTCGGACGGCCACGAAGTACTGACCAAGCGCACGGAAGAGTCATTCTAGGTGGACCTCAGCGAACTGGAATCCAGGATAAGCAACGACATCTCACCTGTTGTAGCGGCCCGGGAGCTGTTAAAGGAACGCTACAACGCAGATGCAGAAGCGTTCCGGCAGGGAGCTGATGTTCGCGCACTGGTCCATTCCCGGTCAGGAACCCTGGATACCGTTCTTGCCCTGATCTGGAACCGCTACGCCTTTGCCGCCTCTGCCGATGTCTCTCTCGTGGCAGTTGGCGGCTATGGCCGGGGAGAACTCCACCCACATTCCGATATCGACCTGTTGATCCTCACCCGGAATGGTATAGAAGAAAACTGG
The DNA here is from genome assembly GCF_000170835.1 of Marinobacter algicola DG893. Lineage (GTDB taxonomy): Bacteria > Pseudomonadota > Gammaproteobacteria > Pseudomonadales > Oleiphilaceae > Marinobacter > Marinobacter algicola. The sequence goes on from NZ_ABCP01000001.1 coordinate 176,288, forward strand.
CAGGAAGACCTTGGTGCCTTCATAACACTGCTGTGGGACCTGAAACTGGATATCGGCCATAGCGTCCGCAGCATTCAGGAAAGCATGGACGCCGCCAGGGAAGATGTCACGATCCTCACCAACCTTCTGGAAACCCGCACCATCGCCGGCCCGGACGACTTACGGGACGAGCTCAGTCATCAGGTTTATTCAGACGCCATCAGCTCTGACCGCGATTACTTCATCGCCAAACGGGAAGAGCAGAAGCAGCGCCACGCGAAATACGGTGACACGGAGTACAACCTTGAACCCAATGTAAAAGGCTCCCCAGGCGCACTCCGGGATATACAGACCATCGGCTGGATTACCAAACGACACTTCGGCCTTCAGAACATCGCGGATCTGACACGCTTTAGTATCCTGACCGAAGAGGAGCACCAGATACTGCTGCAGGGCGAAACCTTCTTGTGGCGACTTCGCCTTGGCCTCCAACTGATTGCCGACCGCAACGAGAATCGCCTTCTGTTCGATCATCAACGGGCACTCGCTCAGATGCTGGGTTACAAGGATGAGGGCAAGCGGCTGGGCGTTGAATTGATGATGCAGTCGTACTACCGCACCGTCCTGGCCCTGGCGGAGCTGACCGACGTTATTCTTCAGTACTACGACGAGGCCATCCTGGGCGCCGGAAGTGACGACGACATACTGCCCCTGAACAAGCGCTTCCAGATTCGCAACTACTACATCGAAGCCGTCAACAACCAGGTCTTCGCCTACGCGCCCTATGCCATCATGGAAATATTCGTCCTGATGGCGCAGCATCCGGAGATCAAGGGCATCCGCGCAACCACCATCCGCTCTCTGCGGGCGCACCGACACCTGATTGACGACGCTTTCCGCTCGGACCTGGCCGTTACCTCCCTGTTCATGGAGCTGCTGCGGACGCCGCACGCCCTCGACCAGACCCTGTCGGCCATGAAGAAATACAACGTGTTGGGCCGCTACCTCCCCGAATTTGGCCAGATCATCGGCCAGATGCAGCACGACCTGTTCCATATCTACACTGTAGACGCCCACACCATGCGGGTGATTCGTAATATGGTGCGACTGGACAGCGCCGAAGCCCGCAACGAATACCCGCTGGCGTCGCGTCTGATTCACCGGTTACCGAAGCTGGAAACACTGTATATTGCCGGCCTCTATCACGATGTAGCCAAAGGCCGGGGCGGCGACCACTCGGAGTTGGGCGCAATTGATGTTGAGAGCTTCTGCGAACGCCATCACCTCAGTGAGCGGGACACCCAGTTGGCTTCCTGGCTGGTGGAAAATCATCTGCTGATGTCGATGACCGCCCAGCGCAAGGACATTTCCGACCCTGACATCATCCATGGATTCGCGCGCGCCGTGCCCAGCCAGGTGCACCTGGACTACCTCTACGTCCTGACGGTGTGCGATATCAGCGCCACCAATCCCAAGCTGTGGAACACCTGGCGCGCCTCACTGTTGCGCCAGCTCTACATCGAGACCAAACGGGCACTCAGGCGTGGCTCGGAAACACCGGTAGACCGTCAGGAATGGGTGCGCGCCACCCAGTCTGAGGCACGGGAAATTCTCCATGCCCAGAACATGACGGACGAACAGATCGACAACATCTGGGAAACCCTGGACGAAGACTACTTCCTGCAGGATTCCACGGTGGACATTGCCTGGCAGACCGCCGCCATCATCCGCCATGGCGATGACCCCGACCCGCTGGTGCTGATTCGTGACACCCGTGGCGGGCCGACCGACGGCTACTCCCAGATCATCATCTACATGAGTGATCGTATTGACCTGTTCGCGGCTACCACGGCGGTGCTGGAACAACTTAACCTCAACATCGTCGATGCCCGCATCAGCTCAAGCGAAGGCCCCTTCTCCATCAGCTCCTACATTGTTCTGGACGAGAAAGGCAAACCCCTGGGCATTGACCCGGCCCGCAAGGATCGGGTTCGCATGCGCCTGATCGAAGAGCTGGACGACCCGGAAGATTACCCTGACATCATCCACCGCCGCACTCCCAGACAGCTGAAGCACTTTGCCTTCCCCACGGAAGTGACCTTCTCCAACGACACCATTAACCAGCGCACGGTGATGGAAGTGATCACACCGGACCGGCCGGGGTTACTGGCCCGCGTAGGACAGGTATTGCTGGAGCATCGCGTGCGGCTGACCAACGCCAAGATCGCGACGTTGGGTGAACGGGTGGAAGACGTATTCTTTGTAACCGACGAGCATGGCGAGCAGATCAGCGACCCCGCAGTCTGCCAGGCCCTGCAGCAGGATCTTTGCCAAATGCTGGATGACACCCAATGAACCCCGACCTGGACAGGCTACACCCCTACCCGTTCGAGAAACTGACCAAACTTAAGTCCGGCATCAGCGTTCCCAAAGACCTGACGTCGATTTCCCTGGGCATCGGTGAGCCCAAGCATCCGTCGCCGGAATTCGTCAAACAGGTAATCGCGGATAATCTGGACAAACTCGCCAACTATCCTACAACGAAAGGTACCGACGAACTGCGCCAGACCATCGCGCACTGGGCCATCCGCCGCTTTGAATTGGCCCCCGGATCACTGACGCCTGAGCACCATATTGTTCCGGTGAACGGCACTCGGGAAGGCATTTTCTCGCTGGTGCAATCGGTGGTGGAATCCTGCCCGAGCGCCACCGTGGTCAGCCCCAACCCGTTTTACCAGGTCTACGAAGGCGCCGCTTTCCTTGCCGGCGCAACACCCCATTACCTTGCCTGCGACGCAGACAGCGATTTCATACCGGACTTTGACAAGGTTTCAGAATCCGTATGGAAAGACTGCCAGGTGCTGTTCTTGTGCTCACCGGGCAACCCCAGCGGTTCGGTGATACCCCGGGAGACATTGGTGCGGGTCATCGAACTGGCGGACCAGCATAATTTCATCATCGCGTCCGATGAATGCTATTCCGAGCTCTACCCCGACGAAGGCCAGCCGCCGGAAGGATTATTGCAAACCTGTGCTGCTATTGGCCGCAACGATTTTGCCCGCTGCATCGTGTTCCACAGCCTGTCGAAGCGGAGCAACCTGCCGGGCCTGCGGTCCGGTTTCGTGGCTGGCGATGCCGATATCCTCAAAGGCTATCTCAAATACCGCACCTACCATGGCTGCGCCATGCCCATACACAACCAGCTGGCGAGCATTGCCGCCTGGAACGATGAAGACCACGTACGGGAGAACCGGGCGGCCTACCGTGCCAAGTTTGAGGCAGTGATACCCATCCTGCGGGAAGTGATGAACGTGGACTTTCCTCATGCCGGGTTCTACCTCTGGCCGGAAACCCCCATGGATGACGAGACGTTCGCACGGGAACTTTCAGCCCAGCAGAATGTGCACGTACTCCCCGGTCGCTACCTCTCCCGCACCGTCAATGGCCACAATCCTGGCGAAAACCGGGTAAGGATGGCCCTGGTGGCGCCGGTTGAAGAATGCGTGGAAGCGGCAAAACGCATTGTGACTTTTGTAAAGGCAAACAGGACATGAAACTTTACGGCATCCGAAATTGCGACACCGTCAAGAAAGCCCGAAAATGGCTGGACGAGGCCGGTATCAACTACGAATTCCACGACTTCAAGAAGGATGGACTGGATAGCGGCCGTCTGAGTCAGTGGGAGCAGGCAGCCGGCTGGGACGTGTTGCTGAACCGTCGCGGCACCACCTGGCGCAAACTTCCGGACGAGGTTCGTGATAATATTAGCGCCCAATCCGCCCACGACCTGATGCTCGACAATCCGTCCATCATCAAGCGGCCCGTGGTTGAGCACGGCGACACGGTCAGCGTCGGCTTTAATGCCGATGAGTGGGCCGAACGATTCAAACACTGAGAACCAGGAGCACATCAATGAGTTTTGCATTCGGAATTGGTATCGGCACCCAGAACAATCAGGGCGAGTGGCTGGAAGTGTTTTACCAGCAGCCGGTCATCACCCCCGATAATGGCCTCATCGAAGTGGCTCAAAACGTTCTGGATTACCAGGGAGGCAATCAGGCTGTATCGGTGACGCCCGATCAACTCAAGGCGCTGTCGGACGGATTACGCCAGTTGGGTCAGATGGAACAGTCCGCCCTGGCGGGCAAAGCAGCCGAGAGCCGCCGCCCGGTCGTGGTGACCCTGCTGGACACCGACGACACTGCCTCCAGCACGCCAGAGGTCTACCTCAAGCTGCACCTGATCTCCAGCCGTCAGGCCAGGCCCCATGAGCTGAAGCTGGACGGCATTTTCGGTCTACTCCCGAACCTGGCCTGGACCAGCGAAGGCGCCATCGATCTCAACGAACTGCCAGAGCGCCAGCTCAAGGCCCGCCTCGAAGGCCGCACCCTGGAAGTGAAGTCCGTCGACAAGTTCCCGCAGATGACGGATTACGTGGTACCGAAGGGCGTGCGCATCGCCGACACCGCCCGCGTTCGCCTGGGCGCCTATGTGGGTGAAGGCACCACCGTGATGCATGAAGGCTTTATCAACTTCAATGCCGGCACCGAAGGCACCAGCATGATTGAAGGCCGTATCTCCGCCGGCGTGATGATCGGCCAGGGCTCGGACCTTGGCGGCGGCTGCTCCACCATGGGCACCCTGTCCGGCGGTGGCAACATCATCATCTCAGTCGGTGAGAACTGCCTGATTGGCGCCAATGCCGGTATCGGCATTCCTCTCGGAGACCGCTGCAAAGTCGAGGCGGGGCTGTACATTACCGCCGGCACCAAGGTAGCTCTGCTGGACGACAACAACGAACTGGTTGAAGTCATCAAGGCGCGGGATTTGGCCAACAAGCCGGATCTTCTGTTCCGCCGCAACAGCCAGACTGGCGCGGTTGAATGCAAAACCAACAAGTCCGCCATCGAGCTGAACGAAGAACTGCATGCAAACAACTAATTCCGCCGAGCTTTCCCCGACCCTCAAGCTCGCCGTTGACCTGATCCGCCGGCCGTCCGTTACCCCGGACGACGCTGGCTGCCAGGAACTGATGATGTCACGGCTCGCTGCCCTTGGCTTCAAGGGCGAGGCCCTGCGCTTTGGTGAAACCGACAACCTGTGGGCCCGAAAGGGCTCGGATGGCCCTCTGCTGGCGTTTGCCGGTCACACCGATGTTGTACCCACCGGACCTGAGAAAAACTGGCGTCACCCACCGTTCGAGGCGGTGATAGATGATGGTTTTCTTCATGGCCGGGGCGCAGCCGACATGAAAGGCAGCCTGGCGGCCTTTATCACGGCCTGCGAGCGGTTTGTGACCAGCCATCCGGATCATCGGGGTTCCATTGCCTTGCTGATCACCAGTGACGAGGAAGGTCCGGCCCAGGACGGCACCGTGAAAGTGGTGGAAACCCTGGAAGCCCGAAACGAGAAAATCGACTGGTGCCTGATCGGCGAACCATCCAGCACCCGCGAGGTGGGCGATGTCATCAAGAATGGCCGGCGGGGCTCACTCCACGGCTATCTCACGGTACAGGGCACCCAGGGACACGTGGCCTATCCGCACCTGGCGGAAAACCCGGTGCATACTGTTGCCCCGGCACTGGACGCCCTCGCGAAGGAATTCTGGGACGATGGCAATGATTTTTTCCCGCCAACCACCTTCCAGATCACCAAGATCGAAGCTGGCACCGGGAGCAACATCATTCCCGGGGAGTGCCTGGTTCACTTCAATTTCCGCTACTGCACGGAAAACACCGCGGAAAGTCTGGAAGAAAGGGTCGTTGCCATTCTCGACCGTCATGAATTGAAGTATGACCTGCAATGGCATCTGAGCGGCCGGCCGTTCCTGACCGATAGTGGATCGCTGGTCTCGGCTGCACAAAGTGCCATCCGTTCCGTCACCGGCCGGGAAACCGAGCTGTCGACCTCGGGCGGTACGTCGGATGGACGCTTTATCGCTCCGACCGGCGCCCAGGTTCTGGAACTTGGCCCCATCAACGCCACCATCCACAAAGTCAATGAGTGCGTGAAAGCCGCAGACCTGAACACCCTGTCTGAGATCTACGAGCAGGTTCTTGTAGAGCTCCTGGCCTGATCAGTAGTGGGGAGGAGGCGTTTCGTCCTCCTCCTTTCTGATATTCGATGACGACACTTCCTTGAGCTGAGTGTTCAGCTGCTTCTTCGCCTCCCAGAGTTCCCGGATATCCAGCTCCTGACGAGCCACCTGCTCACTCAGTGTATGAATGATGTCATCCTGAAATGCCAGACGGGTTTCCAGTTCGTCCAGCCTGGCTTGCAGATCTTTGTCGCTCATAAAGTTTTTGGTTCTCCGGGAAGGATTCCCATCAAGGTATTGTGTGATCAATTTGGTGTCGGCGGACACGCCGCTTGGTCAGCGCTCCCCGTTATCTGGTATCATCCCGCTTTTGCCCGCGCGGGAACCTGAAAGACCCGTTTATGTCTTGCAGGTTCCCAGCGGTTTTCACCGCCGGAGACCCGATTTTACCCGATATCCGGCTCTTTATCGTTAGCGTTAGATGAATGGAGAAACTTCAGTCCATGCAAAACCCAGCAAAAGCGATCGTTCTTGCTCTCCTGGTCGCGATTCCGTCACCTTTTATCCTCGGCTTTCTGTTGGTGACTTTCACCCCGGAACTCTTCCAGATTCTGTCTCAGGCCGGCACTAGCGAGGAAGCAACCAGTACCACGTTTGTATTGGGCAGCGCCCAGGGCATCGCAGCCTATGTTATTGCGGTTGTCCTTTTCGGCCTGGCAGGCTTCGTGACCGTCGCTCTGGCAGCCAAGAAACCCTCAGCCGTGAAACCGCAAGCGCCTCGCGCCAGCACGGCACCTCGTCAGCCGGCCCCGCGCAAGCAGCAATCCCAACCGGATTACGAGGACGACGATGACTACGACGACAGCACTCCTGAAGGCAACGAAGAGGGCACCGTCAAGTGGTTCAACGTCAAGAAAGGCTTCGGGTTTATCGTTCGCGATAGTGGCGATGAAGTCTTTGTACACTTCCGCGCCATTCGTGGTCGTGGCCGCCGGGTACTGCGTCAGGGCCAACTGGTCCGGTTCAGTGTCGTCGAAGCGGACAAGGGCCTACAGGCGGACAACGTGTCCATCCTGAGCGACTGACCGCAAGAACGTGTATCACAAAAAAGGGGGCAGCCGATCGGCTGCCCCCTTTTTTGTTGCCGTGAAGAGACTCAGTTCCAGACCGCCAGTTGCTCTCCACGCTGGTCCAGCCGCCACCATTTCTCGTCTTCCACGGGTTCGCCTTCTTTCCAGTCACCGGGGCTGCAGCGAATCTCGGTATCCATGGCGCGCCAGGCACTCCGGGCGCAATCGAGGTCGGACACCCAGGGCAGATCCTCACCCTCAAGAATCAGAGAGGTATAGCGCTTGCCGCCTGCACCGGGGTACAGATTAATACGGACGTTATGCGCCCGATAGTAAGCTACCCCTTTCTCGGCCTTATCACCCAGCGCGTCATCCCTGAGCTCAACGTCGTCCAGATGACTGGCAAGCCAGCTCGATACCGCTGACGACTCCAGGTCACGAATGTAGATTTCGAGATCCCGCACCTTCTGTTTCTCCTGCCGGTTGATCACAATGGACCACATAGTGAACCGGCCCGGGGCGGGCTGCAACCCAGCGTTCGAGTTCATGGCGGAGGTCATCCATTTTCAGGGTCCTGAGCGTGCCCTCTGCTTTTCGCTCATGCCACGCCACCTCCGCCGCCGCACGCTCGACGGCCAAGCTTTCAAGGGATCGCTCCAGCGCTTCTGTCGGTTGCTGCCTGGCCATTGCCACCAGTGACTGCCGCCGCACGGTATCCGTTCTACCAGCCAGCGCCACACTCTCAATAGGGCCGCGTTCGGCGAACAGGTTCAACCGCGCGGCTGCACGCTCCACCCATTGGATCATGCCACCTGGTGAGCCGACCAACCGGCTACGACTCGAGGCGGCATAGCGGATAAGCGCTGGGGACAACTCTATGTTCCAGCGCTTTTCAATTGCTGACTGATGAGCCGTCAGAATGGCAACCTTCTGGCTGGAACTCGTGCCGGGCATGTCAAAAATATCGAAATCCCGCCCCAGACATCGCTCCAATTGCCCAACGGCAGCGTCTGCCTCCGGTGAATCTGGCCCCAGCATCACCACGGGGCCCGGATACCCGGTTACCAGGTTGCGTGCCACACTGAACTCGGGCGCCATCATCGCGGCCAGATCCACCGGAGAAACGTTATCCAGAACCAGCGCGGGATAATCCTTACGGTCGATGCCTTTGGCCGGGATGGCGGGGTTTTCGCTGGCCATGACTTCCGTCTCATTGCGAAGGTCCAACCTTATAAAGCCACAATACAGAAACGGCAATAGAGCCTGTAGCCAACTGGTTTTACCGGTGCCTCTCGCCCCTCTCACCCACACCAGTGCTCCTGGAACCGAAGCCAGCGTAATCGATACATCTTCCGCCAATTCCAGCCATTCCAGATCGGTAATCACAACGGGCGCATCGCCTTCGTCGGAGGTTTCAGCGACGTGCTGCTGGTCGTCCGCAGCAGGCCAGCGATCAACCAATTCCAACACCGCCACATAGGCTTTCTCCTGCAGGCGTTCGGCGTTGCGAGTCAGCACCGACAACAATATGGGCCAGTCCAGCCAGGGGGCATTGCTCAATTCACGGGCAGACGAAAACCAGTACATGAGCTGTGAGGACAACTGGCCCTCTCCGCCCACTTCGGTCACGATGGGCTGCTCGCACTGGATAGTGCGTGTCAGTTCGTCAATATCCACACCGCGGCTGCGCAGGAATCCGCAGATGGCAGGCTCACCATCCAGCAGCGCCAACAGGAAATCCTCAACGGTGATGGCATAACCGCCTCGCTGGGCGACGCTATCACGTGCCCGTTGCAGTGCGGTTTGACAGAGGGGGCTCAGGCATCCTTGCCAGTCTTCCATTCACTTCTCCTTGTGTTGTCAGGCATCGTCCTGATGCCATTTCATGTATATCGATTAAACTCGGTTATACGTGTCCTCGAAACGTACAATGTCGTCTTCACCCAGGTAGCTACCTGTCTGCACTTCAATCAGTTCCAGGGGAATAACGCCAGGGTTGGTCAGTCGATGGGTCACACCCAACGGAATATAGGTGGATTGGTCCTCGGTCAGCAATAACACATCGTCACCGCGGTTGACCGTGGCCGTTCCCTTCACCACCACCCAGTGTTCGGCACGATGATGATGTTTCTGCAGCGACAGGGACGCACCCGGTTTCACCGTGATGCGCTTGACCTGGAAACGCTCCCCCATCGCAATACCCTCATAGGTACCCCAGGGGCGATGAACTTTCTTGTGAAACCGATGCTCGTGACGGCCCTGAGCCTTGACCTGGGCAACCAGCTTTTTCACATCCTGAACCCGATCACGATCGGCCACCAATACCACATCATCCGTTTCAACGATGACGTGATCCGTGATGCCCAAAGCCGCAATCAGACGGCCCTCTGAGTGAATGTAGGAACCGGAGACGTCCTCGGTAATCACATCCCCCCGGCACACGTTGTTGTTCTCGTCGTGGGGCTGGATATCCCAAAGGGCGGACCAGGAGCCCACATCCGACCAACCGGCATCCAGAGGCACCACCACCGCATCGTGGGTCTTTTCCATCACCGCGTAGTCGATGGAATCGTCCGGGCAAGCTCTGAAGCTCTCGGCCCCCACGCGGGTGAAATCCATGTCAGCGTTGCGTTCCTTCCAGGCAGCCCGGCAGGCTTTCATCATCTCAGGCTGCTGGCTTTCCAGTTCTTGCAGGTAACGATCAGCACGAAACAGGAACATGCCGCTGTTCCAGAAATAATCACCCTCTTTCAGGTACTGGCGGGCGGTGTCTTCGTTCGGTTTTTCCACAAAGGCCGCTACATCATTGTACCCTTCGTGGGCCGCACCGGCCTTGATGTAGCCGTAGCCTGTATGAGGTGCGCTGGGCACAATACCAAAGGTAACCAGTTTGCCTGAACGGGCAGCTTCAGCGCCCTGACTCACCGCCTGACGGAACACATCCTGATTCTTCAATACGTGGTCCGAAGGCATCACCAGCAGCAGCTCTTCCGGGTTTTCTTCCGCAGCCGCGAGGGCCGCGATTGCAATGGCCGGGGCCGTATTGCGACCCACCGGCTCGAGGATGATCCCGGCGGTACGCTCCGGTGCCTGGGCCTGCATATGGGCCGCTACCACAAACCGGTGCTCTTCATTGGTGATGGCCAACACCCGGGCGTTGTCATCCAGTGCCAGGCCACGATCAATCGTTTCCGCCAGCAGGGAAGCGTCAGACACCACCGGTAGAAACTGCTTGGGATAGGCTTCACGGGACAACGGCCAGAGACGGGTGCCGGAACCACCAGAAAGAATCACTGCAAGCATGGGTCGTCCTTGTCTTGAATTTTCGCGAATTTTACCCCAAAAACCGTCAATCTGTCCTGCCGGTGGCAATTAAACCGGTTCCGACGTGCAAATCTTCGCACTTTCTTACCAGGTGCCGGTATTTTCCATACTGGCCCAGGGTTCCTTCGCTGGCAGTGACTCCCCCTTCTGGAGCAGTTCAATGGAAATGCCGTCTGGAGACCGGATAAACGCCATATGGCCGTCGCGCGGGGGACGGTTGATGGTAATGCCGTTGGCCTGAAGGAGACTACACAATGCATAGATGTCGTCCACCCGGTACGCCAGATGCCCGAAATTGCGACCACCAGTGTATTCTTCCGGGTCCCAGTTATAGGTGAGCTCTATCATCGGGGCCCGGTCTTCCCTGGCTCGCACCTCATCCTCTGCAGCCGCAAGGAAAACCAGCGTGAAGCGCCCCTTTTCGCTGCTTTTTCGGTTGATTTCCACCATACCGAGCAGTTCGCAGAAAAAGTACAGGGTTTCTTCCAGGTTGCTGACCCGGATCATTGTGTGAAGGTACTGCATATCGCGTCTCCTGAAGGATCCATTCCATAACGACCAGTGAGGACTGATCCGGGCAACCGTTTGGGTTATCCTGCACTTATGAACCAAGGTCCCGAAAGCCTCACCCCTCACCAATACCATGTGCCAGCCGTGCGACATCTGGCATGGATGTGTCGTGCCCCCCAGCTTATCAGCTCGTCAATGGGTTTTGATCCCGAAAATTATCTGCCGGATGACACAGTAGAACGCCTGAAGGTATGGGACCATGCCCCCCACCTTGGCCCGTCAGTCCTGACGGAAGAACCGGCACCACGGTTGGGGCACTATTTCGAACGCCTTTACGAATGCCTGATGAAGGACCTGCTCGGCTGGGAGATCCTGCTCAAGAACCAGCCGGTCAGAAACAATGGCATTACCCTGGGCGAACTGGATTTCGTGGTCCGCAACCCTGCGGATAACGTTATCGAACACCACGAAATAGCCGTGAAGTTTTACCTGGGCCACCATGAAACAGAGAAGGACAAGCCACTCTGGTACGGACCCAATGCCCGGGACCGGCTGGACATCAAAACCAGGCGGCTGACGGACCACCAGAGCCAGTTAACAGCAAAACCAGAGGCCCGAAACCTGCTCACATCCCTGGGTATTGATATGCCCGCACGGCCCCGGATTTTCATGCCCGGGTATCTTTTCTACCCCCTAAAAACAGCCTTGCCCTCACCCAACAGCATACCGCCAGGGCATCTGCGTGGTCATTGGCTCTATATCGACAATCTCGATGCGAAAGATACAACGGGAAATAAAGAAACCACTGACACGAAACACTGGATTCCGTTGATCAAGCCGCACTGGCTCGGCCCCTGGCGCCAGCAAGAGGCTCCAGACCGAAACCAAACGGAGGACGCACTGGACATGGTCCGCTCCGCCGGAATTCCTCGCCTGTTTGCGGCCCTTGAGCAATGCGACGACGGGCACTGGTGGGAAACGTCACGCGTGTTTGTGGTTCCCAATGCGTGGCCGGGCCTACCCCTTCGCGGTTGATGCCTCACTGGTCTCACCGGCTTCCAGCTCCACCCGGTTCCTGCCGCCCTCCTTGCTGCGATAGAGTGCGCGATCCGCACGACTGATGGCCGAATTCAGTGTGTCACCCCGTCGGTACTCGCTGACCCCGGCACTAATGGTCAGACCAATGGCCTCACCGGTTGTCGCCAGCCAGTCATGATCCAGAAGTGCCTTACGCACACGCTCCGCACTGGCTTGAGCGCTATCCAGACTAGTGTCAGGAAGCGCCGCTAGAAATTCCTCACCACCCCAGCGGGAAATCAGGTCCTGGGTACGCAGTTGAGCCTCGATAATTTTGGCGACTTCAATCAATACCCGATCACCAATCTCGTGTCCGTGGCGGTCATTGATGGCCTTGAAGTGGTCAACATCAAGTACCAGGAAGGCAACCGGACGCCCCGTCCTCTCGAAGCGCGCCAGTTCCTTTTCCGCAAGGTAGGTCATATGGCGCCGGTTAAAGAGGCCCGTCAGCGAATCAGTTGTCGCCATCCGCCGCAGTTTCCGGTTTGCTGTGGTCACCATGGTGAGGTAGAAGAACGACAGGTAGCTGAACATGGCAAACACCACGCTCAGGTTAAACAGATAAACGGCCATCAACGCTCCAGGGGCAATGGGCTGTAGCGGTTCGATAGTCCACATCATCAAGTACAGGGCGATGTAGTAACTCCACAACGCCACCAGGCAGATCACCGCTGCCCGCAACGCCATGCTGACGAACAGCGCCGGGATAAACATCAAGAGGTAATAATGAAAGCCGCTGTCCCAGCCGATAAGCACAATTCCCAACCCGGCGTGGACAATCACTTCCGCCCAGATCAGGCCAATAGCAAGACCGTTCTGTTTATTCCCCAAGGCCCTATAAGCCACCACGTAAATGGTGACACTCACAACGTTTATCCATGCCAGTATGGGTGAACCGAGGATATGGAAAAGGAAGAAGAACGCCACATCAACCGTGGCTGCGATCTGACAACAACGCTTGGCCACCTGCCAGAATTGCGGACGACGCTCTCTGATTGACTCTCTGGCAGACATGGACCTGGCCTGACTCATAAACGGTAATTTCCAAAACAGTTGTATTCAGGTTACCCCGAAAATCACAAACCTGCTCACCACAAACGTAAAATACTGAAAATCCATGAAGGAACTGCGCTCCGTGTAAAGCCTCATGCAACCTGTATCCTGTATCAGTAGCCGGTTTGTGGCAGAATATTCCCCATCAACAACGAGATGATGGAACACTATCATGGACGACCACAGCCAGTTCCGGCTGCTTTCAGAGCGACGCTTTCTGCCGTTCTTCCTGACCCAGTTCTCAGGCGCCTTTAACGACAACCTGTTCCGCAACATCCTGCTGTTGCTGATTACTTACACGGCTGGTGGGCTGCTGGGGCTGCCCATTGATGTGGTGGTCAACATCGCGGCGTTGCTGTTTATCCTGCCCTTTTTCCTGTTTTCAGGTATCGCTGGCCAACTGGCGGACAAGTATGAAAAGTCCCGTGTGATTCGCTGGGTGAAACTCGCGGAGATCGCCATTATGGCGCTGGCCGCCGCCGGGCTCTGGGTCGGCTGGTACGAATCGCTGCTGCTATTGTTGTTCCTGATGGGCGTGCAATCCACCTTCTTCGGCCCGGTGAAGTACGCCATCCTGCCCCAAGTGCTTAGGGACGATGAACTGGTGGGCGGCAATGCGCTGGTGGAAATGGGCACCTTCGTGGCTATTCTTGTGGGCACACTCACCGCTGGCCTGCTTATGGGGAGCGACCAACCGGAGAAACTCGCCGCCATTGGGGTCCTTGCCCTGGCCGTCATTGGCTACCTTGCAGCGCGGCGAGTCCCGGTGACCGGCACCATCAATCCCGACATGGCCATCCGTCTGAACCCCCTTCGGGAAACCTGGCACCTGATGCGTCTGGCCGCCGAAAACCATTCCGTGCTGTTGTGTATCATGGCCATTTCCTGGTTCTGGTTCCTCGGTGCAGCCTACCTCACCCAGTTCCCCAGCTTTGCCCAAACCGACCTAATGGGTGATGAAACCGTCGTTACCCTGCTGCTGGCCATCTTCACCACCGGCATTGCCCTAGGCTCAGTGGCCTGCGAACGACTCTCCGGACACCGGATAGAACTGGGCATTGTGCCCATTGGCTCCCTAGGTATCAGCCTTTTCGGGCTCGATCTCTACTTCAACATGCCCGCCAACCCGGTCCCCACCGACTGGTGGATGATGGTCAGCGACAGCCAGCACAGGCAAGTCGCCATCGACCTGTTAGGTATTGGCTTCTTTGGTGGCCTGTTCATCGTTCCCCTTTACGCATTCGTCCAACGAGAAACGCCTGAGGAACGGCGTGCCCGTGTTATTGCGGCGCTGAATGTGTTCAACGCCCTGTTCATGGTGGTCAGCGCCATCATGGGCGTTCTGATGCTGGGCGTGATCGGGCTCAGCATCCCCGAATTCTTCCTGGTACTGGCCATCATGAACCTGATTGTGGCGGGCTTTGTGTACCAGCAGGTGCCGGAATTCGCACTCCGGTTTATTATCTGGGTTCTCTCCCACACTCTTTACCGGGTGCACCATGAAGGCCTGCATCGCATTCCCGAAGAAGGCCCCGTATTGCTGGTCTGCAACCACGTTACCTACATGGATGCTCTGGTTATCGGTGGCGCAATCAAGCGACCGGTTCGATTCGTGATGGACTACCAGATCTTCAAAACGCCGATACTCGGCGCTATTTTCAGGCTCGCCAAGACCATTCCCATTGGCTCTCGCAATCGCGTGCCGGAGATCTACGACGCCGCCTTCGAACGCATTGACGAAGAACTGGACGCCGGCCATGTCGTCTGCATCTTTCCCGAGGGCCGCCTGACCTCCGACGGCGAAGTAGCCACCTTCCGCGGCGGTGTGGATATCATCCTGGAACGACGTCCGGTGCCGGTGGTGCCGATGGCGCTGCGAGGGCTATGGGGCAGTTTCTTCAGCCACTGCGGCGGCCCTGCACTAAAGCATTTCCCAAAACGGTTCTGGTCGCGGATCGAACTGATTGCCGGAGAGCCCGTGACCGCGCAGAAGGCCAATGCGGGAATGCTGGAAGAAAAGGTCAAAACCCTGAGAGGGAATGACCGCTAGGCCTGACGGATGGCGAATTGATTGTAATGCGCTGAGCGACTGCTACTCTTTGGCTAACATCAATTTTCAGCGCTACCGATTTACGGCGGTGTTTGGACATAGCAAGCCGTCGTCCGGTCAGCACCCGACTTGGTGGATGGAATGATGTATAAGCAGGGATCGCACGGGTACGATCGACTATTCAATCGGTTAATCAGGCAGCTATTGAGCCACCTCTACAACCCACTTGCCAGTGCATTGATTGCCGGTGCCCTCGCCTTGCCACTGCAAGCTAACGAAGTGGTCCCCACTGTCAGGCTCACCAACGGCCATTGGCCTCCCTACATGGAAAACACCCCACCTCACTTCGGGGTCATTTCCCAGATCGTCACCCTGGCCTTCGCCAAAGAAGACATTCCCGTATCCTATGGTTTTTTCCCTTGGTCCCGCGCCCGCCTGCTAGCGCAAAAAGGCCGGTGGAACGGTTCAGTCGCCTGGACCTGCCGCAGGCAATTACTAAAGCATTTCCACTTCAGCGACCCCATCGTCGCCCATAACTACGCCTTGTTTCATCGCACCAGCATGGATTTCGACTGGGATAACGTCAAAGACCTGGAAAGCTATCGTGTAGGCCTGACCCAAGACTACAATTACGGCGAGGAATTCGAGGAAGCCGTCGCCGCCGGCACCATCAGTGCCGATGTCACCACCTCCGACGAATCGAACTTCCGTAAACTTGCGGCCGGCAGAATCGACCTTTTCCCAATGGAACCCGCCGTGGGCATGGGCATGCTGAAAAAGCTCGGTCTCAGCGACCAAATCACCTTCCACACCACACCGCTGCAATCGGATTACTTGTACCTGATCCTGTCCAAACTGGTGCCAGAAAGTGAACGGTATCTGGAGAAATTCAACGAAGGACTCAGTGAGTTGCGGGCGTCTGGCAGGCTGGAGGAGTTGATTACAACCTCACTGCCGGATTTGCCGGCTCGGTATTTGGTGGTGGAGGATGAAGATTCGCAGTGTGGGAATTAGATAGACGTTTACGCCCCCCCCCCGATCAGAGGCCGGCACAGAGCTAAATTGGTTTGACTCAACAATTAGCGCGGCATCATGGGCGCAAGCCCACCTGAAATAATAGCAACACCTGCGTACCCGATGAAATCCCACATCCTTGTTTCCTTAGCTTAAAACTTCTTCCGTGATCAACGACGAACGACTGCAAATTAGCTAAATCCATTGCACGAAAGGCAAATTGCTTTCGTTACTTCGTTCACGATGCTCTCCCCGAAGACTTTGACCATAGAGTAAGGGCCGGCGGGTAAACTGGCTCAAATTATTCAGTACTACCACCGCTTGTTTATGCGGTCATTGAGGCATCACCTGAAAACTCCTCGCTGACCTGCGCAAAGATCTCAGTAGCCGGCTTTTGCGGATCCGCCTTTTGCAGCTCCAGCACCCGTCTGCTTTGGCGCTTCAGTTTCTCGCTGGGCTGGGCCCACTCGCTTTCCGGCAGCGGCTGTGACCATTCTTCCATGCTCTCCGGCAAAGCCTTTTGGCTGAGGCGGCGCATCTTGGCGTTTTCCCAGACCACCAATCGGTTGGGAATCGTCCAGAAGGTCATCACGTGATACAGATACCAGAAGAACACGTAAATCCAGCCCACTTTGCCCGCCTTGCGGCGCGCGTGAAGGTTGCGCCGGGCATTGTGGAAAAACTCTACGCCCTCTTCCGGCCCTGCACCCGGGGCCTGGGGCTCGTCGGATGCCATCAACTCGCCGTGAGGCTGGATCTCTTCCAGAGTGTGCACCTCGTATTCCATGTAAGCCCGCAGGGCTTCCCAGTTACTAATAGAGAGCGGCAGGCCGTGGGTTTCAAATTCCAGGTTGAATTGTTCGCCCGTCTCCGGGTGCCGGAAACCAATCCCGAACCCATACTGGCGGCGCACTCCGTATTCGCTGACGCCTTGTGCCTCAACCACCCAGGCTTCCAGTTCCTCCCACGGAATATAGATCGGCTCGCTGTGGCCTTCCGGCACGAAGCAGACTTCGCGGCGTTGGCGGTTAAAGCGGGTTGGGACGATTTTTTCAACGCGGCCATGCATCTGCCAGCGGGTTTGCAGACCAAGCAAAAGCACAAACAGCCCCCCTCCCAGACCGATCCAGAATGAAAGCGACATAACGTCCCAAAAAGCCCAGGTCGCGTCGGACCATCCATTACCAAAATGAAATCCGCCCCAAAAAGCCAATAGTGGAATAAATACAGCCCCCATTAGAAAGCCCAAAAACGGTCCTCCCAACACCATCTGCCAGGCAAAGGCAAAGGAGTTGCCAACGCCAAAATCGAGATAGTGGCCCGTGACAGTACCCACAGCACGCCCGTAGTCCACCGGCAATGCACCGGTTGGAAGCGGCTTCGGAGCCAGATAGGTCAAGCGACCGGTCGGGAAGGCTTCAACCTCTCCGGCCTGATGGGGCTTTGGGGATGGGCGCAAGGGTTCGGATTGGTTCATGGATACAGGTCCAGCGCGGTCAGGGGTTGGCGAATGGGGCGCCATAGAGGCTCATCATGGGGTGAGTCGTCCACCGGTGTGATCGGGAATACCGGTTCCGGCGGCAGGGTTAACAGGTGGTCGTGTGTGCGATAGGCTCCGTCCGCCCCCAGGGTTTCCAAGCGGACCATTACCACAAGATCACGGGTTTCCTTTCCGTACTTCGTCTTCACCGGCTGTGGCACGGTGAACTGCAGTTGCAGGTGGTCGCTGCTGTCCAGTACCTGCATGGATTCGATGATTGGTGCGGCACGGCGTACCCAGGTTTCCGGCAGGCGATTGAGCATACCCGACCGAGCCGGTTGTACTTGCCAGGCGGACAGCGACAGGCGATAGGGCTCCTTGTTAACCAGCCCCAGATCCTGGTTCAGGGCGGTTGCCCCCCAGTTGTGAATATTTAGGATAACGTCGGAGGTCTTACCCTCGGTTTTTGTTGCAGGCGTAATGCTGACCGGGTCAGCAAGGGCCGCGAGGGCCGCTTCATATTCTGCCAGGCTCAGGTTCTTGTTGCGCTCCGGCTCAGTACCCCAGGGGGTGCTCAGCAGCCACTTGTCCCGCTCGCTCAGGTTGTAGTGGTTGTAAAGCCATGTACCTGCCAGTTCCAGGACCGAAAACGCCAACCCAAAAAGGTTCAGGCGCGCAAAGAGGCTAGAAAGCCGGGTACCTGACGAAGCCCAGGCCAGTGCCCGGTCCTCACCCGGCGCTGACCTGAGAACCTGGGCAAGACCGTTGATCGTCTGGCGCGTGCCATAAGTGCTGGTTGCGGTCAGACCGGCGCTGCCAACAAAACTCAGCGTGGCGCCCGTGGCCGCCGCACTGTTCCCGGTTTTCATCGCGTCAACCCATTCGCCCCCGTGCTTAACGGTACTTAATGCATAACCGAACATTCCGGCAATGTAGCTGACGATGCCCAAGCCACCATGCAACATTCCAAGCCGAATATGCACGGCTTTCAGCGCACCACGCTGCCAGTTTCCGGCCAACTTGGTAGCACGCGCGGTCAGCAGGGTGTCCGAAATGCTTTGGGCGGCCAGAAAACCAGCGCCTGCTGTCGCGAAAGCACTTTCAATAAATGGTTTCCATACAATCGCTTCCCGATCTTCGGAAAACGTCGCCTGAGTAACAGAGTAAAAATTTACCGCCTGCGCCACTGCAACAAGAACGCCCAATCCATCTCCCAGCGTGTTCACATTCAACGAAGGCACTCGTCCAAGCCGCAAATCGGCCATGGCATTGCCGATAGCTTGATGGGCAGCGGCAGGCGCCAATACCGTTAATCCGGCACGGCCGGATTCGGCAGGCTCCAGCTTGATACCATGTTGAGTTTCCTCAACAGGGCTCATGCCCGCCGCCACACGGCGGCCCAATTCACGATGCTCTTCCCGGGTGGCCTTGAATTCATTCACCAGTCGAGTCGCGGCCTCGGAACGGTGGCCATGGCGGGCTTTCGCCAATTCGTGCTCATGGGCCAGGTTGCGCAATTGATCACTCAGGCCCATCAAGCGGCGGATGTTGTCCTGAAAGGCAGCCAGTGCTTCGGGGCTGGCGACCCTGAACTCTACCTCGCCCGCATGGATGGCATCCAGCATCTGGCCCTTGAAGAAAAACGGCAGGTCTCGAAAGATGTCGTCCAGCGGTGGCAAGGCTCTACCCTCAGCGACCTCATAGAGCGGCTGGAGCGCACGGGCCAGGCCCAATGCCATGGCCGGTGACAGGGTGTCACCGACGGCGGCGGCTTTTAGCTGTATCTCCTCGGATAGCGCTTTGATATCCGGTAGCCGCCCAGCCTCCGCGTTTTTGAGCGTTTGTGCCCATTCCAACGCATTTTTCGTCAGGTCATAACCGGCTTTGCCTATCGAGGTGTAGGTCGTATACGGCTCCTGATCCGGGGCCTGCTCCGCCAGTGGCAGCGTATGAAACAAGGGGCGTGCATACTGGGGGTTAGCCTCTATCCAGGCCAATACCCGTTCGGCGGCGCTGTCACTACGGCAGACATCCTTCATGCAGCCATACTGCAGGGCCAGGGCGGCCTCAATTTGCGTATCGTCCTGATTGTCAAAATACCAGGCCGCCTTGTGGAAATGCCCATCGCATAGGAGGGTGGCACGGTCATCGGTGATTTTCTCCAGTAGAGCGTGCCAGCGCGCGAGTTTCTTGCGCTGGGCCGACAGAAACTCGGCCATGCCCTCGCGGTCAATCAGGTCATTGATGCCCCGCTGCCCCAACTTGGCACCATTGAGCTTGTAATAGTTCTGCAGATTGAGTGCGTTGATGGCCGGGCGGTGCTGCTGGAATCGGTCGTAACCGAGTGTGTCCACCATATCCAGTTGCACCTGGACCAGAGGGTTATCGCTGTGGTGCTCCCGGAGCCAAGCCTCTGGCCCCAGCGGCTCCGGTCCGCGATAGTCTTTGCGTACTTCCAGGTATCGGTAGATGCTTTGGCGCTCGACTGCGGTGGTGTCATCAATCAAGGCGTCCAAAGCTTTATCGCCGGTGCTGGCGGCCGTCTGGCTCAAAACCTCATCGCTGACGGTGGTCATGGATTCGATCAGGCTGCCAAGTACGTAGTCCCGCTCGGTGTGGCCTTCCTGTTCGCCGCTGGCGGCCCAGTCATCCAGCCAGCCCACCACGTCGTCCTGATGTTGCGCCAGATCCAGCATCACACCCACATCGTCCCTCAGGACAAGGCAGAGGCAATTGGAGACATCATCGATGGCCTGCTGCTTGATCAGTCTGCCAAAGCGGGTCTGGTGGTAGTAGGGCTGATTTTCCCAGTGATAGGGCTCGCTTTCCTGACGGTGACCGTCTTCGGGAGCATCCGGCGTGTAGTCCTCGGCAAACTCCGCCACCCACTGTTTGGCCTGGTCGGGTGTCAGGAGATGCCGGCCGCCGCCAAGCGGCGATGCGCTGGCCAGATCGATCTTCTGCAGCAGGGCATCACGCTCTTGAAGATCATCCAGCACCTGGGCTTTCTTGCGAGCAGTCCATGCCAGTTCCGAGAAGGCGACGTACAACGTATGGGATACCGGGTACTCCAGCTTGCCGTCATTGTGGCCCGTTAGTTCACCGTCTTCATGCAGGTACTCGTGGAGCTCCTCGGCATCGGCATCCAGGACATAAAGATAGCCATGCCTCAGAAGACGGTAACCGATGGGACGAGAAGTTAGTGAGTACGGATATCCCGGATCGGTATCCGCAGGCGCAACCTCTACCCTGCCATAGCGGATGGGCAGCAGGTGCACGGTTTTCAGCAAGGGGCATGAAGCGGGTTCATCAATGGGGGTGCCTGGCTGTTCCCAGCACAAAAGATCGTTACTTGTTCGGTCGTCCGTGGGGCGTTGTATCCGTGTCATGGTTCATCCTTGAGCCAGTTGGGGCACTGTTTCGATCACCGCATTGTATCAGCTTGTTCGGGGCAAGTTTGCGAATAGGAACTGCATAATCTCTCGCACGCTGTTGCAACCGTTGATAATCGCCTTGTCCAGCACGCTTCGAAGCAGCGGGTAAGCATCTATTAGTTCGGAGCCACCCAACTGCTTGCGCACCGATTCATCAAGGCTGTTCCATATCTGCAGTGCATCTTTACGCCGATTGAAGGCATCGAAGGCACTCTTCAGGTCCGGCGAGGCCATCATTTTTTCGGGCTGATCACCTGTGGTGCCTGGCTGGACGGCCGGAGGCTCGACAAGGTGCCACTGCCCGCTGATACTATCCGGAATCATGAGCCGTTCTATGGCCCTAACGGGGAACCGGGGCAGGTTGCCCCCAATCACCGTTCTGGCTATTGCTGGATGGGCTATGCGTACCAACTCTTCACAACCCGGTGCCATCTCTATTTGCAGATGAGATTGAATCCAGCGGGAGCAGGTCGTACGGTCTGTGTCAGATACCAACAGATACCCCTGTTCTCGCGCGGGGCCAAGTTCCAGAAAGCCTTTCAGCACCGGGTCTTCCGGCCCGCTAAGCCAAACTAACCAGGGAGAAAGCGCCGATACAGCCTCCCAGCGGGTTTCCGCGAACAGGCATTCCGCATTAACGGATTGGTCTCCGGCCCACTGGTATATCTGTTCGCCGAGGTCGGGAATAGCCACACCATCCAGAACAAGCCCAACCGGATGATGGTCAGGCCAGTTAAAATGGGTAAACGGCGACTCTGATAGAGGACAGCAATCGGGATTCATGAGTTTTGCCCCTCACAAACCGGACAGGTCGCATTACCCTTCCTGAGCTCAGCGAGCTGGGACTCCACGTTGATTGACGGAGCATTCTCCCGCTGATCAACCTCTGCAAGTGCTTCTTGCTGGGACTTGTTAGGCTGGCCGGCTTCGATTGTCTGCGGCATTTCCGCCATCACAACAACCTGCCCGGAACCACTGCCCGGTGACCCACCAGAGTTGATCTTGATACCGGGCCCTGCCAGGGTCACGCCGCTCGGATCCAGTTTCAGCAGGCTGCCACCAGCGGAGATGGTGAGTTCTGCACCCGCGTCCAGCACCACTTTGGCGCCCGCCTTGTGGTGAACTTCGGTGCCGGCTTCACTGAGCGTGCCCTGGGCGGATTTCTGGTGGAAGGTGCCGCCGATGTTCTGACTGCAGTCGCCGCCGACTGTCTGTCGCTTCTCACCGTCCACAGTGCAGTGGTCGCTGCCCTTGATATTGCTGAACTCGTTGTTGTCCACCGTTCGGTGGCTTTCGTTCTTAACAACCTCGGTGCGGTTGTTCTCCGTCAACAGGTCCAGGTCTTTCTGGGCATGGACGTAGATCTGTTGCTTATCCGCTTCGTCTTCAAACCTTAGTTCGTTACTGCCCTCGCCCTTGTGGGTCTGGGTCTTGAGGGTGGTTCTGGTTTTATGTTCCGGCAACGCATACGGCGGTGTGTTGGTGGCGTGGTAGGTTCTGCCGGTAATGATCGGCTGGTCCGGGTCGCCGTCCAGGAAGCTGACGATGACTTCGTTGCCGATTCTCGGTAAGGCCATGAAACCATACTGGCCACCGGCCCAGCCCTGGCTGACTCTGAGCCAGGCGCTGGAGTGTTCGTCGTTCTTTGAGTAGCGATCCCACGGGAATCGCACTTTGACGCGTCCGTGTTCGTCGCAGTGGATCTCTTCGCCTTTCGGGCCGGTAACGAGGGCAATCTGGGGGCCGTCCATCATCGGGCGATGTTCCACCTGGGGCCGCCAGGTCCTGTCCGCCGGGATGGCGTTGAAGGCGTTGTGGTAGGTGGTGGCGCCGTTGTTGCCGTCTTCTTCCAAAGCCTGGGGTTGTTCGCCGGTGTGGGTGATGCTGGTGAACAGCCATTCCCGGTTCAGGCGCGGGTTGTCGTGGTCGGTGAGTTCGACTTTGGCCCCCACGGTGAAGTCGGGGCGGTTGCTCTGGCCGTCGGCGATGGCGGCGTCGTTCCTGAGGGCATCCAGCCGGGTTTCGGTGAACGGCTGGCCGCTGGCATCCGCTTTGAAGCGGCCGGGGTAGTCGTAGTGTTGGTAGTCTTCCCGCTGGCCGTCGAGTTTGTCGGCCTGGTGTTCGTGCATCAGGGCATAGGCGGGGTTCTTGAAGGTGTAGTCCTTCGTGGCCACGGAGGCGGCCCGGACCCGTTCCCGGTAGCGGAACTGGTAGACGGTGCTCTGGCGGGTGCTGCCGCCGGCCTTGGCGTTGTACTCCACCGGGTCCAGTTTGGGGGCGTCGCCGTGGTGGTCGGCGATGATCAGGGCGGATGGCTCTTCGCCATTGACGTCGCCGTGGTTAAACCGATAGTGCCAGCCTTCTTCGGCGGCCAGGCGTTCGACAAAGGCCAGGTCGCTTTCCCGGTGCTGGACGCAGTATTCCCGTTCTTCGGGGGTCCGTTTCAAATCGAAGACGGTGTCGATGATGCCCCGCTCTTCCAGCAGGGTGCGCACGATGGTGTCGGTGCTCTGGGTCTGGAAGATGCGGCTGTTGTGCATCAGGTCGAGGCGCCACAGTGGGGGCTGGACGATGACGTCGTAGCGGGTGCGGCGGTGGCCGGAGTCGCCCCGGACAAATTCGTTGACCACGCCGGTGAAGCGCCGCAGCGGTACACCGTCCTGCCACATCACCAGGTCCACGGGCTGTTCGAGCACGTCTTCGGGGGCAATGTCGGGCGAGGTACTGGCCAGCTCCAGCGTGCAGTAGCAGAGACTGGAAAGGTGCTCGGTCAGCTCGAAACGGGCGACCACGAACAGGTCTTTGGGGAGTTGGCCAAGGGTGGCCGTGAACTGCAGTCCGGTTGCCTGGGGCATGTCTTCGGTCCCTGAAGAAGTCTGAAATTGGCGTCGATCAACAAACAGCTCGTCCTGAGCTTGGGTGATTATAACGATCAGGCCGGAGAATGTAACCCCGGTTTCTCAAAGCCGGGATGTTGACCTCAAAACGAATCTGCTGCACCCTAATCTGGTTTCATTATGCAACCGGAGATGATTTGTGAGCAACCATACCAATCGAGCGGTAATTCTCAAGCAGCGTCCTCAAGGTGAAATTCAGGAGGGCGACCTGGCTCTTGAGGAACGGCCAGTCCGCGAACTGAAGGAAGGCGAGGTCCTGGCCAAAGTGCTATGGCTGTCTCTGGACCCTTACATGCGCCCCCGCATGAACGATGCCAAGGGCTACATGGATCCTATTGGCCTTGACGAGGTCATCGTTGGCGAGAGCGTCGCGCGGATTGTCGAGTCCCGGTCAGATGATCTCAAGGTGGGTGACCTGGTGACCTGTTACTCGGGCTGGCAGGAGTATGTGGTGTTCCCTGCCAATGCGGAAATGGTCTATAAGATTGACCCGAAGGACAATGTGCCCCTGCAGGCCTACCTTGGCGTTGCCGGGATGCCCGGACGCACCGGTTATTGCGGCCTGATGTACGTGGGCAAGCCGACATCCGGTGAGACCGTTGTGGTGTCCGCCGCGTCCGGCCCTGTAGGCACGGTGGTTGGGCAAACCGCCAAGAAAGAAGGTTGCCGTACCGTCGGTGTGGCCGGAGGCCCAGAGAAGTGTCGGTATGTGGTGGAAGAGTTGGGCTTTGATGCCTGCGTGGATTATAAGGCTGGCAATCTGGAAGCCGATCTGAAAGCTGCCTGCCCCAACGGCATCGACATCTACTTCGAAAACGTGGGCGGGGCCGTTACCCGTGCCGTGGCGCCGTTACTCAACCCTGGCGCACGAGTGCCTATCTGCGGCTTCGTGTCTGCCTACAACGCCGAAGACATGGGCTCGGTGGAAACCCCCTTCCACGTTTTCAAGGCGCTGGACCCGGTGCCGGAGCACCGTTTCTTCCTGGTCACAGAGTGGCAGGACAAACATCAGGAAATCACCAACCTCCTGGCGGACCGTGTGGCTTCTGGCGAACTCAAATACCGCGAGACCATCGCGGAAGGCCTGGAAAACGCACCGGAAGCCTTCAAGGGTATGCTGAAAGGGAAAAACTTCGGCAAGCAGTTGGTACACATCGCCGATTGATCCGGAAAACCTCCAGGGAAGGAGGTTTACCCGGCAACCTGCAACAAGACTTTCCCGATGTTTCGATTCTCCGCCACATAGGCCATGGCTTCCCCCGCCTTTTCGATAGGCCAGGCACTATCAATCACCGGATCAATCTGTCGGGCACTGAGCAGTGGCCAGACATGCTTATACAGGGCACTCATAACATCCCCCTTGTCCGCCACGGGTCGGGAACGCAGGGTTGAGCCGATCAGACGATGGCGTTTCATCAACATCAGCCCCAGATCCACTTCCGCCATGCGGCCGCCCATCAGGCCAATGAGTATGATTCGGCCGTCCATATTCAGTACTTTCTGGTCTTCGGCGATGTAGTTGCCGCCAACCGGGTCCAGCACCATGTCCACCCCGCCCCAGGATTTGATGGCATCGACGAACGAGCCGTCCTTGCGATTCCAGACACCGCTGGCCCCCAGCTTCCTGCAAGTCTCCAGTTTTTCGTTGTCACCGGCCGTGGCAAACACCGGGTTACCGAGAGCCGTCGCCAATTGAATAACGGCCGTACCAAGGCCACTGGCAGCAGCGTGGACCAGCACTTTTTCACCGGGCTTGAGGGCGGCTTCGTGATAGAGATTCAGCCAGGCGGTCGCGAACACTTCCGGAATGGCCGCTGCCTCTTTAAGGCTGTAACCCTTCGGAATGGGCAACACCTGAACCGCAGGCACCACCACATGGGTGGCGTAACCACCGCCGGTGAGCAGAGCGCATACTTCATCACCGGGCTTGAGATGATCAACGCCCTCTCCCACCCTGGAAACAGTCCCGCTGACTTCAAGGCCCAGGATATCCGACGCACCGGGCGGTGGCGGATACACACCGGCTTTCTGCATCAGGTCCGCACGGTTGATGGCGGTCCACGCAATATCAATAGCCACATGATTTTCGGGCACCTCGGAAGGCTCTTCGTAGGCCTCCCAGCTCAGTGTGTCGCCACTGATCTTGATGGCTCTCATCATCTGCGCTTACTCCGTATTTTGGGTCAGGCTCAGGATACCGTCTGCTGGCCCAGGGTTGCACTGATCACTTTGTAATATTTCTTTTGCAGCTCACTAAGTCGCCAATCTCCAGGCCTACAAGTCTCCGGTGGTTGATGTATTAAGCGGCTTAGTAGGCCGGCCGCGGCGTCAGCCTCCGCCGCTGGATTATCCACGTGACTGGCATAGCGTTGCGCCGCCGGCAGGTATTCCGGGTAGGCCAGCCGGTCCGGCGCCAATGCCACGCATCCAGATGCCATGGCCTCCAATACCGACAGCCCCTGGAAATCATGCAGAGCCGTTGAGATGGCCACATCGGCTTCGCCCAGCAAACGGTCGTAATCCGCCCTGCTCTGCAGGTATCCCCAGTTCACTATGCGCTCCCGGTGTCGCTCACGTATACCACCGAATGCCTCGGGCTCCTTGCGAAACTGCTCCCCTACCACACTCAACCGGAAGTCCTGGCCGGCGTCGGCAAGCGAATCCAGCAACAGAGACAGCCGGTCTGGCGCCTTGTCGTATTCCCAGCGGTGATTCCACAGGATGTGAGGGCGCTGAGCGTTGATTGGTTTCGTTCTTTCAACAAACAGGCGGTCTTCGATCGGCACGGGAACTACCTGGGATTTCCTGCCAATACCATCCAACAGGCCATCGGGTAGCCCGTCCGGCATCATTTCCAGGAAGCGGCGAGCGCCGTCCAGGAAGCTGTCTCGGTTCCACGCGCTGTTGAACAGCACTTTATCCGCAGCAACGGCACTGTAAAGATTGACGATTTTGGGCTCGGCGCTGGCATGCTGCCGGCCGGAATCCGGATAGGCAAACTGGTTCTCATGCATGTAGAGAATCGTGGGCGTGCGCGCCAGATGAGGATGAAACCCCTTCAGGGACGCCAGATCCACCATGGATGTCACGATCAGCAGATCATAGTGGGCCTTCAGTGCCGGCTCCTGCAACCAGGTCAGTGCATTGCCGCGAATCCGCCAGCGGAAGAACCGGGGCGGGAGCGCCAGTACTTCCCAATCGAAATCAGGCTGGCTGGACACCAGTTGTTCACGCCAGCGCTGGTGGCTACCGGCGTCGTAGGCGGACAATAATAGAATGCGGGGCTGGGCTGTCGATGGCATCCGCGCATTCTGCCATCATTCCCGGTTCGACAACCACACACTTTGATAGGGCTTGAGGGTCAGGCTGCCAGACAGGTCGTCAATCTTCAGGCCGGAGATCAGGTCCTGCCATTGATCGGTTCCTATCAGGTTAATGTCACCCAGGGAAACCTGCTGGACCTCATCGGTGATGTTGTGAATGCAGAAGATCGACTGGTCACGACGCATACTCTGGCGCCAGAAGCCGAAAAGCTGCAAGCCGAGGTGGAGGGTGAACTGGGTGGCATTGGGGTGGAAGGCGGGCTGCTTGCGGCGAATGGCAATCAGGCGCTTGAGCTCGGTGAACACGTTGTGATGATGGCTCAGCGGGTCCGCTAACTCTGCTTCCAAAGTGTCCAGGTTCCACTGCCCTCGGTTAATGGAACGCAGGCGACCGGTATTCTCAACCCGCTCATGGTCGTTCTCAGTGCCCAGCAGGCTGTGGATGTAGAATGCAGGAATCCCTTCCAGCGCCAGCATAACGGTGTGGGCGCAAATAAAACGTTGCAACTGCCAATCATCAGCGCCTCCCTCCGCTGTTCCCTTCAAGGCGTCAAACAACGCCACGTTCATTTCATAGGGCTGATCCTTGCCATCTGGCGTGCGCCGATAGGAGACTTTACCGCCGAAGGATTCCATGGTGTTAATCAGCCGTAGCTTCTCTTCTTCCGTCAACAGGCCGTCCGTTGGGCGCAGGCCTACGCCATCGTGGGAGGCAATGAAGTTAAGGTAGGTGGTGCCCATCTGCGCCGGCGGCATGCTCATCAGCCAGGTTTTCAGATGGCGGCAGTTGCCGGTGACCAGAGTGTTGATCAGCAACGGTGGCAGGGAGAAGTTGTAGATCACGTGGGCTTCGTTGGCATTGCCGAAGTAGGTCAGATTCTCACGGTTGGGAACGTTGGTTTCCGTAATGACAACGCTCTCTGGGGTGTGGTGTTCGATCAACAGGCGCAGGATCTTGATCAGTTCATGGGTTTGTTGCAGATGGATCGACGACGTACCGACCTCTTTCCATAGAAAAGCCACCGCATCGAGCCGGAAAATGGTCACGCCCCGCTCCAGATAATAACGGATGATACCCACAAACTCGTTCAGCACCTGAGGATTTGCGAAGTTCAGGTCCACCTGGTCTTCACTGAAGGTACACCATACGTAACGTTCACCGTCTTCTGTCTGAACGGCGTTCAGCAAGGGGGATGTGCGGGGCCGAACCACAGCGCTCAGGTCGTCTGAAGGCCTGGCCTCGAAGAAGTAGTCCTTTCCAGGATCGATCCGTTTCCGGAAGTTCTCGAACCAGCGGCTGCGGGCCGACATGTGGTTGATAACCAGGTCCGCCATCAATTTGTAGTCGCCGGCAATACGCTCAATGTCTTCCCAGTCTCCATGGGATTCATTGACCGCCAGATAGTCCATCACAGAGAAACCGTCGTCTGAGCTGTATGGGAAAAACGGCAGGATATGCACAGCAGACACAGTGTCTTTCAGGCAGTCGTCAAGAAACCGGTTGAGTGTCTGAAGTGGCTTCTCACCAGTGCGCTGGACGGTGTCCGCGTAGGTAATCAACATGACATCGGCTTCGTCCCAGTTATTCTGGTGGGCCGGGGGCGCCGAAGTATCCCTAGCCAGCGCCATGGTTTCGAGCAATTGATCTGCAAGAAGGCCCGTATCCGTTGCCGGGTAAACCACATCCAGCATCGTGGCGAGCTTGTGATGCAGGGTGTTGCTCATGCTACCGATACTCCTCGTTGTCCAACTCCACAGCCTCCAGAAGCTGCTGCTTGATATCCGGAATGGCACTGGTGACGCGATTCCAGCTCGGAATAAACGGTGTGTCCATGGGGTTGTCCAGAAAGTAGGCCCCTGCCCGCATGACATTCTGGGCAAACAACTCCACCGCTTTTTCTTCCTTGTGCCGGTCAAAGCTCAGGCCGTTAATCACCGCATCGCTCTGGTAGGTTTCGACAAAGTCGAGGGCAATGCGGAAATAGGCCGCCTTGATGGTGCGGAATTTTTCGTTGGAGAAGATTTCGCCATTGGTGGCCAGCTTGCGAAACAGGGCCTTGCTGATGTCCGTGCTCATTTTGGAGAGGCCGCGACTGGCGTCCTCCGGCGACAACTCCTGATGTTTATGATCGTAGGTGTCAGCGATATCCACCTGGCACAAGCGATTGGTGGCGTAGTTGCGCTTCATCTCCGAAAGCACGCCCACTTCCAGCCCCCAGTCACTGGGAATGCGCAGGTCGTTGATGACGTCGGTCCGGAACGAGAACTCCCCTGCCAGGGGATACCGGTAGCTGTCGAGATAATCCAGGAAGTCGCTGGGGCCGCACACTTTCTTCAGCGCACGAATCAGTGGTGTGACCAGCAGACGGCTGACTCGGCCGTTCATTTTCCCATCCGCTACCCGGGCGTAGTAGCCTTTGCAGAACATGTAATTAAAACCTGGATTGGCCACAGGATAGATAAGCCTTGCCACCAGATCACGGGAATAGGTCAGGATGTCACAATCGTGAAGGGCTACCGATTTGCTCTTGCCCGAGGCGAGCACGTAACCAAAGCAATACCAGACATTCCTCCCCTTCCCCATCTCTGTGGGTGCCAGGTTCTGCTCCCGCAGTTGCAAGTCCAGCGCTTTCAGTCGGGGGCCGTCGTTCCAGAGCACACGCACATGCTGGGGCAGTTCGGAGAAGTATTCCAGGGCATGCCGATATTCCTGCTCGTTGGCGCGATCAAGGCCGATGACGATCTGCTCGAGATACGGCACCTTGGCAAGTTCTTTGACAATGTTCTTGAGGGCCGGGCCTTCAAGCTCTGAATACAGGGATGGCAACACCAGCGACATCGGTCGCTCCTTGCGGAACGCCATGAGCTCCCGCTCCAACTCTTCCACCGGACGGCGGCACAGGTTATGAAGGGTTGTAATGATGCCGTTCTGGTAAAAGTCGCCCATGGCGGCTCTCCTGTGGTTAGTACCCGGTTTCAGTAACCGTACTCAATCAGAAGATTCAGCACGCATTCGTTCCACCCCGCCGGACCGGCCTTAATGGACCTTATTGCCCGGCTCTGGGATGGCAGGGATACGCTCTCTGAGTGGACGCCCCGAACGATAACCGCGATATCGGCTTCCTCCAGCATGTGTTGGTCGTTGGGGCTGTCGCCCAGTGCAATGGCAACCAACCGATCCTGCTCAAAGTGTTCCCTGTACTTGCCCAGCAAAAAACGGACCCCATCGGCTTTATCGAAGGTGCCCATGGCATGAAGAAAGCGCCCGCCCTGAACCAGCCGGCAGTCATGCTCACCCAGTTTCTGACGAAATCTGGCCAGCGAATCCTCGTCTCCCTGCCACAGCAACGGTTCTGTACCGGCGCGGTCCTTCGCCAGCTCGGCCTCAGATTCAGAGAGTTTGGCGTGCCCGGCCAGCTCGGACGGGCTCATATCCGCGAAACTGCGAAACTGGAAACCCTCAGCCCGACATTCCTTCAACAGTGCTAACACCTCCTCCCTGGGTGCCCCAAAACTCTGCACTTGCTCAGGGCCCGGCCCAAAACAGTTCGCAGGGATGATAACGGCGGCGCCGTTTTCAACAATGAAGGGCGCCGTGTTTCCCAGTTGCTCTCGCACCATCCGTATCTCTCCAGCGGTTTTACTGGAATTGAGCACCACCGGGATGTTCGATGCCGCCAGCCGCTCAAGCGCTGGCTTCGCTGGCGACCAGTCGTAACTGTTGTGGTCCAGAAGCGTGCCGTCCAGATCGGAAAACAGGAGCAGTCGGGGTTTGGGCATGGCAATGTCCTCTACTGGCGCTGACGGATCAGCGGTTCACCGAAACTGTGGTCTTCACCGACATTGATCACACAATCGGCGCGGGCCGGCATTTCTTGCAGGCTGGCGCGGGTGATCCGCTCGTAGTGCATGATGAATCGGGCAATCTCCTCATGGCTCATGATGCGTAACTCGTTTTCAGTCCCTTCATAAAAAACGCCCTCTTTTGGTGCGACCCAAGAACGATCCCGCAACTTCTGCTCCTGTAGGGTGCGCCATGCCAGCACACACTCCATGGAGGGAGCGCGCAGCATAATCAGACTGTCAAACTGGCTGAAAAACCGGCCATACTCGCCTTTCAGGCAGCTATTGACGTTTCGACGCCACAGGCCTTCAAGATCCTCAGACCGCTCCAGCTCGTTGACCGGCTCCATCAATTCCTCTTCGCTACCCGCAGGCGCGGCTCCCACACACCAGCCTTCCAGCAGGATGATGTCGGCCCCGCCCGTGAACACAGGCCATTGCGCTTTCGGGTAACGGTCGTCCCGGGACTTATCAAACGCCGGAATGGCGGTTTCCGTGTCCTGGTGGGCGGCTTTCAGTTGGTCAATAACGTTCTGCCCCAGTGCCAGGTCGTGGGTGCCGGGAACTCCCCGGGTTATGAACAGCGGGTGGATTTCACTTGCTCGCTGTTCCCGCTCTGCACGGGTGAGATAGAGATCGTCGAGGGAAAAGCTGGCTGTTGGGATTCGATAATGATTGGTCAACAGTTCCCGAAGGAACAGAGTCAGCGTGGACTTTCCAGTGCCCTGGGCGCCATGGATGCCAATGATGATAGGCTCTTTTCGGGCCTGCTTGAGGCTGTAAAGGTGTTGGGCCAAGGGTAGTATGGTTTTTTTGACGGTGTCAGCGTAGGAATCGGGAAGGGATTCCTGTTTGATCAATGTACGGATGGTGTTGGTCAATTCGGGTGAAGACACGGTTGACGGTTTCCCTTTTGGTTTGTGTTGGGATTTGCAGGTTTTGTACCAATTGGAGTATAGGCGGTGGTTTTTGGGTTTGTGGGCAAACGGGGTTGTCTGGGACACTGATGCAATGAGCAGCAATCATTTTAAAGTCGAACATCGCTATCTTGAGCTACCGGACAGTTTTTATACCCGGGTTCAGCCAACGCCGCTGAAAGACGCACGGATGGTGTGTTTTAACCACGAACTGGCCAAGACGATGGGTTTTCATGCGCAGAACCCTGCGGACTGGACCGGCATCGGTGCCGGAACGGAATTGCTGGAAGGAATGGACCCGGTGGCGATGAAATACACCGGGCACCAGTTCGGAATGTATAACCCGGACCTGGGCGATGGCCGTGGGCTACTGTTATGGGAGACGGTGGGCCCTGATGGCCGACGCTGGGACTGGCACCTGAAGGGAGCAGGAATGACGCCCTATTCCCGGTTCGGGGACGGCAAGGCAGTGCTGCGATCCACGATCCGGGAATACCTGTGCAGTGAGGCCATGGCGGCGCTGGGGATTCCTACGACGCGGGCGTTGTTCATGGTAAGTGCGAAAGACCCCGTGCGGCGAGAATCGATTGAGACGGCGGCGGCCCTGGTGCGAGTGGCGGAAACGCACATCCGCTTCGGGCATTTCGAGTTTGCAGCGCATCATGAGGGCGAACAGGCCCTGAAAACGCTGATTGAGCACGTGATTGCCCTGCACTTCCCTCACCTGATCAGTCTGCCGGAAGATGAACGCTACCAGCGCTGGTATGTGGAGGTCGTCGAGCGCACGGCGCGGATGATTGCCGACTGGCAGGCCGTGGGGTTCTGCCACGGGGTGATGAACAGCGACAACATGTCGATTATCGGGGATACCTTTGACTACGGCCCCTACGCCTTCCTGGACGATTTCGACGCCGGTTACATCTGCAATCATACCGACAAGGGCGGACGTTACGCCTACAATCGCCAACCCAACACCGGGTTCGTGAACTGT
Source organism: Marinobacter algicola DG893 (assembly GCF_000170835.1). GTDB lineage: Bacteria > Pseudomonadota > Gammaproteobacteria > Pseudomonadales > Oleiphilaceae > Marinobacter > Marinobacter algicola. Next base: position 209,287 of record NZ_ABCP01000001.1, read on the forward strand.
CAGTACCTGGCGAATGCCCTGCTTCCTGTAATGAACGAGGACGATGTACGGCGTGGATTAAGGCGTTACGAGATTGCCTACAACGAACGCTTTCTACAGAACATGCGGGACAAGCTGGGGCTGGCCCAGGAAGACGAATCCGACCTCAGCCTGATCATGGACACCTTCAGCATGCTGCACGAGCACCATATAGACTACACGCTGTTTTTCCGGGGATTGTCCAATCTGACATCCAAAGGCTCTTCGCCAATCCGCGACCTGTTTGTAGACCGCAGTGTGGCGGATGATTGGATCGAGCGGTATGAACAGCGCCTGCAATCCGAAACCCGCGCCCATGACGAGCGGGAATACCATATGCGCAAGGTGAACCCGAAGTACATTCTGAGGAACTATCTTGCGCAGCAGGTGATTCTGGAAGCACAGAACGGCGATTATGAGCCGATGAAAGAGTTGCTGGAGGTGCTTAAAAAACCATTCGACGAACAGCCGGAATTCGAACAATACTCAGCGCCGCCCCCGGATTGGGGGAAGCACCTGAGTATCAGTTGTTCTTCGTGAGTTCGAGCGAGGATCACACCGCCTTGGCGGTGATGATCTTCTCATGCCACTCGGCGGGACCAGTCTGGTGAACCGAAGAGCCCTTGGAATCCACCGCAACGGTTACCGGCATGTCTTCCACCTCAAACTCATAGATGGCTTCCATACCCAGTTCTTCGAAGGCAACCACTTCTGCGTGCTTGATGGCTTTGGAAACCAGGTAGGCGGAGCCGCCAACGGCCATCAGGTAGACCGCACCGAACTCGCGGATTGCATCAATGGCCACCTGACCGCGCTCGGCCTTGCCGATCATGCCGGTAAGGCCGGTTTTCTCCAGCATGGTGCGGGTGAACTTGTCCATGCGGGTAGCGGTGGTGGGGCCTGCGGGACCAACCACTTCCTCGCGCACCGGGTCGACCGGGCCGACGTAATAGATGAAACGGCCTTTCAGGTCCACCGGCAGCTCTTCACCGCGCTCGATCATGTCCACCATCTTCTTGTGGGCAGCGTCGCGGCCAGTCAGCATCTTGCCGGAGAGCAGCACGGTCTCGCCCGGTTTCCAGTCTTTCACGTCTTCCGGTGTGACCGTATCCAGGTTGACACGACGCACGCTGTCGCCCACTTCCCAAGTGATTTCCGGCCAGTCTTCCAGGCTTGGCGGAGTTTGCAATGAAGGGCCCGAGCCATCCAGAACGAAGTGTGCGTGACGGGTGGCCGCGCAGTTGGGAATGATCGCCACCGGCTTGTTGGCGGCATGGGTCGGGTAGTCTTTCACCTTCACATCCAGAACCGTGGTCAGGCCGCCGAGTCCCTGGGCACCAATACCCAGCTCATTCACCTTGTCGAACAGTTCCAGACGTAGCTCCTCGGAACGATTGGAGGCACCACGGGCCTGCAGGTCATGGATATCGATCGGGTCCAACAGCGACTCCTTGGCCAATTCCATTGCTTTTTCGGCGGTGCCGCCAACACCAATACCCAACATACCCGGCGGGCACCAGCCCGCGCCCATCTGCGGCACCATTTTCAGCACCCAGTCCACCACCGAATCCGATGGGTTCAGCATGGCGAATTTCGACTTGGCCTCGGAACCACCGCCTTTCGCAGCCACATGCACATCCACGGTATTACCCGGCACAATCTTGTAGTGGATGATGGCAGGTGTGTTGTCCTTGGTATTGGTGCGCTTGCCGTCCGGATCGGCCAGGATAGAGGCACGCAGCACATTGTCCGGGTGCATGTAGGCCCGGCGAACGCCCTCATTGATGATATCGTCCAGCGCCATGTCGGCGTCCCATTGCACATCCATACCGACCGTCACAAAAACGGTAACGATACCAGTGTCCTGGCACAGTGGCCGCTTGCCTTGAGCACACATGCGGGAGTTAATCAGAATCTGCGCCATGGCATCCTTGGCCGCCTGGGACTCTTCCTTCTTGTAGGCTTCGTGCACAGCCTGAATAAAGTCTTTCGGATGGTAATAGGAGATGAACTGCAGCGCGTCCGCTACGCTCTCGATCAGGTCGTCCTGGCGGATTACGGTGGTCATAGGCGTCTCATCAGGTCTGGTTTGTCTAGTTAGGGGTTATAAACTTGTCGAATAAAGGAAGCGGGAAGTTTACCAGAAAATCCAAAACCGAGGGACCAACCCCGGCGCGAAGGTTTTTAACGACAAAGTTGCCTAAACGGGCACGAAAAAATGTAACATCGCGGGTATCTTCGACATAAAAACAGCAGGAGACACCGTGACCGACCTCGTCTTAACTGAAAAAAAGAACCATATTCTAATCGTCCGCATTAATCGTCTGGACCGCAAAAACGCCCTCACCCATGATATGTACACCGCCCTCGGTGATGCGATTGAACAGGCCCGCGACGACAGCGACGTTCGCTGTATTCTCTACACCGGAAGCGATGAGTGTTTCACCGCTGGAAATGATCTGGGTGATTTTGCCGCAGGCTTGCCCGGCGAGTTTGAAGACACCCCTGTAGGACGGTTCCTGCTCTTATTGGCCAGCACCAACAAACCGATCATAGCCTCAGTAAACGGCCCGGCCGTGGGCATTGGCACCACCATGCTGCTGCACTGCGATTTGGTATTTGCCGGCAACAACACCCGCTTCCAGATGCCTTTTGCCAATCTCGGCCTATGCCCGGAAGGCGGCTCGAGCCTATTGTTACCCTCCTGGCTCGGCCGGGTACGCGCTGCAGAGTTGTTGATGCTGGGCGGCGCATTTACAGCCGAAGATGCTCTGCGTATGGGTCTGATCAACCGGGTGTGCGAACCGTCACAAACTGAAACCACGGCCCTGGAAGCCTGTACCCGGCTTGCAGCCCAGCCCCCGGCAGCCATCCGCACCACCCGTGAATTGCTAAACAGGGCCGGCGGCGATGAGCTGAAAGCCGCCATGCTGGCCGAAGGTAAACTCTTCGCAGAACGCCTGAAGTCACCGGAAAATGCCGAAGCCATCAAAGCCTTCACGGAAAAGCGAAAACCGGATTTTTCAAGCTTCAGCTAGGCTGGCTACCCCTGCCCCGAAAGACTCGACAAACGTCCCGGGGCCAACTATTTTTCAATGAAGCCAAACTCCGACCGTGCGGGTAGGCTCCCAATGGTCAGAATCACACTTTAGAGCGATCAACTGTTGCTTTACTGCCGCTATAGTCAGAGTTACAGAAATCAGGCACAGAGCGCTGGCCAGAATTTCAGACAACAGCTAAGCAAACCAGGCCACTGACAACGGGTTTACCGGGCCAGACCGGCCCCGTCAGCTGCCGAACATAACGACACAACAACAGGAAAAGGTTCCACCCATGTTCAAGAAAACTCTAATAAGTCTTGCCGTGGCTTCTTCCGTTGGACTGACAGGCTGCTTTGACAGCGCTGGTTCCGGGTCCAGTAACGCGAATCCCGATTATAAGATCAGTAACCCCAACTTTGATGGTAAAACCTGGCCACTGTTCAACCCGGTCACAGGTGACCTGCCCATACCAAATGACCTGATATTCCGTTCAGACAACCCGGCCACGACGATCAGCGAAGCCGATGGTTCGTTTAGCGTTGCTGACTCTTCGCCGCCCGTAACAACTGCGTTAAATCAACTCAGCGGCGCATCAACGGTTGCACCGCCAGTGGTTCAGTTTAACGGACGGATTGATGCAGATTCCGTGGACTCAAGGGCCTTTATTTTTGCGGACCCGACCGACCCAACCAGTCTGATTCCAAACCCGAACCAGAACGTTTTCCTGATTGAACTCCAATACGCAGGCGGCGACCCCGTCCGAGGTCTCGGTGCAGGTGAATCACCGACCATTCCTCTGGCCATCACCGCACAAGTTGCCGCCGGCGCCGCACCTCAGGACCTGAGTGGCCGCGACCAGGCACAGGCAGGTGCGTATCTGGGAGGCCTTGCGCAATCTCCGGACTATGTCGCTGAGGTCGTAACTCTGGACGGCGACTCAGCCATCCGAATCAACCCAACCAAGCCGCTCAACCCGTTCAAACGCTACCTTGTTGTCGTGACGAAGGAAGTGCTGGACGTTAACGGCGATCCGATCATCAGCTCACCGCTGTATACAGACGTGTCTGATCCCAATGCGGTTCTGGGCAACCCGACTGCTTTGGCACCGGTACGCCGCATCGTTGATGGCTTCTGGGAGAAGGTCGCCGCCAGCTTCTTTGGCGTCCCAAACCAGGCACGTCCGGGTAACACGCTTACAGAAGACGACATCGCAGTTTCATACAGCTTCACAACCTCCAACGATCAGCGCGTTCTTCAGTACATTGCTGACCCGAAAGCCTTCTTCAAGGAAACCATCCTTGGCTCGGTTCGCTTTGGCGCGGTTTCTGACGCACGTGAAAGCGGAGAATCCGACTTCTTCGCGCTCAACACCATCGGCAACAATGCCGTGGCTGCAGCCGATGCAACGGCAGATGGTCAAGCAGATGCGCTCGTTGGCGCCTTTACAATGGCCAACCTTCTGCCGACACCAACTGACCAAAGCTCTACTGCTAGCTTTGGCGCACCGCAAGACGTAACTCAGGTCTCTGCCGTGGCCAGCCAGTTTGTGGACTTCGGGCAAGTGAATCTGGTTCAGGGTACGATCGATCTCCCCTACTATCTCGGCGTGCCGACCGGCTCTTCCGACGCAGAAGGCTCCGTTATCAACACCCAGAGCTGGACGGCCAATGCCGCTCTGGCTGCGGCTGCCGGAGATCAGTTGGGCGTTTCACTGGCCCAATCAGATCCGACCGTCAGCCAGGTTGTAAACTATCGCTTCCCGTTCCCGGCTGAAACCCAGGAAGTGACAGTTCCGATCATGGTCTTCTATCCGGCCGGCTACGATGGCAGTACGCCGCTGGAAACCGTCATGTATATGCATGGTATTACCACTGACCGTAGTGCTGCATTGACCTTCGGTAGTGCATTGGCTCATAACTCTCAGGTGGCCGTTGTCGTTATTGACCAGCCGCTCCATGGTGTTACTCCATTTAGCACAACTGAGCAGGAAGGTTTGGCTGAGCAGTTGCTGACCTCAGGACAGGAAGGCGGATTACCTGCCTCTCTGGCCCCCTCAGAAGCCAACATTGATGCTGTGATCGCGGGCCAGATCGCGATAGGCTTTACGGTCGGCGCGCTCAGTGTGGATGCAGCGACAGCTAACACTATTGTAACTGCGGTGGTCGGTGGTGGTTCAACCGAAGACTTTGGTGCTCCAGCAGCTCAGGCACCGCTTCTGGACGCGGCGATCCGATCATTGCGATCCTTTGAGAACACCGTCGCAAACGCCGGCTCCACAGTTCCCGGTATCGCTAAAACCGAGAATGAGCGCCACTTCGACTTCACGGCAAATGCCGCCAATATGCCAACGGCAATGACCGCGACCTCGGGTGAATCCGGAAGCCTGTTCATCAACCTGACTAACTTCACGAACTCCCGTGATAAGAACCGTCAGGCCATTGTGGACTTGCTGAACGTTCGTGCCTCCCTCGGCGGGCTGGACTTTGATGGCACAGCAGGCGCCGATCTCGACGCAAGCAGTGTCTACTTCACAGGCCACTCTCTGGGCACCATTGTCGGCGCACCGTTTGTTGCGGTTGCCAATGAGAGCAGCAACCCGGACGACGACATCGTTGCCGCACAACTTCTTACTCCGGGCGCTGGCATCGTCAGATTGCTTGAGAACTCTCCGGCCTTCGCCCCTCAGATTCTGGGCGGGCTCCAGGCCGCAGCCGGTCTTGAGCAAGGTGACGCAAACCTGGAAACATTCTTCAATGTCTTCCAGGCCGCACTAGACTCCGCAGACCCAATCAACTTTGCGGCTAGCCTGAATGCCTCCGGTAGCCCGGTACTGCTGTCACAGGTAAACGGCGACCAGGTTATCCCGAACGACCCTCTGGCCAACCCTCTGGGGCAAGCATTTGACGCTTACCTGTCGGGTACTGAGCCGTTCGCGGAACTTCTGGGAGCAACGGCCGTGACTGGTAGCGGAACACCAATTCCTCTGGACAATGCTGCGATCACCCGCTATCTCGCCGGGACTCACGGCACGCCTGTCCTGCCTCAGGGTGGGGAGCTGGATGTAAGGGTGTTCACGGAAATGGTCACCCAAACCGCCACCGTGATTGGCGCAATGGGAACGGCGGTCATTCCCGACGCCGGCGCGGATCCGGATATCACAGAGATCGTGCAACAAGACTGAGAGCTTCAGTCGTAAAAAAGGGGTGGCGGAAGCCACCCCTTTTTTGTTCCCTGGTTTCCATGAGCACAATAAAAAGCGCGGGCAAATTCACTTTGCCCGCGCTCGTACTATCTCCCCTCCTTTGCAAACACTATCAATTGGTAATCGTTATTTCGCCGTTGGCCAGGAGGTTGGCCTCGATATCCGCTTCATCAAACCAGAACTGGCGATAGTCCTCTTCAGAATACCGGAGGCTCTGGTCATTGAAGTGGGTTGAATCTGAATCAGACGACTGCGAGTAGCTTGTCAGCCCGTAGGCCACTGGCCCCTGCTCTGTAAACTCCAAGCCGAAATGCCAACTCGTGCCTCTGGCCATCTGCCAGCCCTCACCAGACTGGTCGGAGAGCCCTGCAGTGTTGGAGATCGTTTCAGGAGCAATCCTCGGAAAAACCGTGTCTTCTGCAACCGGGCTTGTCACTACACCAATCGCATTAAACGCACCATCAATGGAACCATCCCCACCATGCCACGGAAACGGATTACCAAGAGTTGTTGGTGTGCCGCCAGGTGGAACACCACCTGTGGGTTGGTAGTACTGAACGTCTCCCAGAGGTGAGTCGTAGGCAATATTGACGGAATCAAGAGCCTCCAGACCATCCGCCAGCGCAATCAACATCGTATCGTCAGCAGTTCCGGCGTTGGATGCCGAAGGGGTTGACGGCGTCGCGACGGGATCGGCTGCGTCGAACGGCACAGTCAGATCCGTCCCGAAGTCCTCCCGATAATTAGCAATAAACACCCTGAATACATGAGCACCGATGCTGTCGGTGTCGTAAACACCGTCCCAGCTCTGCAGCACGTCACATGCCGTATTGACGGTGCGCGTACCTCCAGCGGACAGATTAACGGGGGTCGCTCCGATCGTTGTGCATCGAGACCTGAGCTCCGCCAGGAACATATCCGTGTACCAAGTACGGTTGTTGTAGATGACTTCGATAAGATCAATAGCCCCGAATTTTCCATCCTGACCCGCCGGTGCTCGATCAGCGAAACCGGCATCCATCGGATTCTGCAGCATTGAGATCCCGATGCGAGTCCGCGGATTGAGCGGTGTCTCCTCAGAACCGAAGAGCGGCGAGAATCCCGTCAGGAACTGATCCGGGTTGGTCGACCAATAGCTGTCATTGGAATTCTGAACCCAATCTTTACGGACCATCTGGGGGCGTTGCTCAAACGGTACGAGGCCGTTGCATTTACCTTCAACCCAATCATCGCGGGATTTGCTGCCGTCCAGCAGGGTCAGGCCATTGTTGAACAACTGATTGTATCCGGCATTGACTGCACGCTTGAAGTCCACCACCGCAAGCGCTGCACCGGAGAGGTTTGGCACGGAACTGCTGTCGATGTAGTAGGCGTTGCCTTGGTCGTCGGCATAGGTGGTGTTGGTCCAGAACGTTGTGCCACAGTTTTCAAAGACAGCCTGGAATTCATCCAGATTGGATGCCCTGCTCATCTGCAACCAGGTATCCAGCAGTTTTTCCGTACCGGCATTGGCATCCCGGTAAGTATATGCTGTTCCGTTGGCACCCCAGGCCGGGAGAGCCCCACCAGTGACGGCGTCCGCTGCCAGCATGGGACCATACTCAGAGAAGTAGAAGGTTTTCTCCAGCACCAACGGTGTCGGCCCTCCGGTGTTCACTTCAACCTGATAGGTTTCGGAGGTTATCGGCTTTTCCACACCATCCTTTACATAGGTGAAATCATCACCATCTTTGAGTGTGAGTTCGTAAAGCGTGAACCGACGGCTGGTGGTTACAGTATGAGACCAAGCCAGATTCTCATTGAAATTGATCAATGGAATAGCGGTGCCCAACAAGCCTGCGCCGTTAGTGTTCAGATACCCGGGAACAGTCAACTGGACCTGGTAAAGCCTGCGATGCCCCGTGTAGGGAAAGTGTGGATTGGCCAGCAACGCACCTTTGCCCTGCTCCGACATATTGCTGCCAATACCCCAGGCATTACTGCCAAGGCCGATGTCCTGAAAATCGGTCTGGCTTGAGGCGCCTATATGAGCATTCGCCACCATACGCTTCAGATCATTCTGCTGTTCTTTACCCTCAGTGCCAGTTACGCTTGCGACCGGCGTCGGCAGAGGTGATTCGCCATCGGGTACAGCAACAAATACAGCTCCCGTGGCAAACAGAGCGCCACTGGCATACTGACCAACGATGCGGTAGTGAGCGAATAGATCCACCGGCGTAATTTCCTTCACCCACGGTTGATCACGACACTCACTCGGTAAGTCTCCTGGGGCGGTTTCGTTCACGTATTTATTGTAGCCAGCGGTGAAGCCCTCAATCATGGCACGGGTTTCCGCACTCAGATTGGGATATTCCTCTTCGGCTCCGCTGAGAATCTTCTGCGCTTTATAGCTGAAGTCGTTAATGATATTGATGTCACCTGGCCCTGGGCCGAAGTATTTGGCCCGCTCACTCCTGGCCTTGACGATGGCTTCAGCAAGCAGGCAAACATTATCCTGGGTTTGGGCATACCCAGCACCAAACGCCACTGACGCAAGGTTGTCCGCCTTTACGTGCGGAACTCCGTTGGTGGTCCTCCTTATGGTTGCCTCAAATTTGCCGTCCGCCGGGAACAGCTGTTCGTTCACCGAGCTATCGGAGTCGGAAGAGGAACTGCTTCCGTCGAAACATCCTGCAATCAGAAAGCTGCTGGCCAGCGCCACCCCGGCAGCTTTCAACGCGCCTTTGTTTGCGCTCCTGAAAGGTTTGCGAAGCGATTTCATAGTGATTCGTCCATTGTGATTGTTATGGGTAAGCCAAAGATGACTCACTCTCACAAATTAGCAGACAACCCGTTCTTTAGCTAAGGACTGACGAACCATTCAGCTTTTGTCTGGAGGCTTCAGAAATCGCCATTGTCGGCACCCAATGCTCGGCCGATATAACGGCTTTCACAGGGCGTTACACTGAATTTGATCGGGTGGCCAATCTGCTTTTGGGTCCCCCCGTTCCCGTTTGGCACATCAATAACCATGTCACGCGCTTTCATTTGCGGGTGTTGCGCTGCCTCGGAGATGCTCAGCACCGGCTCCACGCACGCATCAACATCCGCAAAGACGTCTTGCCATTCCGCCAGTGTTTTCCGCGCAATGGTGGCTTTCAACGCTTCTCGGATAGCCCGCTGGTCCTCAGGGTTTTGGCTCAGAGCGAAGCTCTTCATGTCAGGAATGCCCAATGCATCGCATAGCCGACCGGAAAACTGCGGCTCAAGGCTGCCCACAGACAGCCACCGGGCGTCGCTGGTTTGGTAGTAATCATAAAAGGTGCCGCCGTTGAGCATGGAGCCTTCCGGCTTCTGTTCCTGCCCGCCAGCCAGGGCTGCTGCACCGGCCATCGTATTGAGAGCAAAGGCGGCGTCGGTCATGCTGATATCGACAAATTGCCCCTCCCCTGTTTGCTGACGGTGAATCACAGCTGCCAGTATCCCCATAACGGCATGGTGTGAGCCGCCTGCCACATCGGCTATCTGGACACCCATCGGTGGAGGGCCACTCTCCTGGCGGCCGCAGTGACTGGAAACACCGGCCAGGGAAAGGTAGTTGATATCATGCCCTGCCCGATCCTTGTAGGGGCCCGTCTGGCCGTAGCCGGTAATCGCGCAGTAAATAAGATGGGGGTTGATGGCTTTGAGGGTTTCATAACCAATCCCGAGCCGGTCCATAACACCCGGTCGGAACTGTTCAACCACTACGTCGTATTCTGCCACCAACTGCTTGACCAGGTCAGCACTGCCCTCCTGCTTCAAATCCAGCCCAAGGGATCGCTTGCCTCGGTTCAGGAAAGTATGGGACGTGCTGACGCCGTCTTCCAGCGGCGGCATCACACGGGTCAGGTCCAGACGACCAGGGGCCTCCACCCTCAATACATCCGCCCCCATATCCGCCAACAGCATGGTGGCGTAAGGGCCTGGCAGCAGGGTACTGAAATCCAGAACCTTCAGGTTGCTCAGTGGGCCGGGCATGCAAACCTCCTTCTCTATTTTGGGACAACCCCGATGCTGCCCTGTTTTCCCTGCGGGGCCAACTGCCGGTTCCATCATTCCAATTGACTATTTCTTCCACTGCGGCACAAGGGTGATGGTTGCATTGTACCCAAGGGGTTTTATGATGGGTTTCGTTCAATAAGGATAAAGGATGATATGTCGGAACTCACCGTTTCCAGGCACTTCGTGGAAGCCGCCTTGGTTGGGGCCGAAAAAGCGGGGATTGATACCCATACACTGCTGCGCGAAGCCGGAATTTCTCCGGACCTGCTGAAGATCGAAATGGCCCGGGTGAGCAGCACCCAGTACAGCCGGCTGATGCAGGCTGCCTGGAACGCAATGGACGATGAGTTTATGGGGTTGGGCCCGCGCCGCTGCCGTACCGGCACGTTTGCCACCATGTGCGCGCTGGTTATCGACTGCCCCAATCTTGAGGCGGTCTATCGCCAGGCGTTTGATTTTTGCCGCCTGTTCGAGCCCATGGTCACCATGAAACTGGAAGTGGAAGACAAGACGGCCCGGCTGGTAACGGCGATTGAAGGGGACATCAACGACCCTATGCACTTTTTCCGGGAGAGCATACTGGTCATCTGGCATCGCTTGGGTAGTTGGTTGATCGGGCAACCGGTGGAGCTGCTAAAGGCGGAATTCAGTTATCCCAGACCGCCCCATGGCGACGAATACCGGCATATCTTCCATTGCCCACTGTCGTTCGAAGCCAGTGAAACTGCCTTGACGTTCGACAAGCGTTTTCTGCAGGCACCCGTGATACGCGACAAGCCGGAAATGCGGCAGTTCCTGAAAACTTCACCGGCCGACCTGCTGTCACGCCCGGACGAGAGCAACACCTTCACCGGACGTATCCGTGCACTGATTGGACGGGATTTTGCGCGCTCCCTGCCCGATTTCGAATGGATAGCGACGGAGCTTCACACCAGCCCTCAGACCCTTCGCCGCCGGCTGAAGCAGGAAAACACCTCCTTTCAGGAGATTAAGGACCTGCTACGCCGGGACATGGCCATTTATTACCTGTCCCGGCCTGACTTGCCGATCAACGATATTGCCTTTCGGGTCGGGTTCACCGAACCCTCAACGTTCCACCGCGCCTTCAAGAAGTGGACGGGGGTCACTCCCGGTGCTTATCGCGAAGGCGAGCGAGGTCAGCTTCAGGATTGATTGGGGCTCTGCATGGTGCGAATCAGGCGGCCAAGGGTGCGGGCAATTTCTTCGGCCCGCTCGCGATCCGGGCTGAGCTTCATCAACCGCGAGCCATCTCGCGGGTCGTAAATCCAGCAACTGGCGGTTGAACTCTCGCAGTTCCATTCAATCTGCGGGTTAACTCCGAAAACACCCATGGATTCAGTCGTTTTGACAACACGGCCACCGGGCTCTCGTCGGGACTCCTGGATACTGATAGTGTCGTTCAGCCTCTCAATCCGGTACGACACATCGGCAGGGCGGTCCAGCCTCAAGATTCGCTGATCTTCACGCCAACCAGCGACATCCAGGAGCGTATTGGCATGAATCACCAATGCATCGGCGTTTGAATCCGCCAGGTAGAGTTCCCGGAGTTTCCCCAGCGATTGCTCGTTTGACGGTTCGATAATGGCCACTGGTGCCGGGTCAACGGCGCCGTTATTGTTGGCATTCGCCCCTTCTTGCTGACGGGCTTTCTCCACATTGGTTATCAATTTAAGGGCGTCGGTGTAGTGCTCGCCTTCACTACCGGCCAGGCTGACGTACTTTTCCAACGCTGCCTGTGCCTCGTTGTAGTGATCAGATTCCAGCATCACGCGGCCGCGAAAATAGAAATAGTTCGCCGGCTTCTCCCCCTCAAGTTGCTGGAGGCGATTCAGGTACTCCCCCGCCTCGCCCCAGCTCTCTGCGGAAACGGCCTCTTCTGTGGCAAGCATTAATCGACGGGTTTCGTGTTTGGGCTCAAGGGCACTAACCTGACCGGCCATCAGTAGGGATGCCACCATAAAACCACTGACTGAACGACGCCCGACTCGGGTTATCTTCACCATCTTGTTTACTCCTGCTGATTATCCCGGGCGGCGTCTTCGTCCACCGTGGGCTCGACCGGATCTCTGGCGTCATCAACACCATCGGCGTCCACTTCGGCCTGATCCAAAATCGCTTTCGGGAGTTCTTTTTTAACACGAACACCCAACTCCACAAAGCGGTTGGCTTGCGAGATAAGGTTGCCGCGACCACGGGTGAGCGTATTCATCGCCGAATCATAGGTCCCCTGCGCGGTATGCAACTGGCTGCCCAGCTTTTCCATCGCTTCAACAAACACCCGCAGCTTGTCGTACACTGCACTGGCTCGGTCGGCAATCCTACGCGCATTCTGGCTTTGACGCTCGTATCGCCATATATTTTCAATGGTTCGCAAGGTCGCAAGCAAGGTCGTCGGTGTAACCACAATAATCTTTCGCTCGAATGCTTCTGCGAATAGGTTCTCGTCCTGCTGAAATGCTGCCACAAAGGCCGGTTCAATGGGCATGAAAAGGAACACGAAGTCCGGTGAATGCAGGCCGTGAAGCTGACTGTAATCCTTCTCGCTCAGAGCGCGAATATGATTACGCACCGCCTCAACGTGCTGGCGAAGGGCTTCTTCCCTGGCAGCCTCGTCCTCTTCCGTTGCCCACTGCTGGTATGCCAGCAGAGACACCTTTGAATCCACCACCAGGTTTCGGCTGTCCGGCAAATGAACGATGACATCCGGGCGCAGCAACTGATTGTCATCATCGCGATAGCTGCCCTGAGTTTCATACTCGATACCCTTTCGCAAACCGGAGCGTTCCAGTACGCGCTCCAGAATCAGCTCGCCCCAGTTGCCCTGGATCTTTTTGTCCCCTTTAAGTGCCTTCGTGAGGTTGGAGGCTTCTTCCGTGATCTGGCGATTCAGCTCCTGCAGGGACTTGATCTCACTCCTTAGCGCCTGCCGATCCCGCGTTTCGGTGGTATAGACATCCTCTACCCGTTTTCGGAAGTCCTGGAGTTGATCCCGGAAAGGGTTCAGCAGGGTGTCGATGCTGGTACGAGTCTGCTGGCTGAAGCGCTCGCTTTTCTGCTCGAAAATACGATTGGCAAGATTCTCGAACTCCTGTTTCAACGCATCACGGTTGCGCTCCAACAACTCCAGTTTCTCCGTGGTTGCACGGCGCTCCTTATCCAGCGTTACTTCCTGTTCACGCTGGGCAACCCTGGCGTCGCCGAGCTCGCGGGAGAGTTCGTCGGCGCGCTGCTGCTGGGACTTCCTCTCGGTTTCGAGTTGCCCTATACGGTCCAGCCGCGCCTTACTTTCGGATTCCAGCCCGGCCACGCGATTTTCCAGGGTTGCCGCACGCTGTCGCCAGTGTTCGGTGTCCAGGCTGGCCTGTTCCGCCTCGGCTTTGCTGTTTTCGAGAGCAGCTTCAAGCTGATGGAGGCGCTGCTCGTCCGTCGCCCGTGTGTACTCGAGCTCCCGCAGTGCGGAGCTGGCACGGCTACCCTTAACCATTGAAAACACCAGACAGCACAGCGCCAGCACCAGCAAAATCAGCAACGTAACGGTTTCCGGCCTACGCCCCACTAACTCGATGATTGCCTCGGGCACCCCGATCTCCTCTAATAACTGACTCAAACATTACGAAAGAACAACAGTTTACCGTATTGGTGGAACCTTTTTGTTCGGCCCCCCGTCAAAGGTTTGCCAATCAGTAGTTCTAGTGGACCAATTGGCAAATTTCCCGACCCAAAGCATCCGGCTCTGGACTCGGAACGTAATATCATCTAAAACGGTGAATGTGGCCTGATTGCCGACAGAATGGCTGGTTTGCTGCCAGGTACCAAGGTCCAGGAGCAGTATAAGGGACAGGAATTCAACATGCTCAAAGAGCTATGGAGAAAACTGGGATCTGAATTTTCCCATTCCGGGTGTTCGGACGTGGAAGGCCGTGAATACCGCAAGCCCGGCACTCAAGCCTGCCACGGCGGCTTCCGCCTGCTTCCCCATATGACCCACACCGGGGAATTCCACCTGGAACGGTTGACCGGCATCCTTAAGGGGCGCTACGGCAGGACCTTTCAGAACAATGGGGACGAATCCATCCGTGACCTGATTCACTTCGCTTCCCGTATTCAGGATCAGGATGTCCAGAGAGAACTGCTGCTGTTTTACCTGAACTGCTCCCCCGTCGTGCAGGAATATCTTCGCTCCGAAGAGGTCCTTGCCGAGAACCACTTCCTTTCCCAGGCATCTGGAAGAAAATAATACCCGCCGTTAATGATCTGTAAACCAACTCAACAGTTATGTTGTTGTATACTGCCGGCCTGTGATTACAAGTGGCTGTTCTAGCACACCCGAATTATCCTTGCAGCACTCTGTAATTAAAGTATCAAAGCCGTGGATTCAGGGGTTTCGGATCTTGTCTATACGTTCAGAGTTTGGAAAGTTGGCTGCGGCCGGCCTTGTGATATCACTCATCACCGGCTGCACTGCGGATCGTTACTTTATGGTGCCGAAGCAGGACCTTGAAGCACTCAATAGCTCCGTTATTAATCAGGGGGAACAAGTCGTTCGCCTTGAGAACCGAACGGATGAGAACTTCCAGGCACTGACCCGCCTGAATGAGGAATCCACGAAAACCATCCTCGATGCCATCACCGAACAAGTCGAGAAACCCGCCTGCCCTCCTACCCCCAAACAGCAGGCCTGCACAGCGGGGCAGTCTGGTTCCAAAAGCGATGGAAGGGCCGACCGACTCAAGGGCAAGGTTGTTGTTGGTGAGCTGGAGAAATTCTATCTTGCTGGCCCTGGCCTGATTTACGACGCTCGCATTGACAGTGGAGCGGAAACCTCCTCTTTGGATGCCAGGAACATTACCCGGTTTGAAAGAGATGGTAACAACTGGGTACGATTTGACGTTCCGGTCCCCGGCGCCGACGACTTCGTGACGCTGGAGAGGGAAATCTCACGCCGGGTCAGGATTATCCAATCCAGCACCGATGAATCAGAGCGCCGCGTGGTTGTGGAACTACAGTTCATGATTGGCAACCACCGGCAACAGGCTGAGTTTACACTGACCAACAGAGAGCATCTCTCGCACACGGTGCTGGTTGGCCGCAACATTTTGAGGGACGTCATGCTGATTGATGTGGGCAAGGAGTTCGCCACCGAACTGCCCGATAAGCTGCCCGCCGAAGAAAACGGGGGCCAACCGTGAGCCGTTCACGCATTCCGTTTTTTTTCGCCATCCTCCTTCTTATTGCAGCGGGGATCTCTATCGCCATTTGGCGGCATGTTGAGCTCGGCATTCCCTGGTTTACTGGGGAGCAAAAACCCGTCTGGATGGTCGAAGCCCGTGTCGACTTCGACGGCACTGGCGAACCCGTACTCGCCAGCCTGAACATCCCCGATCAGCCCCCCCAATTCCGCATTATTTCAGAGCAGGCTGCATCTCCCGGATACGGCTTTTCTATTGTAGATGACTCTGGTGAACGCCGGGCTGAGTGGTCCAAGCGCAACGTCAGCGGCCCCCAGACGCTTTACTTCAAGGTTCAACTGATCCCTGATGACAGAGCCCTGGGCAGCCAACCCAAACGACCGCCCAAACCTGAACCCGTATTCTGGGAAGAACCACAGGCAACGGCCGTAGAAGAGTTGTTACAACAGGCCGCTGAACGCTCCAGCACACCTGAAAGCATGACTCGGGAACTGATTAAACTGCTCCAGCCCGACCAGGGTGCCCAGAACACCACTCTACTGGTGTCCGAAGCAAACTACATTGACCTGCTTACACGCATGCTCAACCATGCCGGTATTCCCGCCCGGACGGCAGACGGCCTGGCGCTGGAGGATGCGAGACGACGCCAGCAACTTCGTCCGTTCCTGCAGATCTACGACGGGGCTCGATGGCTGACTTTCAACCCCCGCACAGCGGAACAGGGGCTTCCAGAGCACGTTCTGCTTTGGCGACAGGCAGCGGCTTCCCTGCTGGATATTGTCGGCGGTGACAATTCAGACGTTAGCTTCTCCATGCTTCGGCAAACCATCCCGGCGCTGCAGTTGGCGCAGGCCCAATCCAGCGAGAATGGTCTCGGTTTCCTGAGTCTTTACCAGCTCCCCATCGAGGAACAGAGCATGTTCAGAATGCTTCTGTTGCTTCCCCTCGGGGCACTTGTCGTGGCCTTTATGCGTATTGTCGTCGGCATACGAACGTCCGGCACGTTCATGCCGATACTGATCGCCGTGGCATTCGTTCAGACAACGTTGATTCCGGGGCTGATAGCCTTTATTTCCGTGGTGGCCATTGGCCTGCTTATGCGCGGCTACCTGTCGAGCCTCAACCTGTTGCTGGTTTCTCGAATTTCAGCGCTTATCATTCTTGTGATCTTTATCACGGCCGGACTGAGCATCGCAGGTTATCAAATGGGCTTTAATACGGGTATGACCGTCACCTTTTTCCCAATGGTGATTATCGCCTGGACGATAGAACGTATGTCCATACTCTGGGAAGAGGAAGGCGCCCGAGAGGTGTTCGTACAGGGTGCCGGCAGCTTGTTTGTGGCGGTCTGTGCCTTCCTTATCATGAGCGCGCCCCTGGCCAGTCATCTGACATTTAACTTCCCGGAACTCCATTTCGTGGTCTTGGGGATCATTCTGCTGATGGGACAATACACCGGCTATAAGCTGACCGAGCTCCGTCGTTTCTACCCGATGAAGGCGTACAGCTGATGGGCTGGATCTCGCCCTTCAAACTGAACCAACTGGGCATGCTGAATATGAACCGGCGCAATGTTGACTACATTGCGCGGTACAATAGTCGCTCGTCATACCCGATGGTTGACAACAAGCTGAAAACCAAGCTTGTTGTCGCAGAGTACGACGTTCGCACGCCCAAACTGTTGCAGATCGTTCGCCAGCAACACGAAATCTCCCATTTCCGGGAAATGGCAGAGGACCTGGATGGCTTTGCCATCAAGCCGGCCAAAGGTTCCGGGGGTAAAGGGATTACCGTGATCACCGGCCGGGACGATGACGAATACATCAAGGCATCGGGCTCGCGGGTATCCTCGAGTCACCTTGAGCGACACCTGTCCAACATTCTTGCCGGGCTCTACTCACTGGCCGGCACGCCCGATGTTGCGATTGTAGAGAACCTGGTGGAATCCATTCCTGAACTGGCGAAATACTCTTTCCAGGGCGTACCAGACATCCGTATCGTTGTCTTTCAGGGCTATCCCGTGATGGCCATGCTCCGGCTGGCTACAAAGGCCTCGGACGGCAAAGCGAACCTGCACCAGGGCGCCGTTGGTGTTGGTCTCAACATCGCCAACGGCCGCAGCCTGAACGCAGTGCAATTCAATCGCCCCATCACCTTGCATCCCGACACTGGTCTTGCGCTGGAGAACCTGTTGATTGATGACTGGCAGGAGATGTTGGTTATGGCGTCGCGGTGTTATGAAGCTACCGGGCTAGGTTATATGGGGGTCGATCTGGTGGTGGATGTCAATGAAGGGCCTTTATTGCTTGAGCTGAATGCTCGCCCAGGCCTCGCTATCCAGATGGCTAATGGTCGCGGGCTGCTACCGCGCCTGAGACAGATCGAAGCCCTCCGAAGAACACACTTTACCCCGGAAGAAAGGGCCGCATTCGCCATGGACACCTTCACGTCTCAAATCTGAACCTCGAATAGCAGGCACAAAAAAACCGGGGCCAAGCCCCGGTTTTTTACTTTCTCACGTTTCTCAGAGCTTGCCCTCGGCAATCAGCAGCTTGCGCTCATGGGTGAGGCCTTTCAACAGCCCCCAGGTCATGACCAGCAACACGGCTGTGAACGGCAGCCCTGCCGTAATGGCAGCCGCCTGAATTGCGCCCAATGCATCTTCGCCGCCACCGAAAATCAGTGCCGCGGCAATAGCACCTTCCATCACTACCCAGAACACACGCTGCGCTGTCGGGGCGTCGGTTTTACCACCCGCGGTAATGCTGTCTACAACCAGCGAGCCGGAATCAGACGATGTTACAAAGAACACCAGCACCAGCACGATACCCACGAAGGATGAGATCGCAACGAACGGCAGGTTAGCGAACATCTGGAACATTGCCAGAGACACGTCTGTCAGACCATTCTCAGCCAGAGCACCGATGCCGTCCTGAATCTGCTCCAGAGCGGAACCACCAAATGCGCTCATCCAAACCACGGTAATGACGGTCGGTACGATCAGTACCGCTGTCACGAATTCACGAACGGTGCGGCCCTTGGAGACGCGAGCGATAAACATACCAACGAACGGTGACCAGGAAATCCACCAGGCCCAATAGAAGACTGTCCAGCCGTGGAACCAGGCCTGGTCTTCGCGACCAAACGGATTGCTCAGTGCCAAGGCATTGCCAACGTAACTGGATGAAGTTACCCAGATGGTCTCGACGATGGTCATGGTCGGACCGGCGAAGATGATGAAGAACAACAGAATGCCGGCCAACGACATGTTGATATTACTCAGAATCTTTACGCCACCATCAAGGCCGCGCAGCACTGAAATCAGGGCAAGAGCCGTCACACCCGTGATAATCGCCATCTGCACATTGATACCGGACGAAATACCAAACAGGTAATCAAGACCGGAAGCGGCCTGCTGCGCGCCGAAACCAAGGGAAGTCGCAAGACCGAAAATGGTTGCCACCACCGCCAGGATATCAATGATATGGCCGGGCCAACCCCAAACCTTATCGCGGAGCAGTGGAAAGAACGCGGAACGGATGGTCAATGGCATGTTCTTGTTGTAAGCGAAGAATGCCAATGACAGTGCCACAATCGCGTAGATCGCCCAGGGGTGCAGGCCCCAGTGATACATGGTGGCACCCATGGCCAGCCTCGCGCCCTCGGCCGTATTGGCCTCAACGCCCAGTGGCGTCTCATACCACCCGGTGTAGTATGCGACCGGCTCGGCAACAGCCCAGAACATGAGGCCGATACCCATACCTGCCGCAAAAAGCATGGCAAACCACGACATTGTCGAGAATTCCGGTTTGGCATCCATTCCGCCGATGCGGATTTTGCCAACCGGCATGAATATAAGCGCGAGAGACACAACAACAAAAACATTGGCACTGAGCAGGAAGAACCAGTCAAATTGTGCGATGGTCCACCATTTGGCGCCGTCGAGAAGTTCTTTTGCCTCTCCCGGGAAAATCAGCGTTCCGATTACAAACGCAACGACTATTATTGCCGTAATCGGAAAAACTGGCGCGTGTAGGTCCAAGCCGAAAGGATTTATATTATCCTGGCCTGCGACGTAATCCGTCTGGTATTCGTCTTTTACAACGTCGCCCACGTTTTGAGCCTCCTGTTTGTGTAAAACGTTTCAATATGCGGATGCAAACGTTACGAGCTCGCCATCTTATTGCTTTGAGTTCAAAACATCAAAGAGCGGACACATACGCCCTGAAAACAATCTTAGACCAATATTTCCGTGTTCGTACAAAATACTCTTTGATCCGCTTTGCCATACTGGAACGTAAGTCCCGCGCAAATACTGTTAACATTCCGCAAGCAAACCGCACATTCACTCCGAGGAGCTTATGGATAAAACCAAAACCTTCCCCTTCCGCTATACGCTTTATGCGCTGAGCCTGACTGGCTTTATGGTTTCGTCACTGGCCAGTGTCATTTGGGGAGGCTGGTTTTATCTTGCACCCATCCTGTTCGGGTTGCTGGCGGCGATCGGCACATGGGATCTTCTCCAGCGTAAACGCACTGTTAGCCGGAATTACCCCATCCTCGCCCACCTCCGGTACATCCTCGAATCGATTGGCCCGGAAATACGCCAGTATTTCATACAGTCCGACACCGACGAACGCCCCTTTTCACGAGAACAGCGCACCATCGTTTACCAGCGAGCAAAGAACGTGCTCGACAAGCGGCCTTTCGGCTCGCAGTTGGGTATGTATAACGAAGGTTTTGAGTGGATCAACCATTCTCTCCGGCCATCCACCCTGAAAGATGCGGATTTCCGGATCGTGATCGGAAAGCAGTGCGCAAAACCTTACAACGCCAGCGTCTTCAACATTTCGGCAATGAGCTTTGGGTCGTTGTCGGCCAATGCCATTCTGAGCCTCAATACGGGCGCAAAAATGGGCGATTTCTATCACGACACTGGCGAGGGCTCCATATCCCGGTATCACCGGAAACCCGGCGGAGATCTGGTTTGGGAAATCGGCTCCGGTTACTTCGGATGTCGCAACAAAGACGGCACCTTCAACGAAGAGATGTTCACCCGCAACGCCACTCTCGACCAGGTAAAAATGATAGAGGTCAAACTATCTCAGGGGGCTAAACCTGGACATGGAGGCATTCTTCCCGGCGAGAAAGTGACGCCGGAAATTGCTGAGGCCCGAGGCGTCGAACCTGGTAAGGATGTCGTTTCCCCGGCCAGCCATTCAGCGTTCTCTACGCCAAAGGAGTTTCTCGAGTTCCTGGAAAAACTTCGTGAGCTGTCGGGCGGCAAACCGGTGGGCTTCAAACTCGCTATAGGTCACCCCTGGGAGTGGTTCGCCATCGTCAAGGCCATGCTGGAGACAGGAAAAACACCGGATTTCATCGTTGTGGATGGTGGCGAAGGTGGCACCGGAGCCGCCCCGCTGGAATTCATCAACCGTATTGGAACACCCATGACGGAAGCCCTGCTACTGGTGCACAACACACTGGTGGGCACCAACCTGCGTGAGCACATTGCCATTGGCGCTGCGGGCAAGATCACCTCGGCATTCAACATAGCTAGAACCCTGGCGCTGGGGGCAGACTGGTGTAATGCGGCAAGGGGCTATATGTTCTCTCTCGGCTGTATACAGGCGCTCAACTGCCATACTGGAAAGTGCCCAAGCGGCGTTGCAACCCAAGACCCGAGGCGCAGCAAAAAGCTCGATGTCGAGGATAAAAGCCAGCGTGTTTACAACTATCACAAAAACACTCTGGAGGCGCTGATGAACCTGCTTGAAGCATCGGGACTAAAGCACCCGTCTGAACTTGGGCCGGAACATATTATCCGCCGCACGTCCAAGACAGAAGTCCATTCTTACATGGATCTGTTCACGTTTCTGGAACCAGGCGCCCTTCTGGAAGGAAAAACCGGTGAAAGAGTGTTTGATACCTACTGGCCGGACGCCACCCCGGACAGCTTCGACCCGCCGGAATTTATTCGTCAGCTTCGCGAAACCAAACTGCGATAGAAATCGTCCAAAGAATTGGCGAATGGATGTTTATTTTTACTTGAGGCTGGTGTAGACTTCGCTCCCGCTAAGCCACTGAGATCTCTCTCAAGTTTCTCTCTGGTCACTGGCAATTCGGGGCGTAGCGCAGCTTGGTAGCGCACTTGCATGGGGTGCAAGGGGTCGTAGGTTCAAATCCTACCGTCCCGACCAGAATTCCCTACACAAAGCCCGGGCCGAAAGGTCCGGGCTTTGTTGTTTTCACAGACAACGGCTAGCCAAAGTGGAAGAAGGCCAGCTTGTTGCCATCCAGGTCTCTCACGTAAGCACCATAGAACTGGTCAGGAATTCTCTGGCCAGGCTCGCCGTCACAGCTCGCACCCAACTCTAACGCTCGTTTGTAGTGGGCATCTACAGCCTCCTTGGACCCTGGCTGGATGGCAACCATATTACCATTACCTGGTTGATTGGGTTCGCCATCGTAGGGCGTGCACACGGCAAGCATCGGCGCCTTCATACTCTCCCCAACAAACGCAATGCGGCCCATATCCAGAAGAACCTTAGCGCCGATATCCCCCAACAGTTCCGAATAAAAGGCCTTGGCTCGAGACATATCACTGACGCCAATCGTAACGTATCCAATCATGCTGTTATTCTCCGATGTGAGTGTCGGTCCACTATACGACCTATTTGTTCATTTCGGCGACTGCCACCAACAAAAAAGCCGAAGGCGAACCTTCGGCTTTCAGCTTCAAAACGCCTTACTTCACCGGCGTATTGAGCACTTCGAGAACATCTTCCAGTTCGGTAATCATCTGCCGGATCAGCTGTTTGTATTGGGAGGTGTCGTCTTTCACCTCGTGGCTGCTCAGCTTCTGCTTGGCGCCACCGATGGTGTAACCCTGATCGTACAACAGGCTGCGGATCTGGCGGATGGTAATGACATCGGCACGCTGATAGTAGCGGCGGTTGCCACGACGCTTGACCGGAGAAAGCTGGGGGAACTCCTGCTCCCAGTATCTGAGCACGTGCGCTTTTACCGCGCAAAGTTCGGCAACTTCCCCGATGGTGAAATAACGCTTACCCGGTATCGTGGGTAATTCGTTGTTATGACTGGGTTCCAGCATACGCTTCTACTTTCTGTTTTAGTTTTTGTCCCGGGCGGAACGTAACCACGCGCCGTGCACTGATTGGAATTTCCTCACCGGTTTTCGGGTTCCGTCCCGGCCGCTGCTTCTTGTCACGCAGATCGAAGTTACCAAATCCCGACAACTTCACCTGTTCGTTGTGGCTGAGAGCGCCTCTGATCTCGTCGAAAAAAGCTTCCACCATTTCCTTGGCTTCACGTTTGTTGAGACCCAACTCCTCGTACAACCGCTCTGCCATCTCCGCTTTCGTCAAAGCCGCCATCTGCTAACTCCTCAGTGTTGCCCCCAACTCTTCGCGCAGTGCGTCAATCACACCGTTGAAGAGCGAATGCACCTCTTCTTCATTTAGTGTGCGCTCGGGATGCTGCCAGAACAGGCTGAGAGCAAGGCTTCGGTTGCCTTCACCCAGGCTTTCACCTTGATAAACATCAAACGCACGCAAAGCCGTGAGGTGCTCCCCGGCGTGTTTTTTTGCTACACGCTCGACGTCTGCAAACCCCACATCGCTTCCGATAATGATAGCCAAATCCCGCCGAACTTCTGGGAATTTTGAAATATCTTTGAAATTAGGCACATATCCAGAAACGATCGAATTCAAGAATAGCTCAAACATCAGAATCGTGCCATTAAGTTCCAGTTTTTTCTGCACTTGTGGGTGCAATGTGCCCAGCCAGCCTACATGTTCTCCGTCCCGGATCAGTTCCGCCGTCTGGCCTGGGTGTAGTGCGGGATGCTGACTGGCGAGGAACTGCACCTCAATACCAAGGAGCTGGAACAGCCCCTCCAATTCTCCTTTTACATCAAAGAAATCGGCGCTTCTGCGACCGTTAGCCCAGTTTTCAGGCAACTGACCGCCGGCAACCACGCCCGAGAGCATAGGTTGCTGATCTATGTGGTCGCCGTCTTTGATGAACCGGAGACCAGTTTCGAACAGGCGAATACGCGGTTGCTGCCGATTCTGGTTATAGGCCACCGTTTTCAGAAGTCCGCTCCACAGGCTGGTGCGCATAACGGACAGATCCGACGAAATTGGGTTGGCCAGCGCAATACCTTCCCGCTCCGGGTCAACCAGGCCCTGAACTTTCGGGTCTACAAAGCTGTAGGTAATCGCTTCCTGGTACCCACACGCCACGAAATAGTTCTGGATAGCCGATACCGGGCGGACGGCCTCTTCCTGTGGGCGAAGGCCCAGTGAGCCCGTGGGCTCGGTGACCGGCAGATTGTTGTAACCGTATATCCGTCCAATTTCCTCGATCAGATCTTCTTCGATACTGATATCCGGGCGGAAACTCGGCACGTGTACCCGCCAACCATCCTTCAGCAGCTTATCAATATGAAGACCCAGTCGAGTCAGGATCTCTTCTACCGTCGTGCGGTCAATCTCCAGTCCCAACACGTCGGCAACACGCGTCTCCCGGAGGTCCACGGTGCGGTCTTCAGGCAGGTCCTGCTTACTGACAACCTCAACAATATCCCCCGGCTCGCCACCGACAATAGACATCAGCAGTGCCGTTGCACGCTCCATGGCATCGCGGGCAAGCTCGTAGTCCACGCCCCGCTCGAACCGATGTGACGCGTCCGTGTGAAGGCCATAGTGGCGGGCCTTACCCGCCAGAGTAATCGGATCAAAATAGGCAGCTTCCAGGATCAGGTCGCGGGTTCGCTCACTGACTCCGGAATGCTCGCCCCCCATCACACCGGCAATCGCTATCGGCTTGGCGTGATCCGCGATAACCAGGGTATCCGGAGTCAGTTCCACTTCCTGACCATCCAGCAATACCAGCTTTTCACCCTGCGTTGCCCGGCGCACAACAATACCGCCTTCAATTTCCTCTCGATCAAACGCATGCAGCGGCTGCCCCAGCTCCAGCATCACGTAGTTGGTCACGTCCACGGCAGCGTCAATAGAGCGAATGCCTGAACGACGCAGTTTTTCCTGCATCCACAGCGGGGATTCAATGCTCAGGTCGACGTTACGCAGAATTCGCCCCAGATAACGGGGGCAACCTTCGGGGTCTTTCACTGTGATGGCAGGCACCTCTGAGTGCATCGCTTCCACCGGGAGAATTTCCGGGCCCTCAACCACAAGGCTGTTGAGAACCCCGACTTCCCGGGCGATACCCTTAATCGACAGGCAATCGCTGCGATTCGGTGTCAGGTCCACGTCGATGGTGACGTCGTTGAGCTTGAGAAACTCACTCAGCTCCTGACCGACCGGTGCATTGTCCGGTAATTCCATCAGACCGTCATGACTGTCCGAAAGGCCAAGCTCTGACTCTGAGCACAGCATGCCTTCGGAGGGCTGCCCACGCAGTTTGGCCTTCTTGATCTTGAAGTCGCCCGGCAGCACCGCTCCGACGACGGCAAAAGGCACTTTCAAGCCGTCGCGCACGTTGGGCGCACCGCAAACCACCTGGACCGTTTGAGCGCCATCAGTGACCTGACAGACCCGAAGCTTATCCGCATCGGGATGAGGGGATACCGACACAACCTCACCCACAACAATGCCACTGAACTTGCCGGCTACCGGCTCAAATCCGTCAACTTCCAGACCCGCCATGGTGATCTGATCCATCAATGCCTGGGTATCATTCGCCGGATTAACCCATTCACGTAGCCACTGCTCACTGAATTTCATGGTATCTGCCTTGTCCTGATGCGGTGTTGCCTGTTAGTTCGAGTACCTGGGTGGAGCGTTCAACGGAACTGCCGCAGAAAGCGGAGGTCGTTCTCAAAGAACATGCGCAGGTCATTCACGCCGTAACGAAGCATGGCAAGGCGCTCGACGCCCAGACCAAACGCAAAGCCACGATATTCCTCGGCGTCGATACCGCAATGCTCGAATACTTTGGGATGAACCATGCCGCAGCCCATGACTTCCAGCCACTTGATGCTGCCATCCTCTTCGCGCCCCCACTCGATATCCACCTCGGCGGACGGTTCTGTAAACGGGAAATAGGATGGGCGGAATCGCACCTCCAGGTCGCGTTCGAAGAATACCCGCAGAAATTCCTCAACGGTGCTCTTCAAGTCCGCAAAGCTCACGTCTTTCTCGACCAACAACCCTTCCACTTGGTGAAACATGGGAGTGTGGGTCATATCCGAGTCGCAGCGGTAGACGCGGCCGGGGCAAATCATCCGAAACGGTGGCTTGCCGTCTTCCATGGTGCGGATCTGAACCGGCGAGGTGTGAGTTCGCAGCAATGTGCCGGGATTGAAGTAAAACGTGTCGTGCATGGCACGGGCCGGGTGGTGGCCGGGAATGTTGAGAGCTTCGAAGTTGTGATAATCGTCTTCGATTTCCGGCCCCTGCTCCACGGTATAGCCCGCGCGGGAGAAAAATTGCTCAATGCGTTGAAGGGTGCGGGTAACTGGATGCAGGCCGCCCAGGTCCTGGCCTCGCCCGGGAAGCGTCACATCAATGGATTCACTGGCGAGTTTCTGCTCAATGGCGGCGCGCTCAAGGTCTGTACGGCGGGCATTGATAGCCTGCTCCACCTGCCCCTTGGCTTCGTTGATCTTTTGGCCAGCGGCGGGACGTTCTTCCGCAGACAGCTTACCCAGTGTCTTCGCCTGCTGGGTGATCACACCCTTTTTGCCAAGGTATTCAACACGAATCTGATCCAGTGCCTGCAAACTGTCGGCACTTTCAACCGCCGCCAGGCCGTCCTGAACGAGTTGATCCAGGTTTTCCATTGACCCTGCTCCAATCCAGAAATGGAATCACTCTAAACAAAAATAGGGGAAGAGCGCGCCCTTCCCCTATCAGAAGGCGCCTTCATGAACTCATGGAGACGCCTGAATCGATCGGTTAACCGATGAAAGAGCTAAGCGATCACAGAGACGCTTTGGCCTTCTCAACAACAGCAGTAAACGCCTGCTGTTCGTTCATGGCCAGGTCGGCCAGAACTTTACGGTCGATCTCAACATTGGCCTTCTTCAGGCCAGCAATCAGACGGCTGTAAGACAGGCCGTTGGCACGGGCGCCAGCATTGATACGGGCAATCCACAGTGCGCGGAACGAGCGCTTACGGTTACGACGGTCACGGTAAGCGTACTGACCTGCCTTGATAACCGCCTGTTTGGCTACGCGGAAGACGCGGCTACGCGCTCCGTAATAACCCTTGGCCTGACTGAGAATCTTTTTATGACGACGGCGTGCAACCACACCACGTTTTACGCGAGGCATACGTTAATCCTTCTACCTTTAAACCTGAAAAGAAATGATTAGCGGCTGAATCAGCACGCCGTCATACGCTTGATTGAAGCCACGTCGGACTTGGCAATCAGCTTGGTACCACGAAGCTGACGCTTACGCTTCGGGCTCTTCTTGGTCAGGATGTGACTGGTGAAGGATTGCTTATGCTTGAAGCCAGTCGCGGTCTTCTTGAACCGCTTGGTGGCCCCGCTTTTGGTTTTCATCTTGGGCATTTTTAAAACTCCGCATTCTGTTTTTAAGTGATATCAATGTGCCCCTGAACGACAAATCCCCCGCGACCGCGGGGGATCAGCACCGGATCAGGTTCACTTCTTTTTACGGGGGGCCACAACCATGGTCATCTGGCGGCCTTCCATTTTCGGCCGCTGTTCTACCTGGGCAAGCTCTTCAATATCCACTTCGATCCTGTTCATGAGCTTCATACCAATTTCCTGGTGTGCCATCTCACGCCCACGGAAGCGGATAGTGATTTTGCCGCGGTCCCCGTTTTCAAGGAAACGTACCAGGTTGCGTAGTTTGACCTGATAATCCCCTTCTTCAGTTCCTGGTCGGAACTTAAGCTCTTTGACCTGCGTCTGCTTCTGCTTTTTCTTGGCAGCCGCTTTGGCCTTCTTCTCATCGAAGATTTTCTTGCCGTAGTCCATTATCTTACAGACGATCGGATCGGAATCCGTAACCTGAACCAGGTCAAGAGACGCTTCTTCAGCCTGCTTGAGTGCATCTTCAATCGGTACGACACCGACCTGATTGCCTTCGGCATCGATCAGACGGACTTCAGTTGCGTCAATGTTCTCGTTGATCGGCGCTTTTGGAGTGCGCCCCCGATTCGCTCGCTGTTTAATAATCAGATCTCCGTTTTGGTTCTGCCTTTGCGATTGATTTCGTCAGCCATCAGCTGCTCAAACGCTTCCAGCGATAAAGTTCCCAAATCCTCACCCTTGCGGGTTCTCACCGCAACAGCGTTGTTTTCAACTTCTTTGTCGCCGATAACAACAAGGAAGGGAACTTTGTTAATAGTATGCTCGCGGATTTTAAAGCCGATCTTCTCGTTTCTCAAGTCAGCATTAACCCTATAGCCAAGGGAATCCCACTTTTTCGCAAGATTCTGGCAATAATCCCGCTGATTGTCGGTAATATTCAGCACCGCGATCTGCGTTGGCGCAAGCCATGTCGGGAAAGCGCCCTCGTATTCCTCGATGAGAATACCAATAAAGCGCTCGAACGAGCCAAGAACCGCCCGGTGCAACATTACCGGCGTCTTACGCTCGGAGTTGTCTGCCACATATTGGGCACCCAGCCGACCCGGCATGGAAAAATCGACCTGAATGGTACCACATTGCCACACCCGACCGATGCAGTCTTTCAGCGAAAACTCGATTTTCGGACCATAAAAGGCGCCCTCACCCGGCAAAAGCTCCCAATCGACGCCTTCCCGGTTCAATGCTTCTTCCAGCGCCGCTTCCGACTTGTCCCAGACTTCGTCCGAGCCAACCCGTTTTTCAGGACGGGTTGAGAGCTTGTAAAGAATCTCAGTAAACCCGAAATCCGCGTAAATCTCGTGGAGCATGCCGATAAAGTCAGACACTTCCTGCTGAATGGCATCCTCTTCGCAGAAAATGTGGGCGTCGTCCTGGGTAAACCCTCGAACCCGCATCAAACCGTGCAAGGCACCAGACGCTTCGTTACGGTGACAGGAGCCGAACTCGGCCAGACGCAGAGGCAGGTCCTTGTAACTTTTCAGGCCCTGGTTGAAAACCTGCACATGGCAGGGACAGTTCATCGGCTTGATGGCGTAATCGTGCTTCTCGGACTCCGTGGTGAACATGTCGTCCTTGAACTTGTCCCAATGCCCGGACTTCTCCCAAAGTGCCCTGGAAACCACCTGCGGCGTCTTGATTTCCTGGTAACCATGCTTATGCTGCTTACCGCGCATGTACTGCTCGATCTCCTGGTACAGGGACCAGCCGTCCGGATGCCAGAACACCATGCCCGGGGCCTCTTCCTGCATGTGGAACAGGCTCAGTTTCTTGCCGATCTTGCGGTGGTCGCGCTTCTCGGCCTCTTCCAGACGATGCAGATAGGCCTTCAGGTCCTTCTTGTTGCCCCAGGCGGTACCATACACCCTCTGCAACTGCTCGTTACTGGTATCACCGCGCCAGTAGGCGCCGGCAACCTTGGTCAGCTTGAAGGCCTTGAGCTTGCCGGTGTTGGGCACGTGAGGGCCACGACACAGATCGATAAAGTCACCCTGGCGGTAGAAGGACAGATCCTCCTCTCCGGGAATATCCTCAATGATGCGAACCTTGTATTCCTCACCCATCTCATCAAAAAGACGGACGGCTTCGTCACGAGACATAACCGATCGGGACACCGGGATATCCTGCTTCGCCAGTTCTTCCATACGCTTTTCGATCCGGCTCAGGTCTTCATTGGTGAACGGCCGGTCGAATTTGAAATCGTAATAGAACCCGTTATCCACAACCGGGCCAATGGTCACCTGGGCGGAAGGAAACAGTTCCTTGACCGCCATGGCCAGGAGATGCGCCGTGGAGTGGCGGATAATGTCGACGCCGTCTTCATCACGCTCGGTGACAATGGCAAGTTCAGCGTCTTCTTCAATCGGAAAACTGGTATCAACCAACTTGCCATTCACACGGCCGGCAATGGCGGCCTTGGCAAGCCCGGCACCGATGTCTGCGGCGACATCATGAACGGTAACAGATTCGACAAAACTGCGGTGACTGCCATCCGGCAGGGTAACAACAGGCATAGTAGGCTCCTAGGGACTCAGAGGTGATCCGTACCAAAGACCACTTGTTGACGGTTGGCCGCGATACAAACCGCGGACCGTTGCGCGCTGGAGTTTAACAGAAAAAAGCCCGACAGGTTAATGCCGGGCTTTCGAAGGAAAAAGGGTCAGCCGTAAGCGCTGGCCTCTTCGGGTGTGCGCCGTCGCAATTGGCCGAATGCGACAAGGCCAAGCAGTATAAGCGCGGGAATGAACATAAGCTCCTTCGGAGGGCGCTCATTCTCAACCTGTACTGCATCGATGGTCCAACCGAAACTGACGCCGGCATTTTCCGCCTGGCTACCGTAGCCAACGAAATCCACCACCATCGCGTCATCCTGACGCGACAGTTCCAGGCCAGCACTCGCCAGTCTGGCCTCCGGGGATTCCGCAGCGGGCAGCTCCAGACTGAGATAGGTGGAGACCTCATCACCGCTCAGGGACATACCCGACGCCTGCACTACTATGGACTCGCCTGCGGGCACATTTTCGATATGCTCAATCACCTCGGTTCCCGGCTTATCCTGAGTCGCCGGGTAGACCATGTCCCACCAGTAACCTGGGCGGAACAAGGTAAACGTGATCAGCAACAGCAGCGCCGACTCCCACTTGTAGCTCTTGGTAAACCAGTATCCCTGGGTGGCCGCCGAGAACACCAGCATGGCCGTCACCGCACTTGCGATGGTCACCAGCAAATCCACCCATCCTGTCAGCCCAATCAACAACAACTGGGTGTTGAAGATGAACATGAAAGGCAGGATCGCTGTCCGAATATCGTAAGTGAAACCCTGCACACCCGTTCGTATCGGGTCCGCTCCTGAGATAGCCGCCGCCGCATAGGCGGCCAACCCCACGGGCGGCGTATCATCCGCCAGTATGCCGAAGTAGAACACGAACAGGTGCACGGCGATCAAAGGCACCAACAGGCCATTCTGGGCGCCCAATGTCACGATAACAGGAGCCATCAGCGTGGACACCACAATGTAGTTGGCGGTTGTTGGCAGCCCCATACCCAGAATCAGGCTGATAAGAGCAGTGAACACCAGCATCAGCAACAGGTTGCCGCCGGAAATAAACTCCACAAACTGGGTCATCACCAGACCGATACCGGTCAACGTCACCGTGCCGACCACGATGCCAGCCGTGGCCGTGGCCACACCGATGCCAACCATATTTCTCCCACCGGTTACCAGCGAGTGCGTCAGATCAACAAAACCTGTCTTTGTTTCCGTCAGAAAGTTGCCCTTCTCGCGAAAAAATGCCTTGAGCGGCTGCTGAGTGATCACGATGAAGATCATGAACACCGTGGCCCAGAACGCTGACAACTGAGGAGAGAATCGCTCAACCGTCAGACACCACACCAGAACCACCACCGGCAACAAAAAATAGAGCCCGGTCTTAACCGTTGGACCTACCTCGGGGAGAGTGTCCATAGAGCTTTCCGGGTCGTCTTTTGCAAGCTCGGGGAACCGAGTGGAATACCAGACCAACCCTATGTAAACGAAGAGCAACAGCGGTCCGAGAACCCATACTGCCGCCTCACCAAGCACCACTTTCAACCAGCCAATGCCGTAATAGACAATGAACGTGATGGCGCTCAAGCCGATCAGAATAACAACCCAGTTCAGCATTCGCTGGGCGAGTGTCGGACGATTTGGACGCTCAATACCCTTCATCTTGAGCTTGCAGGCCTCAAGATGAACGATGTAGATCAGAGCCACGTAGGAGATCAGCGCAGGAAGGATGGCATGCTTGATCACTTCCAGATAGGAAATACCCACGTACTCAACCATCAGGAAAGCCGCCGCGCCCATTATGGGAGGCGTCAACTGACCATTGGTGGATGCAGCGACTTCAACAGCACCTGCCTTGGTGGCCGGGAAGCCAACCCGCTTCATCAGGGGGATGGTAAAGGTGCCTGTCGTCACTACGTTGGCGATAGACGAACCTGAAATCACACCGCTCAGACCACTGGAGACTACCGCAGCCTTGGCGGGACCGCCGCGCATGTGCCCGAGCATGGCGTAAGCAACCTGGATAAAGTAGTTGCCCGCCCCTGCCCGTTCCAGCAGCGCACCGAACAACACGAACAGGAAGACAAAACTGGTCGAAACCCCGAGGGCAACGCCAAACACGCCTTCCGTACCCAGCCACATGTGAGACGACAGCTTGCTCAGACTGGCCCCTTTATGGGAGATCACATCCGGCATATACGGACCGGCCAGCGCGTAGATGAGGAACACACCCGCTACAACAGTCAGCGGAAGCCCCAGGGCTCGGCGCGTCGCTTCCAGAAGCAGCACCAGACCACCGAGAGCAATGATCAGGTCCTGGGTAATCGGCGAGCCCGGACGCGTCGCAAGCTGGTCGTAGAACAGATAAAGATAAGAGGCTGCAAAAGCGGCAGCCAGGGCAAGAATCCAGTCATAAACCGGTACATGGTCGACATTCCTGCCACGAATCATGGGGTAAGCCGCAAATGCCAGGAACGCGGCAAAGGCGAGATGAATGGATCTTGCTTCCGTCGAGTTAAAAACACCGAACTCGACAATGTAGGGAAGCGGTGATGCTATCCATAGCTGAAAGAGGGACCAGATCAGGGGAACAACAAAGAGAATCTTTGCAGCCGTACCGGTCGCAGCCCTTCCACCGGTTTCGGTTTGGAGAACCTCTGCAACCCTCTTGCTGTCGATGGTATCCCCGGCTCTCGGTTCGCTATTGGTCATAGCTGGGTCCTGTAAGAATATAGCGGGTCGGAGATCAGAACACCGCGGACAGGTATGCCCGCGGTGTCGTTTTTACCGGTTACAGGATCAGTCGATCAGGCCGGCTTCTTTATAGTATTTCGCTGCGCCCGGGTGCAGGGGAGCACTCAGTGCGTCAGATACCATTTCTTCTTTTTTCAGGTTGGCAAACGCAGGATGCAGGCGCTTGAAGCTGTCAAAGTTCTCGAATACGGCCTTGACCACTTCGTACACTACGTCCTCAGATACGTCGGTAGATGAGACGAACGTTGCCGCCACACCAAACGTGGTTACATCGTCATCAGAACCACGATACATACCACCCGGGATCACCGCTTCACGGTAATAAGGGTTGTCTGCAACCAGCTTCTTGGTGGCCTCGTTATTGACGCTGACGATCACACTGTCACAGGACGTGGTCGCTTCCTTGATCGCACCGGAGGGGTGACCAACGGTGTAGAAGAACGCATCGATATTGCCGTCACACAAAGCCTGGGATTGCTCCGCAGCCTTCAGTTCGGCCGGAAGCGAGAACTTGTCCATGGTCCAGCCCATTTCATCCATCAGCACTTCCGCTGTGGCGCGCTGGCCGGAACCGGGGTTACCGACGGAAACCCGCTTGCCTGCGAGATCTTCAAACGTCTTGATACCGGATCCCTTGCTGGCAACCACCGTGAATGGCTCGGGGTGCAGCGAGAATACAGCACGCAGCTTCTCGTTCTTTCCGTCTTCTTCGAACTGGCTGGTGCCGTTGTAGGCGTGGTACTGCCAGTCAGACTGGGCTACCGCCAGGTCCAGCTCACCCTGGCGAATCGCGTTCAGGTTGTAGACCGAACCGCCGGTGCTCTCGACAGAGCAGCGAATACCATGCTCCTTACGATCCATGTTAACCAGGCGACAAATCGCACCACCAGCCGGATAGTAAACACCGGTTACGCCCCCGGTACCGATGGTGACAAATTTCTGCTCCTGCGCGGTAACCGCTGTAGAAGCGGTTCCGAGGCTGACCGCTGCTGCAACTGCAAGTGCGGAAAATTTCTGTTTCAGTGCCATGACTTTTCCCTTATCTGTTCATTATTGCTTTTTTGGGCCCGTGTAACGACACGGACACTCCTCACTTTCGCCTTAAAACATAGACCACTTTGCGATATAAATAAAGCAAGGGTTAGCTCGCTAACCACTTGAGCAAAAAAACAAAAAAGCCCGCAGAGCGGGCTTTTTTTGATCACGCGGTCGCGAATCTTATTTGTTCGCGCGGGCCTTGGCAACCATTCGATCCGGGCGCAGGAGGAAACGCGCCAGGGCCGGCAGCAGCCAGATAGAACCCACCATGTTCCAAATGAACATGAAGAACAGCAACAGTCCCATATCCGCCTGGAACTTGATCGGCGAGAAGATCCAGGTGACCACACCGATACCCAGTGTGACACCGGTAAAGATGACCGCCTTACCAGTAGACCTCAGGGTCTCGAAGTATGCTTCCTGGAGTGTCTTGCCCTCCAGCAGGAACTTCTCGAGTTTGCTGTAGATATAGATGCCGTAGTCGACACCAATACCCACGCCCAGGGCAATAACCGGCAACGTCGCTACCTTGATGCCAATGCCTGACATCGCCATGATCGCCTCGGCCAGGATCGACGTCAGACCCAGCGGGATCAGAATACACAGGACCGCACGGATCGAACGGAACGTCAGCAGGCACAACGACGCAACGACACCGTAGACGAAGATCAGCATCATGTTCTTCGCGTTTGAGATGACATCGTTCGTGGCTGCTTCGACGCCTGCGTTACCCGCCGCCAGCATGAACGTGTATTCGTCGTTATTATTGTTGCTGGCAAATTCCTCAACGCGTTCGGTGACTGTTTCCAGCGTTTCTGCCTTGTGATCCTCAAGGAAAACAAGCACCGGTGTCAGGTCACAATTGGTGTTGATCAGGCCTGCCGGGGCCTCCCGGATTGAGGCATTGATAATGGTCTGGTTGCGGGAAATCTCATACCACTTCCAGTTACCCTCGTTCAGTGCCTTGGTGACAATCTTGGACACATCGGCCAAAGACGCCGAGGACTGCACGCCGGGAGTGTTCTGAAGCTCCCACTGGAGATTGTCCATGGCGCGGAGAACATTGTACTGGGTACACTGCTCCTCCTCGGTTTTCACCATCACGACCAACACATCGGCACTCGTCGAGTAGTTGTTGATGATGTAGGCGTTGTCCTTGTTGTAGCGGGAATCGGCCCGCAGCTCCGGCGCACCCTGATCAAGGTCACCGACCTTCAGGCCCTGCTTGTAATAAAGCCCAAGCCCCAGGCCAATAACCGCTATCAACAGAGAAATCGGTGCCACACCGGGATGTGCGAAGTAAGACATCACGCGCCACTTGCGGTCCTGCTTTTCACCATGATTCTGCACATGACGAACACCGCCCTTGGAAATGCCGAGGTACGACATGATCAGTACGTGCAAGACCAGATTGGTCAGGATGACGAACGCCACACCAATACCGGCCGCAACGGCCAGATCCCGGATCACGTCAATTTCAATAAAGAACAGCGTAAGGAAGCCGAAGGCGTCTGAGATCAGAGCCAGCATGCCAGGGATATAGAGCGCCCGGAACGCAAGGCGGGCCGCAGTAACGGAATCAAATCCTTTCGCCGCTTCCACCGCCATGGCATTCACAATCTGAACGCCGTGACTGATGCCGATGGCAAATACCAGGAACGGGACCAGCACCGAGTATGGATCCAGGCCATACCCCAACAGCCTCAATGTACCCAACTGCAGGAACACCGCAATGATAGACGTAAACACCGGAACCAGTGTGCCGGTAATACAACGGGAGTACCCGAACAGCAACAGGGTCGTCAGGATAATGGTAATGCCCGCGAACCACGCGATGGAGCCAATACCCTCGATGAGGTCGCCTACTTTCTTGGCAAAACCGACAATGTGAATTTCGATGCTCGGATTCTGCGCCTCGTACTTGTCCCGGATCTTTTCTTCCAACTGACGCGAGAACTCACCATAGTCCAGCGGTTCGCCAGTCTCCGGGTTGTTCTCATAAAGCGGCGCGTACACGATGGTAGAACGGAAGTTGTCGGAAATCAGGCGCCCTACTTCGTTCGAACGAAGTACGTTCTGGCGTAGCTGTTCAAGGCTGGCCCGGGAACCATCGTAGCCGTCCGGGATCACGGTGCCACCCTGGAACCCTTGCTCCGTCACCTCAACCCAACGAACGTTGGAGGTCCAGAGGGATTTCAATCCGGAACGGTCCACCCCGTTAAGATAGAACACCTCGTCGGTGATCTGCTTCAGGGTTTCCATGTACTCGGCTGTGAAGATATCGCCCTCTTCCACTTCCACGGCGATACGCACAAAGTTACCCAGGTTCTCCAGATCGTCCCGGTGCTCGAGCATATTGACGATGTAGGGATGCTCAAGCGGAATCATCCGCTCGAAACTGGCATCCGGCTCAATCTTGACCGCGTTGTAGCCAAGAAACAGCGTCAGGAAGAAGAACGCAATCAGGATAATGGCCCGATTGTTGAAGATCAGCCGCTCCAGGAACGGTTCTGCCTTCGGTGTAGTCAGGTAATGCTCGCCCTTGTCATGCTTCGGGTTCGACATTCAAAGCCCCTCTAATTTTCTATCTGTTGGTGCCGCATCAGGGCGTTATTGAAGGTTCTTGCCGCGAGCGTCAGTGTGCTTAACGCCACCCTCGCCCACTATCAGTAGATTGGTTCCCGATACAGGGACAACATCCATCACCCCTTCACGATCATCCCGGAAGTACGGACGGAAGGTATCTCCACCGTTGGTGCTCATTAGCACAGCACCACCATTGCCAACCAACGTGATACGACCGTCTTCGGACACCGTGCCATCATTGAGGGTTGC
The DNA here is from genome assembly GCF_000170835.1 of Marinobacter algicola DG893. Classification (GTDB taxonomy): domain Bacteria; phylum Pseudomonadota; class Gammaproteobacteria; order Pseudomonadales; family Oleiphilaceae; genus Marinobacter; species Marinobacter algicola. The sequence goes on from NZ_ABCP01000001.1 coordinate 245,564, forward strand.
ATCCGACTCACTGGGTACGACTTTCCAGCTTCTGCCCAGGTCGGACGAAAAGAAGATATTCCCACGCAAACCGAATGCGAGTATTTCATTCACATTGCCGGTTCCTATGGCTCCGAATAGAGAACCTTCATAAGGGCTCTCACGTTTCTCCCAGCTTTCACCACCGTCGACGGACACGAAAATCTGCCCCGCCTCACCGACGATCACCAACCCACCGCCGGTGATCCGGCCGATGCTGTTCAGGTGAAAGCTGCTGGGGTTCTCAAGCTTCGGCGCCCAGTCTTTCCAGGTCTTTCCGCCGTCCGTTGTGCGCAGGAACATACCATAGGCACCAACCACGAAACCGTGCTTGTCATTTTCAAACCAGACATCCAGAAACGGATTCACGGGGCCGATCTCAAGATCCGCCTGCAGGTTTTCCAGCGAGAAGTACAGATCGCCCAATGCCCAATCGAGCTCGTCTTTCTCTTCCTCTGGGGCTTCTTCCAGTTTTTGCTCCATGTCATCGATCTGCTCCTGGCGACTTTCAATCGCCAATTCAGCAGCCCGGACACCAGTGAGCTGGAGGTCCCAGTTTTCGCCCGCATCGTCTGAATGGAGAACCACACCACTGTGCCCTACGGCCCAGCCATGCTGTTCGGTGCCAAAGTCCACTCCGGTCAATGTGACGGATACCGGAACCTCACCCTGCACCCAGGTTTCACCGCCATCATCGGAAAAAATAATATGACCACGCACACCGGCTGCCACGATTCGATCGCCCGCCGTGTCGACATCATTAAGCAGATGCGCTGGCGCAAGCGTGGTGGGCCGGGATGGGGTTTCGATGATATCTGCAAGCGCAAACACCGTGGGCGCGGACAATGCCATGGATAGTCCAAGACAGGCCGCTCCCAGAGTCTTGCACATCAACCTTGTAGCCATTCAGATTGCCTATATGTTGTGTTGAACTGTGTCACTCTGATTTTGCCGGTCGCACCGGCCAATACTATGAATATACCGGTGGTCTTCCGACCACCGGTATATCCGTCGCCATCCGTCTCTGGCGAAAACCATGTTCCAACAACGAGTCGTGACGTTAACGCACGCTCCTGCGACGCAGGGAGGCCGGCGAGAAATACCGCCGGTTGGGCACGTCGTTCGTAAACTTCCGGGTGGAACCCTCTTCGGTATCCAGACCCAGCACGTGATAACGACGGGCCTGGAGGTCATGGTACACATCCAGCACCGTCCACACGCCCGGCAGTTCATAATAATTTTTCGCCAGGCCCATGGTCACGCGCCAGAGCTCGCCGCGGCCATCGTACTGGTCCAGCAACAAGGTATTCCAGCTATCGGCGTCCACATAGAAGCGACGTTTGCCGTAGATATGGCGCTCACCGTCCTTCAGGGTCGCTTCCACAACGTGTACCCGATGGAGTTCCCAGCGGGTGAGATCCGGATTCAGGTGAGAGATGCCGAGGATTTCGGAATAAGGCGTACCCTGTTCACCAATGCGATAGTTGTTATAGGGAACGTAAATCTCCCGCATGCCCTCGTATTCCCAATTGTAGCGGTCCAGAGCACCGTTAAAGATATCCGTGTCATCAGCTGTTCGCAGATTGTCTGCAGCTGCAATGGGAGAGTCATAGCCCAGATTGGGTGCACGCCGAACACGGCGCTGGCCGGCGTTGTAGCCCCAACCATTACGCGGATTGATAATCTGGTTCAGGGTTTCATGAATCAGGATGGCACCACCGGCGAGACGAGGTGGCGACTGGGTGAACGACAGATAATAGAAAATGACGTTATCCAGCTCTTTTTCACTACCCTCAGGGTTGTAGTAATTGAAGAAAGCCTCCTGCTGGGAGGTCACGAGGGAATAATCGCCATCTGGCTGCACCGCCACTTCGCTTGAGCGACGAGTTACCGAAACACCACGCCAGCGGGTCAGGTGATTCCAGATGACCTGCCAGGCTTTCTGTTCATTATTACCGTGCAGGATGGGGAACGGATAACCGGCAAAAGCGCCATCGATGCCCTCGCCTTTACCCACTATCTCAGCCTCTACGGCATTTTCCCTGGTGTTTTCGGCAACCCAATCCGGCACCGCGTGTGTGCGCCGGCTCTTATAGACCGGAATACGGAAGGTTGTCGGGTAGGTGTCGAGCATGGCGCGGAGGCCATCGGTCAGGTACTCGTCGTACTGATCCATGTTGGACGCGCTGATGGTGAATAACACCTCATCGTCCGGAAAAGGGTTGATATGGTGCTGACCACTACCCTCATATCCGGTAGGAGCTTCTGTGAGGCCACCCGTCCACGCTGGAATGGTGCCTGCTTCGTTACCGGCTTTCACGGAACCAAACGGGGTAAGATCCTGCCCCAGTCGAGCGGCTTCACTACTGGAAACGGCGGAACTGGCTGGCATGGCAAAAACCGAAAGAGCAAACAGACTGCCCAAAATCACATTGTTCTTGTATGTCATTTTTTAACCTTAAACCTGTCTGAAAGCCCTGTGGAAGGCTTTTCTTATTGTGTTGTCATGGAATATCGGCTCCTGACAGAGTAGCCGATTGGCCGATATTGTCTATCGACCGAAAGTGCGATTTTGTATCCGCCTGTGACAGGCCCCGCGTTGCGGCAGGCGGATACCCCAGCAATCCTCTTCCCTACTGACCGGCAAGGCTCTTGTGGACCACCTCATAGACGTCCCGCGACAATCCGGACTTGTCGCGAATGGTCTCCAGCGCCGATTTCATCTGGTCGCCGTGAACCGGCGCGAATTTGCGCCAGCGGGTCAGCGGGGATACCAGCCTGGCCGCAATCTGTGGATTACTGTCATCCAGCTTCCGTACCTGCTCTGCCAGGAATTGATAACCTGCTCCATCCTCTGCGTGAAAGGCAGGGAGATTCTGGCCGGCAAATACCCCGATCACCGAGCGGATCTTGTTGGGGTTCTTCCAGTCAAACGCCGAGTGCTCCATCAGTTCATGGATTTTGCGCAGACCTCCGGTACGACTACTGCCCGACTGCACCGCGAACCATTGTTCAACCACCTGTGGATCGTCCTTCCACTGGCGATAGAAGTCTGCAAGCGCCTGCTCCTGCTCTTTTTCGTAACCGGAATTCACCAGTGCACGAAGGGCACCCATGCGATCCGTCATGTTATCGGACTCGTTAAACTGGCTTATCGCCAGCGTCCGGCCTTCTTCATCATCTACGTGCAGGAGCCAGGCCAGCGCAGTATTCCGCAAGCTTCGACGCGCCACGGCCTCCGGCGTCACCTCGTAGGGACCGCTCAGGGTGTTGCGATGATAGCAGGCCAGAAGCTCGTCTCTTAGCGATCTCGCCAGATGCTCAAGCACGCGTTCACGGGCCCTGTGGATGGCCGGCACGTTAGGCTGATCAGCCAGTTCGATCAGATAGGCTTCGGATGGCAGTTGCAGCATTTTGGCAACCAGCGCCTGATCCAGGGATGAATCCGCCAACAGGCTGCGATAGGCCTCAACCAGTCCGGCGTCCACGTTCTCACCTGTGGAGGATACCAGGGAGTTAATAACGTCCACCGCCAGGCGCTGTCCCGCGTCCCAGCGATTGAAACCGTCCGGGTCATGGCTCATCAGGAAGGTGAGCTGCTCCCGCGTCCACGGGTAGAAAACCCGCACCGGTGCCGAGAACCCCCGCAACAATGAAGGCACAGGCCGCTCCGACAAACCGTGGAATTCGAAGGTATGACTGGCGTCGGTCAACTCCAGGACACAGTCCATTGGCGCCTCGGCATCATCTGCAGTCAGCTTCAGTGGCAACGGCTGGCCATCGGCACTCAGCAGTCCGATGGCAAACGGAATGTGCTGCGGCTTCTTATTAGTCTGGCCCGGCGTATCCGGGATCGACTGGTCGATGGTCAGGCGATAGATGCCGGCAGCATCATCAAACTCATCCCGCACCGTCAACTCCGGCGTACCAGACTGCTCGTACCAGAGACGGAACTGCGACAGGTCACGTCCACTGGCATCCTCCATGGCGCGGACAAAATCGTCTGTTGTCACCGCCTGACCGTCATGCCGCTCAAAGTACAGATCACTGCCCTTGCGGAACAGGTCGGCTCCCAGCAGCGTGTGGATCATGCCTACCACTTCCGAACCTTTCTCGTAGATGGTCAGCGTGTAGAAGTTCGTGATCTCCATATAGGATTCCGGACGAACCGGGTGCGCCATTGGCCCCGCATCCTCGGCGAACTGAGCGGTGCGAAGCATGGTCGCATCCTCAATCCGCTTGACGGTGGGCGACCCCACATCGGCAGAAAAACAGGAATCCCGAAACACCGTGAAGCCTTCTTTCAGGCTGAGCTGGAACCAGTCGCGACAGGTCACGCGGTTACCAGACCAGTTGTGGAAGTACTCGTGGGCCACGATGGACTCGATGCGCTGGAATGCCATATCCGTCGCGGTTTCCTGGCTTGCCAATACACAGGAAGAGTTGAAGATGTTCAGCCCCTTGTTCTCCATGGCACCCATGTTGAAGTCGTCCACCGCGACGATCATGAAAATATCCAGATCGTACTCGCGGCCGTACACCTCCTCGTCCCAGCGCATGGCGCGTTTCAGCGAGTCCATGGCGTGGTCACACTTCTCGGCATTGCGTGGCTCAACGTACATGCGCAGGTCGATGTCACGGGCGGACATTGTCTTGAAGCTGTCTCGTTTCTCCACGAGATCACCCGCTACCAGGGCAAACAGGTAGCAAGGCTTCGGGAAGGGGTCTTCCCAGGTGACAAAATGCCTGCCGTCGGCCAGATCGCCTTTTTCAACATCGTTGCCGTTGGACAGCAGGATGGGATAGCGGGTTTTATCCGCCTCAACGCGGGTGCGAAAACGGGCCATCACATCAGGGCGGTCAGGGAAGTAGGTAATACAGCGGAAGCCTTCGGCTTCACACTGGGTACAGAACATGCCGGACGATTTGTAAAGGCCTTCCAGGCGCGTGTTGTTCTGGGGTTCAATCCAGGTCACGATCCCCAGATTAAACTGATCGGGCACTTCATGAAGGGTGAGTTTATCGTCACGGTCTTCGTAGGCGCTGCCCTCCAACGGATTGCCATCCAGACTCACCGACTCAAGTGTGGTCAGGCTGTCGCCGTCAAGCTCAAGGCTTTTGTCAGAGGAATCGCTGTCGGGGTTCCGACGCATGGCCAGGGTACAGTGAACCCTGGCTCCATCTTCAAACAGTTCAAAACGCAGATCCACATGGTCCACCAGAAAGGCGGGCACACGGTAATCCTTGAGGAAAATGGTCTGTGGCTGGCTGGTACGCATTCACTTTCTCCAGAATTCGTTGGGCCGGGCTCAATGGTTTGGAAAGACCCGGAAGCGGACTTCATAACCGGTGTATTTACGAATATTGATGACACCGGTATCCAGGATCAGGTATTGGCCCTTGATCCCCTGGAGCACACCGTCCGCCGAGGGCGACTTGTCCAGATTATGGGTTTTTACCTTCCGGGGCCATACCTCGACCGGGTAGCTCAGAGCCAACCCGTCTTCATCGACAGCCCGGATGCTGTTCTCACCGTGGGCGGCACGCAATTCCGACAAATTGTCGGCGACGAGCTCCAGCATGCGGCGACGCTCTTCAACCAGATCCAGCTCTGGCACATCGCCTTTAAGCATCGCCCGCCAGTTGGTTCGGTCCGCGACGTACTTCTTGCAGGCAACTTCCACAAAACCCGCTAGCTGGCGGGTAGCCACCCTGACCATCGGGATGGCATCGACGGCACCCTGGTCGATCCAGCGGGTTGGCACCTGGGAGCCACGGGTTATGCCCACCTTGAGACCGGACGAATTGGCCAGGTACACCACATGCTCAATCATGCAGTGGGCCTCTCCCCATTCCGGCTCACGGCAGGTGCCCTCATGGAAGTGGCACTTTTCCGGGCTCATGATGCAACTGTCGCAGGCGGCCAGCTTGCGGAAACAGGGATAGCAGTAACCCTGGCTGAAACTTTTGTTGGTCTTGCGGTTGCAGTTGATACAGCGTATCACGCCATCATAATCAAGCTGCAACGGGTACCCCACCATCTCGTTAAGGGGTATGAGGGTATCGCCCACCCGTATGGTATAGCTGACCGGATCACCGGCCTCGACAGGCATCTTGCGCAGGCGACCGGTCACGTCAACCAATGCGGTCAAGACTTCACCTCAAAATACTGATCTGAGCCGGCCGCACCGTTTGACGATTTGCCTGCCGTACGCGACACACTGGGATCACAGGCAGTCCCCGCCTTTTCACCGCGGTCAAGGTAACCGACCCGCTCTTCCATCGGAGTGTTGTGGTGGTCTTCGTAATAAATAACGGCCTCCATGCAGATCGACCGCTGCTCGTCACTCAGTTTACGACCATCCGGCCATTTGCCCAGCTCAAGGGCGCGTTTGAGGCTCTGATAAACAGCCGGATCCAGCCGCTTGATCAGCTCTTCGTAGGTCATTTCGTTCTCCAATCATTTGCTCGCAAAAAAATCTGAGGAAACCCGTTGACAGCAATAAACGATAATGATTATCATTAACTCACCAAATGACGAAGGTCGTGTTATTTGGTCTCTCTCATCAGGAGCTATACGCTCTTTTCATGCCCCGCGGTTTCGCGGGGCTTTTTTTGGTACCGGCAAAATGGCCGCCAGGGCAAGGCCAGCCACAAAGCCTCCCAGGTGGGCTTCATTTGCCATCTGCCCCAACCCCACCATTTCGGTAAATGGCGTAAAGCCAATTACCATCCAGGCCACGGCAAACGTCACCAGTGCAGGCGGGAACTGGAAACGGGGCACGCGCCGCTGGCTCAGCCAGCAATAACCCAGAATGCCGTATACAACGCCAGACAGACCGCCAAACAGAGGCCCACTCACGATGTACTGCAATCCGTTGGACAGCAGGCTGGTCACCACAAACAAGGCAAGTAACCGCGCACGGCCATCGAACCACTCAACCTGACTGCCCAGGAACCACAACATGACGGAATTAAAGATGATATGGGTCCAGCTGAAATGCAGGAAATCCGGCGTGATCAGGCGCCAGACCTGCCCCCCAGCCAAGGTCGAAGACAACGCCTGGATTCGGTCCGCCATGGTACCCACATCATAGAAACGCGGATCAACGAACATCAACAGGGTGGATAGCTGATTCTGTCCCATGGCCGTCACCCAAGCCATCAATACGGCCAGGGCAATCATGGCAAGTACCAACGGCGCGTGGCGTGGCGACGGCTGCCAACGCCCCCCGACGAACACTGGCGATTGCGCAGTCGTATTGACAGCGTCCTGCACGTCGGGCTCCTTCAGAAAGCGCTCAAGAGCCTGTAACACCGGCTCCGTATGCTCGGGATTCTCGAGCCAAAGCACCTGTGAGCCACCTTCCTCGGTGATCCGGTGCTCCACCCCCTGCTCTTTTAGCCAACGACTGAAACCCGCCAGGTTTATGTCGGTGTCAATCTGTTTCACACGATACACAGGTTACCTCGCCACGCTGTCTTCGCTGGTGGGATAGTCCGGCTGCTCCGGCCGCTCCACATCCACCCAAACGAACTTGTCCCGAGACAGGGTACGCTCGCCATCCAGGCGATAGGCCACTAGCTTGCCGTACTTGACCGCACTGAAATCGATGCAGGCCACATTGTGTTTCAGTGGCGCCGGCTCACCTTCCATCCAGTAATGGCCCACAAACACCGGCGGTGCTGACGCAGGGTAGCTGATCAGTTGGCTGCGCTCAGCTTCCGTCAGCTCACGGCGGGCGACGTCCTCCGGCAAGGGGTCGGGCTGGAACACCACGTCAGCATAGGTTATCGGGTTGTCGGCCCAGAACTTGGTGCGGAAAAACTCCCGGACGTAGCCGTCCTTGCCAGTAATTTTCACGCCCGGCGGCAATCGAAGATCAGTACCGCGCAGCAGGGTATCCATGACCTGGCCCGCGAAGGACTCGATCGCTGCCGACGCATGAAGGAACTCATCATCGATACAGGCGCCACCCTGGCTTTCCTTGAATTTGGTGATAAGGTCGCTGTCCCAACACGCATGCACTGCCCGGAAATCGGGCTCATCAATAAACAGGGGGATGGTGTAGAACCACTCCAGGAATTCGTTCCATTCGTGGGGATAATGCTCGAACTGCTCGAGGGTTTCGCGGATCAGCCGGTCGTGACGGGCATTATGCTCCCGCAGGAACGTCTTGCCGCTGCCAGGGCGGGCACGGGTGCAGTAGCCCAGGGCGTTATACTCGTGATTTCCCATCACGATGCGAGCAGAACCGTGCTCGACCATGTCCCTGACCAGATGCAGCGCCTCACGGATACGAGGTCCGCGGTCAATGATGTCACCAATGAATATGGCCTGGCGCCGGGGGTGCTCATAGACGCCGTTAACCTTGCGGTAGCCCATCTGGTCCAGTAACCGCACCAGGGTATGAGCGCATCCGTGAATATCGCCGATAATGTCGTAGCCGCGGCTCGCGGATCTTTCCTGTCCTGGCATGTTGTTAGCTCGCTGCAATCTCACTGGCCCAGCCCAGCTTGTCCCGGCATGTGGCGTAAAAATTATGATCCGCGGGGTGAATCAGGCGAATCTTGAAGGGTTTCTTGGTGATTCGAATGATGTCGCCGGGGGCACAGGCAATGTTCATCTGTCCGTCGAAACTGATCTGCGGATAAGTTTCGTTGGTTTCACCAATCACCAGCTTGATCTCACTCTTGCCGTCCACCACGATCGGGCGACTGCTCAACGTGTGCGGAAACATGGGCACCAGCACGACGGCATCGAGTTTCGGATGCATGATCGGCCCGCCCGCCGATAACGAATAGGCGGTCGAGCCAGTCGGCGTAGCCACGATAAGCCCGTCCGAGCGTTGGCTGTATACGAAATGTCCGTCGATGTAGAGGTCGAACCCGATCATCCGGGTCGATTTGCCGGGATGCAGCACCACGTCATTCAAGGCGGTTCCAAAGCCCAGTGGCTGGCCATTGCGCTCCACGTGCCCGTCCAGCAGGAAACGTGTCTCTTCGATGTATTTCCCCTGCAGGACCTTGCCCAGCCGCTCCTCCAGGTCAGACGGAGAAATATCGGTCAGAAAACCAAGACGGCCACGGTTCACACCGAGCAGAGGAATCTTGGATTTGGCCAGTTCCCGGGCAGCGCCCAGCAGACTGCCATCACCACCCACCACAATAACCAGATCACAAATTTCCCCCAGCAGCTTCTTGCTCGCCACCTGAAGACCATGACCAGGCAGCATGCTGGCTGTATCTTCCTCAATGATCACGTGATAATTGTTGCTCACCAGATACTGCTTGAGCTGACGCAGCGATTCGACCACCTTTACGCTGCCCATGCGGCCAATCACGCCAATGTTTCTGAATTGATCCATGTAGCTTCCTGTGGGTGTCTGGGTTGGGCCGGGGCGGAACTGATTCATCACCCAGGGGCATATCAGCCCCCATAGTAACGAAATACCGCCCGATTCTGAAAAAAGATCCCGAAGGAAATCACTGGAGAGGGTTAGCTGGAGCCCTTCGGCCGATGCTGTTCGCAGCGATCATCCACATCCGCCCGAAACTCAGCCGGCTGACTGACGCGCATGACGGGCTCACCGCAGGCTTTGCCGTTGGTATGTTTATGATGGCAGACCGGGTGTTCATAATGGTCAAGCCATTGCCGATAGGCGGGCTCATTGAGCCCGCAACGTTCAGCAGCATAGGCCACAGGGTTGCGGAAATAGCTCTCAATATCATCGTAAGGCAGGGTGATATGCCCTACCCCGGCGTGGTAGGCCACCAGGAAGACCGAATGGTTTTGCAGGTGATCCATGACTGAATTTTCGGTTGGCGGCTGGTGTCGCAAGTCATAGTTTTCCTGCTCCAGCACCACGATCTTTTCGTCCCTCAGTTCCAGTTCGCGCTGACGGCGCTCCAACTGCTCCCGCAGCAACACTACCTCGGCATCCGCCGTGGCACCCTCGCGCTCATTACGGGCCTCACCATTGGCGATCTGCTCCTGCATCATCAGGTATTGCTCATTGCGCTCAGCAAGGCGTTTTTTCAACTGCTCGTTACTGAGTTTCTGGCGCTCATACTTCTGCTGGAGCTCGGCGGTTTCATTACGCAGGGCCTGCATCTCATGGCGGTTCTCACGCTGCAGATCAGACAATGCATCGCGATGAACACTTTGCAGGGTTTTGATGCGAAGCCGCTGTTCCCGGATAACGCGGGCAAGCCGAACGCGGTCTGCGGAAACCTCAGGCTCTTCCTGGGAACGGGACTCGGCACCCAACACAGGAATATCCTCTTCCGGCGTAGGTTCCACCTTGCGGAACCTCAGTGTGTTCGCATCCACGGCGCGCCGGATGGCCTGGAAATGGTTGCTTCCCGGGGTCATATCCGGATCCCAGAAATCCTCGGCACTGGCAGATTTCGGGCATTGACTGCGACACACCAATCGAATCGGACCAGCCCCCATATCCGGGCCCTTGGCACCTTTGCGGGCCAATTTTTCTACGGGCACGTTCCAATGGCTGTCAGCCCTGCCTTCCTCATCAAAATAGATTCGGAAAAAAACCAGCGAATGAACCAGGAGGTCGCTGCCCAGCAATACATAAACGGCCTTTACATCGGTATCTGCCAGATCGGACAGTCCTACGTAGCCATCAAGAAAGGCCCCAAATTCCGACGCACGCATCTGGCGCGACACGTCGCTGCCGTCCATGAAAAACACCGCCGAATAACCATCGTTTGCCTGGTCGGCAGACCCCATTGCTAGCTCCCCACTCTCCGAAAACCCGACCGCTACACGACAAACACCCCAAAAGTGTTCCGTTTTTTCGTCAGACACCAGAAACCGGCCCTACGCAGTGCGCGAGGCCGGCCTCAAACTGACAGACTTCCGGATAATAGTCTAGCGGGTCAAAACCCTGAAGGTAGAGTAAAACTGCAACGTTTTGTGATCAGAGCCGTCGCGTCCGTGGAGCTCAGAGCTCCGCTGCCAGACGGCTGCCCTGATTGATCGCGCGCTTGGCATCCAGTTCCGCGGCCACGTCTGCGCCACCGATCAGGTGTACCGTCATTCCAGCGGCTTCAAGACCACTCTGCAACTCCCGCAAAGGCTCCTGGCCGGCACAGATCACAATGGTATCGACTGGCAACACTTGATCCTCTCCCTGCTCGGCACCTTTCGGGGTCACGGTTATGTGCAGCCCATCATCATCAATCTTGCGATAGCTTACGCCCGGAACCATCTGCACCTGACGATTTTTTAGCGAAGTGCGGTGGATCCAGCCTGTGGTCTTGCCCAGATCTTTACCGACTTTCGACGCTTTGCGCTGCAACAGGTATACCTCGCGGGCCGGTTCCGGCACCTCCGGCTCCATGCCCTGAATACCGCCACGATGACCAACGCTCAGGTCCACTCCCCACTCACGCATGAAGTGCTCGGGGTCCAGCGCCGCCGAGGTGCCCTTGTGGACGATGAATTCCGAGACGTCAAAACCGATACCACCGGCACCAATCACCGCCACTTTCTGCCCTACGGGCTTGCGCCCCAGCAGCGCATCCAGGTAACCGATGACACTGGGGTGATCCACTCCCTCAATTTCCGGCGTGCGAGGGCTGACGCCACTGGCCAGCACCACATGGTCGTATCCACCAGCCTTGAGGGCATCCACATCCACACGGGTATTCAGGCGTACGTCCACCCCGTGCTTGTCCAGCATGACCCGGAAATAACGCAGGGTTTCGTAGAACTCCTCCTTGCCCGGTATTCGCTTGGCCACATTGAACTGGCCACCCACTTCGCTACCTGCGTCAAACAGCGTTACTTTGTGACCACGCTCCGACGCAACCGTGGCAAACGCCAGGCCGGCAGGGCCGGCTCCGACCACTGCGATCGTTTTGGGTTCGGCGGTTTTTACGTAGGTCAATTCAGTTTCGTGACAGGCACGGGGGTTGACCAGACAGGAGGTCAGCTTGCCGCTGAAGGTATGATCCAGGCAGGCCTGGTTGCAACCGATGCAGGTGTTGATTTCGTCGGCGCGGTCTTCGGCGGCCTTCAGAACAAGGTCCGCATCCGCCAGGAACGGACGTGCCATTGACACCATATCCGCATCGCCCTCCGAGAGGATCTTCTCTGCAACATCCGGCATGTTGATGCGGTTGGTGGTCACCAGCGGAATGCTGACCTCATCTTTCAGGCGAGCTGTTACCTTGGTGAACGCGCCACGAGGCACAGAGGTAGCAATGGTCGGCACGCGAGCCTCGTGCCAGCCGATGCCGGTGTTGATAATGGTTGCGCCGGCTTTCTCAATTTCTTTCGCCAGTTGCACTACTTCATCCCATGTACTGCCATTTTCGATAAGATCCAGCATCGACAAACGGTATATCAGGATGAAATCGCTGCCCACGCGCTCGCGAACCCGGCGAACAATCTCGATCGGCAGTCGAATGCGGTTCTCGTAGCTGCCACCCCACTGGTCAGTGCGATGGTTGGTATGGGCCACGATGAACTGGTTGATGAAGTAACCTTCAGAACCCATGATCTCCACGCCGTCGTACCCGGCTTCCCGCGCCAGCGCCGCACAGTTGACGTAATCCTCAATCTGCTTTTCGATACCCGCTTCGTCCAGCTCTCTCGGCTTCAGCGGGTTAATGGGCGCCTGAATCGCCGATGGAGCCACCAACTCCGGATGATAAGCGTAGCGACCGGCATGGAGAATCTGCATACAGATCTTACCGTCGGCCTCATGCACGGCGCGGGTGATCACCCGGTGTTTGTCCGCTTCTTCCCGGGTGTTCATCTTGGCCGCATGCTGGAATACAGCACCTTCCACATTGGGGGAGATACCACCGGTCACGATCAAACCCGCACCGCCACGGGCACGCTCGGCATAGAAAGCAGCAAGCCGATCAAAGCCGTTTTTTGCCTCTTCCAGGCCGGTGTGCATGGACCCCATCAGTGTGCGATTACGAAGACGCGTGAACCCGAGATCCAACGGCTCCAGCAAATGGGGGTAACGTTTAACGCCCGGTGTCGATTCGGTCATGATGTCTCTCCTCTTATTGGATCGGCGATGCCGTAATATGGGCTATAAATTAGCCACCCAGCCCTTCCCAAACAATATCCCGAAACAACAATTTGATATCCTGAAACAACTTGTCGGACAATAATGGCACTATGAAACCCAACACCAGACACAAGAATCCCCTCGGCGATATCAGCGTGCTGTATGTTGCCGTCATGACCCGCGCACTTCGGGCCGAAGGCCGAGCCCCCACCGACCTGCTGGACCGGTTCGGGCTGGACGAACAGGCACTGGGAGCGCCGGCGGCACGGATCAGCATTCCCCGATTCATGAGAATGGGGCAGGCAGCCATCGCCCTCACCGGCAACCCTGCGTTCGGTCTGACGATGGGCCAGCTCTCGCGCCCCGTGGACGCTGGTATCGCAGGGCTTGCCGCCCAATCCGCCGCCACAGCTGGCGAAGCCATCAGCACCCTGATTCAATATTCCCTACTCACCAGCCGCAACAGCAGGGGAGCTCCCTGGACAGTGAGCCAGGGGCGTGAAGCGCATTTTTACTCCATCAAACCCTATAACGTGTTTAATTTTTTCGTGGTGGATTCGGTCCTTGCCGCCTGGGTTCAATTCCTGAGGGACATTACTGGTCACGACCGGGTCGTTGAACGGATCAGCATTGAGTACCCTTCCCAGGGTTACGACGAGGTGTTTGAACAGTGGTTTGGATGCCCGGTGAGGTTCGGTGCCGAAAGCAACAGTCTCAGACTGGCCCCGGGAATAGTGGAAGCTGCTTCGCTACAGGCTCAGGCCGCCATGTTCGAGTCCCTGTCAGGACAATGCGCGTTGGAACTGTCACGTATTCGTGCCGGGTGGAGCATGGCCGACCGGGTGAAAGACCAACTCCCTCCCCTGCTACAGGGTGGCACTCCTACGCTGATGGCCGTCGCCCATAAGCTCGGCGTCGCGCCCTGGACACTCCAAAGACAACTGGCAGAGGAAAACACCGGTTTCAGGGAACTGGTGGACGACACCCGCAAAGAACTGGCTGTCGAGTACATACGGGAAACACGGGTGTCGCTGTCGGAAATTTCGTGGTTACTGGGCTTTGCCAATCCGGCCGCGTTTCATAAGGCGTGGCGTCGCTGGTTCAACACCAGCCCGGGGGAACATCGAAAACAGTACCTGGCGGAGCAGGCTGCAAAGGGTATTTTCTGAAATACCTGGAGGCATCACTACAACTCAGTGGCGTCGTCCAGTGCATCATCGTCATCGTAGTCTTCAAACTGACAATCCATCAGTTCTTCTTCGTAATCGGACATTGTTCGTCTCCCATGTTTCAAACGGGAAAACGATACCATGGGAAATGTTACACAGAGATGAACCAAAAATGACAACAAAAAGAGGGAATCAAAGAAGGGAAAATGGCGGAGCGGACGGGACTCGAACCCGCGACCCCCGGCGTGACAGGCCGGTATTCTAACCAGCTGAACTACCGCTCCGCGTGAGCCGCCACCTCGGGCGCAATCAAGGGTGTGACTGCTCGGTGACAACGAGGGCGCATTATAAAGAGGCCGCCCTGCATGTCAACGTTTTTCATGAAAAAACTTCGGTTTTCGGGTGGCTCCTACATGGCATCAACCATGGCATCCTTTCCCTGTGCGGTCTTTCGGTATTCGATAGGCGTCATGCTCGACCAACGCTTGAACGCCCGGTAGAAAGTGCTGGGTTCCGAGAAGCCGGTGAGATAAACGATTTCGTCAATGGATTCGTCGGTGGTTGCCAGCAACTGCCGCGCCAGGCGATAACGGAAATCCGCCAACACCTGGTTGAAGCTGGTTTCGGCTTCGGTCAGGCGGGTACGCAGGGTTCGGGGTTTAATGCCAAGACGCTCGGCTACGGCGTCCAGAGTGACCTCTCCGCTGTCCAGCAGTTCCGCAACGATTCGCTCGACCTGTCCAACGATGTCTTTCTTCTCAAGACGGGCCACCTGCTCACTGGCAAACCGCTCATGGAGGTCCAGCAACTCCGGTTCCGCATGGGGCGAAGCGTGAGACAGCATCGTGGCTGGGAAATACAGCCGGTTTTCCTTGGCACCAAATATGACATCGCAGCCGAGCACGTCGATCACATGCTCCCGGCCTTGTTCACGCTGATGCTCAAACTCGATGCGCGACGGGTAGAATCGGTCATCGGTGATCGATCTGAAAAAAGTAATCAGGCCCTGCACGAAACATTCGTTGAAGTGCCGCAGACGGCTGACTTCGCTGGAAGCTGCATCCAGCACCATGCAGGCCTCGTCGCCCTCAATGAAGAAGTCGGTATTGGCAGCATCACTCAACAGGCGCTGATAGTTCTGAGCCCGCCGCAGCCCCTCACCAAAGGTGGGGCTGCTAAGAAACAGGTATTCCAGAACCTGCCCTTTGTAAGCCGGTAACAACTGACCCAGATGGAGGCCTGCGTCGGTGTCACCCGACACATCCTCAACCACTTGCCAGAAATACAACTGGGCACTGTGAGGCGTTCTTAGCTGCTCAGTGTAGACATAGTCTTCATCCACTCCCAGCCGGGCAAAAATGGCATCGGTATCAATCCCTTTGCGTTTCATGGCCTGATAAATCAGGCGCAACATCACACCCGCATCGCGAAGTTCCTGCATAAAATCCCGCTTTATAGTTGTTTATCAATCGGCTTGGCCGGCCGGACAACCTTGCTGGCAAGCCAGGTCAATGCTCATACTGGCCGGGTTTGCCAGACTCTGAGACCTTAGTCTTACATTAGAGCATATCAGGCCAGAGACGCACAGGTGTACCAGGAGAGATAGTAATATGACCGATACTTCAATCTACCACAGTCACCCGCCCGGCCTATGGTCGCTATACAGCAAGGCCTTAATCCCGAAAACCAAGCCATCCGGCGACGACCTCCGGATCCCGGGTCTGTCCGCCCGATTAATTGGCGTCAGTACGGCCAACGATAACCTGAAACGCTACCGGAGGGTATGTGGTTTCGATACACAGGCTACCGTGCCCATCACCTGGCCCCATATTCTTGCGTTTCCGTTGCACCTGAAACTGCTGACCGAAAAGGCTTTCCCGCTGCCTCTGCTCGGGCTTGTCCACCTTCGCAACACCATCACGCAGCACCGTGCTATCGGCACCGGTGAAACACTGGACATCACCGCACGGCTGGACGGTCAGAACAACACATCGAGGGGCCTGGAGTTCGATTTGGTCACTGAAGCCTGGTCCGCAGGAAAGCTGGTGTGGGAGGAGACGAGCACTAACCTTTTCCGTCAGCCGGATAAAAGCAAAAAGGCCTCAGGCGGCAAACCGCCCGAACTGCCCCACTACCCGGAGACTACCGACATCAGTGCCGCGGAATCCATTGGCCGGCAATACGCGGGGGTGTCCGGTGACAGAAATCCGATACACCTTCACGCGCTGACCGCAAAGGCCTTCGGTTTCCCCCGGGCAATTGCCCACGGCATGTGGAGCAAGGCCCGAGTGCTGGTACTGCTGGAACAGCAAAGCGGTTGGCGCCCGGACGCGATATCCGTCTCCTGCCAGTTCAAGAAACCGCTGTTTCTGCCGGGAACCGCACAACTCAACTGGCAGGCAGGGCAAGACGGCTGGGACTATCAGTTACTGAACGCGTCCGGAAACGCCCCGCACCTGAGTGGTGAGATACGCTGGGATCGTTGAGGGGAAGCCTATTCTGTCGGCTCTCCGGAGTCGGCGGTGGACGTACAGGGCGAGCCCACGGCCCCGGCGACCGGCAAGGTGAAGAAGAAACACGCACCACCGTGCCCGGGCCGCTCAAACCCGATATCACCACCCTGGGCCTGGATCAGGGATCGACACATGGGCAAACCAATCCCCATGCCTTCTTCCTTGGTGGTGTAAAACGGCAGGAACAGCTTTTCTTCCGCATCGTCCTGCAGACCAACGCCATGGTCGGTTACTGCAACACGGACGCAACCGGTGCCTGACATTACCACGGTTACCTCCACCGGCTTTTCCGACTGGGCGCTGCGAGTGGATTCCAAAGCGTTACGAATCAGATTCAAGGCAACCTGTTGCACCTGAATCGGGTCCGCTATGACATCCGGCACATCATCGGCCACGGAAATCTCCACACCGCCCTCATTGTTGCGGATATCCACTTCTGCGAACTGGCGGGTATCTTCCAACAGCGCCGCAATAGACAACACATCCTTTCCGGCAGCCGGCTTTTTCATAAACCGCCGGATACGTCGGATTACCTCACTGGCCCGGTGTGACTGGGCTTCGATCTTCTCCAGCGTTTCCTCAAGCAACTCATGGTCCGGCGCCTCCTTGGCCAACACACGCTTGGCAACGCGGGCATAGTTGGTTATGGCCGTCAGTGGCTGGTTAACCTCATGCGCCACACCGGCCGCCATCTCCCCCATGGTGGTCAGGCGGGAGAAGTGGGCCAGTTGCTCACGCTGCTCCTGGACCATGTGCCGGGCGTCGTCCAGTGCGCGTTCACTTTCAAGCTCAGCCGTGATGTCGCGGAAGACCACCACTGCGCCATGCAGCTCATCACCATCCAGTTTCGGTGTCGCACGATACTCCACCGGAAACGGTGAACCATCGGCGCGTAACATTTCGATATTGCGCTGATTCTCAGCGACTCCCTTGGTACAGGTGGCGTAAATCGGGAGCGACTCACATCCGTGGCCGGCAGTGCGGAAATGAAGATCGAAAAAACCCTCGCCAATCAGTTCTTCAACCGGCTTGCGCATAATCAGCGCCGCCGCCGGATTGGCGAACACGATGGTGCCTCTGGCGTCGAGGCCATAAATACCTTCGCTAATGGAATTGAGTATGCGCGCCTGATCGTTTTCAAGCTGGCGGTTACGGGCCTGAAGCGCCCGCTCAAGGCGGATTACCCTGGCGTGGGTTTTCACCCGGGCAATCACCTCCTGGGCCTGGAAAGGCTTGGAGATGTAGTCGGCACCTCCGAGAGAGAACCCCCGGACTTTCGCTTGCAGGTCATCCAGCGCTGAGAGAAACACCACCGCACTGTCTGACGTCACCGGATGCGACTTGAGGCGTTCACACACCTGATAACCGTCGAGTTCCGGCATCATGATGTCGAGAAGGATCACTTCCGGCTGATGGCGATGGGCAAGGTCCAGAGCCTTTTCACCATCGTTGGCAATGAGCAGGCGATAACCCTTGTCTTTCAGGGTCTCATAGAGAACCTTGAGGTTCTGCGGGTTGTCGTCAACGAGCAGAACCGTTACGTCTGTTGTCTCAAGGACAGCATCTGTCATAGAAGTGCGGCCGGTTACGATGATGAATGCATGATGCCGGCCAAATCAGCGCGCGTCGATAAGGTCCTTTACGGACAGAACCATACGGACCAGGTGTGCCAGTGAATGAGTACCCATTTTGTGCATCACTCGTGAGCGATGAATTTCCACCGTACGCTGGCTGATCTCCAATTCAATGGCAATGACCTTGTTCGCCTGCCCTGCAATCATCCGGTCCATGATTTCATGCTCCCGGGGCGTCAGGCTTTTCACGCGGCGCAGGATTTCCTGTTTCTCACCGAGGGTTTTGCGCTGTTCCTTGTCCTGCTCCAAGGCGGCCTCAATTTTCTGGAGCAGAGCCTCTTCACGATAGGGCTTCTGGATGAAATCGACAGCCCCCTCTTTCATCGCATCCACGGCCATGGGGACATCGCCGTGCCCGGTGACAAAGATAATTGGCAGGATGGAGTGCTTTTCATTCAGCTTCTTCTGGAGCTCCATACCATCCATGCCCGGCATGCGGATATCCAGTACGATACAGCCGGCCATTTTTTCGGAGTAATCCTTGAGGAATGCGTTGGCATTGTCATAGGTTTTGACCGGCTTGCCATCGGATTTCAGCAGCAGTTCCAGAGAATCACGAACCGCCTCATCGTCCTCAACTACGTAGACCGTTTGCTGGGTATCAGTCATGTGCCTTGTCTCTCCTTTCTATGACCGCCGTGGCTCTCAGTGAATCGACGGATCTTTGTGGTCGTCCCGGGCATGCTCCTGACGTTCATGCTCGCGCATTTTTTCCAGACGTTGCTGGATAATGCCAAAAACGCTCTGCTTGGGGTACCTGCCTTTGTCATCTGCCTTGCCGGCCGGCTTGCCAAGCAACAACGTAATCGCTTCCTCGGCACTGCTAACCGCATGCACGGCAAACTGTCCATTGCGAACGGCCTGGATAACCTCCTGCTCAAGCATCAGGTTCTGGACATTGGTGGAGGGCACTATTACCCCCTGGGTGCCAGTAAGTTCCCCGGTCAGCCTGCAAGTGCTGAAAAAGCCCTCGACCTTCTCATTCACGCCACCAATGGGCTGAACCTCTCCAAACTGGTTCACCGACCCGGTGATCGCCAGATCCTGCCTCACCGGCAGCTCCGACAACGCAGATACCAGGGCACACAATTCCGCCAGCGAGGCACTGTCGCCATCCACTTCTCCGTAGTTCTGCTCGAAGGTCAGGCTGGCTGACAGGTGCATGGGATCGGTAACCGCGAAATGGGAGGACAGCCAGGAACTGAGAATCATCACCCCTTTGGAATGAATATTACCGCCAAGCTTGACGTCCCGCTCGATATCCATCACACCGCCATCTCCATAATAGCAGGTCGCGGTGATGCGATTGGACAAACCAAATTCGAATCCGCCGGTAGAAAGCACTGACAAGGCATTCACTTGTCCAACGCAGGTGCCCGTGGTGGACACCAGCGTGGTGCCATCGCGGATAGAGTCGTAAAACTGATCACGGATACGGCTGCTGCGATACCGGGCGCTCTCCAACGCCTGATCCACATGGGAGTTCTGGATCAGCTTTGCCCCCGCCTGCCGCGCCCAGTAGTCGGACTCTCTCAGAAGATTGGCGATATCAGCCGCATGCAGCGACAGCCGATCCTGGTGTTCCGCCATGCGCGAACTGTGTTCAATCACACGGGCCACGGCTTTGTTACTGCAATGCAGCAGCTTCTTCTCGTTTACCAGGCTGGCGATGAACTTGGCGTACAAGAGCTGGCTCTCATCCGTACGCATCATCTCGTTTTCGAAGTCTGCCGTAACCCGGAACAGCTCAGCGAACTCAGGATCGTATTCCTGCAACAGCATCCAGGTTTCCCGATCGCCGAACAGCACAATTTTTACGTCCAGCGGAATCGCCTCCGGCTCCAATGAAATGGTGCCTGACAGGGTCAGTTCCCGTTCCAGGGAGTTGATCTGGATGGACTTGGAACGCAGTGCACGCTTCAGCCCATCCCAGACAAAGGGTTGCTCAAGAACCTTGATCGCATCCATCAGCAGGTAGCCCCCGTTTGCGCGGTGAATACTGCCGGGGCGTATGAGCGAGAAGTCCGTAAACACCGAGCCCTTGAAGGTGACGCTTTCCACGTAGCCAAACAGGTTGTGGTAGGTGGGATTGTCCTCAACCACGACCGGCACTTCATCGGTTTTCTGGTGCACCAGCACATTAACCAGATAGCGCCGGGGCATTTTCTTGTCCAGCGACGCATAGGCGATGGCCGCCTGCTCTTCATTATCTTCCAGAAAGATTTCCAGGCTCTCTGAAAGGTCCTTGCGCACTTCCTCGAAATACGAAACCACGTCCGGCAGATCCCCGTACTTCTCGATCAACTCGTCAATCTGGTGGCCGGAGATGCTTTCCAGAGTCTCCTCGTTGAGCGCCTGCTGGCTTTCGGCGTATTCCTGCTCCCAATCCGCCAGTTTGCGCAGTGCCTGACGCAGCTTCTTCTCAAGTTTGTTGATGTCGTTTTCAAACTTGTCCCGTTGCGCTTCGGTCAGTGCCTGGAAGGATTCAGCGGTATGGGGCTCCTCGCCATTCATCGCCACCAGTCGATAGCCACCGGGCGTCGTAATATTCAGGCTGACCTTCTTTCGCCTGGCCTGAGCTGCCACCTTCTCCAGCTCGTCTTCCTGCTTCTTGGCGTACCCATTCTTCAGCTGTTCAGCCCGTTCAAGGAAACTGTCGCTGTCGAACGTCTGGGGGATCATCTTCATCAGACGCCCCATCAGCTTTTCCATATCCTGTTTGAGCTCGGTGCCTTTACCGGCCGGCAACTGAAGGACCCGGGGAATTCGCGGCTCCTCGAAGTTAGCGACATAACACCAGTCGTGGCTCTGGTGCTCGGTGTCTACGTGATGCTCCAGATAACGGAGCATCATCGTGCGCTTGCCTAAGCCGTTGCGGCCCACGGCATAGACGTTGTAACCGCCATGGGGCATGGCCAGTGCAAAACGCACCGCCGCCTGCGCCCGATTCTGGCCAACAATTTCCGCCAGGGGCTCGAGCTGTCGCGTGGTCTTGAACGGTAGATCTTTTAAAACACAGGCTTTGTAGAGCTGGTTCAGGGACAGTGACTTCAAGGTTCGGTCCTGTAACGGTATGAAAGCATTTTGGTGTTGGCCGCTCATTGTAGAATCTGGGGCCGGCCCTGTCGCGCTCTCGCTAAAGATTTAGCCCAACTTGTCGATAAATTGATCAATCGGGCATAATGACAGAGGCCTCAACCTCAGGGCAGGACACTCACTCAATGGATATTTATCGGAATCAGTCGCAACCGCTGACGGTGCTGGAGTCACTGCGAAAACGCAATCCGTTTACCGCACCGCAACCGCAACAGGCGTCACCGTCGCCGGAGAAACCGCAGGGCGACCGACGCGTACAGCCCGACCGGCGCCGCGCGCAGGTGGCCTTTGAGGGGCCAGACCGCCGCAAGAAACGGTCCAGGCGCAGCCCGCGATTACTGAACCCTAAAACCGGCAAGGCCGCGCCCACCGAGGACCGCAGAGGGCGACTGGTCAGCACCCAGGCCTGATTGCCATGTCATTAGGGGCATGATTTTTCTATCGGCACACTGCAGCCCCGTTTTGATAACCCGATCACAGTTCTCGGATTGGTCATTTTTCAGTCACCCTCCCGGGCACTAGACTTCAACGTCCCGGTGGAAGAACGGGCCAATAACAATCACAAGATACGCAACGGATGCCAACGTATGATGAGTGATTCCGCAGACCGCAGAATCAAGGATCGCTACCCTGCCATGTGCCTGAAGGTACAACTGCAGGAGCGCGGCTTCTTTGGTCGAGGGAAGAATTCAACCGCAGTCACTTGCCTGGACCTGAATCGCTATGGCATGGCGGTGCTTTGCCCAAGGCCAGTGGAGTCTGGCGCCCGTCTTTATATGGACTTTCATGGCAAGTACATCCGCGAATCCCGCGTCGCTGCCCGGGTGATCAGTTGCCAGCCTTACCAGACCGGTTACCGGGTAAGCATCCAGTTCAGTTACTGTTTCGACAAAAAGGGGTATTCACGAACCGTGGACAATGCCCTTTCCCGCATTGAAGGCCTATACAACCGCTACGCCAGCTAAACCTCCCTAGAACAACCCTGCATCCAGGCTAGCGGCCATATAAAGCCCCAGTTCCCGGCACTGTTCCTCGAATTCGTCCTTATATTCGCCATGACAGAGCAACGGCTCCTGCACCAACCGCCAACGCAGCCCCGTGGTGATGGAATTGATGGCACGATGGGTGCCGGTGCCGTCGAGGCCCGCGCGGATATAGAAGGTGAAGGGCAAACCCTGGGTTTTCTCAAGGCAGGGGTAATAACTGCGGTCAAAGAAATCCTTCAAAGCACCACTCATGTAACCGAGGTTTTCAGTGGTACCAAGGATAATGGCATCGCAAGCCAGAACATCTTCCGGGCCGGCTTCCAGCGGAGGGAGCACCGTGACCTCGACATTCTCAATGTCTTCGTGCTTTGCGCCCTGCTCTACCGCTTCCCGGAGCTTGAGGGTATTCCGGGAGGGTGCATGGGCGACAACCAGCAACTTTTTCTTCGCATCCATACCACCTCCCCGATAGAGCGGGAACTAACCACAGAGCTTAAAGAAGCTCACCATTCGCGTCTGCAGTTGCCTCTTCAACTTCGGCTGCTTCTTTCTTGGCCGGCTTGGGCATCAGCTTGTCGCGCACAGCGGCTTCAATTTCGTTGGCAATCTCCAGGTTCTCTTCGAGAAACTTGCAGGCATTGGCCTTGCCCTGGCCAATCTTGTCGCCCTTGTAGGCGTACCAGGCGCCGGACTTGTCCACGAAGCCTTCCTTCACGCCCATATCGAGCACTTCGGCCATGTGATAGATGCCCTTGCCGTACATAATCTGGAACTCGGCCTGCTTGAACGGTGGAGAAACCTTGTTCTTGACCACTTTCACGCGGGTTTCGTTGCCCACCACCTCATCGCCATCTTTAACAGCACCAATACGGCGAATGTCGAGGCGAACGGATGAGTAGAACTTCAGGGCGTTGCCGCCGGTGGTGGTTTCGGGGCTGCCGAACATTACGCCAATCTTCATGCGGATCTGGTTGATGAAGATCAGCAGGCAATTCGCGTGCTTTACATTGCCGGTCAGCTTACGCAGCGCCTGGGACATCAAGCGGGCCTGCAATCCAACATGGCTGTCGCCCATCTCGCCTTCAATTTCGGCCTTGGGTGTCAGCGCTGCCACGGAGTCCACAATGATGACGTCAACGGCGTTGGAGCGCACCAGCATGTCAGAAATTTCCAGCGCCTGCTCACCGGTGTCCGGCTGGGATACCAGGAGTTCATCCACATTCACACCCAGTTTTTCGGCATAGACCGGGTCCAGGGCATGCTCGGCGTCGACGAACGCACAGGTTTTGCCAGCTTTCTGGGCTTCCGCAATCACCTGCAGGGTCAGCGTGGTTTTACCGGAGCTTTCCGGGCCATAGATCTCACAGATACGACCGTAAGGCAGTCCGCCTATTCCCAGCGCCACGTCCAGGCCAAGGGAACCGGTGGATACCGCAGGGATCGCTTCCCTGGGCTGATCGCCCATTTTCATGACGGCGCCCTTGCCGAACTGCCGTTCGATCTGGCTCAGTGCTGCACCCAGTGCTTTCTTGCGGTTGTCTTCCATCGTTGCAAACCCTCTGTCGCCAATGCCGTTATCGGGACGGGAGCCCGGCGGCCAAAATCATGGACTGCGGACCCCGGAAAAACCGGACTCCTGTATATTTGAACAGTATTAAAACACAACACGGAGTCAAGACCAACCCCTCCGTTTCAAGCCTTTTCCAGAAAGCCCCTAACTCCCTGTAACACATAAAGAACCGCCTGGCGCCGAACCTGATCACGGTCGCCCTGGAACTGTTCAACCACCGCTTCGGTGTCAGTCGCAGAACGCCCCCAGGCAAACCACACCGTGCCTACCGGCTTGTCGTCACTGCCGCCGCCAGGGCCAGCCACGCCACTGATCGCAACAGCCACATCCGCACCCGTGGTCGCCAGGGCACCAGCAACCATTTCCCGCACCACCGGTTCGCTGACGGCGCCGTGCTCGCCGAGGGATAGCTCGGTTACACCCAGCAGCCCCCTTTTTGCATCGTTGCTGTAGGTCACAAGTCCCGCCAGAACGTAGGAAGAAGAGCCCGCGCGATCCGTCAACACCTTCGCAACCCAGCCGCCAGTGCAGCTTTCGGCGGTGGCAATCGTGAGCTCGCGTTGCTTCAGTACATCAGCCAATTGCGTGCCCGCTTCCGCCAATGCCTCGTCAGTCAGTGGCATATTGATCTCCTTCGTTTCATCATGGCGGTTATTTTCTTACAATCCCTGCCTTCACATAAAGCCAATGGATCCGGAACCGTTCATGTCAGCAGCCCAGACCGATCTGTCCCACCACACCCCGATGATGAGGCAATACCTCAAAATCAAGGGCGAACACCCCAATGAACTGGTGTTCTACCGCATGGGGGACTTTTACGAGCTGTTCTACGAGGATGCCAAGAAAGCCGCCGAGCTGATGGATATCACCCTGACGGCCCGGGGGCAGTCAGGGGGCAATCCGATTCCCATGGCGGGCATTCCGTATCATTCCGCTGAAGGCTACATTGCACGTCTGGTTCGTGCTGGTCAATCCATCGCCATTTGCGAACAGATTGGCGACCCGGCGACCAGCAAGGGGCCGGTGGAGCGCAAGGTGGTGCGCATTGTGACACCGGGCACGCTGAGCGACGACGCGTTCCTGGAAGACCGCCGGGACAACCTTCTGGTCGCCATCTTCAGCCACCGGGAGCAATTCGGTTTCGCCTCCCTCGACATCTCCAGCGGACGGTTTACCGTGTCTGAACTGGACGATCTCGAGGGCCTGCAGGGGGAACTCCAGCGTCTGCGACCAGCGGAGATCCTGATCAGTGAGGACTTCCCCTATCAGGACGTGCTGGACGGCTATACCGGTATCCGTCGCCAGGGCCCGTGGCTGTTTGAGTCCGACACCGCCCGCCGGGTGATTACCCAGCAGCTGCAGGTCCGTGATCTGACCGGCTTTGGCTGCGAAGACCTCACGCTTGCCATCTGCGCCGCCGGTTGCCTGTTGCAGTACGCCAAAGAAACCCAGCGCACCGCCCTGCCCCACATTCGCAAACTCAGCCGCGAACGTCGCGAGGAAGCGGTCATCCTGGACGCCACCAGTCGCCGTAACCTGGAGATTGACACCAACCTGATGGGTGGCACCCAGCACACCCTGGCCTGGGTGATGGACCGGACAGCGACCGCCATGGGAGGACGCCAATTAAGACGATGGCTTAACCGTCCCTTGCGGGACATCACCGTGGTGGAACAACGCCAGCAGGCGGTGTCAGCGCTTCTGGACGGTTTTCACTACGAGCCGGTTCACGACCTGCTGAAAAGCATCGGTGATATCGAACGGATTCTGGCCCGTGTAGCGCTGCGCTCAGCACGCCCAAGGGATCTGGCGCGGCTGCGAGATGCCTTTCTAAGTCTGCCGGATTTACAGAGGGCACTGACACCGGTCAGTTCCCACCATGTCGTCAAACTCGCCACAATCATCAGCGAGTACCCCGAATTGTCCGACTTGCTGGAGCGGGCCATCATCGACAACCCGCCGGTGGTTATCCGGGATGGCGGTGTTATCCGCGAAGGTTTTGACGACGAACTGGACGAGCTGCGAAACATCAGCGAGAACGCAGGACAGTTCCTGCTGGACGTCGAAACCCGTGAGCGCGAGCGCACCGGGATCAGCACGCTGAAAGTGGGGTATAACCGGGTACACGGCTACTACATCGAAATCACCCGCGCCCAGTCAGGGCAGGCACCGGTGGATTACATCCGTCGCCAGACCCTGAAAAACGCCGAACGCTTTATCACCCCGGAACTGAAAGAATTCGAAGACAAGGCGCTAAGTGCCAAGAGCCGCTCGCTGGCACGGGAGAAAGCACTTTACGACGAGGTATTGGAAACCGTCGCCGCCGAACTGGCACCCCTGCAGGACGCTGCCCAGGCCCTGGCTGAGCTGGATGTGCTCAGCAACTTTGCCGAGCGGGCCACCAGCCTGCGCTTCAATGCCCCGGAATTCAGCGACACGCCCGGCTTCGATATCGAAGAAGGCCGCCACCCGGTGGTGGAACAGCTGCTGAGCGATCCCTACGTGCCCAATGATCTGCTGATGGACCAGCAACGGCGCATGCTGGTGATCACCGGCCCCAACATGGGCGGTAAGTCCACGTACATGCGGCAGGCAGCACTGATTGCCCTGCTGGCTTACACCGGAAGCTATGTGCCCGCCAATCGCGTGGTCATCGGGCCACTGGATCGGATTTTCACCCGCATGGGGTCGTCAGACGACATCGCCGGCGGCCGCTCAACCTTTATGGTGGAAATGACTGAGACCGCCAATATCCTCCACAACGCCACGGAATACAGCCTGGTGCTGATGGACGAGGTGGGTCGCGGCACCAGCACCTTCGACGGCCTGTCCCTGGCGTGGGCGACAGCGGAACACCTGGCCAAACACATTCGCTGCTACACCCTGTTTGCCACTCACTATTTCGAGCTCACGCAACTGGCCGACGATCTTGAGCACGCCGTCAACGTTCACCTGACTGCCACGGAGCACGACGACACCATCGTGTTCCTGCACAACGTTCATGACGGCCCGGCCAGCCAGAGCTATGGTTTGCAGGTCGCGAAGCTTGCAGGCGTGCCCCAGGACGTGATTCGCAACGCCAAGGCGCAGTTGTCTCACCTTGAGGGCGGTGCTGCGCCGGCCAGGCCGTCTGCCGACGAAACCGCCATGGCGCCGGCTGAGCTTGAGAAACAGAAGCGTTCCGCCCGTGTCAGCGAGCCCGTCATGCAGGCAGATATGTTCGCCAGCCTGGAGCCCAGCAAAGTGGAAGAATGCCTTGCTGACCTGGATGTGGACGGGCTGACTCCGCGGGACGCCCTTAACCGACTGTACGAATTGAAAGAACTGTTGGGAAAATAGCGGAACCCAGCGACAGAATTGATCTGTGTAATAACGATAGTGCGCCTCAGCGCTTGCGACAGGGCAGGCCGCTCAATACAATATCGCGCAATTATTATTACACTGATGAGATTGACTACTGGACCAGGAAACTGACTATGACGTTTGTCGTTACTGATAACTGCATCAAGTGCAAATACACGGACTGCGTGGAAGTATGCCCGGTTGACTGCTTCTACGAAGGCCCGAACTTTCTGGTGATCGATCCCGACGAGTGCATCGATTGTGCCCTGTGTGAGCCGGAATGCCCTGCTGAGGCCATTTTCTCGGAAGACGAGTTGCCTGCGGATCAGGTCCAGTTTGTGGAACTCAACGC
Source organism: Marinobacter algicola DG893 (assembly GCF_000170835.1). Classification (GTDB taxonomy): domain Bacteria; phylum Pseudomonadota; class Gammaproteobacteria; order Pseudomonadales; family Oleiphilaceae; genus Marinobacter; species Marinobacter algicola. Next base: position 273,296 of record NZ_ABCP01000001.1, read on the forward strand.
CGACCTTGCTGGCAAGTGGCCGAATATCACCGAGAAGAAAGACCCGCTGCCAGAGGCCGAAGAGTGGGACGGCAAGCCAGACAAACTGCAGTACCTCGAAAAGTAATCGCTGCTTTCAGCGGATTACCACCAAAAAAGGGGAGCCTCGGCTCCCCTTTTTTATACCTCACCACTTCACTGTGTCGCCAGTTTGGCCCCGATAGCGACGAAGAAACCACCAGTCAGCGCGTTCAGCGTGCGCTTTACGCCCTGCCCCACGCCAAGCCTTCGTGATTTGACCACCACCAGCGCCAGCCCACATTGCCAGGCCATCGCCAGCACAAAATGAACCGCCGCAAGGAACAGCGATTGCTGGAATGCGTTCCCGGCAGGATCAATAAACTGGGGGAGCAACGCCATATAGAACAGCGCCGTTTTCGGGTTCAGCACGTTGGACAGCAGGCCTTCACGAAACGCCACCCAGGTTGATACCGGCTTCACCAATGCGGGCTCGGCGCTGGACATCGACGCCCCATCGGCGTTTGCGGGCGTGCGGGCCATAGCCTGGCGCAGCGAACTCAGCCCCAGCCATATCAGGTAGCAGGCACCTGCCCATTTGACGGCGGTAAACGCCCAGGCCGTCTCAACCAGCAGCACCGAAATACCCAGAGCTGACAGGGTGGCGTGAATAAACAACCCACAGCAGATGCCCACACTGGTGACACAGCCGTCCCGCAAACCGTGACTCAATCCACCGCGCCCGGCGTTCCGCATCACCAGCAGGGTATCTACCCCAGGCGTGACGGTCAGTAACGAGATAGCCACCAGATAGGCCCAGAACAGCTCCGTTGGTACCAGCATTGCCAAACATCCCACGCGAACGCAGGAGTGCTCAGTTCTCCTGCAGCAAAAGTTTTTTCGCCGCGGCCGACTTATAGAATGGCGCAAGACGACGACGGATAAAGGCTTCAAGATACCCCTCCTCCCGCAGCACGTCTATCACAGGAAGTGCGTAGGCATCCACCTCTGCCATGACCACATCGCGATCGACGCCAACGGCGGCCAATAGCTCGATCACGGGCTTGTCGCCATACAGGGTGAACAGGTGCTCCACCACCGCCCTGGCACATCCCTCAAAATACGCCGTCTGTCGGAACTGCAGCCAGAACTCGTACCCCAAAACCACAAACTCCTGAAGCTGTATGTCCCCCAGCCCCTCGTGCAACTCTTCGATGGTGCGGTCTTCCAGCGACACCCATACGGCCATCACACTGTCGCGCAGCTCATCGTCGCTCAGCGCCTTGTTCAGGAACTGTTCACTCCGGCTGATCAACCCCGGCAGGCTGTCGGACAACCAGGCCTTGAAACGGCGCTCAAAGGTCTCATCCAGGCCCGGAACCGCCCTGTTGGCCATGCGCTTGCCAAACTTCATCATCGAGCCGACACCGGGAACACTCTTGGTAATCAGGTTGTCCTCGTAGAGGTAGTTCACCACGCCCTGATACACCACGTTGGAAACCAGTTCCTGATAGACCGGGTGAGCCATGATCTCGCTGATCACCCGCTCGCGCTGCTGACGTAGTTCAAGGGCCTCTTCGAGGAACCCGGTGGCCTGCTCCCGGGTGATAATATCCCGTAACCGGGACGTACGCTGGACCGGCGCGTTCAATACCTCCGTGGCCATTTCGGCCGCCAGTTCCGGGATGCCGGCATCCAGTTCCATGTTGATCACAATGCGCTGGATCACGCCCATAACCTGTTCCGTTGAGGTCAGACGGTTCAAAGTGATGGACTCGGCATAGTCAAACAGTTCATCCACTTCGGTTTCGAGAAAACGCCGCAACTTGGCCCCTTTCAGGGAAGCCAGTTCGTGTTTTACGTGTTGCTCGAGCAACGCATTGGCGAGATCCGTTTTACCTTTGGTCATAATCGGGGTCCGGTGCTGTCTGGAAGTAGGCTTCTGAATTGAGAACGACATGAGGCTAACACGAAGCCCGACCGGCTGCGTTTGCCGAAGATACAGCCTTTGGTGTACGAGTGGGCCAAGAAGTGAGAGGTGCTACCTGGATGTCCGATAGCCCCGGCTACTGGAAATCGCTGAATTCGTGGGGTTCTGCCGCAAGTGCCAGACAAAGGCTGCCGGGGCCGATATAGATGCTGCTGGTAATGCCCATCTGGGAGAGCAACAGCTCAACATCATTTTTCTCGCAGGCGTCACGCAGGCGGTTCAAACCAGGAAGATCCTCTATTTCTGTCCAGGTCAGTCCGCAGGAAAGGCTGACATAGGGCGTCAACAGGCCTGCCTCTACCCTCGCGGTGGCGTAATTCATCACTTTTTCCACGGCCACGTCGAAACTCCGGGTTTTGGCAGCGGGTTGCCCTTCAGCGCCCTGACCAAAAATGACCGGGGTAATGTTCAGAGCCTTGCCGAGAAACGCCACAAGGGCCGACACACTCTTGTCGCCACGTCGACGGGCCCGTTCGCGGATATAGTGCAGATCGCGAGGAATCACGCAGGTGTATATTTTGTCGGTAAACGTGTCGACTTCGTTGCGTAAGGCGTTTTTCGAAAGCTTCTGCTCAATCAGGCGAAGGGTGTGAGCCGCCAGCAGCCCCTGACCGGCAAAGATCTGTTTGCTGTCGATCACCCGCATGGAGAACTTGCCCTCTCGCCCGGCGGCCTGGCGCGCCTCATGATAGTGCCCCATCACACTGTTCATGGCTTCCGTGGCGTTCTGGAAAATCAGACTGCGGGATCGGGTGACCGTTTCGCAGATGGCAACGTCAAATTCCGTGACAATTTTTTCCATGAACAGGTCGTGGATCTGTTCGGCGGAGAAGGCGTGGGTTTCGGCGTGGTGGCCCTTCTGCAACAGGCCGCTCTGGTAGAATTCCTGGGTCCTGACCGGGTCATGCTCGTCGATGTAGGTCTGGCCATCGATAACGGCAGTGACTGGCAGAACAAACAGGTCATGCTTGCGACTGAACTCATAGGGCAGATCGCAGGCGGAATCAACGATAAGACCAACGCGCATGGGGCCTCCAGCTATGGGAAGCTATTCCAACCGGTTGCTTCCCTTTATTGTCATTGTTTTTGGCAGCGCCCAGTCTTACACAAAGCGGTCAATATTTCAGCACCCTGCTAGCGAGCGGATGGCTTCAGTTCAAGTTCATTGAGATTTTTCTCGATCAGTTCACGGTTATCCTGTTGCCATGGATGAAATCCCTCGCGGAAATAGGCCAGGAAGTCCGGCATGCACTTGCGCAATACCCCCGGTTTACCCCATAGAAAGTTAATACCGCCAATCCAGGTACCCAGGTTCCATAACTTGCCGTCGGTTTTCAGCAGGCTGCAGGTGTTCAGGAAGGTGTACTTGAAGAAATTCCAGGTCACAAACAGGAACACGATCCGGCGCAGGCGTTCATTGCCAACGCAGTGTCGGTAGACGTCGAAAGCCACCGACTTGTGCTCCGTCTCCTCGATGGCGTGCCAGCGCCACAGCTTTTCCATGTCCGGTGTGGCCCCTTCCATCCATTCCGGATGACGGAGAATGGCATTCGCCAACACCGCCGTATAATGCTCGGCTCCGCAAGTTCCGGCCAGCTGCCGACTGGGCGGCAGGTTGCTCACCCATGCCATGTGCCGGCGGAATCGCTCATCAATGGCATCAATGTTGTATCCACGAGCCTTCAACGCTTCGTTGTAGTGTTTATGCTCCCGGCTATGCAACGCTTCCTGGCCGATGAAGCCGCGAATCTCTTCCTTCAGTTTGGGGTCGTCCACCTTATCCCGGTAAAGACGAACGGCATTGATGAACTGCTGCTCACCGTCGGGGAACTGGAGCGATAGCGCATTGAAGAACGCCGTGCGGAAGGCGTCATTGCCGTGCCACAGGGTTTTCAGGTCGTCGGCAATGTCGAAATGAAGGTGTCGGGGTGCAACCGATACGCCTTCGGGCGTGGAACTGATGGTCATGACTGCCTCCGGTTTATTGTGATTATTGAGCGGCATTCACCGTACAGCGGCAATGCCGAGTACGAAAATTGATCAGAGACTTCAGTTTAAACCCGAATTCAACACGGAAGGAAGGTGGCAACCCAAAAAATTGGACAGATTGTCACGAAATGACAGGTTGTCAAAAAACAAAAAAGGAGGCATGGCTAAGCCAATGCCTCCAAGGACACATAAGGGTATAGTGCTGTGAAACTGCCTAGAGGCCGTCGGTTTAATGCTCTTCCGCGGCTTTAACGCCCGGCGCTTCCGGGTCGGCTGTGAATCCGAGCAGTTTGGTTCGCTCAATCAGGAAATACAGAACCGCTCCAGTGGCCAGGCCCCAGCCCGCACCGTAAACCGCCAGAACCACGCCCATGGTGCCGGCGATACCGCGCTCGGTGTTGTTCTCCAGTTGTTCAAGGCCAACCATCAGGCAGATGTAACCGGTCAGTAGCAGGGTCAGGGACAACGCAATCGGCAATACCGGCTGAAAAAAGCTTACCAACGGCAGAACAAATAACGCGATGAAGCCAGTGATCCAGAACGTACCGCCGCCGCTGTAGATAGAATCCATCGCGTTGCGGCCGTATTTATAGCGCTCAGCCATGGTAGCGGTAACCGCAGTCCAGATGGGGCCGGCAAGACCAGGATAAGGCGCAAAGAATGCGTGACCACCGTTACGAATGGCCGTCACCAGGTGGGCCCGGTCAATGCTGTTGTCGATATCCTCATCCTTTCGCAGGTGGTCTACCCGATTCATCAATGACTGCCCAACCACGATATCGCCAAAGGCAATGACATAGGCAATCACTGCTGTCGGAATCGCATACATGAACACTTCGGCATCCGGAAATCCAACCGTAAACGGCAAGTAGTTCCAGAGCTCGTCAAACGCCGGCTTGGTGATTCCCCACTCCACATTTGGAACGGCATACTCACCGGTGGCAAAGCCCACCAGAATGGCAACAACCATCCCCGGAACCATGCCGTAGTTCGCGATTTTACGGGCAAGATGGCTGGTGTCGACGAAGCCTTTGAAGGACACCGAAAACATCAGGTACAGGCAAACCAGACCACCCACTATCAGGGAGATAGGGGTTTCCGCAAGCCGTCCACCGGCTTCAATCTCTCCCATCAGCGCAGCAATACCGGCACCAATAATAATGCCGCCTTTCATGGAACGGGGAATCAGCTCCACCAGCTTGCTACCCAAACGGGTAACCCCCAGCACCAGGAAAATAATGAACACCAGGAACTGCAGCGCAAACAACGCCTGAATTGCTTCCGGTCCCGGCTCGTAGTCACCCAGGAAGAGCAGCACTACAGGGATGCCCGGAGTGATCCAGCCCGGTATCAGTGGAACACCGAGTAACGCTGGCAACATGAAACCGATGCCGCAGATCACCACGTAGGCAAGCGCAACGTCGTAGGGCACACCGAGGTATTTCTCCAGAAGCGGAATCATCGCAAGGCTGACCACGAACATGATCAGCGCTTGCACCATTTCGGCAAACTCCCAACGGTAGTGAACAAACGGCAGTCGAATCTTGAAGGGACCAGCCGGCCAGTATGGCTGCTCTTCCCCGTTTCTACGGTGGTAAACTTGCATTAGAAAGTCTCCTGGTGCGGAATCATCCACACCTGATGTTGTTTTTTTGGTTAACGGTTTCCAGACCCGGTCGCCGGGCTATAACAGCACCAGATCAATCCAGTTCTTTTGCCTGGTCTCGCAGCACGAATTTCTGGATCTTGCCGGTTGAGGTTTTTGGCAGGTCAGTAAATACGATCGTCTTGGGCACCTTGAAGCGAGCCAATCGCTCACGGCAGAAGTCGATCAGATCCTCCTCGCTCACTTCGCTGGCTTCCGGCTTCAGGGTGATAAACGCACAAGGGGTCTCGCCCCATTTGGCGTCTGGCCGCGCAACCACCGCTGCCTCCAATACCGCCGGATGGCGATACAGAGTGTCTTCCACCTCGATGGTGGAAATATTCTCGCCACCCGAAATGATGATGTCCTTCAGACGATCCTTGATCTCCATATAACCGTCCTCGTGCCATACAGCGAGATCGCCGGTGTGGAACCAACCGCCGCGGAAGGCTTCCTCAGTGGCCTTGGGGTTCTTCAGATAGCCCTTCATTACGGTGTTACCGCGCAGGAAGATCTCGCCAATGGTCTTACCGTCATTGGGTACCGGCTCCATGGTGCTGGGATCACCCACCATCGTGCCTGCCAGCGTGTGATAACGAACGCCCTGGCGTGCTTTGATCGTGGCCCGCTCATCCAGCGTTTTCTCATCCCACTCGGCTTTCCACGCACACACTGTCACCGGGCCGTATACCTCGGTGAGACCGTATACATGGGTAATAGCAATCCCCATTTCCTCAATGGCACCGATAACCTGTGCAGGAGGAGCTGCACCGGCTGTCATCGCCTTCACCTCGTGATCAATTCCGGCTTTTGCAGACTCTGGCACATTCAACAGCGCATTGAGCACAATTGGCGCACCGCACATGTGAGTAACCTGATGATCGCGAATCAGCTGAAGGATTTTCTCCGGATCCACCCGCCTCAGGCACACATGGGTGCCTGCCATCGCTGTAACGGTCCAGGGAAAACACCAGCCGTTGCAGTGGAACATGGGAAGCGTCCACAGGTAGACGGGGTGCTGGCCCATTGACCACACGGCCTGATTGCCAAGACTGTTCAGATAAGCGCCACGATGGTGGTAAACCACACCTTTCGGGTTGCCGGTGGTGCCTGATGTATAGTTCAGTGAAATTGCATCCCATTCGTTTTCGGGCAGGTTCCACTGGAACTCCGGGTCGCCTTCCTGAAGGAACGCTTCGTAATCCAGATCGCTCATCTGGATACCCTCACCGTATTCGGGGTCGTCAACGTCAATGACCAATGGCTTTGAGTCCAGACGACTGACTGCATCGCGAACCACACCACCGAACTCTCGATCCGCCACCACCACTTTGGCCTCAGCGTGCTCCAGCATAAAAGCAATGGCCTCTGCATCCAGTCGCACGTTAAGAGTGTTGAGCACCGCCCCAATCATCGGAACGCCAAAGTGACACTCCACCATCGCCGGAATATTGGGCAGCATCGCCGCCACCGTGTCGCCACGGCCGATGCCCCTGCTGGAAAGCGCAGAGGCCAGTCGGCGACACCGTTCATAAGTCTGTCCCCAGGTATAGCGAATGGCTCCGTGTATGACTGCCGGATAGTCCGGGTACACACTGGCGGTGCGCTCAATAAAGTCGATGGGGGAAAGGACAGAGTGATTGGCGCCGACTGGCTCGAGGCCCTGATCAAAAATTGATGTCATTGTTATGGTCCTGTAAGCGTCATTATTCTTATGGTGTATTAAAGAAATCCACTGAAAGGGCTACAATATCTGGTATCGAGATACTATTTTATAGCAACAATACTAGAAATTACACCAATGTATTATAGTATATATACCATATTAAAATGAAAAATAACCAGGGAAGCACTATTACAACCTTCCAACTCCCAAGTTCCGACCCTGAAGCGGGGCTCATACTCGATTCCGACGGCCAGCTGCTAGACCTGAATCAGGCAGCGAAAGATCTGAGTGCAGAGACCGGAACCGACAACCCGATCAGACTGCTACCAGTCAATTTCTCAGCTCTGATCAATGCCTGCCTTACCCAGGGGCGTGCTATTGAAGGCGTGGAGAGTCGTCAGCATTCGGCCACCCTGTCATGGACTTTCATCCCCGACCAGGACTCTCGCCAGGTTCTGGCTCGGGGACGGGACGTCACCGACAACATCCGGAAACTGGATGAGGCAACCCGATCCAGCCGGCTTTACCGGTTGATTACCGAAAACACCACAGACCTTATCTCCCGACATGCACCGGACGGCCGGTTCATTGATGCCACGCCGGCATCCTGGAGGCTGTTGGGGTACTGGCCTGAGGAGCTGAGGGGGAAACCTCTTGAAGAGGTGTTCCGAAGCAATGCCTTCAGCGCCGAAGTGGAAGAAGCCCGTAACCGGCTTCGGGACGAAGGCTACGCCACCATGACCATTGAGATCACTCACAGGGATGGCAGCAGGCGATGGTTTGAAATTGCCAGCCGGGCGATCAGGGAAACCTACACCGGAGCAGTGATCGAAGTCGTCAGCGTCTCGCGAGACATTACCGCAAGGGTAAAATCAGAAGAAAACAACCGCCGCCTGGCTGAAGAACTCGCCCATACTGCTCGCCTGGCGACACTGGGCGAACTGGCATCCAGTATCGCCCACGAGATGAACCAGCCACTGGCGTCTATCGTTAACTTTGCCAGTGCAAGCCAGCGCTATCTGAAACTGGCTCAGGAGAACCCGGAATGCCTTGAGCGGGTGGACGATGGTTTGCAGCGAATAACCCATCATGCCAACCGCGCTTCGGAAGTCATCAAGCGACTGCGGGCCTTTCTACGCAAGGGGCAGCAACGCACCGCGCCGGTTAACATCAATGATGCGGTAACCAACGTCAAGCGACTGTGCCAATGGGATGCCGACAAGCATAACGTCGTCATCCAGGAGAACCTAACGCCGCTCAACCCTGTACTCACTGCCGACCCGGTCTTACTCGAGCAGGTGTTGATCAACCTGATTCGCAACGGTATCGACGCCAATACCGAAGCCCGGCAGGATAACAGCGCCCCATCTCACATTAAGATTGAAACCTGCGTAACACCGATACAGGAGACCCTGATCAAGGTGACTGACCACGGAGCGGGCCTTGACGAGGAAGGCATGCGACACATGTTCACGCCTTTCTATACCAGCAAACCTCAAGGACTTGGCCTTGGGCTTTCCATGAGCCGCTCCATTATTGAGGGGTATGGCGGCTTTCTGGACGCACAACCGGCCGAAGGTGGCGGCCTGACACTGATATGCCGCTTCCCTCCCCCTCTTTGCACTGACAGTGAATCCGGCAACCTAAGGGAGACAGATCAGGATGAGTGAATTCCCCCATACCGTTTATGTAGTAGACGACGATGCCGGCATGCTGGAATCCACCCAGTGGCTACTGGAATCCGTTGGTTTACAGGTGCGGCCTTACGCCGATGGCCGCCAGTTCCTTAACGCCGTGAACCCGGAGGAAACCGGCTGTGTGGTCCTCGACATACGCATGCCCGGACTGGGAGGCCTGAACGTCCAGGAGGAATTGCAGAAACGAGGCTCGCAGTTGCCTATTATCTTCGTTTCAGGCCATGCGGATGTGCCCATCGTAGTCCGCGCTTTTAAGTCCGGTGCTTTCGATTTCATCGAGAAACCATTTAACGAACAGTTGCTGCTCGACAGCATCCAGCAGGCGCTGCAGGAACACCAGAAAACAAGCAGGCAGCAACGAGGAGATCAACACACCGACGCCCTGATCACTTCACTCACCCGCCGGGAAAAGGATGTATTCATACCACTCGCACAAGGCTACACCAGCAGGGAAATAGCGGAACAACTGGATATTGGCATCAAGACGATTGACCTGTACAGGGCCCGTGTAATGAAACGGCTGGGCGTGGAACGCGTACCGGACGTCACAGGTATTGCGGTTGCCATCGGTCTGCTGGACCCAACGAACCTGCGCAAAAAATAGATCCGAGTCAGTCTCGGGATTCAGCGGCAACAGCGGTTGCAATGGCGCCAAGCCGGCCAACGGCCTGTTCAACCCGCTCACTCCAGGGATTGGCGCCGTTCAGCCGCAGACAATTATCGTACTTGTCGGTGGTGGAGAACATCAGGCCCGGGGCCACGTTGATATTCTCCTCCCGCGCCCGGCGAAACACCTCAGTGCCTGACACTGTGCCCGGAAGCTGCACCCACAAGACGAAACCACCCTGGGGGCGGCTGACGGCCGTACCTTCAGGGAACGAACGCCCTACAGCCGCACGCATACGGTCGGTGGCCTCGCGATAGCGTTGCCGGGCAGAACGCAGATAACGATCGTACCCGCCCTGCTCCAGGAAATGCGCCACGGCAATCTGTGGCACACTTGCCGTACCCAGGTTGCTGAAATACTTCTGCTGCCGTGCTTCGGCCAGATATTTTCCGGGCATCATCCATCCCAGACGCAAGCCAGGCGAGATGGTCTTGGAGAACGAGTTGCAGTAAATCACGTTGCCGGTGCGGTCGAACACTTTCGCCGGCCTGGGGCGGTCGACGCCATAGTACAGATCACCGTAGATGTCGTCCTCAATCAACGGCACGCCCGCCACTTCCAACATCCGCACCATTTGCTGCTTGCGAAGGTCGGACATCGTCGCTCCCATGGGATTGCTATGATTGGGAACCACTACGCAAGCCTTCACCGGCCACTGTTCCAGTGCCAGCTCCAGGCCCTCAAGGCTCAACCCCTCTGCAGGATGGGTGGGCACTTCAATCACCCGAAGCCCGACCACATCCAGCGCCTGGAGAATACCCGGGAATGATGGTGACTCGACAACCACGATATCCCCGGGCGAAGTAACTGCCTGCAGGGCAAGAATTATTGCTTCCTGGGCGCCGTTGGTGGCAAGAATGTCGTCGGGCGTGGTAATAATCCCCAACGCGGCCATTCGCTGAGCCACCTGACGGCGGTATTCAATCTTGCCGGGAAAGGCATAATCCAACGTTTCCAGCCCGCGCCGCGCGGCCCAGAGAGTGGCATGCTGGATCTGCCGCACCGGCAGGAAATCGGGATGTGGCACGGCGGCCGCCAAAGGCACCATGCGTTTCTCTTCATCGGCACAGAGATCAAGCGCCATATCGCGGGCACTCACCGGCACCGGCTTGGCCTTGTGCTTCTGCATCACCGGTTCTGGCGTATCTCGCCGGGGCAGATGCACAAAATAGCCACTGCGCTCCCGCGCTTCCAGGTAGCCTCGGGCCTCCAGCGTCTGGTGGGCTTGCAGCACCGTGGACACGCTCACCCCAAACTGTCGGCTGAGCGCCCGAACACCGGGCAGCCGCTCCCCTTCGCGATAAACCCCGTCGCGAATCAATGCGTGTAACTGGTCTGCTACCTGATTATAGAGAATGCCCATTACTTCATCCTGCCAGATCAATCCGGAATGACTGCAGTACAGATCAAACAGATTCTCACCAGCACAGATGTCGAACAAAAACGCCTGTACCGGTCCAAAATAACGATATCTGAATCTGTTATGGTTGTCTCCACAAACGGAGAATGGCGATTCCGGTCAACACTCATCGAATTTCGCGAAAGGAAAGGGAATGAAAACACTACCGATTTACCAGGTCGACGCTTTCTCCAACGACGTTTTTGGCGGCAACCCCGCGGCTGTCATGCCGCTTGAAGAATGGCTGCCAGACGACACCATGCAGAAACTGGCGCTGGAAAATAACCTCTCGGAAACGGCCTTTCTGGTTGCCCTTCCCGACGATACAGAAGAAGACTTCCACATCCGCTGGTTCACTCCCGGCATCGAAGTACCACTCTGTGGCCACGCTACCCTCGCCAGCGCCTGGGTTCTTTTCAACAAACTGGGCTGGGAAAAGAATCAGATACTCCTCCAGTCCAAAAGTGGCCCCTTGGGCGTAAAGCAGACAGACGACGGCTGGCTGGAACTGGATTTCCCGAACCTGGCGTTCGAAGAGTGCCCAACGCCCAACCTGATTCTGGATGCCTTGGATGGCGCCCCGGAGACGTCGTTTTTCGTCCCCAGCGACACCAACTACATGGTCATTCTGAAAGATGAAGCCGCAGTAAAAGCCGCACAACCGGACATCCGCAAGCTGAAGCAGCTCGGCAGCCTGGGGGTCATTCTTACGGCACCGGGTAGCGACTGCGACTTTGTCAGCCGCTACTTCGCCCCCGGCGGCGGTATCGACGAGGACCCGGTTACCGGCTCCATCCACAGCGTTCTGGTGCCCTATTGGGCCGAAAAGCTCGGAAAGAACCACCTATTGGCTATCCAGATATCCGACAGGGGTGGTGTTCTGAGGTGTGAACTTAAGGGCGACCGAGTCGCCATCGCCGGCCAGGCGGCGTTCTATATGGAAGGGAACGTACAGCTGCCCTAACATCTTCGCAAAAATGTATACTGCGCCCAATTAATAAACACGGGGCGGACAGCAAAGATGTTTGGCAAGGAACGGGTTGAGGGCATTCAGGGATCGTCAAAAACAGGGATGTTTTTGTGATCCCCCAAAACTACGACGTCATCATCATAGGCGCCGGCGCCGCTGGCCTGATGTGCGCAGCAACAGCGGGCTACCGTGGCCGCCGCGTTCTGGTTATCGACCACGCTAACAAACCCGGCAAAAAAATTCTCATGTCCGGCGGTGGCCGTTGCAATTTCACCAACCTCAACAGCACCCCGGCGAACTTCCTGTCGGACAACCCCCATTACTGCATCTCCGCCCTCAAACGCTATACACCCCAGCACTTCCTGGACCTGGTAGAGCGTCACGGAATTGAGCACGAGGAAAAGGCCGCTGGGCAGCTATTCTGCAAGGACAGCAGCAAGGAGATACTCAATATGCTGCTCACCGAATGCGAATGGGCAGGCGCAGAAGTGCGGCTTAAAACCAGTGTTAAAACCATCAGTGGTGACGATCACGGCTATCAGCTCCAAACCAGCAGCGGCACCCTGACTTGCGAATCCCTGGTCATCGCCTGCGGTGGATTGTCCATCCCCACCATGGGCGCGACCGGGTTTGGTTACGACATCGCACGACAGTTTGGGCTTTCCGTACTTCCAACCCGTGCAGGGCTGGTTCCGTTCACCCTGCACCCGGAACTGAAGGAACAGTTAGCGCCCCTGTCCGGCGTCAGTTGCCCTGTGGACGTAAACTGTAACAACGAACATTTCCGCGAGCCGATGCTGGTCACCCACCGCGGGCTCAGTGGCCCTTCGATGCTGCAGATCTCCAGTTTCTGGCGTCCAGGCGACAGCCTGAACATCAACATGCTGCCCGCAACAACGATAGAAAAGGACTTGCACGACCTGCGAAAATCACGGCCTCAATCCACGATTGCTCAGTACCTTGCGCAACACCTGCCCAAACGCTTCGCCCAGGCCCTGAACGACCTTCACGGCTGGGCCGGCCCGCTGCAAGGCTACAAGAACAGCGATATAGAGCAGGCGGCCCGAACCCTGGACCAATGGACCATCAAGCCCGCCGGCACCGAAGGCTATCGAACGGCCGAAGTAACCTTGGGCGGCGTGGACACTCGCCAGCTATCCTCCAAAACCATGGCGGTTCTGGACAGGCCTGACCTGTACTTTATTGGCGAAGTAGTAGACGTGACCGGCCATCTCGGTGGGCATAATTTTCAGTGGGCGTGGGCGTCGGGTGTGGCTTCGGGTAATGACGCTTGATGCGCTGGGCGCACTCCAGACTATAGATATTTCTCAATAGGCAACCACGACAAAAACCCGGACTTCGCCCGGCGCCACCAATCCACGGTCGGCTCGCTGGTAAACTCCGCCTCACCGCTGCGCCACTGGAGATCTCCGTCCTCTTCCAGGGCCACCTCCCAGCTATTGCCGGGCGCCATGGTCAGCCGTATATCTGCCGCCACACGCTCTGCCAGCTCGGCACTGTGGATAACCAACACGGTTTCACCGTTGAGGTAAATGGAGCGGAGGTTCACGTTGAACGAACCCACCACCAGAGTGCTGCGATCAAAAACCACAGACTTGGAGTGCAGGCTGACCTCTCCCGTAGCGCAGAACGCATCCTCACTCAGCCATTGCCGGCAGGCCTCGGCATTGGGCTTGAGTTCGTAGATGTTTATGCCCTGCTCCAGCATGTAGGGGCGCCAGCGGGCATAACCCGCATGATTGGTGACGAGATCGTTGGAAGCGAGTGAGTTCGTCAGCGCGGCAACCTCCAGTTGCGGACGCTCGTTCGCACCCAGCGCCTGCAACTGCTCCTTGGCAAGGATGAGGTAGGCGGACTCGATCAGGATTTCCCGGGTTGCTGTCTGCGCCAGGCGTTGCAATGCCAGGGCGCTTCGTTTAGGCGTCTCTGAGGGCGCGTCCATGTTTTCGGGAGGAGGGTCAAACACCAATTCTCCCGGAGCTATCGTCATCCGGTTAAACGCCTTTGCCAGCTCAGACCTACCCTGCTCCGCCCCTGTGGGCGCAGAGACGGGAAGCCGAGGTTGTGCGATGACCTGTTGCCGAAGCCCCTCCATCGTCTCGGCTAACTCGGTGTCAGCAGGCGCGGAGGCGTATAGATCGGAAGCGGGGTATGCCCAGCGGCTGCTCCAGTAGGCCTGAAAATTATCCGCCATGCCCTCAACCACCGGCCCCAAGGCAAGGACATCGCGGTCCCTGAAATAGCGGCTCTCGTCGAAGCCGAAATATTCATCACCGATGTTGCGGCCACCGACAATGCCAGCGGCCCCGTCCACCACAAATGTCTTGTTGTGCATCCGACGGTTGATGCGTTGGAAATCCATCAGAAACGATACCCATCGGCCCCAGCCACTGCGGTTTCTGGCAGGGTTGAAGATGCGAATATGAATATTCGGATGGGTATCGAGGGAAGCGAACAACTCGCCGATCCCTTCGGCGTTAAAGTCATCCAGCAGCAGCCGAACCTGCACACCACGGTCTGCTGCCATCAGCAGTCGGCCAGCCAGATGCAACCCGGAATCATCACGGTTCCAGATGTAGTACTGGGCATCAATACGGTGTTCAGCCGCTTCAATCATCGCGGCTCGGTACAGGAAGGCGTCTTGGCCGGAATCCAGCAGGTAGTAACCGGATTGACCATTCGCCTCGGCCAACCGTTGCCGGGACTGGCTGGAAAGGAAGCTGTCATCAGTCAGCACGGCGGTTTCAGCTCCGGAATGAGTGGCCGGCGGCAAACTGCCGGCGCAGCCTGTCAGCAGCACCAGCAGCACCAGTAAACAGTGGCGTGCCGACATCAGCCTAGCCTGGTTTAGCATTAGCGCAGGATCACCAGCGGTTTTTTCGCAGTCTTCAGCATCGTGGTCGTGGTGCTTCCTACCAGGAACTGCCGAATTCGTGAATGACCATAAGCCCCCATCACCAGGATGTCGATATCGTGTTCTTCCTGATAGGCATGGAGTGTTGGCTCTACATCCCCGGCGCGGATGGCCAGGGTGATGTCGGAGCCAAGGTCACCCAGCATCTTCTCTGCTTTCTTGAGCTGTTCCCAACGGTCATTGGTGTCCGCTCCAATCATCACCAGATGAATCGGCATTTCTTTCAGTACCGGGCTACCCGCCAGAAGTTCCACGCCCTTGAACGCCGTGGCGCTGCCGTCAAAAGCCAGCATGGCGCTCTTTGGCTGCTCGTACTCGTCCGGAACCAGAAGAATCGGGCGGTGGACACTGCGAATCACGGTTTCCAGCTGGCTACCCACGTGAATGTCACGGTCTGAGCTGCTCTCGCCGTGCAGTCCCATTACCAGCAAACGCGTCTGGCTTTCCAGGGCCAGCAGCGATTCTGTTAGGTCTCCATGGCGCTGGCGCTTGATTACGTCGCCAGTTCCCTGTTCCTTCACCCGGCGCTCTGCCTCATCGAGCATGTGATGGCCGTGTTCCAGGGCCAGCTTGGAACGTTTGCGGTCAAGCTCGGCAAGCTCATCCATCAGCTGTTCACGGCTTCCCAAGCCAATGCTACCTGCCAGGTCAGGCTCTGTTGGATAGCGTTCCTCGTCGAGAACGTGCAGCAGAGTCATCGGGGTTTCCATGTGCTTGCTGGCCCAGGCAGCGTAATCACACACCGCCGGTGCAGCCCGGGAGCCGTCGATACAGGCAACTACTCGTAGCATTTCAACCTCGCCTTGGTGATCCTTGTGGTTGTTATTCTGACCGGTTACGTCTTTGAATTCCTTGGCTTGTGTCATATCAGTGCGCCATCAACTGGTCAACGGCCTCGGGTTTGTCGTGCACTCCAAAGCGGTCAACAATGGTGGCGCTGGCTTCATTCAGCCCGATGATCTCCACCTCCGCGCCTTCGCGACGGAACTTGATAACAGCCTTGTCCAGCGCGCCCACTGCGGTAATGTCCCAGAAGTGCGCCCGCGTCAGGTCAATCACCACATTATCCACTGCTTCCTTGAAATCAAAGGATTCCGTAAATTTTTCCGAGGAACTGAAGAACACCTGGCCGACAACATTGTAGGTTCGGGTATCGGTCGCTTCATCAAACTCGGACGTCACCAGCATGTAATGGCCCACCTTGTTGGCGAAGAACAGGGCCGCCAGAAGGACACCCGCCAGCACGCCGAAGGCCAGGTTGTGCGTGGCGACGACGACAATAACGGTCACGACCATCACAATGTTGGTGGACAGGGGATGATCTTTCAGGTTTTTGATCGACGCCCAACTGAAGGTACCGATGGACACCATGATCATCACCGCCACGAGGGCCGCCATGGGAATCTGTACCAGCCACTGGTCCAGCACCAGCACGAGAACCAGCAGGAATACACCCGCTGTCAGTGTGGACAGCCGCGTTCGGCCGCCGGACTTGATGTTGATAATGGACTGGCCAATCATCGCGCAGCCGGCCATGCCACCCAGCAGCCCAGAGCCGATATTGGCAACGCCCTGCCCTTTGCACTCCCGGTTACGGTCACTGGTGGTATCCGTGAGGTCGTCAACAATGGTGGCGGTCATCATGGATTCCAGAAGGCCAACAATGGCGAGGCCAACGGAGTAAGGCAGAATGATCATCAGGGTTTCAAGATTCAGCGGCACATCAGGCCACAGGAAAATCGGAAGCGTATCCGGCAGTTGCCCCATATCACCGACCGTGCGGATATCGATGTTGTAGACCATCGCGACAATGGTCAACGAGACGATACAGATTAGCGGAGATGGCAGTATGCGACCAACCACGGGCACCAGTGGAAACAGGTAAATGATCCCCAGCCCGGCGGCGGTCATGGCATAAACGTGCCAGGTGACATTGGTGAGCTCTGGCAACTGCGCCATGAATATCAGGATAGCCAGGGCATTCACAAACCCGGTTACCACGGAACGGGACACAAAGCGCATCAGGCCGCCGAGTTTCAGATAGCCAGCACCGATCTGCAGCAGCCCGGTCAGCAGCGTGGCCGCCAGCAGGTATTCCAGACCATGTTCCTTGACCAGAGTCACCATCAACAGCGCCATGGCCCCTGTCGCGGCAGAGATCATACCAGGGCGGCCGCCCACGAAGGCTATCACCACAGCAATACAGAATGAGGCATACAGCCCCACTTTCGGGTCTACACCGGCGATAATGGAAAAAGCGATGGCTTCGGGAATCAGCGCCAGAGCCACCACAATGCCGGCAAGCAAATCGCCGCGTATATTGGAAAGCCAGTCGGCTTTAAGCTTGTTCACCATATCGTTGGTATCCAGTCAGAGAGGGCAAATTCGGGACGTAAGAACCGGTTGTAGTCATCTCGGGGTGACTACCGGAGTTCAATCAGGGCATTAACCTGGGAGCGCAGGACGCTAGGGCGGAGTGATCGTCGTAACGGTCGTGGAGACGTTCATTAAGGTACGTTCATAAGCTGCGAATTAAAGGCGGCGAAGCATACCAGAACGGTGCTGGAAAAGTAACCGGCGGGCCCGGAGACCGGACCCCGTTTACGCCACAGGCCCGGACAGGCCGTTGCTGGCGAGATGAAAGGCAATAATCGCCATCATGGAACCAATGGCGCCATCAATGAACCGCCAGGACATGGGGCTCGACAGCCAGGGAGAAAGCGCCGCCCCGCCGAACGCCAGCAGACAGAACCACATGACTGACGCACTGCTGGCGCCCGCCACGAACACCAGGGGACTGGCCTGTTGCGCGCCGATGGCGGGAATCAGCAACAAGGTATCCAGATACACTTGCGGGTTCAGCAACGTTACCGCCAGAGTGGTCAACACCACGGTCCGCAGGCTCGAAACGTCCGCTTTCCTGGCATCCAGGGCATCGCGCCCTTTCGCAGCACGGGCGAAAGCCAGCAACGCCAGCCAACTGAGGAAGGCCACGCCCAGCCAGCGCATGACATCCAATGCCTCGGGCACCGCCATCAGCGCCGCATTGACACCAAACATGCCGGCCGTGAACAGCAGGATATCCGCCGTCATGCAGATGCCCGCACAATACCAGTGGTGTTCCCGGCGTATCGCCTGCCCCAGGATGTAGGCGTTCTGAGCACCGATCGCAATGATGATTCCGCCGCACACCAGCAGCCCTGTCAGATAACTTGTCAGCATGTTTCCCTCCGAATGTGCTGGAAGCTTAAGGGCTAATCGCTATACTTAAAAATCATAAACCTTATATCCCATGAAAATTTCTTATGCTGGACTACAAGCTTCTCCAGGCCCTTGCCGCGGTGATCGAAAATGGTGGGTTTGAGCGTGCCGGGGAGATACTCGGCCTCACCCAGTCCGCTGTATCACAACGCATAAAATCACTTGAAGTGCGTTTGGGGCAGCCCGTTCTGGTCCGGTACCCGGACCTGCAGGCAACGCCGGCAGGTAACAAACTGCTGAACCACTTCCAGCAGGTACAGTTGCTGGAACGAGACCTTCGAAAAACCATACCCGCCCTGGCCGAGGACACTACGCGCCTGCGTATCGCCATCAACGCCGACAGCCTGGCCACCTGGTGGGCCGCTGTGGTTGGGGAGTTCTGCAGCCGGGCGGGTTTATTGCTGGACCTGGTTATTGAGGACCAGGATGTGGGCCTGAAGCGAATGCGCGATGGCGATGTAGCCGCCTGTCTGTGCAGTAGCAGCCAGCCCATCGCTGGAGGGCGTTGCGTGGCACTCGGGGAAATGACCTACATGCCGTTGGCGACCCCGCAGTACGTCCGGCACTTTTTTCCGGATGGCATTACGCCGGAGGCTTTTGCAACCTCTCCGGCCATTGTGTTTGGCCCCAATGACCAGCTACAGCACCGATTCATGGCCGGCTGCGGTTACCATGGCCGATTCCCTTACCACCTATGCCCCTCTTCCGAAGGGTTCGTCCAGCTTGCCAGGGCCGGCATGGGCTACGGTATGATTCCGCAGATCCAGGCCAGTCATTGGCTGGACAATGGGAGCCTGATCAACCTTGCTCCGGGGCAAGAACTGAAAGTGCCTCTCTATTGGCACTTCTGGCGTCACAGTGGAGAGCTGCTACAGCGTTTGACCACCACGCTTGAGGGGGCCATAACCCACCGTTACCGCGCACGGCGAAACGTCAGATTGTAACGGCTGTCACCCGTCAACGAATGCTGTGCCTGCTTGAGCGTCAACACGCCATGGTAGCGGAGCCGCGCCGGACCTCCCCAGACCACGACATCGCCATTCTCCAGAGGCACACGCTGTGGCCGGTCACTGCGCCGGGCACCTCCAAACTGGAACATCGCCGGTGTGCCCAAAGACACCGAAACAATCGGCTGGTCGAAATCGTCCTCATCTTTGTCCTGATGGAGACCCATTTTGGCGCCGGGCGCATAGCGGTTTACCAGACAGGCGTCCGGCTCGAACTTCGAATACCCTGCAGCGCTTGCCGCCATAACCGCCAGAGACCGAAACATTGTCGGCATTAACGGCCAAGGCTCCCCGGAAAGCGGATCGGTTCGCTGATAACGATAGCCCCGCGTATCCGTCACCCAGCCCCACTCGCCGCAACAGGTCATGGCCACCGACATAGTGTGGCCGCCCGGCGTCTGCATTTGCCGAAACGGCGCCTGTTCCGCCAGGCCTTCAATCACCTCCAGCAATTCGCTGGCGTCGGCGCAGGCGAAACGGCGAAGGACAACCGCTCCCTCGCAGAGCGGCTCGACCCAGGGCTCTGATGAAGATGACTCGAACAAATCCATGGTCATTACGCGTTCACCGTATGATCAGGAAAACCTTGAGTTTAACGTCTACCCTTAGGTCAGTGCAGTACCCTGCGCCCTGATACGCCAGACCACCGTTTAAGGAAGAACCATGCGTCAAAATCGCCAGTCAGCGCAGGTGTCGCTTGCTTTCCTGATTGCCTCCGCGATTACCCTCGGCATGCTGGTGCTCACCATTGTACTGGTCGGGCAAAGCTTTCGCGGTATGGAGAACGCCAAGATAACCGCCGCCAGTGCCACGGCCCGCCAGCTTGCCGTCAGTGTGGACGACCGCATCCGTGCCATTACCGGCCCGCCGTCAACCGCTCTCGCGGTCCTCAGCCACGACCCTCTGGCCATCGCCGATACATTAAAACAACGCTTGGTCAGGCTGCCGGTCGTCGCCGACATTCTCGACAGCAGCGACATCGTCAGTGCCGTTTATGCCGGGTATACCAACGGCGATTTCTTCCTGCTGCGGAAAATACACAGCTCCGGTGCCATGCAGTTTTCCGAAGCCCCTGCCGACGCCCACTACCTGCTTCAATCCATCACTCGAACCGCGGACGGCAAGCCGCAACCCGTGTGGCACTTCTACGATGCGAGCCGTACCCTCCTTCAGCGCCGCACGCCTTCCGACTACCGCTTTGATCCGCGAAGCCGTGGCTGGTACAAGCTCGCCAACGCCTCCGGCAACACCGAACTGACCGCACCCTATGCCTTCTTTACCACCGGTGAAACCGGCCTGACCCTTTCCCGACGACAGTCCCTTGCGAAGGGCCTGGACGGCAATACCGTGTTTGGCATCGATGTAACGGTCACCGACCTGAGCGCACAGCTAGCCGAGTTGCGGCAAACGCCCGGTACCCGCATTGCCATTGTCAACGCCGAGGGCTCCCGCCTGGCCTACACAGGGCCTGAGGCCACCGCCAATGTGGCAGTTTCCAACACATCAAAGCCACAAGCGCTGAATGACGGAGCCATCAACGCTGTCCTGGAACTCGATAGCAAGCAAACCACCAGTGAATTGGTCAATCGCTTTACCACCGAAAGCCGGGACTGGTACGGCATGACCGAGCCCCTTGAGTCCCTGGACCAGGAGAACCTGAAAATCGCCGTGGCCATTCCCGCCAACGAACTATTGGCTGATGTCTGGGCGGCTCTAACCCGGCAGACCATACTGGCAAGCGCCATCGCATTTTTGTTGCTGGTCATCGGCTGGTTCCTGGGCCGTCGCGTGGGCAGGCCGCTGGAATTGCTGACACACCGAGTGGGCGCACTCTCCCGGTTTCGCTTCGACACACCCATTTCCGTTGACTCCCATATTCGCGAAGCCCGTCAGCTCAGTGTTGCCCTGGACGATATGGCCAGCACCATTCGCAGCTTTCAGAGCATTGCCACCGCGCTCAACCGGGGCCAGGACCTGGATAGTCTTCTGACGGATATCCTCGAACAGATCGTTCACATTCTCGGACAGACCCGGGGCGCTATCTACCTGATGAACCGACAGAATGGTGAGCTCTCGCTATCCGTGGACCGCGGCATGCAGCCGCCGGAAACCATCTCTGGCGTCAACGCCTCGGACGACGACAACGAAGTGATAAGGGCGCTTCGCCACGCCCTTTCCGGCCACCCGGTGTTCGCCATTCTCAGGAACCGTCGTAAACAGCTGATTGGAGCCCTGGTTATCGAAATGGAACATGGTGAGCACACCCATCTGAGCGATGACCTGATCGTATTCGTCGTGAGATTGCCGCTCCGCCGCCGTCGCCATCGAAACCCGTGAACTGATTGAAAGCCAGCAGGCGCTGCTCGAAGGCATCATTCGCCTGGTTGCCAACGCCATTGACGCCAAGTCACCGTATACGGGTGGCCACTGCGACCGCGTACCCAAACTCGCCCAGATGATGGTGGATGAAGCCATCCAAAGCTCCGCAGAACCCTTTGCCCACTTCACCATGAACGACGACGAACGCTACGAATTCCACCTGGCAGCATGGCTTCACGACTGCGGAAAGATCACCAGCCCCGAGCATGTGGTGGACAAGGCGGTCAAACTGGAAACGATCTACAACCGCATCCATGAAATTCGCACCCGCTTTGAAGTTCTGCACCGGGACACCGAAATCCGATGCCTGAAAAGACAACTGGCTGGCGAGAGTTCCCGACAGGCCGAAACCGACCGGGACCTGGAACAGGAAGAGCTCCAGGAAGCCTTTCGTGCCGTCGCCAACGCCAACACTGGCGGCGAATTCATGTCGGAGGACGATATAGAGCACATCCGACAGATCGGCCAACGCACCTGGGTACGTCATTTCAGTGACAGGTTGGGATTGTCCGGCGACGAAAGACAAGTGCTGACTGACACGCCGGAGCAGGCTTTACCTGCGACCGAACCTCTGATAGCAGACAAGCCCTCTCACCTCCGCTCCTGGGGTGAGCACAAACCACCCGTTACCAAAGACGACCCACGAAACCGGTGGGGATTCGACATGACACTTCCAGAGCATGCCGTCAATCAGGGTGAGCTCCACAACCTGACCGTGGCAAAAGGAACCCTGACCCCCGAGGAACGCTTCCGGATCAACGATCACATCGTGCAGACCATCTGCATGCTGGACGCCCTGCCCCTACCAGACAGGCTGGCGAACGTGCCCCACCTGGCAGGCACCCACCATGAACGCATGGATGGACAGGGTTACCCTTGCCGGCTGAATGCAGACAACATGGGCATTCCCGAGCGGATCATGGCGGTGGCGGATATTTTCGAGGCGCTGACCGCCGTAGACCGCCCCTACAAGGAGGGCAAGACACTGACCGAATCCCTGGCCATCATGCAGAGAATGGTGAATGACGGACACATCGACCGGGCGGTGTTCCAGTTGTTCGTCCGATCCGGCATTTACCGCCGATACGCGGAGCAACACCTGCGCCCGGAGCAAATTGATACCGTGAATGAGGAACGCTTTCTGACATGAACATTCCTCCATCGCGGCGGGTTGTTTTCGAATTCTCCGCCGAAACCCGTATACTTTGCGCAGTTTTAAACACTTGAAAAGGACACTGACATGTTCGGCCTGTTTATCGGCGGTTTGATCGGCTACCTGTTTGGCCGCTTTCCCGGCCTATTGATTGGCGCTGTGGCAGGCGTACTATTGACCCGATACATCAAAAGTCGTCTGTGGCAAAAATTGCGCAACGTGCAGACGGACTTCCTCGAATCCGTGTTTGCGGTCATGGGCGCCCTGTGCAAAGCCGATGGCGTCGTCACTCGAGACGAAATCGAAGTGGCGGAACGCCTGTTCGACCGCTTTCGCCTCTCCGGCGAACACCGTGAGCGCGCCAAGGCCGCCTTTAACCGCGGCAAAGCCAATGACTTCGACCTGGATGCGGAACTTCAGCACTTCCTACGGGTGAGTGGCCGCCAGCCAGCATTGCTGCAGATGTTCCTTCAGGTACAGGTGTCTGCCGTTGCCGCCGATGGTGTGGTGCACCCGGCCGAACACGAAATGCTGGTGCGCATCGCCCGGGGGCTGGGGCTTCCCGAGGCTCAGGTAGACCAGCTGGAAGCCATGTTGAGAGGCGCTCACGCTGGCCAAGCCGGTGCGTCTGGCCAGGCATCGTCCGCCAGCCAGATCGATGATGCGTACAAGGTTCTCGGGGTGTCGTCTTCCGCCAGCGACGCCGAGATCAAGAAAGCCTACCGCAAACTGATGAGCGAAAATCATCCGGACAAACTGGCGGGGCGAGGCCTGCCTGAAAGCATGCGGGAAATGGCGGAAGAGCGCACCCGTGAGATCAGCCACGCCTACGACGTGATCAAGGAAGCCCGCAACTAACGTTTCGGCGAGGGCCTTTTCCGCCACCCTCGCCTACCAAAGCGGGACAGAACTGGACCTTTACCTGTTGTATGGAGCGGTGCTATTTCCTGATATGACATGTCGTCACGTTTAGGTTTTATATACAGTGGATACAACCCCGAAAACAACACGGAGTATCTGCCTTGACCGCCCAAAATCCGTCGCACTCCCACTTGCAACCCCACCCGCAATCACTTCACACATTCAGTGACGACCTGCTTGGCCGGCACGACGCCACCGCGCTGGCCGAACTGATTCACAACGGCGACGTATCAGTCGGCGAAGTCCTCCAGGCCACCCTGGCCCGGGCGCAACTGGCCGAACCCTTTATCCATGGTTTGGTCGGCCCCATCCCAGATGGCTGTGAGGACATGATCACGCATGAAACTTCGGCTGAAAAAACGGCGCCAGGCATCTTTTCGGGCGTACCCACGGTAATCAAGGACAATACCGAGGTAAAAGGGTTCTCCACCTCCCATGGCACCGCTGCCATCGACGCCCACCCAGCCGGCACAACCAGCCCTTTCGCCCGCCAATTGCTGGCCCAGGGTCTGGTGTGTTTTGGTAAAAGCACGCTGCCTGAGTTCGGTTTCAACGCCACCACGGAACCCGCCCATGGCATCCCGACTCGCAACCCCTGGCATCTTCAATATTCCACTGGTGCTTCATCGGGAGGTTCCGCAGCGCTGGTTGCCGCGGGTGTTATCCCCATCGCACATGCCAACGATGGCGGCGGCTCCATCCGCATTCCGGCGGCCTGTTGCGGGTTGGTGGGGTTAAAACCAACACGGGGGCGGCTGATCGATAACGATGCGGCTAAAACACTCCCCATCAATATCGTCAGTGATGGTGTGGTAACGCGCACGGTCAGGGATACCGCCAACTTCTATTACGGCGCGGAACGCTTTTTCCGGAACCCGAAACTCCCGGCCATAGGAAAGGTGGAGCGCCCCGCCACACGCTCACTCCGTATTGGCCTTGTGACCGACTCTATCAACGGTCACGCCACGGATAGTCAAACCCGCGCAGCCGTTGAAAATACAGCACAACTTCTGGATAAGCTTGGCCACAAGGTGGAACCGGTAGGCGTTCCCGTTGCCTCATCTTTCCCTGATGATTTTGCGCTCTATTGGGGAATGCTGGCCTTCGGCGTGCGCGCCAATGGCAAGCGGTTGGTTCATCCAAGTTTTGACAAATCACGGCTGGACGGGCTCACCCTTGGGCTGGACAAAGCCTTCCGGAGGCAGTTCTACAAATTACCGGCGGCACTCTGGCGCCTGCACCGGTCGTATCAGGACTACGCCCGCGCCATGGCCAGTTACGACGCCATTCTCACGCCGGTACTCGGTCATACCACGCCCGAGATCGGTTACCTGAGCCCCACGGTTGACTTTGATACCCTGTTCGAGCGCCTGACCCAATACGTAAGCTTTACCCCACTGGCCAACGCCACCGGCGCACCCGCCATCTCATTGCCAGCCAGCCTGAATAGCCAGGGCCTGCCAGTCTCCATTCAACTGATGGGCAAGCACGGGGGTGAGCAGACACTGCTGGAACTGGCGTTCTTGCTGGAGGAAACAATGAATTGGCCCAGGATAGACAGTCAGCCCATCAGGTCATGACAGGTTCCGCTCCCTGAACGGACGGGGGCTCGCAGGCGACGACCTGATTCCGCCCACGCCCCTTGGCCTCGTAGAGAGCCTCATCGGCCCAACTAAAGATGTCTTTGGTGGCATCCGCCTGGCTGGGACAGACGGCACACAAACCGATACTCACCGTCAGGTGCAAGACTTCATCCGACACCCGGAACCCGGTTTCCTCAATCCGGCTCCGGATTTTCTCGGCCACTCTCAGGGCCCCCTCTCTCGGGGTGTCCGGCAACAGAACCACGAACTCTTCGCCGCCGTAGCGGGCAGCCAGATCCTGCGGGCGCGTGACATATTCGCGGATACAGTTGGCCACCATCTGCAGGCAATCGTCGCCGACCAGATGGCCATGTGTGTCGTTGAACTTCTTGAAATGATCGATATCCAGAAGCAACAGTGACAATGGCTGGCTGAATCGATAAGCCTTCACCACCGCCGAGCTGAAGGTACGATCAAAGTGGCCCCGGTTCTTGAGTCCGGTGAGCGCGTCGGTGGCACTGAGCTCGCGCAACTGATTATTGAGGGACTCAAGATCCCGGGTGCGCTCCTGCACTCTCTGTTCAAGTAAGGTATTGGCTTCCTGTTGAATACGAAGGGATTTTTCCTGCGCCATCCTGGCTTTTCGCTCTTCAAGCAACAAGCGCTGCTGGGCCTCGAAAGCACTCTTTTTTTCCCTGTTGAGTCGGTCGGCCAGCGCTACCGACAACAGAATGACGCCTATGGCAGAGCCCACCTGGGTTGCGTTCTCCGTCAGCAGATTGCGTGGTAACACGGTGAACTTGCTTAATGCCAGGACGATCCCCCCGAAGAGCATAAACACCCAGGCCAACGCGTAGTACCTCGCTGCGGGGTCCTTTTTCAGACAACGCACAATGCTGAGCACCAGCATGGTCGTACACCCCAGGAAGGCAAGCAGGATGGTCGGCAGAATCAAAAGTCGATACGGAACCAGCATTCCCGCCATTGCCGTCACACCGGCCATAACGACAATCCCCACCGTCAGCCTGTTGAGAAACGGATGGTTGGCTGGAGTCACGTTGAGAAAGTGAAGACTGAAGGTGCCGCCAAACAGCACGACCAGATTAAGGAACACAGTGATGGCCTGGTCATTCCACCAGGTGGCTTCCGGCCAGAGGTACTGGAATGCAACACCATGCAGGCTCGCCAGAAACAGAGGCATGGCCGCAATATAGCCCACATAGTGCAGAAAGCTCCGTTCGCCAACCGCCATATACACGAACAGGTTATACAGGATCATCACCAGTACAATGCCGTAGTAAATACCCTCGAACAGGCTACGGGCCTGCTCGGCCACGTAGAACGCATCCTGATCCCAAAGGGTCAGGGGCACCTGCATGGAACTGGTGGTATCCACTCGAAGATAGATGGAGAGCTCGTTGTCACCTGAGAGGGAGAACGGGACAAGAAAATTGCGGTGATAGATTGGGCGCTGGTAAAACGGCTGCTTATCACCCAACAACTGGCGCTCAACAAGCTCGCCATCTTCGAGCAGATAGACCTCAACATGGTCCAACACCGGATACCCGATTTCCAGGAACAGGGACGCCGTACCAGACCCGGGGTTGCGAATATTGACCCGGAACCAGTAAACCTCGTCGCCGTACCCCAGACTAACGCTGTCTTTACCGTTTGGCTGCCATTCATGCTCAGGGAGCTGCCTCACCGAATTCAGGGAAACGGCACCATCAGGTTCCTCCCAGTACTCCACATACCTGGGAAGCTCAAGCCGCTTGGAATAACCGTCCCAAACTGCCGGCCCCGCTGAAACCAGGGCAGGCAGCGCAAACAGCATAGTAACGAATAGAATCTGCATCAGACTCTTTTTCAAAAACACTCCCGGCTCCAGAGAGACCATATATTTGTTGGCTTTTCTGCCTCCAGCATAATCCAGAAATCGGGATTCCGCCGCAGGCGCCTTTAAAATGACTCAATCAGACAACAAAACCTGACAAACTGCCGCATTTCCGAACGCTCGTGCCGCCCCACGTCCCACTCATACGACTTCGAAGTGGACAGTATCGGAGCCCGATGCCAGTATGAGAAGGTCGGTAAATGGCAACTGCTGGCGCAAACACGACCAATCGCCACTCTTTGTCGTAAACCTACTATCGTTCCCAGAACTGACAGCCAGAGACTATGCACGATACGGACACCTTCGTGACCTTTCACAAGGCACTGACGGAACTCAGCCACAGTCCAGCGTTTATCGACAAGAAACGCCCGCAAAAACTCGCTGACCTGACGGCGCTCTGTGCGAGGCTGCTCGAGGTCGAACGGGTCAGTGTCTGGCGGTTTCCAGAGGAACGTGATCGCATCGAATCCGAGTGGCTCCATACTGCGGACTCAGCCACTGGTGACAAATCCAGCCTGTATCAATCCGGCAATCCGGAGTACTTCGCGGCCCTGGAAACCGAACGCGTGCTGTCCGTCCGAGACGCCCAGAATGATCCCCGTACCCAGGCATTCGCGCCAGACTACCTTATACCCTTGAACATCCTGTCAATGCTCGATGCACCGGTATTTGATGGTGCTCGACTCAGTGGCGTTGTTTGCCTGGAATCAACGCACCAGCGCAACTGGACCTTGCCGGAAATATCCTTCGTCATCGCGATTGCCGATACCATCAGCCTGATCAATACCCACGAAGCCTGGCTCCACTCGCAACGCGCACTCGAGTACGTCACCCGTTACGATTCACTGACCGGGCTATCAAACATCGAATCCCTGCGAGACCGTATCGGCCACCTTGCCAGTAAAATAGAACGGAGAGGGCTCGGTAGCCTGGCGTTGATATGGATTGATGTGGACCGCCTGAAATCCATCAACGATGGACTGGGTCCGCAGGTGGGTGACAACGTTATTGCTGAAGTCGGTCGCCGCCTGAAAAAGCTCTCCGTTCCGGGCAAGGACGTACTGGCCAGAATTGGGGGCGATGAGTACGCCCTCATCGTTCGAAACCACACCATGCGAGACTCTCTGGAACTGACGGCTTCGCGTATACGACAGGAAATCAACAAGCCCATCCGTCTCAATGGTCACTCCATCACCGTTGGCGCGAGCCTGGGTATCTGCCACTTGCCCGGAGACTGTGAAACCACCGAAGAGCTGTTGCGTGGTGCCGAAGCCGCCATGTACAACGCGAAACAACGAGGCCGGGACCAAGCCTGCTTCTTTGACTCCAGCATCCAGGTCACGGCCCGTTCCCGATTTGTCCTGGAAAATGAGTTGCGGGCCGCCATCAGCAACCACACCCTGGAAGTGTTCTATCAGCCCATCTTGAGCGCCGCCGAGTTGAAACTGGAATCCCTGGAAGCCCTGGTACGTTGGCAACACCCCCAACGTGGCTGGCTGTCACCCATCGAGTTCCTGGGTATAGCCAGAAGCGGTGGCCTGATGTATGCGATGGGGGAGTGCGTGCTTCGCCGCGTATGCGAACACTGGCAGCAGGCCCACAACCAGGGCATTACACTGCCAGAGATTTCCGTCAACCTGGCGGCCGAGCAGGTATCGATACCGGAACTTCCCAGCCTGGTCCGGGAAACCTGCCATGAATACGACGTGCCGGTCAGCGCGCTGCATTTCGAGGTAACCGAGGATTCCATTCAAGGGGATTTCAGCTCACTGAACAGCATCCTGGAAGAGCTGGTCGCCGATGGTGCAAGCCTGTCCATAGACGACTTCGGAACCGGCTACTCCTCACTCTCCCGCCTCAAAAGTCTGCCCTTCTCGCGGATCAAGATTGACCGTTCCTTCATCAGCCAACTGCCAGACGACGAGGACGACTGCGCCATTACCCTCTCGATCATTGGCCTGGCACGGGGACTTGGGCTATCAGTCGTCGCTGAGGGCGTTGAAACCAAAGCCCATGAGCAGTGGCTTGTCGAGCAGGGCTGTGACTATCTGCAAGGTTATCTATACAGCAAACCTCTGCCATTCAACGCCCTCATGGACAAGTTTTTCCCACTGCCCTGACGATCAGGACGATATGTTATTCACTCCCGGAGGAATCCGCAGCAACCGGTTTTATTTTCCGCCCTATTTTGTCACCCAAAACCAGCAACGCCGGCGTCAGCAACAGCGTGAGCACCGTTGCAAATGCCAACCCGCCCGCAATGGCGCTGGATAGCTGGGTCCACCACTGGGTGGACGGAGCACCGATACCGAGCGAGGGGGTCAGGAGATCCACATTTACCCCCAGCACCATTGGCATCAACCCGAGTATGGTGGTGATGGCGGTCAGCAACACCGGTCGCAGGCGCAGGCATCCGGTTTCCAGCGCGGCGTCGAATGCTGCCATACCGCTTTGGCGCATCTGGTTGTAGGTGTCGATCAGAATGATGTTGTTGTTCACCACGATGCCCGCAAGAGCAATGATGCCCATGCCTACCATCACTATTCCGAACGACTGCCCATTCAGCAGTAGGCCCAATAACACGCCCGCCGTTGAAAGCACAATGGCCGAAAGAATGAGCATGGTCTGGTAGAGGGAATTGAACTGGGTCACAAGGATCAACAGCATCAGGGCAATCGCGACCAGAAACGCGGATGCGAGGAAATTAGAGGCCTGCTGCTGATCCTCATTCTCGCCAGCAAATCGCACGGAAACCCCCTCGGGCGTTTCAGGCATTTGCTGTTGCAGCGTCATCAGCAGCTCGTCCGCACGGCGACCAGGCTCTATGTCGGACTTGATCGTAATGGTGCGCTGTCCATCCACGCGGGTAATGCTGCCAATCTTGTCGCCGGGAGCCAGCTCAACGAACTCCGAGAGTGGCACCTGCCCGCGGCTGGTGTTAATTGTCTGGCGCTGGAATTGGTCCAGCTCGCGCCAGTTATTAGGCACTCTCACGGCGATATCGACTTCGTCGCGCACGTCCTCAGGGCGATAGGTGGCGAGCACCAGGCCGTTGGTGATCAGTCGCACCGCACTGCCAACACTGAGCACGTCCGAGCCAAATCGGGCAGCGGCTGAGCGGTCAACATTCAGGCGCCATTCGATGCCCGGGAGGCTGCGATCGTCTTCGACATCCACAAAGCCATCGATGCCCGACATCCGTTCCCGAACAAGAGCGACATACCGTTCCAGTTGGTCCCCGTCCATACTGCTGACCATAAGCTCAATGGGCTTGCCGTCCGCGGGGCCGCCCTCCTGCTTGCGAAACTCCAGTTCAATGCCGGGAATGTCCGCTGTGAGTGAGCGAAAATCTTCCAGTATCTGTGTCGCTGGTCGGCGCTCAAACCAGTCTGTGAACTGGAACTGCAGCACACCGATGACGTCCGGCGCCATCTGGTTTCCGGGGTTGATCATTGAGCGGGCATAAAGGGCTTTCACCTCCGGCATTCCCTGTAAACGCTGCTCGACCTGCCGAACGATAGCATCGCGTTCCTGCACCGAGAGATCCCCTCTGGCCCTGATATGTACCTGCGCTGAATCCGGCTCCACGCTCGGGAAAAACTCCACACCATGGTTGAACTTGCCATAAGCCGCATAGATCACCACAACGACACCAAGTACGCCAAGAAGTGTAAAACCGGGCTTTGCCAATAGTCGCCCGAGAACGCCACGATAGACGTCCGTCATGCGGCCACTGATTGCGGCCTGGGGACGGCGCTTGCCGCCACTGATGCTGCCAAGGACCGGCAAAAACACGAGAGCCATCGCTAACGAGGCAGTCAGACAGATGATGACGGTGGTGGGCAAAAAGCTCATGAATTCACCGACCACACCCGGCCAGAACAACAGCGGGATAAAAACCGCCAGCGTGGTGGCAGTTGACGCAATAATGGGCCAGGCCATGCGGCTGGCTGCCTCTCCCCAAGCAGTCTTCACGCTCTGGCCCTCGGAGAGGTTCCTGTCAGCAAGCTCTGACACCACGATGGCGCCATCCACCAGCATTCCCGCCACCAGTATGAGGCTGAACAGAACCACAATATTCAGGGTGAAGCCCATGCCCCAGATCACCAGGATACCGGTCAGGAACGCACCGGGAATAGTGAGCCCCACCAACAGGGCAGAACGGGGGCCCATGGCGGCAATGATCAGAACGATCACCAGTACGATGGCGGTCAACACATTGTTGAGCAGGTCGCTGAGGATGTCCCGAACCTCACCGGACTGGTCCATGATGTAGCGAACCTCGAGCTCGTCGGGCATTTGCGGCCCAGCGCTTTCAATCAGCGCTTTCACCTTTTCCACGGTTTCGATGATGTTGGCGCCGGTCCTCTTGGATATTTCCAGCACCAGCGCCGGCTCGCCATTGATCCTGGCGAACCCTCTCGGATCCTTAAACGTGCGTTGCAGCATCGCCACGTCGCCAAAGGTCACAACCGTGTCACCGCCCACCTTGACCGGCATGGCCATGACATCTTCCACAGACTCGATAACGCCCGGAACCTTCATGGTCATGCGACCGGCACCGGTATCCAGACTTCCGGCAGCGACCAGTTGATTGTTGCGCGTGACCAACGTCGCCAGCTGATCAAAGTCGACGCCGTAGCTTTCAAGCACCTGGGGATCGACAACGATCTCAAGGAGGTCTTCCCTGTCACCGCCGATGTCCACTTCCAGCACTTCCGGAATGCCTTCGATGGCGTCCTGCAAACGCCGGGCAACAGTCACCAGTTCGCGTTCGGAAAGAGGCCCGGAGAGACCAACCGACATGACCGGAAACAGGGCCACGTTAATTTCATTAACCCGCGGTTCGTCAGCTTCCTGGGGTAGCTTGCTGCGGGCAGTGTCGACTTTTTCACGAACGTCCTGAAGCGCAATGTCCGGGTCAAACCCGGCATCAAATTCCAGCATCACCGAGGCATGGCCCTCCGAGGCGGTACCTCGCATTTCCTTGACGCCCTCCAGAGAGCGCAACTCCTGCTCCATGGGCCGGATAAGCAGGCGTTCACCGTCTTCCGGGCTGATTCCCTCCAGTGTCATTGACACATAGATCATGGGAATGGTGATGTCCGGGTTCGCTTCTTTGGGAATGGTCTGAAAAGCAGCAATTCCGCCCAGAATCAGGAACGCCAGTGTCAGCAGTGTGGTCCGGCTGCGGTCGAGAGCGGCGAAAATCAAGGTTCGCATATCGGTCAGCCCCGGTCCGAATCGCGATCAACCGGGCGGACCTGCTGCCCGATGGATACAAAACCCGCTCCCCGGGTAATCAACCGGATTTCATCCGGCAGCCCAGTGACCCAGGCGCCGTCCGTGGTGACGTTTAGTAGTTTGACCGTGGTAAACACCACTTCGTTATTGTCACCCACATAGCGAACACCGGGCCGGCCATCATCCCCAAGACTGAGATAGGCCGGCGAAATGAACATCGCCTCCACTTCTGGCAAGGCAATACGCAACGTGGCACTGCCGCCGGCAACCCGCTTTCGTTCCGGGTTGTCTATGGACACTTCCACTGGGAAACTGCGGGTGTCCGGGTCTGCGGCACTGGCCACGAAATTCACCACGCCTTGCAGGCTGTCGCCATCCAACGTGCGAATGGTCACGGCCTGCCCCTCTTCGACGGCACCCACTGACTGCTGCGGAATTTGCCCTGTCGCTTTCAGCCGATCAACGCGCACCAGCTCCAACAGTGGTGACCCGACCTGAACAAGATCACCAAGATCGACATCCCGTCGATTCACTGTGCCGTCAAAAGGCGCGCGTGGCTCCAGGTTGTCAACGGCAAGACGTGCCTGAGCAAGTTCCGCCCTGGCCGCGGACAGCTCACTTTGCAGGGTCAACACTTCGGATTCGGATGTGAGATTCCGGGAGCGGAGCTTCTGGGCCGCCGACAGATCAGCCTCCAGTTTGCGAATGCGGGATTGCCATTGGTCCACCGACGTACGTCGGCCATCCTCGGAAAGGCGAAGCAGGACATCCCCTTTCTCAACCCGGGCTCCCTGCTCCACCATCAGCTCTTCCACCGTACCGGCTACCCGAGCGCCAACTGACACGGTTCGCCAGGGCTCCAACTGCCCCTGCAGCATTAACCCGGGTTCGTAAAGCCTGGTTCTCAGGACATCCACCTGAACAGAAGGCGCGGAGACGGACTCCTCAGGTGTATCCTCTGGCGCCTCGTCCCGCGCTTCCTTGACGTCACCGGTTGCCATCCATACCACCAGTAAAGTCAGTACCAGAAAGGACAATCCGATAGATCCCAGTTTTGCTTTGGTCATTGATCGCTCGCAGTTACATTCGGGTGATGTCGGTTTACAGTCCAGGCACTCGTTTCAGAAACTGTCAGAAAACGGTTGCATCCGGTTGTTTTCGTGGGGTAGATTCTACACATAAATTTCTCACAGATTCAGAGCAGATACTGATTTTATGAATCTCAACGCAGTGGTTGTCCTTGTGAAGCTAGTCCTGGTGGTCGTGGTACCGTCCGGGGGCTTCTGCGTGGACATGCGAGTGAGATAGAAACAGACTCGACAAACACACGAAAGCCCCCGGCACCGAAAGGTCCCGGGGGCTTTTTTTTGCAGCAGGAAAAAGGGATAACGACCATGAACGGCGCACAGCACATTCTTGACGCGTTCCATCGCCACAACATCAGCACGGTTTTCGGGTATCCGGGCGGCTGCATCATGCCGCTATACGATGCGCTGGTGGACGATGTCGGCGTGGAACACGTGCTGTGCCGCCATGAGCAGGCCTGCGCCCTGGCCGCCGACGGCTACGCCCGCGCAAGCGGCAAGCTCGGCGTATGTATTGCCACCTCCGGGCCAGGCGCCACCAACCTGATCACCGGCGTTGCCAACGCTCACCGGGATTCCATCCCCATGCTGGTCATTACCGGCCAGGTGCCCTCCGGCCTGATCGGTACCGACGCCTTCCAGGAAACCGACGTATTGGGCATGACGTTGGGCATCGTTAAACACAGCTACCTGGTTGACGATGCAGACAGCCTGCCCGCGATCATGGAAGAGGCCATGGAACTGGCTCAAAGCGGCCGGCCGGGACCTGTGTGGATTGATATTCCCAAGGACTTGCTGTTGGCTGACGTCAGCGATACTCCCTTCCCCCGGTCCGAGCCACGGGAAGTCAGTTCCCCGGACCTGACCGAAGCTCTCACCATGCTGCGGGCCGCCCGCAAACCCATACTTTACAGCGGCGGCGGCATCAGCCTGGCCCATGCTGAAGATCGCTTTCGCACGTTTGCTGAATCCGCCTCCCTGCCAGCGGTGGTAACGCTCAAAGGCATCGGTAACCCTGGAAAACACAACCCTTACAACCTGGGCATGTTGGGCATGCACGGTTCCCGGGCGGCCAATAAAGCAGTGGATGAATGCGACCTGCTGCTGGTTATCGGTGCCCGCCTGGACGATCGCGCTACCGGCAAACTCGATGGCTTCGCGCCCAATGCAAAGATGATCCACATTGACGCCGACGCCGCCGAGATCAACAAACTGCGCCCAACCGAACTGGCTATTCGCGGGGATCTGAATGGCATCCTCGAAGCATTGACCAACGCTTTGCAGGATAAGCCGCTGGACATTGGAGACTGGCAGAAACAGTGCCGAACCTGGTACACCACCGGCGGCTTCCACGCCGCCGACAACGAAGAACCCCTGGCGCCGATCACCGGCCCGGCCTTTGTTCGCCAACTCTCCCGAATTGCCCCGGACAATACCGTTATAGCGTGCGACGTTGGTCAGCACCAGATGTGGGTGGCCCAGCACTACGACTTTGATCACCCTCGCCACCATCTCACCAGCGGCGGCCTGGGCACTATGGGCTATGGCCTGCCCGCCGCCATCGGTGCCCAGTTTGCCGACCGCAAGAGCACGGTGATCAACGTAACGGGCGACGGCTCGTTCATGATGAACGCCCAGGAGTTGGCCACTATCCGCCGCTATAACTTGCCGGTGAAGTTAATCGTAATGGACAACCAATGCCTGGGCATGGTGCGCCAGCAACAGGAGCTGTTTTATGGCAACCGGGAAAGCCAGATCAATCTGGATGACAACCCGGACTTTGTTGCAATGGCTCGCGCCTTTGACATCCCGGCGTTGCATATCAACCGCACTGACCAGATCCGCCGCGGCATCGAAACCATCCTGGCCTACAACGGCCCGATGCTGTTGCACGTGGCCATCAGTCGTGAGGATAACGTCTGGCCCATCGTCAAACCCGGCGCCAGCAACCGCGAAATGATCGACGAAACCCGACGCACCAACAAAAAGGAACACGTTGCATGAAACCGCAAAGCCAGCCGTCAACACCAAACTACAAAATCAGTTGCCGCATGTCGCAGGAAGCGGCCGCCCTGGAGCGCCTTTGCCAGGTGATTCGTATTCGCGGGTTTCGGATTGCAACAATGGCGGTGGAATCCGCCGGGGAGCATCTCGATATCACCCTGACCCTGGAGGGAACCCGGCCGATTGCCATGCTCCAGTCGCAACTGGAGAAGTTGCATACTGTGGCGGAGGTTGCCCTTGGTCAGGTTTCGGGGGTTCGGGTTCAGACTGCCTGAAGTTTGGGAGTTGCCTTCTGTTCGTAGCCTGCAGGTTTTGGGGGGGCGGGCTTGCGGGGTGATATCTGTATTTTTCTTGAAAAAGAACTCGCTTCGCTCAGACATCTTTTTCTGGCGAAAAACCCAGATACCACCCCGCGCCGAGTTGACCACGGCGGGAAAGCCGATCACCAAGCCTTATAAGGCAGGAACTTACCGTTCATGGTAACCACAACCCGGTCACCCTTGGGGTTCTCCTCCTTGTCCACGTGCATGGTGAAGTCGATGGCGCTCATGATGCCGTCACCGAATTTTTCGTGGATGAGCTCTTTCAGGGTGTCACCATACACACCGACCACCTCATAGAGACGGTAGATCAGCGGATCCTGGGGAACGGCGCCGTCCCAGGCCTTTTTCGGGCAAACCTGCAGGGCTTCGGCAACTACCTTGTCGAGGCCAAGGGTTTCGCACACCGCGAACGCCTTATCCTCGGTCATGCTGTTCATGCCCAGGCAGGCGGAGGTTGTAAACACCGGCGACAGACCAATGGCTTCGGAAAGAGCTTCCCAAGAAACGCCCTTGGTGGCTTTTGCTTCCAGGATTTTTGCAGTCATCAGTTCTTTGCTGATCATGATCATTTCCACTTGTGACACCTTTTTCTGTTGGGCATTGCCTGCCGCTTATCAGGCAGATCATAGGGGCCACGCTTAGGTTTGATCACTTTGAAGCCAATTCCACAAAACACCATGTCACCACGGTGGATATCCCCAAACTGGTGCTTGTCGCACCTTTCTGGTGCGCTTTTGGGTGCTCACTCTGTCGGATGCTTACCAATCACGGGCCCACATCATAACCAGAGCAGTGTTTGTGCCAGGTTCCGACATCAACCCGGCTGGTTTTCGTCCACGCGTGCGCTGGTAAGGATGTGAGTAAGCCCCCCACAGTCCACCATCGGGTCATCGCAGTTAATAATGATATCCGCCCGGTTAAGCACGTAGCTCTTGCCGGTAATAGTATTCTCGACCACTTGGTGTTTCCCTTCCTGGCGCACGCCAGTGAACTCACCGATAAATCCGGTTTCACGGAGCGAGACGGTTTCCAGGCGATCGCCCGGGCTGAGTTTGCCCTCGTAATTCATTAACGCAAGCCGCGCTGAAGTACCCGTGCCCGTGGTGCTGCGGCAGATGACTCCAGGATGCACATAGGTGGCCGACCGTGAACGATACGAATGGTCAGACAATTGTTCCACAGGGCCCATGAAGTGGAGGAAGGGCAGAGGCCCAACATCACCCAGCGTGTAGTGGGAGAAGCCCCGCTCTGCCTGGATGGCCTCAACTATCTGATAGGCACACTCGCTGAGTTTGCGCTCTTCATCCAGAGTCAGGGAAAACCCCAGACTTGTCGCGTCCACCAGGGCGTAAAAACCACCGCTGTAGGCCACGCTGTAGGTTATATCGCCGATCGAGGGCACGTGAATGCTGGCCTGGTAGGTGTCGATGTAACTGGGCAGCCCGCCACAGGTAATGGCTTCCACAACCCCATCCCTTACAAGGGCGTCGATGTGGACCAGGCCCGCAGGTGCTTCCAGAGCAAAGCTCTGCCACCCTTCTCGCTTGGCAACGATGCCACTCTCCAGAACGGCTGTGGCAGTGCAGATGGTGTTGGAGCCCGAGTAGATCGGGTATCCCATTACTTCCATGATGATATAACCGGCGACTGCTTCGGGGTCCGTGGCGGGCACCAGCAGGTCCACGGACATTTCCGGAATACCGTAGGGCTCTTCCAGTAGTAACGTGCGAAGCCCATCCGCCTTGTCCCGCAGGTATTCCATCTGGGCGCGCACGGTGTCCCCAGGAAGCGGGCAGATCCCGCCAGTCACAATCCGGCTGACATCGCCGCCGGCGTGGGTGTCCATCAGTTGCAGTTTGAGTTCAGGACGCATCAGGACTTCTCCAAGGCAAACGGGGCGCCATGCTCGGCCCATTGGGTATCCGGGACGATTACGATTTTGCCCAGGTAGTTGCTGTTGCGATTGACGAAGTAGCGTTCGGCTTCGTGTAACTCTGAAAGCCTGAAAGCGGCGTGAAGTACCGGCTTCAACTGACCACTGCGAATCCAGGCCACCAGTTGTTCCGCTTCTTC
The DNA here is from genome assembly GCF_000170835.1 of Marinobacter algicola DG893. Lineage (GTDB taxonomy): Bacteria > Pseudomonadota > Gammaproteobacteria > Pseudomonadales > Oleiphilaceae > Marinobacter > Marinobacter algicola. Next base: position 311,178 of record NZ_ABCP01000001.1, read on the forward strand.
ACGGGTGCCGTGTGACACGCCGAACACCTGCACCTGATACAGATAAATCCGGGTCCACATGATTTCGCTGACGTTCCCGGCGCTGGCGCCGGCGATGCTGAGCCTTGGATAATCCCGGCGGCTTTTCATGTCGAAGATCATGGTGTCGATAAACTGATCGGTCATCTCGCCACCGGCCAGGTCCATCACAGCGTCTATCGGCCGACCACCCGTGACGGACCGAACCTTATCCGTGAAGTTATCCATCTCGGAACGGTCCAGCACGGCTTCGGCACCCAGCTTGAGCAACGGGTCTGCTTTGTCACGCTGGCTCAGCGCATAGGGAATCGCCCCCATGATGCGGCAAAGCTGGATAAGGGCGGTGCCAACGCCACCACTGGCACCAGTCACGAGAATGTGCTCACCTGCTTTTACCCGTGCGGATGTGAGCATGTGCAAAGCCGTCTGGTAGGAGCACATGCCCATGGCGGCGAGTTCGGCATCGGCCAGATCGGCATTCTCGACATGGTGGAACTGGTCGGAAGGCACGGCGATATATTCCGCGAAACCACCATCGGCGCCATGGCCGTAGTAGTCCGGGGTCAGGTTGATATCCCGACGGTCGTCGGCGTACAGATTGAAGTCAAGCAGGCCCCGCTGGCCTATCCGTGTTTCGTCCACTCCCTGCCCTACAGCGACAACACGCCCAACAACGTCCGCGCCTTGAACTCTTGGGAACGTCAGCGTGGCTGAGCCTCCCATCTGGAAGGAGGTTACGTCGCCCTTATCCTTGGTGGGGTACAGGCCCTCCCGGGCTTTGCGGTCGGTGTTGTTCTTGGCGGTAGCAGTGACCTGGACCAGCACCTCTCCCGTTCCCGGGGTGGGGGTGGGCACGTCTGTGGTGTATTCCAGTTTCTCGACGCCACCGTGGCCGGTGAGCAGCATGGCTTTCATGGTCTTCGGGATCATGGGCGTTCTGCTCCTGCTTTGCTGGATATCAGGTCAGGATAGGCCAGATTCATACCTGTGTCAGGGCCCCCTGACAGCTTTTACCGCGCAATAACCCTGTAGATCGGCTGCAGTTTCGGGATCTGCTTGAGGACCACCTGAATGATGGTCATCAGCGGGACCGCCAGCAGCACACCCACCGGGCCCCACAACCAGCCCCAGAAGAAGATGGACACAAAGATGACCACGGGGTTGATGGCCATTCGGAAGCCATGGATCCAGGGTTCGATGAAAAAACCGACGGTGGAGGTCAGTGCCAGGTAGCCAAGCGGTGCGATGGCCATTGTCCAGAGTGTGTCGAGGCTGGTGGCGGACACAACCGCAAGCAGGATGATGGTCAGGATGACCCCCAGATAGGGGATGAACCTGGCCAGTCCGGCGACGAGCCCCCACACGGCTGGGTCCGGAAGCCCCACTGCCCAGCAGATAAGCCCGGTGGTGATACCGACCAGCAGGTTGCTGAGGCTGAGTACCGCCAGATACTGGGCGATCTGCTGCTGGGAATCGCGGGCAATCTGGAGCACGTTGCGGCGCTGTCGCTTGGGGAGCTGCCGTACGAAGTTGAGGATGATGCGGTCACCACCCACCAGCAGGAAATAGGTCAAGGCCAGCGCAAGTGCAAGGCCGGCCGCACCGTTACGGGCCTTGGTCAATAGCTGGTTGCGCCACGAGTCGGTTTTCAGTACGACGGTGTTGGTTGTGGTCTTCTCGTCCTTGGACAGTTCGTCCATGGACTCTTCCACTTTCTTTGCCGATTCGTTGACCTTGTCAATCTGGTTTTTAATGCCGCTCTCACCCATGAGCAGTCGGGAGATTCCCTGCGGTGCCTGCTGCGCCCACTCCAGGGCCGGAGTTGCAACGGCGGCCCCGACCCCCGCCAGACCAGCGATCACCACAATCATCAACACCAAGGAACTGAGCGCCCTTGGAATCCCGGCTTTGTCATAGGCTTTTTTAACAAGGGGAAACAGCAACAGGCTGGTCAAAACCGCCAGGACAATGGGCAACACGATCTGGTGGGCGACATAGAGGGTATAGAGTATCCCGAGGGCAAAGAGGCCATTCAGTGGTGTCGCGAGATCTGAGCGTGCGGGTTGTTCGTTATCGTTATCCATGCGAGTCCATGCACCTTGTCGGGCTGTATTTGGGGGTATGATACCTGATAACCACGAGCCTCAGTGTACCTGTCGCTCGGCTACCATTCAGCCCTTTTGGGCCAACGCCTGGTCATTGCCAGCACGTCACTTTTTTTGTAACACATAACCGGATACCCTGTTGAAAACAGTCTCTGAAGAGTTCATACATGGCGAACTACAAGATTGAAATTGATGAAACCTTTGATGTGCCGCGCAATCGGGTGTTTGCAGTGTTTGCGGATCATGAGCGCTTCGGGAAGTTGCTGGGAGCACCGGTGAAGCGCATTCGCGACAGCGACCAGGCTGACCCCAACGGCCTTGGCTCCATCCGCAAGATCGGCATCGGCCCCATCGGCCTCGAAGAGACCGTCATTACCTTCGAGCCCGGGGTACTCATTGAATACACGATTTCCAGCATGAGTCCCATCCGCAACCATCTCGGCCGTATCCGCTTCGACGATGCCGCCAACGGTAGAACTCGCGTCCAGTACACCATTTCCTTTGACGACATCGTGCCCTTTACCGGCAAACTGGTCAGCTCCGCGCTCGACCAGGGCATCCGCAAGGGCATTCGCCGGGTGCCCAAGTTGGCCTGAACAGCAATAGAATGCATTGATGGGGAGTATTTGGCAGGGAAGTAACGATCAATCTGCGGTTGCAGCGCGCTCCCGCCAATGGCTGGCAAGTTGTGGGTCTGCCTGGGTCCCTGTACCCGCTTCGTAGGCCTTTGCCACTTCGTACATGCTAAGCTTGTCGCCAGCTTCCGCTGCCCTCAGATACCACTTGAACGCCTTAGAGTTGCTCTGTGCCGTACCTTGCCCGGCAGCGTACATATTGGCCAGATTGTACATACCCTGCTGACTGCCCGCTTCGGCAAGTGCCTGATAGCGCTCGAACGCCAAGTCGTACTGTCCCATTTTGTAGACGGCATAGGCTTCCAGAACCTTGATCATTTCGCGGGCCACGTCCATCTGCTGATCCGGCTCGGCGCTGTTTCCGACCGTCGGCGCTCCGGTGAAAAGCAGCAGACTCACGGCAGCAATGAGCGATGTTCGGGCTGATCTCATGGCAATCTCCGCGTTCGGTAACATTGACAGTGTCTCGACCCTAACACGCAGCCCCTCGACAGTACCTGACCGAAAAGTTCTGGAATCCTGGCACTTTGGTACCATGGCCGGACCATTGGCGAGCTTGCAAATAAGGCTGTCGCCAGCCTGTCTAGTCGAGTAAAATCCGCACTTTTAAAAATGAAATTGAGGCAGCGTAATGGGCAGAGCCTATCAGAATCGCAAAGACTCCATGGCCAAAACGGCCGCCGCCAAAACCAAGGTCTACAGCAAGTACGGCCGCGAAATCTATGTATGCGCCAAGTCCGGCGGCCCGGACCCGGATGCCAACCTCAGCCTGCGTGGCCTGATCGACCGTGCCAAGAAAGATCAGGTACCCGCGCACGTCATTGAGAAGGCCATCGAGAAAGCTCGAGGTGGCGCTGGTGAGGATTTTTCCCCTGCCCGCTATGAAGGTTTCGGCCCTGGCAACTGCATGGCCATCGTGGATTGCCTGACCGACAATCCTAACCGTACCTTCGGTGACGTGCGCCTGGCGTTCACCAAAACCAAATGCAAGATCGGCACCCAGGGCAGCGTCAGCCATATGTTCGATCACTGCGCCATTCTGGGTTTCAAGGGCGACGACGAGGAAGCGGCCCTGGAAGCACTGATGATGGCGGATGTGGATGTCACCGACATTGAGCACGAAGAGGGTATGATTACTGTATTCGCGCCCCACACCGAATACGCCAAGGCGCGACAGGCACTGCAGGAAGCGTTTGAAGGCCTGGAGTTTGAAGTGGACGAGATCCAGTTCCTGCCCCAGACCACCACCACTGTCGAAGGCGACGACATCGAGCTGTTCGAGAAGTTCATGGACATGCTGAACGACCTCGACGATGTCCAGAACGTCTACCACAACGCAGTTATCGCAGACTGACGGGAGCAACACCTTGGCCAGGGTCGTCATACTCAAAACAGGTAATACCTACCCGTCCCTTCTGGAGTCATTTGGGGATTTCGATAGCTGGTTTTTGGCCAGGCTGGCTCCGGAGCTCGACCTTCACGTGGTCGATGTCACGGTTGACGATCTGCCGGGCAAACCCGGGGATTGGGACGGGATCGTGGTGACGGGATCACCGGCCATGGTCAGCGACCGGGCGCCCTGGAGTGAGAACACTGGCGCGTGGCTGGCTGAGGCTGTGGCGGAGGAGGTGCCAGTTCTGGGTGTCTGTTATGGCCATCAGCTGCTGGCCCACGCTCTGGGTGGTGAAGCTGGCTACCATCCACGTGGCCGGGAAACCGGCACCCATCAGGTAGAGTTGCTTGACGCTGCAATGGATGATCCTTTGTTTGAGGGATTGCCCCAAACATTCCCGGCGCAATTGACGCATCGGCAGTCCGTTCTCCGGCTACCGGAGAACGCCGTTCTCCTGGGCCGAAACGATTTCGAACCGCACCAGGCCTTTCGTGTGGGGCGCTGTGCCTGGGGTATACAGTTCCACCCGGAATTCTCAGCAGAGGTGATGCGCGCCTATCTCAAGGTGCAGGCACCCGACTTGGAAAAGGAAGGGCTGGATGCCAAGGCATTGATCGAGAACGTGCTCGACGCGCCGAATGCCACGTCCCTGCTCGGTCGGTTCTCCCAACTGGTTCTGAACGGCCAGCCGAAAGACCCTACAGACCACTAGTCCAGTATGTAGGCAGTTTTCTCCAGCGCATTTTCCTCTTCGTCAATGAAGCGGAATTCGTTCCAGCCAATGCGAACCAGGTCGTTACTGTTCAGGCGCTGGCGTCGGTCAATCCGCAGTTCGTTCACAAACGTCCCGTTGGTGCTGTTCTGGTCGGTGATGTAATAGTCCACCGTACCTTCCAGATAGGCATTGGGCACTGCCTCGATCAACGCATGATGGCCGCTGACTGAAATCTCGTCGATGCGGATATCGTTATCGCCACGCCTGCCGACATGAATCTCCGGCTGATCCAGCTCAAAAGTGGTCACCACAACGTTGTCCACCAGTTGGGAAAGTGACGCCATACAGGCCTCCTCCATTAATTAAGAATCAACAGTACAACGGATACATTGTCGGCCGCCTCGTTATCCAGGCTCGCATCCACCAACGCCCGGACCTTATCGTCGGGCGTTTCACACGCAGACATCAGCGACAGCCATTGGTCCTCCGGCAAAGCGCCCGTAAGGCCATCGGAACATAACAACAGGGAATCTCCAGCCACCATCCGTACACGGCGAAAGCTGGCAATGGCCGCGGAGGCGCCAAGCGCCCGTGTCAGCACATTACGGAAAGGTACGTGGGGCACGTCATCAGGGCGGATGCTGCCATCATCCAGCATGTTCTGTACCACGGTGTCGTCGCGGGTCTGGCATGCGAGCTCTTGCCCTTGAACGAGATAGCAGCGGGAATCCCCCAGGTGGGCAACGTGAGCCTCACCGTCAATCACCCAGGCCATGACCAGCGTGGTCCCCATTTTGGCGAGGTCCGCATCGGTAGCCCTTCGATCGGCAATTCGCTCGCTGGCCAGGTTGATCGCAAACTGTATGGCGTCGTCCGGCTCCTCCGGCATTCCCTCATCCGGCGACAACCAGGGCACCAGCACTTCCATCACCGTATCCACGGCTATGCGGCTGGCCACTTCCCCGCCGTGGTAACCGCCCATGCCATCGGCAACCACAAGCAGCACCTGCCGATTATCCTCACTGACCCGCCAATCAATAGCGTCCTGATTGGCTTTACGCAACGCACCTACATCCGTTATGCCAGCCACCTGGGGGTTCATCAGGATGCTTCCTCCCTTGCCTCACGGCTCGCCTGTCTTCGCAACGCTTCTGCCATGGTAGCGGCACTCAGGAAGCGCTTGTCAGGCTCCCGTTGTATGGCTTTGTTAATTAGACGGACAACACCGCTGGGGAGTTCCGGGTTGAACTCGCGGACACTCCGCGGGCGCTTGTTCAGAATCTGGTAGGTCAGGTTGGCCAGGGTGTCACCCTGATAGGGTGTCTCCCCGCACACCAGTTTGTACAGCGTGATTCCCAGACTGTAGGTATCGGTGGCGCCAGTCACTTTCTGCCCCTTGAGCTGCTCCGGTGACATATACAGTGGGCTTCCCATGACACTGCCGGTGCGTGTCCGGGAATCGTCCGAGATCTTGGCTATGCCGAAATCAGTAATCTTGATCTCACCGTTGTCCGGATTGAAAATGATGTTACCCGGCTTGATATCGCGATGGATGATCTTCTGGCGATGCGCGTAATCGAGGGCATCCGCCACCCGGGCGATGATATCCAGCACCTTCGTCAGCGGCAGCAACCGCCCCGGCTTGCCAAACTCACTGAGCGGCCTGCCCTTGGCGTAATCCATGGCGATAAACGCAAGGTCGGCCTCTTCCCCGACATCATACACAGTGACAATTGCCGGATGGCTGAGGCGGCCCGCCGCCTCGGCTTCCCGAAAGAAACGTGATTTCAGGTCCCTCAGCTCGTTGTCCTCAAAAGCCTGGTAACTGAGGGTCTTGATCGCCACGGTACGGGCTATCTTGGGGTCCTTTCCGAGATAGACCACACCCATGGCACCACGCCCTATCTCACGCTCGATTTCGTAGCGGCCCAGGGTGGGACGGCTGACGCTCTGTTCGGGCATGACCAGAGTTCGCGTATTGTCAAAACCACCGGGAGAAACAACGGTCGCCTCGGTGGTCAGGCTACCGAGTGCCGCCAGGCGTTTTCCCGCGTCCCGGTACTTTCGCTTCTGCTGAAGAATCTGCTGGTAGGTGGCTGAAGCGCGGTCGTACTGCCGTTTGCGCTCCTGCTGAATGGCTATGTCGTATTGCAGTGCCAGGGTGTCTTCGGTGGGTGGGCATTCAGCCAACACCTCCAGCGCCTCATCGGACTGCCCCTGTTGCAGCAAAAGGCGACCAAGACGGGTGCGGGCTACGCGGACATTCTCCGACAATGCGACAATATCCCGCCTCGGTTGCAACCAGAACAGCATGATGACGTAACCAACCAACAGCAGGGTGACCACTTCCCCCAATGGCAACCAGGCGCTCTGATAGAACATGAACGCCGCTTGCAGAACCACCAGCGCCCCGGCAATCAGCAACAGCACCGGCAGCGCGACCGCACCGCCCATTCTTGGAACGGCGAGCACCAGGATAAGTGTCGACGCCATCAACCCGGCGCGAATCGTCAGCGCAGACCACTCAGGCTCCACGAGACCCCGCGCCTGCAGCGCCGTTGCGAAGGCGTCCGGTGTCATGTCCACAACCCGAACCGCATCCCCAATACCTTCAGGGTTGCCAAGAGCGCTGAACAGCACCCGATCCAACCACCCAAGCAGTGGCAACGCGTCACCCACAAACACACAAGCCAATGCCAGCACAACAATGAGCAGGCGCAGACTGAACAGACGGGAACCAATAAAAGCCAGTGAATTCACAGGAATCGTTATCGTAAATGATTGATCCAGCAAGTTTAGAAAGTGAACGCCGGCAGCGATAGTTCAAGAAGGACGTTTTTTGTAAGTGTTTGTTTACCTGGGACCAGGATCACGTCGCGACCATTATTACCCCAGGATGACAAGGGTGTAAGGACGACACAGGTTCCGGTGCAGTATAGTTTCGTCTTTGGACCCTTTCCGTCAGGAAGTACGACGATGACAGTGAAGTTACTGATCGGTTTGGTTATTCTGACCGTCATAACAACCGGTTTTTACCACACATTGAAGCCCCTGCCACCCGGGATAGGTTACGAGGGCAAGGCCCATCCTTTGACCGATGCCAGGCTACTCACCGACAGAACCCTGCATTTCGGCAACGAGGAACCACGGCTGGACCAGGAAATTTTCGACGAGGCCCTCAATATGATTTCGGGAGCCCGCCGTTTCGTTCTGGTGGACATGTTTCTCTTCAACGGCACCCGCGAGGAAGGCAGCCGGCAGCGGCCATTGGCACAGGAACTGACCGACGCCTTGCTCAAGCAAAAGAAGACGAACCCGGATCTGCGTGTTGTCGTTATTTCCGACCCCATAAACACTGTGTACGGCGGTACGGTTTCGCCCTATTTCAAGCAACTCAGGCAGGCAGGCATTCCGGTAATAGAAACCAGATTGGAGCGCCTTCGTGACAGCAACCCCACCTGGTCCGGCTTGTGGCGCTTCTGTTGTCAGTGGATGGGCAACTCGGCGACCGGTGGCTGGCTACCGAACGCACTCGGTGAGCAGCCGGTTACCCTGCGCAGCTACCTGGCACTCCCCAACTTCAAGGCCAATCACCGGAAAGTATTGATCACCGACAACGCTGAAGGCTTTCACGCCCTGGTGACCTCTGCCAATCCACACGATGGGAGCAGCCGGCACAGCAACATAGGCCTGCGATTCGGAGGGCCAGCCGTGGCCGATTTGCTGCTCAGTGAGCGTGCCGTCCTGGCCATGTCCGGTGCAGACACCGAGGTGGTGGACGAAATGATCAGCAGCTTGCCTCAAGCCGCGGCCGGCATCGGCTCGGTCGGTACCATCCAGGTCGTCACAGAATCGGCCATACGGACAACCGCCAGCGACCTCATTAGCACTGCAAAGAAGGGCGATAGACTGGACCTCGCCATGTTCTACCTGTCACACCGAACGTTGCTGAAGGAACTGAAAAAAGCCCACGATCGCGGTGTCGAAGTTCGGATACTACTGGACGCCAACAACGATGCCTTCGGCATGGAAAAAAGCGGCATACCGAACCGACAGGCGGCCATGGAGCTCAATGGCGCCGGCATCACGGTACGTTGGTGTAACACCGAAGGTGAACAGTGCCACAGTAAATTACTGATCAGGCGCGACACCCAAGGCAACGCTCAACTGCTGCTCGGCTCGGCCAATTTCACCCGCCGCAACCTCGACGACCTGAACCTTGAAACCAGCGTGCTCGTGCGCTCCGACGTACACTCTGAGATCGTGCGCAAAGCGACTGGCTTCTTCAGTGAGCAATGGGAGCACGGCCCGGGTGAAACACCGGTAATGAGCCTGCCCTACAATGCCTGGGCCGATGAATCCAGGATACGGTATTGGCAATACAGATTGATGGAGGCCACGGGACTGTCCACATTTTAGGCGTCCTTCGCCATAAGGAACCTGAAACCCCGAAAACGCGTGCTACTATTAGGTCAGCTTGAATGTCGGGTGTAGCAGTCGGCTATATCGCAGGCAGCAACCGGAAAGACCGCTTCTTGAACGAAAATAACAGGAGAGTGTAATGCAAACCCTGAGAAACCATCTGCGGTACGTATCGTTTGTCATGGCCATCATGATGGCTTTCGGCTCCGTTTGGGCATCCTCCGCCTCAGCGGGAATGGTTGGAACCGATGAGCTGCTGACCGAGCAACGCACCGACCTGGACCGCCAGTCACTGCTCAACATGCTTGAGCGGGATGAAGTAAAGGAAAAGCTGGCAGAAATGGGCGTCAGTCAGGAACAGGTTGAACAGCGCATCCAGAACCTGACGCCGGAGGAATTGTCATCCTTTGAGCAACAACTGGCAGAGGCTCCCGTTGGTGAGGGCGTTGTCGGGATCATTGTTCTGTTCCTTCTGGTGTTCATCATCACCGACATGCTGTGCGCGACCAATATCTTCCCGTTCATCAACTGTATCCGGTAGCGCAATAGCTCCGTGATCAGTCCTACCCAGTTGCACCTGCTGCGAGTCGTTGTCAGTCTTTTACTGGCAGCGATTCTGGCGGGCTGCGCCAGCCGAGCTCAATGGCCCGATACCCCCGCCCTGAAAACGGCCGGTGCTGATCAGCGGAAAGTGCTGGATCATGTTCCGTTCCATGCTCAGGAGCTGTACCAGTGCGGCCCCGCGTCCCTCGCCATGATGCTCAACAGCCAGGGGCTGAACACCAACCCCACCGTCCTGAAGGAACTGGTATACCTGCCGGCACGCCAGGGCAGCCTGAAAATTGAAATGGTGTCTGCCGCCCGATCCCATGGCTTACTAGTCTACCCGCTGGACGGTTCGCTCAAGAGCTTGTTGGAGGAGATAGCCTCTGGCCACCCGGTGCTGGTGATGCAGAACTTGCGATTCGACTGGTGGCCACAATGGCATTTCGCCGTGGTGATCGGTTACGACGCCGACGACCGCACCATCATTCTTCATACCGGTACCCAGGAGCGGCACGAGCAGGCACTGAAGGTGTTCATGGCCACATGGAACCGTGCAGACAACTGGGCCACGGTCATCCTGCCACCCGACCAACTGCCGGCGACAGCGCAGCCTCTTCGCTTTCTGACATCCGCCAACGACCTGGAAACCACCGGCAGGACCATCGCCGCCACTAAAGCCTATCGAACGGCCGAACAGGCCTGGCCGGACCAACCAGCGGCCATCATAGGACAGGGAAATATTGCCTGGCAACAGGGCCAGGTGGACCTGGCCGCGCAACATTTCCTGAGACTGACCACCAAATTCCCGAACCTGGCCGCCGGCTGGAACAACCTTGCCCACGCACTGGCTACCCAAGGCTGCGCCACAGCATCCAGAAAAGCAGCCAGCTGTGCCAGTGCCATTGATCCAGAGCGTTTCGACGGAAACATCCAGAACGACAGCGATCGACCCCGTCCCGTCGAGTGTCCTGTATTGGACTGCCCCACCCCGATTCACTGAATCTTCTGGAACAACGCGACGTCCTTGGCCGGAATCTCCAGGTGCCACCCATGCCTCCGGGCCAACCAGGCCATGGTGAACTCCCGATAAAACACAACGTGGGTTGGGTCCCGCCGGTAATGCCAGCTGGCAAATCGTCGGTCGTCTGTCTGGAAGCAGGTCATCACGCCCAACCAGCCACCCGGTTTCATCAGCCTGTTCAACTGACGAAACGTATCCGCCGGGCGATGAAGGTGTTCCACCACCTCCGTGCAGGATACGAAATCATACTGGTGTTCCAGAACAGACGTGTCCGGATGAAAGAAGGGATCATAGAGCACCATGTCCATCCCTGCTTCCCGCAGCATCCCGGCCAGCGCCGGGCCGGGGCCACAGCCAAAATCCAGGCCGCGCACACCCGTCTCCAGTCGCTCGAGTAACGGGCTGGTCAGCTTCGAAAGAAACTGTCGGTAGCCCTCATCTTCCGGATGATTGTCGTGGAGGTTGTAAATCTCCCGTTCCCGGCGCTCGTCCAACCAGCAAGACGAGTCCATGACCGTCGCCTCACAGGTTTCACAACGATAGTACGGTATGTCTTTGATGGTCTGAAACGGCACCAGTGAGCGTGTTTCACACACCGGACAGGGCACTTTCAATGGGAGATCTCCTGCAAAATCTAACGAATGTTTCATTGTCATTTCCGGCCATCACACCAGAACCGTGACCGGTGAGCAAAATCAACCCGGACAACCCTGCCTATACTGGGCCAAGACAGAGTAAACAACTGTGCGCTGAACGCGGCAGTTCCTCTTAAACAAGGCTACCTCTCATGGAACGAACGGTGGAAACGTCCAGCCCGATGGCACTCGAAGTGCCGCTGATCTCGGCGCGCTACGCCCGACAGTTTATTCGGTTTATGGAGCGCAAGGGCGTTCGGCGCCACGCCATCCTTGGAGATACCGACATCTCCAGCGACATGCTGGACGATCCCGATGCGAGCCTCTCCATGGGGCAGGTCCGGCAACTGTTGGGTAAGGCGGAGTGGCTGATGGGTGATGAGCGGGCCGCCTTCCAGTTCGGCCAGCAACTGGACCTTCCGGCTCATGGACTACTTGGCTTCGCCGTGCTCGGCCAGGAAAACCCCCGCCGACTGATCAGCATGATTGTACAGTACTTGCGCGTAGGCCTGCCGCTGATGGACATGGACCTCAGCTCAACCGGTTCCACCTTCCGGATACAACTGATCGACAATTGGGGTCTTGGTGACCTGCGCCCCTGCCTCACCAAAATCTATATGGGCAGCATCCATCGGATTTCCTCCCAGGTGTGCAAGCACTTCTGTTTCGAGTTCGATTTCGACTCCTCACTGGAGCCGGAGCAGTGGCGCAGCATCGCTACCGACTGTGAGTTTCGCTTCAACGCCCCCGCGAACCAGGTCACCATGCCTTTGTCCGGCCGCCCCATTCGCAACGACGATACCGGCCTGGAATTCATCCTGGCCAACGCCCGCTCGCGAGAGCGTGAGCCGTCGGAACAGGCCGATGAAACCGTCATGCAGGTGCGGGAAATGATCATGAGCCAGCCAGGCCGCCCCTGCGCCATGGACAATCTTGCCCGTCGGCTCGACATGAGCCCCCGCACCCTGCGACAGCATCTGTCGACCGCAGGCACCTCATTCAGGACGCTCAGAAACGAGATACGCCAGAACTTTGCCACGTTGTATCTCACTGACACAGCTATCCCACTCGACTCTATTGCCGAAAAGCTGGGGTTCAGCGATCAGGCCGGCTTCACCAAAGCCTACCGCTCCTGGACGGGCCAGACGCCCGGCGATGTTCGCCGCCAGGCCCGCGACCGAAAATAGCCATTTATTCGAATACCCATTCCCCTGATAAGAGTCAGTTTTTGAAGGGCGTCACGAAAACGGAATTTCCCCGGCGCTCTCTCCGCTTTGAACAAAAACCTTGCCGGCCTTAGCAATGACCCGAACCTCTCGGCAACGGCCTAATGGCACTGCGTGAGGATAGAACCCCCCACGCAGTCATAAAGGGACACATTGCAAGACCGATACAGCAGTCCTCATCGGTGATTTCTGCATACCCATACAACAAAGATTGAAACCCTAGAGGACGAACTCATGAAACTCAGGAATCCCAACACAAGCGTCCGCACGCTCGGTACTGCGATAGCAGCCGCGGCGCTGATGACCGGTGGCGGCAATGCCTTTGCCGAACCGGTGTCACTGGAACTGGAATTCACCTGCCCGTTCCCGTTGATTGGCGAACAGCCCATTCGAGCGCAGATCAGTGCTGATGTACCCAGCCAGGCAACGGTAGGGCAGCCCACACCAGAATTCACGGTGGACGCCCTGACAACGGTGAATGAAGATTCGAGGTTGGGCCTCAAGCTGGTGGGTTCCGCCACCATTGAAGGCACCGCTACCAATGAAACCATTGTTGTCACGCCGAGCCGTGAGATTGATCTGACGGTACCGCTGACCATTCCCCAGTCGCCCATTCCCGATGAGACCGGCGAATTTACCGTTCCGGCTCAAGGCACCTCCCCGGCCATCACTTTCACCGAGGATGATGTTGGTGAGGCGGTCATTAGCATCGGCGGCCTTACACTCGACATGATCGCCCGTGTTGAGAACGGCGATATTGCGCCTGCGCCCATCGGCGAATTCACCTCCGAGTGCGTTCAGAATGCCGGCCAGGACAACATTCTGCAGACCGTTCAGGTGGTTCCCGACGAGCAGTTTGAACCTCGTATCGCCGTCAGCCCGGAAAATATCGACTTCGGCAACGTACAGGCCGGCACGACTGCGGAAGAGGTGGTTACCATCTCCAACACAGGCCAGGCCGAACTTGGTATCAACAACATCAGCCTTGGCGGAGCGGATGCAGCAGCGTTCACCCAGACCAACAGCTGTACCACCGTTGCTGCCGGTGAGAGCTGCGACGTGAATGTCACCTATATCCCCGACGGCGAGGGTGACCAGAGCGCTACTCTGAGCATTGAGTCCGGCGACGCCGAAAACCCTGTGGTCGACGTGCCGCTAACGGGCAACAGCGTGCTCGCGCCCGTGCCAGAAATCAGCGTTACGCCCGCTGACGTCAGCTTTGGTTCCGTGATGCTGGGTGAAACAGCCACCGCACAGATCACTATTGCCAACGAAGGCACCGCATCGCTGACGATCAACGCCATCGAGATCGCCGGCACCAACAGCAGCGATTTCACCCAGACCAACGACTGTACAACGGTGGCACAGGATGGAAGCTGTACCGTTGAAATCAGCTTCATGCCTTCGGCCGCCGGTGGGCGCAGTGCGACACTCAACATTGCCTCTGACGACCCGGAAATGCCAGACGTAACTGTGGCCCTGAGTGGTCAGGGCAACGATGGCAGCAACGACGTGCTTGAAGTACTCCTGGACCTGGAAGGGCAAACCGACATCAACGCCTCCGGCAGCTCACTGCCGCTGTCTGGCAGCATCGCCACCCAGCTTGAACTCGCAACGGGCATGTTCGAAGCAGACCTTGCGCTTGATCCCACCCAGGGTCAGTTCAAGATTCCCCTGCTGTTCAAGAGTCTGACCGCCAATGCAAAAGTGACATTCGAGCAAGCGGACATCACCACCGGCACGCTGATCAATGGCAACCTCACGGCCAATTCCTCGCTGTACGTGGAGGTACCAAAGGTAACCGTACGCCTGTTCGGCCTGAAGATTCCGGTGGGTGGTGGCAAGGACTGCCGCACGGCGGATCCGGTCAACATCGAGCTGGCCTCGGTGGAAGGCACCAACTTCTCGCTGTCCGAGGGCGGTGACGTAACTGGCAACTACACACTGCCACCCCTGCAGAACTGTGGTCCGCTGACCGACGTTCTCAACCAGTTCCTCGCTGGGCCGGACAATGGCATTGATCTGACATTGACCCCGAACCTCTGAGGGAAGTAAGGGAGGCTCCCAGAGGCCTCCCGGTTTGCCGGTAGCCGCACCTTCGGATGCCGGCAAACCACCATAACAACACCAGGAAGGATGATAACAATGAAAAGCCTGAAGCAATCAGCGTTAGTGTTAGCCATCGCGGGCCTGCCCCTGAGCGGGTACGCCGAACTCAAACCACTGCACGACGCCGACATGGGCCAGATTACCGGCCAGGCCGGCGTTACCATTGAACTCGAAACCCAGGTCACCATGGACGAGTTCACCTACACCGATGAAGGCACGCTGGGTATCAGCGACATCTTCATTGGCGGTGCGGATCGCATCGACATGTTCGAGGAATTCACCTCCGGGCGCGATGCCATTTTCGGCACCAGCAGCACGGATCTGATCGACAACATCAAGATTGAACTGGATGTCGCTGACGATGGCGATGCCATTATCAATGTATTCCCGATCACCGCGCGCCCTGTGGACTTTGCCGTGCGCACCGGCGCCTGGGAGCTACGGGGCAATGGCGGCGAAAGCACGTTGCTGGCGGACAACTTCTCTGCGGAAGGTCTTATACTCCAGGCCCAGGCGACCGTGGATACCGACACGGACACCCTCAACCTGACCACCCGGTTTGCCATCGACGAGCTGGAACTGGATGTGCCCTTTATGGCAGTGGGGATTCGTGACATGCGGATTACCGGCGCTGGTTACGACCCCGACAACCCCTCACTGTTGCCACTGTTCACACTGGTGGATATGGACATCTACAAGGATGCCAATGCCGCGGGCACCGACAGCCTGGCTATCGATATCAACACCTTTGAAGCCGATATGTCCATCGGCCAGGTGCTGGTGGGAGGCACGTCCATCGGATCGGTGGGATTGGATGACCTTGCTATCCGTAACACCTCCATGCGGGTTTACGGGCACTGACACTTGGAATCACTCTCCGGGCGCATGCCCGGGGAGCCCCCCCTACCCTTGGCCAATCGTCACAAAGCGCCAAAGAGCACCACCATCACGACCGCCAGAAATAACAGAAACCAGGTGGCGTAACGGTTGGCCCGATCCTCTCCATGGGCAGAAGCACTCTCGGGGGCATTTGCCGATTCGTATTCAGAGACTAGGGTACGAGCCAGAACGTAATCTTCATCCTCGACATGGACATTGGTAAATCCTGCGGCACCGATCTCACCCATGGCGCCTTGCAGATAATGACCGCCAACATGACACTCTATACCTCTGGACTGCAGGAGGCCGGCGACGATATGTGCTTCGGCCAGATCTCGGGCGCGATACGCTATTTGCATTGGCTGGCTCCAGTCACTTCCAGGAATGTCTTGATTAAACCCTAGCCTGCTTCACGACATTCGTCGATTCCCGCGGGGTTATTTTGGCAGTCGACCGGTTCTCTCCAGCCGCTCACCCACCCAGCGGTGATAAAGCTTTGCGAGTGCAGGGCGAATCACCGGCAAGCCAACCAGCCAGGCCAGTGGCTTCAGCAGCCACACCCGCGACATCAGCAAAATGTAGGCATCCAGTTCCCGATGAATGTTACCCCGGCCATCTTCAACATGCAGTTCCTGAAGCGCTGCAACCGGGTCAATACCCAGCTGTTTCAACTCGTCGTCGCGGCCGGTGATATCGACCCACTCAACAGCGTCTCCGGTTTTGCCCGCCAGCCGTTCATAGAGTTTGCGATCCCTCACACAGCTTGGACAGGCGCCATCATAAAACACGCGAAGCCGATCTTCTGATTCAGTCATAGCCCTCTCCATTTGTTGCATCGCATTCACTTGATTACACGATAAAACAATGATTATTGTTATCAAAACAATCAGAAAATCGCCGCAAGGGACCAGGTGTAGCGACCATGACCATAGCCAGCCGTATCGACACGATTTACCAAACCGAGTCACGTCGAGTGCAGGCCACACTTATTCGTCTGCTTGGCGACTTTGACCTGGCCGAGGAGTCCATGCAGGAGGCCTTCGCCGCTGCCGTGAAACAGTGGCCTGGACAGGGCATTCCCGATAATCCTGCGGCCTGGCTGATCAAAACCGGCCATCGACGCGGCATTGACCACATTCGCCGGCGACAGACCGCCAGGGATAACCTTTCCCACGTCGCCGAGAACGAGCTCTACACCCCGGAGCCAAACACCGACCAAATTGATGACGACCTTCTGCGGCTGATTTTCACCTGTTGCCACCCAAGCCTTGCCATTGAGGCGCAACTGGCACTGACGTTGCGCGAGATATGCAGCCTGACCACCGAGCAGGTCGCCAGCGCCCTGTTGCAGAAACCCACCACCACAGCGCAACGAATTGTCCGTGCCAAGCGCAAGATACGCGAAGCAAATATTCCCTACGAAGTTCCGGAACGAAAGGAGCTCCCTCAGCGCCTGCAGAGCGTCCTGAAAGTCGTCTACCTGATTTTCAACGAGGGGTATTCCTCCAGCGAAGGCAACACCATCGTCAACATCAGTCTCGCCGGCGAGGCCATCCGTCTGGCCAGGCTACTGGCCGAACTGCTGCCGGATGGGGAAGTCTTCGGCCTGTTGGCGCTGTTGCTCCTGCAAGATTCACGGCGGCATGCTCGACAGGATGCGAATGGCGAACTGGTAACCCTGGAGGACCAGAACCGGTCCCTTTGGGATCAGGAGCAGATTCGCTCCGGGCTGACCTGGCTCGATCGAGCCCTGGAACTGACACCAGCAGCACCCTACACCCTCCAGGCTTCCATCGCGGCTACCCACGCCAAGGCCGCCACCGCATTGGATACCGACTGGGCCCGTATCGCCAGGCTATACCAGGCTCTCTATCAACGTCAGCCTTCACCGGTTATTGCCCTGAACCACGCTGTGGCTGTGGCCATGCGAGACACACCGGAGGAAGGCCTGAAGCTGCTCGACCAGTTGGCCGGCCACAAAGCCATTCAGAGTTACTACCTCTATCACGCCGCCCGTGCCGATCTCTTTCGCCGTTCGGGCGATCTCGCAGGCGCCCGCACGGCTTATCAGAGAGCATTGACCCTCACACAGCAGGGGCCGGAACAACGCTACCTGAGCCGGCGGCTGACGGCTCTCGACGGCGCGTGATAAAAAATTTTCCCCGGGCTGTCGATTCATCCACCCTCCGGACGACATACAGATAACCACACGCAAAAAGGGAGATTCACATGAAGTACGTGGCTCTGGTGTACTACCAGGAAAGCATCATCAACAACATGACTGAACAGGAGTGGCATGACCTCAACCAGGAGTGTATTGCCGGCGTGGAGAAGCTCACCAGTCAGGGCAAGTTTGTAACAGGCCAACCTCTGCAGCCTATCGACACGGCTACAACGGTGAGAGTCAGGGACGACGAGGTGCTGATTTCAGACGGCCCGTTTGCCGAAACCAAGGAACAACTGGCGGGCTTCTACCTGCTGGATGCCAACGACCTGAACGAGGCTCTGCAACTCGCGAGCCGTATCCCCCCTGCGCGCTTTGGCAGCATTGAAGTCAGGCCCGCGCGCGAACTTCCTCCCAAGGACTGATACCAGGAGATTCAACATGACGTATGTCGACGGATTTGTAGCGGCGGTCCCCACCGCCAACAAAGAGCAATACATCAAACACGCCAGCGATGCGGCCGTGGTGTTCAAGGATCACGGCGCCCTGAAACTGGTGGAATGCTGGGGTGACGATGTACCCGAGGGCGAAGTCACATCGTTCCCCATGGCCGTGAAGTGCAAGCCGGACGAGACGGTTGTGTTCTCATGGATTGTCTGGCCCTCCCGCGAGGCACGGAACAAGGGCATGCCGAAAGTCATGGAGGACCCCCGTATCCAGGCGGATGTAAATCCCATGCCCTTCGACGGGAAGCGCCTCATTTATGGCGGATTTGAAACGGTTGTGGACGAGTAGTCAATGGGCAGGGCTAGAGAGAAACCTTACCCCGCAGTGCCTTGGTTTTACCTTTCTGGGTCTTTTTGTCCACGCGCCGGCGCTGCGATCCCTTGGTGGGGCGTGTCGGCCGGCGGGCTTTCTGCTGCTTTACCGCTTCCTGAATCAGTGCTTTCAGGCGCTCAAGGGCATCTTCTTTGTTCAGCTCCAGGGTGCGAAATTTCTGAGCCTTGATGACAACGACACCTTCCTTGCTGATGCGCTGGTCGGACAGCCGCATCAGCCGTTCTTTATAAAACGGTGGCAAGCTGGAATTGAGGACATCGAAGCGCAGGTGAACGGCGGAGGCCACTTTGTTGACGTTCTGGCCACCGGCGCCCTGGGCCCGGATCTGGGTGAGCTCGATCTCCCAGTCCCCCAGTTCCACCGCATTGGAAATTTTCAGCATGACGGTTCCGTTTTTTCGATGGATTCACGCAAGCTGCCATCCAGCTCGTCAACGTCCAGGCTTTGCTCGCTAATGACCTCGATACGGGACAGTTCTCGTGGCTCGCACTCGGACACCGACAGCGCGCCGTCCGCCATATTGATCGTCCGCCAGCCATCACTGGTTCGAGCCACTGCCTTGAACCGTACAAAACGGCTATCGAGCGACAATGCCAGCAGAGCGGTTTCTGAAAAGACCGTGTCTGGATGGACACGCCATCCCACGCTGAAATGCCCCTGCCCCCGGTTGCTGACCCGCTGCCACGGTTCGTCCTGGATATCGGGAATCGGCGCAGCTTCCGAAGAGTCATGGTGATGGTGCGCGTGGGGCGTACTGACCTCGGAGAGCGCAGTCTCCCCATCGAGCCAGCCAATGTCCAGCCGGCCTTGCCGGGTGTGGAAAACGGCCGTCTTTTCCGGCTGCAGCTCGGCCACCCAATGATCAAACCGGGCGACCTGCTCCGGTGTGCAAAGGTCCGTTTTATTGGCGACAACAATATCAGCGGCCGCCACCTGATCCTGGAACTGTACGTTTTCCAGAACTTTCTGCTCCTCAAGCCTTCTAGGGTCGACCAGGCAAAGCACAGGGCCCAGTTGAAGCACATCCTGATAATGCTCGCCCGTCAGGGTTTCAATAATCTGGGAGGGATGCCCAAGGCCCGTTGGTTCAATCAGCAATCGGTCTGGCTGGGCTTTGTGAATCAACTGGTTGAGTCCGATTTGCATCGGTAATCCGGCCACGCAACACATGCAGCCTCCTGGCACCTCCCGCACGAAAGTGCCTTCGGTTTCTAGCAAGGCGCCATCAATACCCACTTCGCCAAATTCATTCACCAGAACCGCCCAAACTTCTCCTTCCGGCTTTTTCTTCAGCAGGTCCAGTATGGCGGTGGTTTTTCCCACGCCCAGAAAGCCGAGCACAAGATTGGTGGGTATTGGTGACGTCATAGATCGCCCGTGTCGTTGAATGGAAAGGTCAGCACAACATTGTGTTATAACATAACACTGTAGTATTCCCCTAATACCCGCTGCGATTCGCCCGCTGATACTGTAGTCAGGCTACCACCAACAAGCACAAGGAGACGGGTATGAGCGGTAAAAAAATACTGATGATCACCGGTGATTTCACCGAGGACTACGAAACCATGGTGCCCTTTCAGACACTTCAGGCCGTTGGCCACACGGTGCACGCGGTCTGCCCTGACAAAAAGTCAGGAGACACCGTGGCCACGGCCATCCACGACTTCGAAGGCGACCAGACCTACACCGAAAAGCCGGGCCATCGTTTCGCCCTGAACGCCGATTTCGCCGGACTCAACCCCGCGGATTATGACGCGCTTGTCGTACCCGGTGGTCGCGCCCCGGAATACCTACGCCTGAACGACGACGTCAAGAAACTGGTCCGCCACTTCTTTGAAACCGAAAAACCGGTGGCTGCCATTTGTCACGGCGCGCAGCTGCTGGCCGCGGCCGGCGTGCTCGAAGGCCGTGAATGCTCGGCCTACCCGGCGTGCCAACCGGAAGTGGAACTGGCTGGAGGCCGCTTCGCCGCCATCGACGTTGACGCTGCAGTCACCGATGGTAATCTGGTGACAGCACCGGCATGGCCAGCGCATCCGCAGTGGCTGGCACAGTTTTTCAAACTGCTGGACAAGTGACGGAAACGGGGCTGCCAATGCAGCCCCGGATTCACGAGGATCACACCATGTGTAAACTCTTCGTCCACGCGGATTCCGAACTCTGGATCAGCCGCACCCATTCCCTGCGCATCGACGGCATGGTCACCAGTATTCGCATGGAGAACGCGTTCTGGAACGCACTCACAGAAATCGCGGCCCGGGACGGCATGAACCTGCCCCAGATGATCACCAGGCTTTATCACGAATCCATTGACGCCGGGCACGATCTGGGCAACTTCACCTCGTTTCTAAGGGTGTGTGCCATGCGGTACCTCGCCCTGCAGCTCAGCGGCGATATTCCCCGCGATACCCGGGTGCCCATCGCCTCCCTGGATGCTGACAAGATCCTCGCCAGGAACATGGACCAGAAGCCCCCCAGCGAAGCCGCGCACTAAATCCGCGAATATGAGGGGTCTTTTACCAATTTCAGGTAAGATGCCCCCCATACACGCCGGTCGACATACGATGACCCGCCAGGCCCAACCAGCCGACCGAAAGGATCTATGAAGATACCCAAACGATTACAGCCCCTTGTCGATGACGGCATGGTGGACGAAGTTCTCTACCAGTTGATGAGCGGCAAGGAGGCCCAGGTGTTCGTGGTGCGCTGCGGTGACAGTGTTCGCTGTGCCAAGGTGTATAAGGAAGCTCAGAAACGCAGCTTCAAACAGGCCGTCCAATACCAGGAAGGCCGCAAGGTTCGTAACAGCCGTCGCGCCCGCGCCATGGGCAAGAAAACCCGCTACGGCCAAAAGGAACAGGAAGACGCCTGGCTCAATGCCGAGGTGGACGCCCTTTATCGTCTGGCAGGTGCCGACGTGCGCGTACCGGAACCGTTCGGATTCGTGGATGGCGTGTTGTTGATGGAGATGATTGCCGACGAAGACGGCAAAGCCGCGCCCCGGTTGGACGATGTCACACTCACGCCGGAGCAGGCCCGGGATTATCACAGCAAAGTCATTGCTGACGTGGTGCGCATGCTCAGTGCCGGCCTGATCCATGGCGATCTGTCAGAGTTCAATGTACTGGTCGATGCCACGGGCCCAGTCATCATCGACCTGCCGCAGGCGGTTAATGCTTCTGGCAACAACAGCGCCGAAAGAATGCTGGAACGGGACGTGGACAACATGCGCCGCTATTTTGGACGCTTCGCCCCTGAACTGTTGAACACGGATTATGGCAAGGAAATCTGGGCGCTCTATGAGTCCGGCGACCTGCACCCCGACAGCCGGCTGACCGGGTGTTTCGAGCACGACACGGAAAGCGCGGATGTGGACGAACTGATGGCGGTTATTGATGCCGCGAAAGAGGAAGAGCGCGAACGCCTGGAACGCCTGAGGGATGCCGAGGCCGGCGACGACTAACCTACTTTCTCCACAAACCGACTTGCCACACGATCTGACAACATCAGGTGAGCCAGCGCCGGGTACGGCAGGTAATGGCTAAGCAGGAACAGTACTCCCGAGGAATCCAGCCCGGCAGACAGGCCCACATAGGCACCCCAGGCAACGAACAACGCGCCGAGAAAGCCGCCGTAGGCCCACAGCACGCGCCCGCGCTCTTCACCAGTCGGCACCCGTTTCAATACCCGGACCACTGACCAGCCGATGTAGGCCGCAATCAGTGCCGCGATCACCACGGAAACCACCACGCCTGTCAGCCCGAACAGGAAGCGCGCCAGATAGTTGGTGAGAAAAAACAGCACAACGGCGCTGACGGCAACAATGGTTACCCGCGAGCGCTTCAGATCTTCCATAAACAGATTCCCGGTCAGCTACATCATAGAGTTTGCACTGTTTTAACATTCCGGGCGCGCAGAAGCGACTTCGCTTGCTGAAGTTGCTGCGTGTTTTCCGCGTGAACGGCCAATACATACTGGCCCTTGCGCAAAGCGGACTGTGCCTTCATCAGATAGGGTGTGTGGTCCGGGCGGATAGTGATGCCCCCCGCAACCAATAGCCCGAGCATCAAACCAAGCGCGGTGAGCGCGGACCCCGAGACCACCGTATTCTGCGAGATAAAACCAATGCCAAGGGCATTCAGTATCATATAGACGATAAAACCCGATACAGCACCGCCGACACTCAGGCCCACATGGGAACGAACAAGTGTCTGCCAGATGCCCTGGTCCTCAGGTTCGAGTTCTTTTCCCTGGCGGCGGTCGGCGGGGCTCAGCACGGATACCTGATCATTGGTCAGGCATGTCTCGTTGCACAATGCTTTTGCCGTTCCGTTGGCGTCCGACGCTGTCTCGAAAACGGCAGCCACTTTGTGGCCTTCGTGCTCACCGGTCAAACTCATTGAGGGTTTCATGACAATACCTCCTGAGCCTTGCAGCGAATGGATGGGGCTTTTGCTGTGAGGCATTGCCCCCCTATCCATGAACATACAACACACATACCTGTATTTCGAATGACCATCCGGCAATAAGACGCTCTGAGGGCTCGCTCTACCAGGCTAGCCAGATTACGTGGCGCGCGCCCTTGCCCGGGCGCAGAGCCCTGACCGTCACCGGCTCTACGGAAAAGCCTGCGCGGCGCAGTCTTTCGGTGAATGCGTGCTCCGGGCCGGCGGACCAATAGGCCAGTATGCCGTCGGGGCTCAGGGACTTCTGGGCGGCTGCGATACCGTCCGGAGAGTAGATCCAGTTATTCTCCTTGCGGGTGAGTCCTTCCGGGCCGTTGTCCACATCCAGCAGGATGGCATCCCAGTTGCCGTCGCCTTCTCTCAGCAACTCTGCCACATCGCCCACGTGAACACTGGCGCGAGCATCGTTCAGTGGATATCCAGCGGCTGCGCCCAACGGCCCCCGGTTCCATTCCTCGACCTCCGGCACCAGCTCCGCCACGGTTACCCTGGCGTCCTCTGCCAGAGCCGACAACGCCGCTGCCAGCGTGAACCCCATGCCCAGCCCACCGATCAATACCCGGGGCCCAGGCACGCCAACTATGCGCTCGCAGGCGAGCGTGGCCAGCGCATCCTCCGAGCCATGCAAGCGGCTGTTCATCAGCTCGCCGGTAGTACCGGCAATCTTGATAGAGAACTCATCATTGCGTTGCAGCAGTCGCAACCGGGTCCCGTTGCCGGGAATCGTCGCTGTACCGATTTCCTGGAATCGGCCCATCTATTTTTTAACCCACTGGCCATCCTTCAGGATGTACTGCCCCGATGGTGTTTTTTCCAGTGCTTTCTGGCCGGCCACCGTTTCCACCTGGGTGACGGGAATATCGTGTTTCTCCGCAATGCGGGCGTATTCAGCCCGACGAGCCTGGTTGATGGCGTCGACAATTCCCTGGGCGTTTCCGCTTGCCTTGACCACGTCCAGATACCCCGTTGGGGTTTCCCCTACCAGTCCTTGCTGTTTGGCGGTATCCAGCTGGCTTTTGGCCTCCTGCAGCCCCATGGCCGCAGCCGGTATGGCGAGGCAAAGTACGAGGATAAACGCACCGAGTTTGGAAAACCGTTTCATGAGTGACTCCCTGGATTCAGAATTGACCATCAGAACAACCCCTTCTCGCCGAAGAGTTCATCCACCTCTTCATCCACCTTCACGTAGATTTCATGCTGGATCTTGACGTTCAGGTTCACGGTGATGGGCTCTTTGGGCGCCTCCATCCTGACCGTAGGCGTGCAGGCTGCCATACCCAGGGCCAGTGCGAGCAGCACCAGCGTGTAACCACGTTTTCCGGACAAACCGCCCGGCCCAAATGCGACCATATGCCTTACTCCTGATTGTTTCCCGCCCCGGTGGATTGGCGTTGCGCTTCCCGCTCCCGTATCAGGTTGCGCACTTTTTCTGTCACGGCGTCATTGACCCGGCCACTCAGTTGCAGGCTGGTCAGTAACGCCGGAATGTCCTCTTCCAGATTGATGTTGAGGACAATGGGATGACCATCCCTTACCTCAGGGCTGCTGCCTTCCAACCGCAATCCCAGCGTGAGGGTACCATCCTGAGCGTAGTCTATCGTGCTATTAAGAACCGAGTAGTGAAAGTTTTCCATGGCCTGGACCACCAATGTCATCGCCTGGTTACCCTGGGCCATCCCCTTCAATCGATCGGCAGGCAGTTTCAGCGTTCCGCCAGGGGCCACCGCCTGGACCTGCCCGGAATCGATGCTCACACCCTCCGGACCAATCCGCACCGGAATAGCACCCTGAAGCAAACCGCTGCCCGCCAACCCCTCGGCGGGGTATACCTGCATCAGCTGCGCCAGCTCAATGCCGCTGAGTTCAAGGGGAACCCGCAGCGGCATGTCAGCGAGTTGCCATTCTCCAGGTGTAACCCGAACCTCGCCGCCCAGAAGCTCGGATGAGGCCCGGTCCAGAACCAGGGTACCGTTGGCAACCTGACTCCGGCGCGCGCGATAGAAGCCGGCAACCCGCACATCGCGCAAGGCGATGCCTGGATTGAGGGTATCCAGTGTCAGATCGGATGTCCGAACATTTACGTCGTCATTGTCCAGGCTCAGATTCACCCTGCCGTCGAGACCGGTCCAGGCCGTCCGGGCGTACAATCCACCAACGTTATCGAAATCAATGTCCCCCTGAACGCGGATGCCCTGGAATGGAAAGCGCGCACTCAGGGCCGCCTCTACGCGACCGTCACTCACCTCCATCGCCGCTGGCCAGGCGGTGAACGTATCCGCCAGCGCGCGACCGCCACTCGTGCCCTCAGCATTCATGCTCACCTCAAGCGCCGGTACGCCCTCGAACGGATAGTTCATGTGCGTATCGGCAATGGCGCCGGCGTCCGACGATAGCCTTCCGTCGATCTTCAGTTCGGTAAGGGTGCCGTCCAGTTGCCCATCGAAACGCCAGGGCTGGGGAATCAACTGGGCGTTGTGAATGGTGGCGACGGCCGCCTCAAACGGACCCTCGACCGCAAGCCGGTCCAGTGCCATGGGGGCCAGCTGATAGTCCCCGAGCAGAGTCACACCGGCCAGGTTGAACACCAGGTCATCTAACCGGGAATCCTCGCCGGGCGCGGCAATATCGTCGAACTCGACACGGCTTTGTTCGCCGAGAGTCAGTGTTGCAGACCGCTCGCTGGCTTTACCGCTGACCGTCAGGTTTATCCGGCCTTCACTCATGGTCCAGCCAGCAATGCTCCGTTCGGGCAAGCGCCCTTCGATCTTCATGTCGTTGGTGGTGAGCTGCCGTTTATCGGGTTCCAGAGGACTTGAGATGGTCAGATCACCCTCGGCATGGACACCTTGCGGCAGAGTCAGTGCCAGTTGATCGATCACAATGGCCTCGGGCATGGGGCCATACCAGTGCCAGCTCCAGGCCTGCGACAGTTGTTTCCCCACCATGTGATAGCGCTGCCCTTCCCGGTTCTGGGTCGCAGACAAACGGTCCAGCCGCAGGCCCGCCAGCGAGACGTCACCCCATTGCCATTCAAGGTTGCTGATGCCGTTTGCCTTCCGCCAGGTCTCCCACGCGACAAGGGCATACAAGCCACCCGCCATCGACAACATGACAATCAGGCTCAGAAGCAACAGCAGGCATCGGCGTAATGTCATGAAAGCAGCCATCAATGAGTTAGTGTCCGCGCCAGTTCACCGTGTACAGGTCGTGGCGGCGATCCTTGAGGTTCTTCACGGTGCCGCTGTTGCGGGCGGTAAGCAGTGTTTCGGGCCGTAGATCGGCAAAGGCGACGGTCTCCACATTCGGCGTGGTATCCGCAGCGATGCCATCACGGGCAAAGGGAAAATCACAGGGTGTCAGGATGCAACTCTGGCCGTACTGCAACTCCATGTTGGGCACTTTGGGCAGGTTGCCGACATTGCCAGACATGATCACGAACAGCTGGTTTTCCACAGCACGGGCCTGACAGCAATACCGTACCCTCAGATAGCTCTGGCGCTCATCGGTACAGAAAGGCACGAACAGGATCTGGATGCCCTGGTCCACCAGGTGACGCGTCAGCTCGGGAAACTCCGCGTCGTAGCAAACCAGCACACCTATGGGCCCGCAGTCGGTTTCAATGGCAGTAACACGGCTGCCACCGGTGATATTCCACCAATAGGCTTCGTTCGGCGTGGGGTGAATCTTGGGCTGCGAGAACACCTGACCGTCCCTCAGGAAGACATAGGCAACATTGCGAACCCGGCCGTCCTCTTCCTTGACCGGCGTGGAGCCACCAACAATGTTGATGTTGTGCCTCAGGGCCAGGTCCCGCATCAGGTTGCGGAAGGGTTCGGCGTACTCCGTCACCGCTTCGATGGCTTCCGCAGGGGTGCCGTCACGGCTTTCAATGGACAGCAACTGCAGCGTGAACAACTCTGGGAACACGACGAAATCACCTTTGTAGGTGGACACCACATCCACAAAGTAGCGGACAATGTCGCTGAACTCCTCAAACGATGCCACCCGGCGCTGCTGGTACTGTACGGTGCCGATCCGAACGGTGTCCGGCACTCGCCGACCGTATCGCTTGCGTTTGCCGTTATCGCCGTTGCGGGCCACCTTGGGATTCCGCCAGGTCAGGTGAATACCGTAGCCCAGGGACGCGTGGTCAGCATCCAGGTAATGCGGAATAATGCCGTGGATTTCAAAACCGTTGTGTAACTGGAACGACAGCACCGGGTCCCGTTGCTTTTTCGATTTCACCGCCTCCACGTACTCTTCCACCGATTCAAACTTCTTCAGGCGCTTGGCCAGCGTCGGTAATCTTCCCGCGAACACGACTCCCTGCAACGCCAGCGCCTGGCAAAGCGTTTTACGTTCGTTGTACAGACGCTCACCAATGCGGTAGCCACGGCAGTCGGGGTCTACACACACCTCCATGCCATACAGCCACTCCCCTTCCGGGTCATGGCGCGAGGCATAACCGTTGCCGGTGATTTCTGTCCAGTCGTGAGGCGCCAGCGCAACGTCTTCCCCAATGCGAAACGTGGCGCAATACCCCACCACACGGTCACCCAACATGGCGACAAACTGGCCTTCCGGGAAGGTGTTGATCTGCCCGGTCAGGGGGCCAGCGGTGTAGCCGTACATCCCTGTACCCGCGTACACACGACGACTCAGGGTAATGATTCCCGGTATATCGCCAAGGGTGGCGTTTCTTACGTACAGGCGCTGTGTCGTGTCCGAAAAGGGAGGACTCATAGAAACCTCGGAAGCTGGAAGCCTAAAGGCATAGTTCGCGAAATGTCCTTGAGCCGTCAAGTGGCCTCTGCAGAAAACAAATCGAAGCAAACTTTAACCTGACAAACCGACATCAGGCCTTTTAGAGTAGGCCCATGTAGAACGATCAGAGGTTTTTCCATGAATCGGCGCCCAATGCTTCCGATGCTCGCAATCCTGATGGCCCTCGGTCTGGTGGGCTGCGCCAGCAATCAGAGCCTGCCTCCAGCGAGTGTCACCACCTGGCAATCCTCTCACAGCGCCACACCGGAGGATGCGGCAACAGCGGATCGGTTATGGCAGGTATTCGAGCGTTACGAAGGCACGCCCTATCGCTATGGCGGCACGTCAGCCAATGGCTTCGATTGCTCTGGTTTCATCGCCACTGCCTTCGATGAAGCTCTCGGCCGCCAGCTACCCCGTACAACCTCCCAGATGCTGGCATCCGGTGACGTAGTCGGGCGTGACCAACTGCGGGCCGGCGACCTGGTGTTCTTCCGTATCAAAGGCAAGGACCAGCATGCCGGCATCTACATGGGTGGCGACAGCTTCATTCATTCCTCGACCTCCATCGGCGTTACCCACTCGTCCCTCAACGGATACTACTGGCGGGATCGTTTCAGCCAGGCAAGACGGTTTGATTAGCCCGTCAGTAGCAGCACCACGCCCAGCAGATAGAGAACCATGATACCCACGCTTTCTGTACCTATCTGACCTATACCGTGGCGCTCACGGCGAATCAATCCCATCATCAGCACGCCGGACATCAAGAGGGTGAGCGCCGCCCAGAATACCGAATCCTCCGGCATGGCATGGTAGATCGACCCGTCCCGGTAGGCGATATCGGAGGCTGCAGTAAACAGCGTGTCGAACGCGTTGCCGCCAATAATACCGCTTACGGCCAAGGTCAGCGCGCCTCGGCGAACCGCGGCTATGGACGTCACCAGCTCAGGAATCGACGTACTGATCGCCGTCAACATCACGCCAACAATCGTCTGACTCAGGTTAGCCCTGTCAGCAATCACCGTCGCCGCTGGCTCCAGCATCCAACCTGCAATGCCGAGTACCAGCATCAGCGCCAGGAATTCAGTCCAAAGCCGTAGCAGCGGCGGCATGGCGGTTACATCATCCGGCTCGTCTTCCCATGTTTCCCTGGTTATTGATGGCCGCCACATGGGCGATTCCGATGCGTCCCTCACCAGGTAAATTCCGAAGATGTAAGCACCCAGCAGAGCCGGCGTGACCGGATGAACACCGAAGAACGTCACGTCCGGCAGGTGGGGCGCGAACAGGATCAATGCCAGCAGGCAGATCAGCAAGCCGTTCTGCATCATGTTCGGGACCGACGCGGCCGCATGCTCGAGATTGGCGCGACGATAAACCATGTCCGCCACCGCGAGGAAAAACGTCTGGACAGCAATGCCACCCAAAGCGTTGCTCACGGCCAGTTCCGCGTTACCATGCCACGCTGCAGTCACCGACAGCACTGATCCGCCGAGGGACGTCGACGCCCCCAGAAGCACCGCACCCGCCGCGGCCTCACCTATTCCAGTGCGGTCAGCGAGTTGATCCACAATCCGTGTGATACGCGTGCCAGCCAGTGCGATAATAGCGGCACACACACAAAACACGAGACTACCCTGAAGTAGGGTCCAGCTTTCGGGAGACGATAGCTCCACGATAAAAATCTCCTTGGAAAAAGAGAGAATGGCGCCTATCTGCGCGAGCGAGGCGGAAACCACCACCAGGTAGCGACGACCAGAAGCCCAAATACCGTATAGGCGGCAATAAACACCCATGCAGGAGCATCGTAATAGAGAATCTGCTGCAGCCAATGCTCGACAAAGCTGCCGGCGTAGCCATCAACGCCAGCCTTTGACCTTAGCCATATTTCCAGTGTGGTCAACGGGCAGACAATGCCAAGCCAGGCCTCTGCAACCACGACGGCAATCGCGCCCAGGTGAGCCAGTCGGAACCACACATTGTTCACCCAGCGCCACCCCAGGCCGTTACCTGCCAGCACCAGGACCAACCCGAACAGAACGAAGGCCACCACCAGCACATGAATGGTCAGGACGGTATCGGCGAGAATCTGATAAACGTTGCCCATGACGACTGTCTTCTCTAACAAAATGCCAGGCTTCCATGATCCCGCCAGACAACATCGATTGGCAAACGTGGACTCACACACGGAATGCAAGATAATATCTGTAGCAAATACCTACAATTTTCTGTGGCTACGTGGACGCCCCAAACGCGTCCGCAATAAATGGAATTACAAACGCTATGGACCCAGCACCCGGAAATCATCTCCAAGCCGTCAAAATAGAACTTAATCGCCTTGAAGCCTACCGGCGGCGCACCTATTTTGTCGTACTGGCCCTGACCGTGGCTATCATGATGCTCAGTTGGGCTTTCCGGGAACAAAGCGACTCGTTCATTACCATCGCCTACCCTGTTTTCTCCGTCATTATCACCGCTCTTGGCTTTGCATTCTGGCGCCGATCCTTGCAGCTCCGAACCATGGAAATCACGCTCGTCGCCGTGGTCGGGACGATGATACTCAGCCGCCTCGCGTGGCATTTTGCGGTTGGCGACCCGCTCGGCGAACACCTTCTTTTGCTCACGGGCGGGCACTACTGGGCAGTGGGTATCATGATCGTTGGCGGTTTTATTGCGCTTGGTTTTCGGGGCGGCATGGTGACAGGTTTCGCGACCTTGCTGTTTTCGGGCGCGCTGACCACTCAGGAAGTCTCTCAATGCTTCCTGGCAGCAGGTGATCACTGTCAAAACTGGGTATACCTGCTGCGCATCCACCTGTTCCTCACCGTTCTGTTGGTGCTTACCAGCGCCGGAACGCTGCTGCGTGAACGCTCCTGGAGTGCCTTTGCGCGAGCCGAGACCCTGCACCACTGGGCGAACACAGATCCGCTATGCGGCCTGGCAAACCGCCGGGGTGCTGACCGTTTCCTGTCTGCCGAAGCCGCCCAGGCAGACCGATACCAGCGCCCTCTGACCATCATTCTGATTGATATTGACGAATTCAAGAGCATCAACGATGACTACGGCCACGAAGTTGGTGATGCGGTGATTCGCGAATTTGCCGCTATCCTTTCCAAAACCGTTCGTGAAGTGGACCTCGCCGCTCGCTGGGGCGGAGACGAATTCCTCGTCGCCACACCGGGCGTGGACCTTCGCAGCGCCCGCCACGCCGCACAACGCTGCCGCCGCGCCATTGAAAGGGCACCCATCGCGGGTGTCTCCGTGACCGCCACCGTCGGTATTGCCGAGTACCTGCCTGGACAGGGCATCGAGGATGCCATCAGCCGGGCCGACGCCATGCTCTACCGCGCCAAGGCCGCTGGCCGGAACCGGGTGATTACGGAGGCCTGCGAACTGGTCTGAACGCTACTCGAACATCCCTGCCGTTTTTGGACGACTTCGTGTCGTATTGGATTTACCACCCATGACCGATCCGGGCCACATTGAATCAAGGCCGCTCACGCGGCTGCCATTGTGGGTTAAAGGGGGATCGAGATGGCACAACTACCGAAACGTGCAAAAGTCGTCATCATTGGCCAGGGCGGTATCGTTGGCTCATCGGTCGCCCACCACCTGATCGAACAGGGCTGGGATGACATCGTCGGGCTGGAAAAGTCCGCCATTCCCTCGGACATCGGCTCTACCTCCCATGCCTCGGACTTCTGCTTCACCACCTCACACGACAAGCTGAATATCTATACCACCAAGTACAGCCAGGCGTTCTATGAAAAGCGCGGCAACTATGTGAAATGCGGCGGCATGGAAGTGGCTCGCATTGATGACGACGAGCGCATGGACGAACTCCGCCGCAAGGTCGGTTCCGGCAAGGCCTTCGGCACCAACGTCAGCATGATTTCACCGAAACAGGCCAAAGAACTGTTTCCCCTGCTGAACGAAGACTGTATCCAGGGCGCTATGTGGGACCCGGACGCCGGGCTGGTGGTGCCACGCTCCCAGAGTGTTGCAGGTGATCTGGTTGAGGAGGCGGTCGCTACCGGGAAGTTGCAGGCCTTTGCCTACACACCGGCCATCCGCATTGATGTGCAGGACGGCCAGGTACGGGGCGTTGAAACCCACAAGGGCTACATCGAAACCGAGTACGTGGTGCTGTCCATGGGCATCTGGGGGCCTCTGATGGCCAATACCGCCAACTCGCCCCTGCCGCTGATGCCACTGGAACACCCGCTGCTGTTCTTCGGCCCCTACGAGGAACTGGCCGGCACCGGCAAGCAGATTGTCTACCCCTTGTTCCGCGACCAGGGCAACTCCGCCTACGTGCGTGACACGGGCGACCCCACCACCACCGAAGGCGGGCGCATTGAATGGGGCTACTACGAAGCAGAAGACCCCAGGCTGGTCTACCCCGGCGCTATTGCCGAGCCCGGCGAGGCACGGATGTCGCCCTCCATGCGGGACCTGACGCTGGATCAGGTTATGGACGCCTACGAAAAAGCCATCGAAATGACGCCGATCCTCGGCGAATTGGGTTGGGAGGAAAAGCACTCTTTCAACGGCCTGCTGTCGGTGACACCCGACGGTGGATCACTGATGGGGGAATCCCCGGAAGTGCGTAACCTCTGGTTCTGTGAAGCAGTCTGGGTCAAGGATGGCCCCGGTGCGGGCAAAGTTCTGGCGGACTGGATGACCCATGGCTCTCCGGAAATGGACCCCCATAGCATCGACATAGCCCGCCACTATCCGCTGCAGAAAACCGCGGACTACGTTTACAACCGCTGCTATGAAACCGCTAAGAAGATCTACACCCCGGCGGTTCATCCCCGCGAGCCCTACATGACCGGTCGCAGGATGCGAACCAGCCCCTTCTATCTGCGAGAGGTAGAGCTGGGTGCCTACTTCATGGAAGCCGCCGGTTGGGAGCGTGCCCACGGCTACGCCGCCAACGAGTCCACTTTGCTGTCGAAATACCGCGACCGCATTCCGGTACGGGAACATGAATGGGACGCCCGGCATTTCTGGGAAGTGTCCAACGCCGAGCAACTGGAAATGAGCGAATCGGTGGGCATGATCAATCTGTCTCACT
This sequence comes from Marinobacter algicola DG893, assembly GCF_000170835.1. Classification (GTDB taxonomy): domain Bacteria; phylum Pseudomonadota; class Gammaproteobacteria; order Pseudomonadales; family Oleiphilaceae; genus Marinobacter; species Marinobacter algicola. The sequence continues at coordinate 344,196 of NZ_ABCP01000001.1, forward strand.
TCGCTATTTTCGACATCTCCGGTGACGACGCCGAAACTCTGCTGGAGTATCTGTCCGTCGCCAAGGTCGGCGGCACCATTCCCCACGGCAAGGGTGTCTACACCCATTTCCTTGATGCCCGTGGCGGCATTCGCTCCGACCTGACCATTATCCGGCGGGGCGACAACGATTACCGGGTGGTCTGCGGCGGCGATACCGGCCATCGGGATCATTGCTGGATCAAGCGCATAGCCCGGGAGAAAGGCCTGGATAATATCCGCCTGCAGGACCGCACCGATGACCTGGCCACCCTGGGGCTCTGGGGACCGAAGGCGCGGGAAACGCTGGCGCAGTTCGTCACCAACCCGGACGAACTGTCGGCAGAGAATTTCCCATTTGCCACCGCCCGGGAACTGAATATCCAGGGCGTACCGGTGTGGGCATTCCGGATATCCTATGTGGGCGAACAGGGCTGGGAGCTCTATTTCCCGTTCAGCTATGGCCTGCGGATCTGGGACCTGCTGTATGAAGCTGGCGTTACGCCGGTTGGCATCGAGACCTATGCAAATACCCGCCGCCTGGAGAAGAGCCTGCGCCTGCAGAACGTAGACCTCGAAACAGAGTACAACCTATACGAAGCCGGGCTCCAGCGGCCCAAGGTCAAGGAGGCCGACTTCCACGGCAAGGCTGCCTACCTGGAACAACGAAGCTGGTCACAACAGGCCGCGTACCTGTGCACCATGACCCTGACGGAACATCGGGACGCCAACGGGGTATTGCGCTACCCGGTTGGCCAGTGGCCGATCCTCGATCCGCAAACCGGAGAAGTGCTGGTGGACAGTCGCGGCCGCCGCTCCTACAACACCAGCGTGGTGTGGGGGCCGTCGGTGGGCAAGATCATCCTGCTGGGGTACATTCCCGTGGAGTATGCCCAGGAGGGCCGGGAACTGACCCTGGAATACTTCCAGGAGCACTACCCCATCCGTATCGAAGCCGTCGGCTACCGGGCGCTGTTTGATCCGGACAACGAGCGGGTCAAATCCTGAACGCCATCGCTCAGCCAACACTGGCGGTCAGCACTCGATGATGTTGACCGCCAGCCCGCCTCTTGAGGTTTCCTTATACTTGTCCAGCATATCGCGGCCGGTTTCGCGCATGGTGTGCAGCACCTTGTCGAGGGACACAAAATGCTTGCCGTCTCCCCGCAAGGCCATGATGGCCGCGTCGATGGCTTTTACCGATGCCATGGCATTGCGCTCAATACAGGGAATCTGCACCAACCCACCAATGGGGTCACAGGTCATCCCCAAATGGTGTTCCATACCGATTTCGGCCGCGTTCTCAACCTGTTCCGGTGAGCCACCCGTCGCTGCAGCCAGCCCGGCAGCGGCCATCGCACAGGCCGATCCCACTTCGCCCTGGCAGCCCACTTCCGCCCCTGAAATGGACGCATTTTCCTTGAACAATACGCCAATCGCCGCGGCTGTCAGCATAAAGCGGACAATGCCGTCTTCGTCAGCCTGGGGGCAGAACTCCCAGTAATAATGCAGCACCGCAGGGATAATACCGGCGGCACCGTTGGTCGGTGCGGTCACAATCCGACCGCCGGCCGCGTTCTCTTCATTCACGGCAAGGGCATAGAGATTCACCCAGTCGAGCGCGCTCAATGACGGCGATATCAGGTCCACTCGCGTTTTATCCATCAGCGAGCGATACAGCGACGCCGCCCGGCGCCGAACCTTGAGGCCTCCGGGCAAGTCCCCCTCATGGCGGATACCGTTTTTCACACACTCACGCATCACCCGCCAGAGCTCAAGAATACCCGCTCGAATCTCATCAGGCGTACGCCAGGCCTGCTCGTTGGCCCACATAATGTCGGCGATGGTGAGCCCGTGTTCCTGGCAAAGAGCCAACAGGGTTTTCCCGCTGTTGAAGGGATAAGGCATGGGCGTGTCGTCTGCACGGATTTCCAGGCTGCCGTCAGCGTTTGCCGCCACCACAAAACCACCGCCTACCGAGTAATAGGTATGCTCACACAGGCACTGCCCGTCCTCATCAAATGCCTGACAGACCATGCCGTTGGGGTGTTCTGGCAGGGATTTCCGTCGGTAATACACGATATCGGTACTCTCGCGGAAACGAATCGGATGATGACCGGCGAGGCTGAGGGTTCCTGTACGTCGAATACGCTCAAGCCGACCCGGCATTTGCTCGGGATCAATCCGGGCCGGCCGCTCTCCTTCCAGACCCATCATCAAAGCCGGGCCAGTGCCATGCCCCTTCCCGGTAGCACCTAATGAGCCATACAGGGATATCTTCAGCCGGTGCACGGAAGCCAGCAGGCGTTCATCAGCCAGGCCACCTGCAAACCGGCGCGCGGCCTCCATGGGCCCGACGGTATGAGAACTGGACGGGCCAATGCCTGCCTTGAACAGCTCAAACAGACTGACAGCCACTTTGCAGACTCCTACCTTGGGGTGAGCTTCAAGGATAGCGCCTTCAGCGATCCGCCGCCTGCTTGCTGACGACATTCGAACGATGGTTTACGACAGTTCTGAGCGACCGGAACAATGGCATAAACGTCGCTTCTGGATCATTCTGCAAAGTCCCGTGTCGGTTGTGGACCATTCGCTACCGAACCGCCAGCATAGAATGAGATCACATTGGAACTGATCACTTATTGCACTATCAAAAGGCAACAACTAGTGTTCAAGTTGAGGTAATACAATTGGTGTGACAGCCAGACATTGCCGCGACAGGCCCAGGCGGGGCAAGGGGGTTTACCATGACCGCTGATACAGGCTCACACACAGACAGGCCCGCCCAAGAGCCCTATCGGGTCGGCTTCCTGCTGATCGATAATTTCACCCTGATTGCCCTCGCCACGGCCGTTGAGCCACTGCGTATGGCCAACCAATTGTCCGGTACTGAACTCTATTCCTGGAAGCTGCTTACCGCCGAAGGCGAACCTGCCCGTGCCAGCGATGGCATTACCATGCTGCCCGACGGGTCGATCCAGGAAGAGCACCGGTTTGACCTGGTGATCGTGGTGGCCGGCATTGATGTTACCCGGAGTTTTTCCCGCAAAGAGGTCGTCTGGTTGAAGCAGATGGCCCGTCGCCACATCCTCCTTGGGGCAGTCTGCACTGGCCCCTATGTCCTGGCCAGCGCAGGCCTTCTCGACGGTCATGCCTGTAGCGCCCACTGGGAATGTCTGGAGGCCATGCAGGAGGGTTTCCCACGGGTACAGACCAACAACCGCCTGTTCACCGTCGAGCGGGAACGCATGACCTGTACCGGTGGTACCGTCCCCATGCACATGATGCTCAGCTTTCTGGCAAAGCGTCACGGCCAGGAGCTCAGTAATGCAATATCCCACATGTTTGTGTGCGACCGGGTGCGCGAGGAAAGTGAACAGCAACCGATGCCCATGCACCCGCGACTGGCGTGCGCCCAACCCAAACTGGCGGAGGCGGCCCAGTTGATGGAGGCCAATATCGAAGAGCCCATCGAACTGAAGGAGCTGGCAACACTGGCCGGCATTTCGCGGCGGCAACTGGAACGGTTGTTCCTCAAGCACACGGGCTGCACGCCTTCGCGCTATTACCTGCGGGTGCGCCTTAACCGGGCGCGCCGATTGCTCAAGCAGACATCCTGCTCGATTGTGGAAATCGCCTCCATGTGTGGGTTCGTGTCCGCCACCCACTTCAGCCGATGCTATCGCAAGACCATGGGGCGAGCGCCCAAACACGAGCGAATGGAAATTTATTCCCAGGGCTCTTCCAGCGCGGTTTTTTCCGATTCCATGGCAAGCCTGCCGTCTTCCTCTCTGCAGGCATTGAGGCGCGCCCGGTCTGAGCCGACCTATGGCATTTTCGAGAACACCGGGTCAGGTTAACCCCACCACCAAGCCGTTTTCATCCAACGCAATGTCCAGTGCCGCGGGATGGCGTGGCAAACCGGGCATGGTCATGATGTCGCCACACACCGCCACCACAAAGCCGGCACCGGCCGCCAGCCGCACTTCCCTTACCGGCAGCATATGGCCGGAGGGCGCTCCCTTCACCGACGAATCCGCAGAAAAGCTGTACTGGGTCTTGGCAATACACACGGGCAGGTGTCCAAACCCCAGGCTTTCGTATTCCTCCAGTTGCCGCTTCGCCACCGTGGTGAATTCCACGCTACCGGCGTGGTAGATACGCGTGGCGATGGTGCGAATTTTATCCGCCAACGGCAGGCTGTCTTCATAGAGAAAGTTCACTTCCGGTGTGCCTTCGTCCATCTGATCAAGCACCGCCTGGGCCAGTTCGGTGGCACCCTCACCCCCCAAGGCCCAATGGTCGGCAGGCACTGCACGCACACCCAGAGACTCACTGATGGATTGCACCAGCGACATTTCCTCCTCGGTATCGTCCGGGAAACGGTTGATGCACACCACTGGCGTCAGTCCGAACTGCTGCAGATTACGAACATGCCGCTCCAGGTTGGCGGCACCTTCCCTCAAGGCGGCAAGGTCGGGAACGGAGAGTTGGCTGCGAGGGACCCCACCCTGCATCTTGAGCGCCCGGATGGTACAGACAACCACAGCGGCGTCTGGCCGCAGGCCCGTGTGCCGGCATTTGATATCAATGAACTTTTCTGCCCCCAGGTCGGCGCCAAAGCCCGCCTCGGTAACCACCACATCGTTCAGTGCCAGGGCCGCACGGGTGGCGGTCACGGAATTACAGCCGTGGGCGATATTGGCAAACGGCCCGCCGTGGATGAACACCGGGTTGTGCTCCAGGCTCTGGACCAGATTGGGCTGCAGTGCCTCTTTCAGAAGCACGGTTAGCGATCCTTCCACACCCAGGTCACGAACGGTCACCGGGGTCATATCAGAGCGCCTGCCGATAATGATATTGCCCAGCCGCTGCTTCAGGTCCGCCCGGCCATCCGCCAGGCACAGAATCGCCATAATCTCAGACGACACGGTAATGTCGAACCCGGTTTCCCGGGGCACACCATGGGCCGCACCACCAAGACCACACACCATGTTGCGCAGGGAGCGGTCGGTCAGGTCCATCACCCTCCGCCAGCTCACATAGCGAGGGTCCAGGCCCGTCTCATTCCCCCAGTGAATGTGGTTGTCGATCAATGACGCCAGCAGATTATGAGCCGTGGTGATGGCGTGGAAGTCCCCATTGAAATGCAGGTTGATGTCTTCCATCGGAATTACCTGTGCCCGCCCCCCGCCGGCAGCGCCCCCTTTCATGCCAAAACACGGGCCCAGGGAAGGTTCCCGCAGGCACACGGACGAACGCACGCCCAGGCGGTTGAAGCCATCATTTAGCCCCACACTGGTGGTGGTTTTGCCCTCCCCCGCCGGGGTGGGCGTAATGGCGGTCACCAGTACCAGTTTGCCCCGGGGTGCACTATCAGAGGTGTCCACATAGGCCATATCCAGTTTGGCCTTGTAGTGGCCGAACGGCACCAGACTCTCCCCCGGCAGACCGAAACGCTGCTGGGCCAGCAGCAGAATGGACTGAGGCTGGACCGAGCGGGCAATCTCAATGTCAGGTGTGCCCGGCGGCGGAAAGTCCGTTTCCGGTGGTGTTGCGGGTGTCAGCTTACTGTACTGAAGACTCATGGAACTGGCCTCTCTGGTCCTCAACGGACCCGCTGTGTTCTTGAATCCATTGCGCCGATTGGCGCAGGCCACCGAATGGGAAAAGATGAATACCCCGTAGCAAGGTGTCCGGGTTGTCCAGGCAGTACTGGACCAGCGCGCGCACCATTCCGTCCGGCGACCACGCACGCAACAGTTTGGCGCTGCCAGGACGTTGCAGCATCAGACGGGCCGATGCTCCCACCCCGCATTGAGCCGCGTAGGCAATGAGCGTTTTCACTCGCGTCGGGCCGGCCATGCCAATGTACACCGGCACTTCTTCCAGGATGTCGCCCAGGCTTTGCAGCCAGTCGATGACCACGTTGGCGTCAAAGGTGAACTGAGTGACCACCCAGAGCCGCGTGGACGTCGTGCGCGCATATTCGCGTTTGATACCAAGGGCCTGGATGAGGGTGGTCCGGTCCGCCATAGGATGCCCGTCCGGATGGGCTGCCACACCGATACCATGGAATTGGAACTGGGCCAGCAAGCCGGACTCCAGAACCGCCAGGGTATCTGGAAAAGGGCCGGCGATCGCATCGCTGTCGCCTGCAATTAGCAGTAAACGGTCAACGCCGCTTTCATTCAGTTGCGAGAGCCAATCCCGAAGTTGCCCGCGGCTCTCGGCCATACGTGCGGGTACGTGGGGAATCGGCTGCATGCCAACGTTCAGCAGATGACGGCATGCCCGCAGGGTATCGCTGAACTGGCCTTTTGGAAGAAAAGGCACGTAGACACAGGTGCCTCGCGGCAGCAAATCCGGCAAGTGCTCCTGTGCGAGTATCTGGCGGGGTGTTGCCTCAATGGACGCCCAACGCACCAGGGCTTGCATCCTTGCGATGGCTTCCTCGTCGCGGGCACTAAACGGCTGTGTATCACTCACCAGTTTCATGAATCGCACACCCCATTGCTACCTGTCTGCATTGGGCAGGCGGCAGTCACACCGCCGTCTGCCCCACTGCGTTGCTAGTCCGCGAAGTCGATTCCCTTCGCCCGCGCCCGCTCTCGGGCATTGGGGTTCACCGAAGGCCGGAAGGGCACTTCCACCACTTCCGCCTCGACAGCCGTTGAGCCATCCGTAGCGGCGTATTCCACCGGCAGATGGACCATCAGGCGGGTGCCAACGGCACGTAGATCAAAGGGTACATAAGCCAACCCGATGTTGGTTTCCAGCTCGGGCGAGTACCAGGGCGAGGTAACATAACCCTCCGGCTCGCCGCCGTCCGGTCCGCTGACCAGCCAGAAGTCGTTGGCATAGTCGGTTACCTGGCCACCGCCAAAACGGATGCCCACCATGATGTGGCTGAACGGCGGTCTGCCTGCGTCCAGTTGATCGCGGACTTTCTCGAGCTTCTGTTTACCGATGTAATCCGCGTCCTTGTTGCGAGGCACCTGATACGCCAGATTGCACTGGAATGGCAGGGTTTCCTGATCCACATCCTGCCCCCAGGAAAGGATACCGGCTGCAATTCGGCGGTGATGCGCCGGCGCAATCACCCTCAGGTTGTGGGCCTCACCAGCGGCAAGCACGGTGTACCAGAGATCTTCCGCGTACTTGGTGGCTTCCTTGAGGTAAATCTCGTAGCCCTTCTCGCCGGTAAAGCCGGTCTGGGAGATAATCACGTCATGGCCGGCCACCTGGCCCTCCATCAGGCCATAGTACGGAATTTCCTTCACTCGCTCACCGAACAGGTCAGCCATGAGCGCCTCAGATTTGGGGCCCTGGATCTGCACCGGCGCCACATCGATCTCCGCGATGGTGACGTTAAAGCCCATCCCGATGTTGACGCCACGCAACCAGAATTCCAGGTCGCTATCGGAAAGGGAGAACCAGAATTCGTCCTCGGCAACACGAAGCAGAACCGGGTCATTAAGAATGCCGCCGTCCTCGTTACAAAGGATGACGTACTTGCCACGCATGGGTTTTATTTTGGTGGCATCTCGAGTGATCACATAGTTCACGAAACGTTCCGCGTCCGGGCCCTTGACCTGAATCTGGCGTTCTACAGCCACGTTCCACATGGTGACGTCATGAATCAGCGACTCATATTCCACCATGGCGCCGCCATCTTCAGGGCGGACATAGCCCCGGGGGTGATACATACGGTTGTAAACGGTCGCCCGCCAGCATCCGGCTTCGTACGCCAGATGCCAGTATGGCGACTTGCGCACGCGGGTGGAAATCAACATCTCCACCGGCGTGGGGCCGGATTGGCGCAGGTTAATAGGAACCCGACGGTCGGACTGGTCAACACTGTCAGGCTGGCGGGCGGCGCCCGCCCGTTGTTGCGGATAATCCAGAAGTGCTTGCTCAAATTTAACGGCCATTGCTATCTCCCCCTACCGGGTTGTCGATAGCTCTAATGTGACCCTGTTTTCAGTTATCAGGTTGAACCAATACGACACCGGCACAACCAAAAACGTCAACACCACGATGATGGATCCCGGAAACCCTCCCAAAGCACCAAGCATAAGGTGAGGCGACAGCAACCACCACCTGCCCGACAAAGCCTGTTATATTGGTCGGAACCGTCCGTGCAGATCAAGGAGTCGACGTTGACACTGACCACCCCTGCCCTTTTGTTTCCCGCCATTTCATTGTTGCTGCTGGCTTACACCAATCGCTTTCTCGTACTTGCTCAATTGATCCGTCAACTCAAACAGATGGATACGGAGGAAGACCATGCCCTTATCGCCCGCCAGATCAGCATGCTGCGCAAACGCATTGTACTGACCAAACGGATGCAGGCTTACGGCGTACTCAGCTTTTTTGTTTGCACCATGTCCATGTTTGTTTTGTTTGTGGGGGCTCAGCTTGCTGGTGCCATCGCGTTCGGCATCAGTCTGATATTACTGTCGGTCTCATTGTTGTATTCGCTGTACGAAATCGTGATTTCGACCAACGCCATCAACGTTGAGCTTGAAAACTTCGAGGCCAGGAAACGAGCGGGTGAGTAACACAAACGTTCAGGAAACCGGATCAGGCTTCCCTTTTTTCATCTGGTACATGGCGCTGTCCGCATAGCGAATCAGCGCTTCATGACTGTCCCCATGTTCGGGATAGACCGCCACACCAATGCTCGGAATCAATGTCAGGGATGCCAGCGACACCTCGTAGGGTTCGCTGAGAGTTGCTCGCAGCTTTCCTGCAACACTGACCGCATCGCTTGGCTTTTCAATACCATCAAGCAGCACGATGAATTCATCGCCACCCAGCCGACCAACCGTATCTGCGGCCCGAACACCCTGTACCAATCGGCGAGCCATTTCCTGCAATACCTGATCTCCGACGGTGTGTCCGTAGGTATCGTTGACCTGTTTGAAGTCATCCAGATCGAGGTACAGTATCGCCAGAAAGCCGGCTTCCCTGGCTGCACGCGCCAACGCTGTCTGAATCCGGTCCAGGACCAGGCTACGGTTCGGCAATTCCGTCAGTTGGTCGTACCTGGCCATATGCTCCAATTGCGCGTGCATTTGCATACGCTCTACTGCGGCCGCAACCTGTATGCCGACAAACTCCAACAGCTCTCTGTCTTCGTCTGTGTAACACGTCCCCTTTGAGTGCTTTTGTGCGGCAATCGCGCCGAACACGCCCTGAGATGACTTCAACGGCACACCCAGCCAGTGGTGACGTACCTCAACGTGCGAGTTATCGTTTGCCGGCGGCGGAAAAGCCCCGCTGATTCCGGGCGTCAGCAACAGGGCACTCGCAGAATGGATGACCTGTTCACAGAGAGAACCGATATCCTGCGAGAAACCAGGGGTTCCCGTGTCGTGGCGGTCGGCATTGTAGGGAAAATACAAACCACCCCTCTGCTTATCCACGAGCGCCACCATAAAAGCAGGCGCTGACATCAGGCCTTCCACAACCTGGTGAATTCGCCGGAACATGGCAGGCAGGCTATCCGAATTGTTTGCTGCGTCCGATATGGCGTACATGGCGGACTGCATGGCCTCGGCCCGTTTGCGTTGAGTCACATCACGGGCGACGGCCACGCGGATCTGTTCCTCTTCAGACCAACGGGCAGACCACATGATATGGGCCGTTGTGCCGTCCTTGCGGATGTAACGGTTTTCAAAGTATGGCTTTAGCTCTCCCCGCAGGATTTCTTTGACGGCCTGGCGCGTTTTCTCCAGGTCATCCGGATGAACAAAATCCAGAATTCGCCGCCCAACCATTTCCTCCGGTAGATAGCCAAATACTCGCTCACTGGCTGCGCTGACGTAGCGAACGTAGCCATCGCGATCCACCACGCAGAGTGCATCCAGTAGCAGGTCGATAAAGTTTTCCGGTGGAATGGCAGGTTTCATGACCTATCGGGAGCCCCACGAGGACTGACAACGGCTAATGTCACTGTTGCTTTGGAAACAAGTCGCAGGTCACCGACCGTTCCGCAGAATACTTCAGACTCTACCACGGTCAGGGAGGCACCCGCCTTAAGCACAGTGGCAACACACTCGATATGCGTACCGCTGGCTGACCTCAACAACTTCAGCGAGAAATCGGACGTTAGCACCATCTGCCCAGGCATAGCCATGGAGGCGCCCGCCGCCCCCGCCGTGTGATCAGCAACGGTGGCCTGAACCCCGAAATGGACAAAGCCATCCTGTTGCAGGTGTCTGTTTTCGAGCGCCAGCCGGGAGCGGCATTCACCGGTTTTGATAGACACCAATTCCAGACCAATGTCCGCAACAAACGGCGCCGATGAAAAAATCCGTTCCACTTCGTTACTGTTGAGCTTGTCCATGTCGTCTCCGGAACTGTGTTTGGCAATCCAGCGGTTTATGCCTCGAAAGTATGGGCTTCAAGCTCGCTACGAATCGTTTCAGGGATGGGGACCGACTTTTGAATCTCGTAGTCGAAATGAATCAGCACGGTAACGCCACGGGCAACTAAAACGCCATTTTGCCAAGCTTCCTGAATAACCTCGAAGGAAGAGTTGCCGATTTTGCCAATGCCGGAACGAACCTTCACAGGCGTGGCCCAGTAGCACTGGGCTTTAAGATCAATTTCCATGCGGGCAAGAATCAGTGGCCAACCTTTTGGTTCCAGGGAGGGATGGAATATGCGGAATACCGGTGTTCTCGCCTGTTCAAACCAGACCGGGTAAACCGTGTTATTGATATGGCCAAGTGCGTCGGTGTCGCTGAATCTTGGTTCGGTTTCGTAGTGGAACATTCGACTCCCCTTACATCGTTTTAGCGGCAAAGTCTCTCGGGATTTCCGGCGAGGGGAAACCGTTCAATGATCTGATAGACAGACCCATAAGCACCCTGTGTGCTTTCAAACAACGCAATCCCGTCCACCGAAAATGTCCCTACAGGTTGCCGTTCCTGAAACTCAAGCAATTCGGCGACTGACCCACGCTGCCCCTTGAAACGAGACAACGTGATATGTGGGCAGAACGGGCGCTTTTCCTGCTCAAACCCAGGCATGCAAAGCCTCTGGTTAAGCACCTCGTGAAGCTCTGCCAGTGTATCCGCTGGCTGAACTCCGGCCCACAGATTTTTTGGAAAGTCCGGTCGGCCGAAACAGCCAAGGCCGCAAACCGTGAGATCAAATTGTTCAACTGGCAGGTTTCGGGCAGCATCACATACATCCGGCAACCGCTGCCTGGCCACACTACCGAGAAATACCAGCGTAAGATGCAACTGATCCGGTCGCTGCCAGCGCGCCCCTGCAACCGGTTGCTGAATTGACACCAGACGCTGCTTCACCAAATCGGGGATTTCCAACCCGAAGAACAGGCGATGTGTTTCTGGTTTATCCAACCCGCACCCCAAACCATTCCGGAAACCGACGCAGACAGTACAGCGCTATCATGTCGTAAACACCATGCCAGACCATTACCAGCAACAGGCTGTCCGTCAGTGCATACGCTACTCCCAACACCAATCCCAACCCGGTCGCCAATAGAAAGTAGGTGAACGAAAGATAATGCACCATGCCAAACAGCACCGACGCAGCCACTATCGCAACCGCATCGTGGGTATGTTGGGTCAGCCAACCCTGGATCGCCCCGCGGAACAGCAACTCTTCACCGACTCCGGCGAAGACTGCCAAGGCTACCAGCACCGGCCAGGAATACTCGCAGGCGAAACGATGCAACTGCTCCAACTGGGATTCCAGAGAGTCGCGAAGCCGGCCCGGAAGCCAGGTCAGCATCATGATCACGACGTAGGTTGCCGCACTGCCGGCCACTCCCCATAAAACGACCGAGCCAAAGCTCAAACCATCGTACTGAACCGGTATACCGAACAGAAGAATCGCCAGCAGACCCACCACCCCAATGCCCGCCTGGAATCCCAATGCAGCCGTGGATGAGATCTGCGGGCGTTTTCGAGCCATGGCCACTCACCTACCTCGCTTGCCCGGCGGCATCACGACCCACTCAGGGTCCTCGAATTCGCCAAGCGGCGTAATCTCGCAAAATGGCGCGGCGCTGCGGATGATTCGGGCCACTTCCGGGTTATGCTGCCCTTCCATGGCATCCCGCTGCTCTTTGCTGTCCCAACTGGCGATGGCAATCAGCACATTCGGGTCACCAATTTTCTGGTGTAGCTCTGTTCCGCGCGCACCCGGCGCCTGCTGGATGATCTCGCTGGCACGAACCCAGGCATCGGCGTATTCCTCTGCCGTGTGCCCTTCTCGTATGCGAACCTCGAAGATGTATTTCATGAGTTCACCCTCGTTCCAAACAGCAATTTCCCAAATAACGGGCCTCTGACTCCCAGAGTAATTGTTTTGATTTTGGATCGCATCGGTAAATGCCTACAAATAAACTTGGCAATTTCGGGGACATAGGAGTAAAGTTCGTTTCGTAGGAAAGATTTAGCACAGCATTTCACGAATAAGACGCATCTCTGTTGTTTTGGTAGTTGTCCGTCCTGTTTTTGATTCCGCGCGTTTTTTGTTTCCGCACAACGCTGATCAGTCATCGTTCAAGATGGTCTGGCGGCACATTAAATTATCGATTTCAGGATTATGATTATGTCGACTACTACCGGTACTGTTAAGTTTTTCAACGAAGCAAAAGGCTTTGGTTTCATCACTCGTGAAAGCGGCCCTGACGTATTCGTTCACTACAGCGCAATTCAAGGCGGCGGATTCAAGACCCTGGCAGAAGGCCAGCAGGTTGAGTTCACCGTAACTGACGGCCAGAAAGGTCCTCAGGCAGAGAACGTTGTTGCTGTTTAAATAACAGCCAGCACGTTTGAAAGAGGCAGCTTCGGCTGCCTTTTTTATTGCCCCTTCATAATTTCGTCATTGACCTGTCACCTACCTGACACTGTTTTGTCACCCTCAAGGATTACCGTTGCATTGTAACTCGCAATAAAGCGAGCTTATGTATTGCAAAAGGTGATTCCATGCCGTCTGTGCATTCCCTCGATATGATGCTCCGCATCGAGGACATGGGAGTAACATACCCCGGCAACGTCCTGGCGCTGCGGCCTACCACCGTCGAGTTCCACAAAGGTGAGTTTACGGTACTACTCGGCCTTTCGGGCGCGGGCAAATCGACCCTTCTGCGTTCACTTAATCATCTGGTGCAACCCACCACCGGCACGGTGATCTCGGCTGAGTTCGGCACCCTGAAGACCAGCAGGACGGTCCGCCGGCACCGATGTAGAACTGCCATGGTCTTCCAGCACCACCAACTCATCGAACGACATACCGCGCTCCAGAACGTACTCACAGGCCGGCTTGCCTACCACAGTACATGGCGCAGCCTGTTTCCCCTACCGAGGGCGGAACTGGAGTACGCCTTGCGTTGCCTGGAGCGTGTTGGTCTTGGCGAAAAGGCCCTTTCGCGGGTGGATCAACTGTCTGGCGGCCAGCAACAACGGGTGGGTATCGCCCGCGCCCTGGCGCAACAGCCGTCCATGATCCTCGCAGATGAGCCTGTCGCCAGTCTGGACCCGGCGACGTCCGAAAGGGTACTCACACTCTTGCGCGATATCTGCCGGGAGGACGGTATCACCGCGGTAATTTCACTGCACCAGCTGGAGTACGCCCGGCGGTTTGCCGATCGCATCATCGGCCTGGCAAACGCCCGGATCGTATTCGATGCGGAACCGGCAAAGCTGGAGCAACACCATCTTGATGAGATCTACCACAGCGCGAGCGTTGCAGTTTCCGACCCCGGCAAGACCGCCGCGCAGACCTCCCACCCTCAACCATCGAACCATCCCACCAAGCAACTGGAGATCGCCCAATGAAACCGTTATTCAACCTAGTGTTAGTGCTCTGCCTGATGATGGGAATGAACATGCAGGCCTCCGCGGCAGACCCCAACCCGGATCTGCTGAAGGTCGCCCTGCTCCCCGATGAAAATGCCTCTGAACTGATCAAGCGCAACCAGCCCCTGAAAGACTACCTGGAAAGCACCCTCGGGAAAGAAGTGGAACTGATCGTCACAACGGACTATTCGTCCATGATCGAAGCCATGCGCTTCGGCCGTATCGACCTTGGCTATTTCGGCCCACTGTCCTACGTGATGGCAAAGAGCAAAAGCGACATCGAGCCCTTCGCCGCCATGATTGTGGACGGCAAACCCACGTACCGCTCCATCCTCATCGCCAATGCGGATTCGGGCGTGAAGTCCTATGACGATATCAAGGGCAAGAATATGGCCTATGGCGATCGCGCCTCCACCTCAAGCCACCTCATCCCCAAAACGGTGCTGCTTGAATCTGCCGGACTGGAAGCAGACAGGGACTATGAAGCCCACTTCGTCGGCAGCCACGATTCCGTTGCGGTGAACGTGGCCAACGGCAATGCTGAGGCCGGCGGCCTGTCGGAAGTGATCTTTCAGCATGTCATGGACCGCGGCCTGATTGATCGCAATAACGTCCGGATTCTTGGCTACAGCGGCGAGTTCCCACAGTATCCGTGGGCCATGCGGTCAAACCTTAACCCGGACCTCAAGGCAAAGATACGCGACGCCTTCATCAGCATTAATGACAAAGAAATCCTGAACAACCTTAAGGCCGAGGGGTTTGCCGCTATCGAGGATTCCGACTACGACGTGATCCGCAAGATGGGCGGCCTGCTCAACCTTGATTTCGCGAAGATGTAAGAGGCTTTATGACTCACACGACGACGGAACCGGCGGCCCTGTCGCCGGCTCCGTCGGCTTCCGTGCTGGACGAACACGCACGGGGCTGGCGGAGCAAGCTTTGGCAGGCAGGCCTGGTACTGGCGGTGGTCTTTTTCGCCAGCTGGTACGTGGACCTGCTTGACTTCCGCACCCTTGCCAACGGCGTTCCCGCGATCGCCACCCTGTTGCGAGAGTCACTACCACCTGATTTCACCAATGTGATGGACTGGATGTCGCCCCTGCTGGACACACTGGCGATGAGCATCGCCGGCACCGCGATTGCGGTTTCGGCCTCCGTGCCCCTGGCCTTTCTGGCAGCCCGAAACACCACGCCCCACCCTGCTGTATTTTACCTGACCCGCACCCTGCTGAACGGCCTGCGTTCCGTACCGGAACTCATCATGGGCATTATTTTCGTCGCGGCCGTGGGTTTTGGCGCACTGCCAGGGGTGTTGGCCCTTGGCCTGCATTCAATCGGTATGGTCGGCAAGTTCTTCGCAGAAGCCATAGAGCATGTGGATGAAGCCCCCGTAGAGGCCGCTGATGCCTCCGGAGCCACGCGTTTGCAAGTACTCTGGCACGCGGTTCTGCCGCAGGTGCTGCCACAGTTTGCCGATGTGTCTATCTATCGCTGGGAATACAACTTTCGCGCCTCCACCGTCATGGGCATGGTCGGTGCCGGCGGTATCGGCTTCGAGCTCATGGGGTCGTTGCGCATCATGCAGTATCAGGAAGTCAGTGCCATCCTCATTGTCATACTGCTGATGGTAACGATGGTGGACAGCCTGAGCGGCCACCTCCGTAAGACATTCAAATAAGGACAGCGAATGAAACCAAGAGTTGTCATCACCCACCGGGTCCACGACAGTATACTTGCCAGCCTGGAGCCCCACTGCGAGCTGATCACTAACCAGTCTGCCGTCACCCTGCCACCGGATTCGGTGAGAGCCCGCGCGGCTACGGCCGATGCCATGATGGCGTTTATGCCAGATCGCGTTAGCGAGGAATTTCTGGTGGCCTGCCCCGACCTGAAAGTGATCGGCGCTGCCCTGAAGGGATTCGATAACTTCGACGTGGATGCCTGCACCCGTCACGGAGTCTGGCTGACCTTCGTGCCCGATTTGCTGACCGTGCCCACCGCCGAACTCACCGTTGGATTAACCATAGGCCTGATTCGCCAGATCCGGCCAGCAGACCAGTTCGTCCGTTCCGGAGAATTCCAGGGCTGGCAGCCTCAATTCTATGGCCTCGGCATTGAAGGCTCGACCATTGGTATTGTGGGCATGGGAGCCATCGGCAAAGCCGTGGCTACACGGCTCCAGGGCTGGGGCGCACGAGTACTGTACTCACAACCGGAAAGCCTACCGGCTGCCGAAGAAGGCGCCCTGGGCCTTTCCAGGTCAGAGCTTGATGACCTGCTGGCCGAATCCGACATCGTCATACTGGCCCTGGCGCTTAATGAACATACCCTGCACACGCTCAACGCTGACCGCCTGCGCCAGATGAAACGCGGTAGTTTTCTGATCAATCCCTGCCGGGGTTCCGTCGTGGACGAGGCAGCCGTTCTGCAATCGCTGACGTACGGACATCTGAGTGGCTACGCGGCGGACGTGTTTGAAATGGAAGACTGGGCCAGACCGGACCGCCCGCAGCGGATTGATCCGGCACTGCTGGCCCACCCGAACACCCTGTTCACAGCACACACGGGCTCGGCCGTCAGGGACGTGAGATTTGCCATCGAACTGCGGGCAGCCGACAACATCCTTCAGGCGCTCAGAGGCCATCAGCCCCAGGACGCGGTCAACTCACCGCTCGAACCCAAGGGAACAGTATGCTGAACCTGGTCTGGCTCAAGAGTTTTATCACCCTCGTTCAGCACCGCAGTTTCCAGGCCGCCGCCAATCACCTCGGCATCGCCCAGCCCACCCTATCCCAGCACATTCAGAAACTGGAGGAGCAGCTGGACGTATTATTGATCCAACGCGGCAAGTCCGGTTGCGAACCCACCAGGGCGGCCCAGGCGCTGATGCCGTTCACCCTAAGCATGTTACGCCTGGACCAACGCGCGCGGGAGGCGGTCACGGGAACAAGTCTGCGGGTAGGTGCCAGCTCCAACATCGGTATCTACATGCTGCAGCCTCACGTTCGCTCCTTCATGGACCGGCAGACCTCGCCGCACGTGGATCTGGTGATCGACAACAACCCCGCCATCGCACGACAGCTCACCAGCGGCGAATTGGATATCGCAGTCATGGAGTGGTGGCACCCCAAGCCCGGTTTCCAGGCCCGTGACTGGAAACAGGAGCCAGTGGTGCTGATTGTGCCGCCTGGCCACCCCTGTGCCGATATGACGCAGATCAACCGGGAAGCCCTGGCAGGAATGACGCTGCTGGGCGGCGAGCCAGGGACCGGCACTGGCCGTTTATTGGCTAATTTCTTTGGCGACGACGGGCCTTTTCCGGAGGTATCGATGCAACTGGGCAGTACCGAAGCCGTAAAGCAGGCGGTCAAGGCGGGGGTGGGTATTTCGCTGGTGTTGGCTGCTTCGGTCACTGACGAAGTGCGAGCAGGCACCCTGCGAGCCATCCCCGTCAGCGATCCCGGGCTTGCCAAGGAACTGGTGGTTATCTGCCCCGAGACGATTGCCCGGCATCCACCGGTCTCCAGCTTTGTCAGCCACCTATGCCACTGAGCGAGGCCCCTGGCAAGTTATTACCAGGGCAGTTCCTCACCATTGCTGTGCCAGAAGGAGCCCGTGTTTTCCAGGTTCAGGCCCTCGATTCTCGCAGCCAAGCCCTTTGCGGACTCCTCGGGCGTAATCAGTCCGCCGAAGTTCACCATGCGGGTTTGCACATAACCGGGATGGAGCTGGGCCACCGCAATGCCCTTTGGTTTAAGGTCCATCGCCAGGGACTTGCCAAAGGCGTTCAGCGCCGCCTTGGACGCACGATAGCCATAGCGGCCACCAGAGTCGTTGTCCGCGATGGAGCCCATCCGGCTGGTGATGTTGGCAATCTTACCGCCGTACGGTATCTGGGACACCAGCGCTTCCGCCACCCTCAATGGCGCGTAAGCGTTGATTTCCATCTGGGTACGAATGGAATCGAAATCAATGCTGCCCAGCTTTTCATCCTGCAGCAGGCCGGCATTATTGATCAGCAGATCGATCGACAGCCCCTTCACTCCGTCAATCAAAGACTGAAGTCCGCTTGCCGTGGTGACGTCAACAGATTCAATGACTCGAGTCGCCACCTCCTTGAGCTCGGACGACGCTTCCCGGCATACGCCAATCACGTCACAGCCTTCACCTGCAAAGTGACGGGCCAACTCAAGGCCGATGCCGCGATTGGCGCCGGTAATCACAACGGTTCTTTGTTCAGGCATGAAAACCTCCGGTTATTTGGCTAAAGGTCCGTTATACGGACTAACCACTGCAGTGTTCAACCTTCAAGTTGAGAGAAAAATCGCCGGGCACTGTCGTTGGCGGGAAAGATCATCTCGACCCGTAGCTCCGAGAGAAACACATCGTTCACGGGCCCGAAGTGCGCAATCATTGTGGTGGTTTCCAGAATATCTCCTCCCATGTTCAGGCGCGTATGGATGGATGGGCTGTCCGGCATCAATTCTGGCCTGGGGGTATTTCGCAACAAGCCCTGGACTTCCTGGATAAGCGACTGCATGCGCTCGTCCCCCTGGTAACGGGAGGCGTCATTGACCAGGTGCTCATAGGCCGCCCATGCCACCTCGTCCCAGTTTACGACCAATTCTTTCCATTTCGTTGAGGACAGATACTCGCGGTAGAGATTGGCAGGCGGGTCTACTTTGAACTCAGGAAACATCAGAAACGCCGTCGCGTTGCCATCCACCACATCGCCCCAGCGATTGAGCACCAAGGCGGGATATGGCTGATGATTGGTGATCAGCTCATGAATAGCCCTGCGGTAGACCGCCAGTTCCTTGCTGTCGTAGTCCTCCTCGAAATAGGCCGCTGGCAGCCCGGCAGCCATCAACATTTCATTGCGCTCACGCAAGGGAACCTCAAGGGTTACTGCCAGTTTCAGTACCAAGTCCCGTTTGGGGCGGGAACGACCGGTTTCAATAAAGGACAGGTGACGGGGTGATATGTCCGCTTCCAGCGCCAGATCCAACTGGCTCATGCCCCGGTGGCGTCGCCAATACCGCAACTTGTGACCAAACGCGCTGTGTTCGCCACCTCGGGAAATCGACGTTTCGCTGACAGTCATGTTGCGTGGCCTTTACCTAATCGGGAAGTGCGCCGGTATGGCTACAAGCGCATGATCTTTGTCGAGAGCATAACCAATTTTTACAACCCGTACACGGAGGCACACTGCCATGATACTGACTCGCGTCGTCCCACTGGTTTTCGTACTGTTCACCAGCTTCACACTGTGGGTGCTGGCCACCTCGGATCAGGACTTTTGGCAATGGTTCCTCAGCCTGTTCACCGAAAAGGAGTCGCTGCAGGTCGTCCTTGATCTGGGCATAGCCCTGCTGTTGCTGATGTACTTTCTGTACCGCGATCATGCTGCCCAGGGCGGGCATTTCAGGAGCTTTGCCCCCTTCCTGGTCGCCACGCCGCTCCTTGGCGTGATTGCGCCACTCGCCTATCTGACACTGCGGGCCTTCCAGCCAAAACGGCTGGTTGCCATGCCTAGGAACCCGAACAGCATCTGACACGGAACTACCGAAACAAGGCTCCGCCAACGTGTTGCCGGAGTCCCGACAGTTGACTCTCGCGGGCAGCCCTTCCACTATTTGGGAAAACAATAAGGCAAAGCCCGTGACGCAGAGTTCTTTCAAGGTCGTTATATTTGGCGCTGGCAGTATCGGCTGTTACCTCGGAGGCAGGCTGCTTTCTTCCGGTGTGAACGTGGTCATGGTAGGCCGAAAGGCCATGCAGGAGCGCCTTCGAACCTCCCCACTGACGGTCACTGATTATGAAGGGTTTCGCTTCCACAGCCAGCTGGCCGAGCATCAGTATGTGACCTTTGCCGAGGCGGCAGGCAACGCCGATCTTGTGCTGGTAACGGTCAAATCCGCCGCCACCTCCGAGGCCGGCAAACAGCTCGCGCCCTGGGTGAGCGAGGGCATACCGGTGGTCAGTCTGCAAAACGGAATCTCCAACGCAGAGCACCTCCAGGCCGCTATGCCCAACGCCAACGTATTGGCCGGGATGGTTCCATTCAACGTGCTGCAACAGGAGCCGGGGCATTTCCATCAAGGCACTCAGGGCCACCTGATGGCCGACCGGCATCCGTCGCTGGAACATGCCCTGCCCTGGTTTGAACATGCCGGGCTCCCGCTGGAACTGCGACGCGATATCGAATCGGTGATGTGGTCCAAGCTGTTACTCAATCTGAATAACCCGGTCAACGCCCTCTCTGGCGTTCCGCTGCTGGAAGAGCTCTCGCAAAGGGACTATCGCCGCTGCCTGGCGATGGCTCAGAGAGAAACACTAGAACTCCTTAAAGCGGCTGGCATACCCACGGTAAAACTCACAGGCCTGACTACCAAACTGATTCCTTCCGTGATGTCACTACCTGATTGGCTGTTTACCCGACTGGCCAAACGGATGCTCACCATCGATCCTGTTGCACGTTCCTCCATGTGGGAAGATCTTCAGGCCGGGCGCCCAACGGAAATTGACTGGATCAACGGAGAAGTGGTGAAACTGGCCGAAAAGCTGGGCACGGACGCACCGGTCAACCGCAAACTCGTGCGATTGATGCATCAACGGGAGGAAACAGAAAAAACCTGGGGTGCTTCTGAATTGCTGAATGAGCTCACCGGTCACTCCAGGCCATAACCTGCCACTAAAAAGCGAACACATCGTTTCGAGAGGCCAGTCACACTCCAGTTCATCCCGCCGAAAAAGACAAAAAAACGGCCACTTCCGACCTGTCGCACTGATCGTATTTTGTGCAAGTTGCAAATGAATGGCGCCTCGCCAGGCACCATTCATCCCCAACAACGGAGACACAATAATGAACAAGATCCGACACTGTGACGAAAGAGACACCTTCTCCAAACGCCATTCCCTGTTTCGACTAATGGCGGTCACTGCGATGGCCATGGCTATGACAGGCTGCGGACAACTGGGACAACTGCTCAGCAATCCCCAGGTCCCTGATGCGGATAACGATCAGGTGATATTCCTGGGCGACTCGATCTTTGCCCTGTCCGGGAAGATCCAGGACGAACTGGAAGCCAAGGCCGGGGAATCCTTCCGCCGCTACACGGTCTCCGGCGCCGAACTCACCGGCGGCTTCCTCGCACCCTCTGTTGTCGAGCAGTTCGCCACCGCACAGGAGGACAATCCCGACATCCGCACCATGGTTGGTAATGGCGGCGGTAACGACATCCTTATTCCGGCGATTGCCCTTGACCCATACAACTGCAAAACCCAGTGGTATCAGTTCGGCCGCCTCAGCAGCAAGTGCAAGGATCTGATCGATGATCTGTATGTGGACGGCGTGAACTATCTGAACGAATTGTCCGATGCGGGCGTGGAGAACGGCGTGCTGGTGGGCTACTACTACACCAAGAACGGCCTTTTCCGTCTTAAAAGCATGAAACAGGCGGTCGACTACGGCAACAAAATCCTCGCCAGGGCCTGCGAATATTCCACTCTTGACTGCACCTTCGTGGACCCAAGACAGGTGGTGACGGAGAGCGACATCATCTTCGATGGCATACACCCGGCCGATAGTGGCTCCCAAAAGATCGCAGAGCTGATCTGGCCAAAACTCCAGCCTTTGCTGTAACTCAACCAGGGGGCCTTTCAAAGACGTTGAAAGACCCCCTGACAACCGGCGAACAGGAAAATATTTCGTGAAAACATCCCTTTGGCTTGCAGGGCTGGCCGTGGTGATTCTGGCCACGGCCGGCTTTATCCTTGGGCTTTTGACGGCGCCCGTGCAACCTTTGACGTCCGAGACCTCTCCCCCTCCGGCGTTGTCCGGCCAACCAGCTACATCACCGCCGGCCCAATCGCAGGGGTCATCAACCCTGAGCAAAGAAGACCTAGCAAAGCTCTCAGCTTACGAGCAATGGCTGGAAGACAACCGGCTACTGTTGCAGGGCATGCCCATGTTCGAACGCCAGACGGCGCTCTGGGAAAAACGAGAGGCACTGTTCGGTGACGACGCCAGCCGTATATGGGGCGAGCGGGAGTCTCCCATGCATGCGAATCAGGATGCCTTCCAGGCGGAACTGCAGCGACTGGACCAAGCCCACGAAATCACTCCGGAAGAAACCGCGCACCAGCTTAAAACCTCCGTAGAACAGCTTTACAACAACGATATGGCCCGACAGCTTATTGGCCCGGACGTGATGACTCGCACCCTGTTCAGCCTCGACGCTGTTCAGAGCCACCTCCACACCTTATCGGCAGACGCCCGCCAGGAGCGTATCAACAGCCTGCGCCGCCAGATGGGCTATCCGGAAGAAGCCATCAGCCGCCTTTCAAAGCAGGACCAGCAACGTAACGAACGCTGGCAAAATGGCAAAGCCTACATGGCCGAACGAAACCAACTTGCCCGGCGCTATTCCGGAGATCAACTGGATGAGGCGCTGGACGATTTGCGTGTAGAACACTTCGGGCGCTCTGCCAAAACCATTGCCCTTGAAGAACGGGACGGATTCTTCCGGTTTGAGCGAGAGCGGCGATTTGGGGTTAACTGAAGTCCGCAATCACAATCGGTGAACGTTTCGTGATGGATCATACCGAGTCGGCTTCTCAGCCACTTTCCCATTCAACGATGCTTTGAAGAAATCCAGAACTTTCGCGTTCTTTAACGGCGAGTCCTCAAAATAGGCGTGGGAATCCCCCACATGGGGCTGGCTGGTAAAGTCGATATAGGTCGCCACCCTGGAATCCAGCCGGCGCAGGTAATGGCCAAGCCGGGCTTTTTGCTGTTCGCCCATTTTCAGGCGAGAGGCCTTCAGGGCACCGTCGTTTTCGTTGATGGTGATATAGAGGCGGTTGCGGTAGGGAATTCGGTCCACCCACTCCGCGTGGTTTTCATTGTTGGTGTCCGCGGCCACCATCACAACGTTATCGAACAGCAGCCGATCTCCGCTGTATACAGAACTCCCCAGCAAATGCTTGTAGAGATAGTTCCCCATACTGTGCAACATCAGATTCACAGTGAATGGGCAGTGCTTCTCGACTTCCTTCGCAAAGTAGCGGTCCCAGGCGGCGGCGTTGTCTGCAAACCGGGCTTCCGCGCGCGCCTCCAGATCGATCACGTACTGCGCATGAAAGTCGCTCACCAGGGCTTCCAGTTTCTCCAACACACGATTGAATGCACCTACCGAGGCGAGGGCGTCCCGCTTGTCGCTCTTGTAGCTGAGCACACCATGCAATCCTCCGCCATTGGCGGGCCAGCTGAACACAATGACTTCAACACCGAAGTTCTGCTCCAGCCTTTCGGCACGATCAAGCACGTCAGTCATATCGTTGTTGTAGCCATGAACAAACAACAACAGGTTTCTTCCGTTCGGGCGCGCACCAGTGCCTTGGTCGGGTTTCTCGATCAATTTGCGGGCCACATAGGCGCTGGCCGGATAGATATTGTCGGGATTAAGATCGACACTCCTCGCCATTTGCGGCGTGATCTGGTCAGGCAGGATATCGATATGCCAGCGGTTTCGCCGACGGGACGCCTCCGCCAGCCGCAACTCGTTGGGGCCTTCAATGGGTTTACTGCCAAAGGCCTCGTTCTCGGTGTGTTTGCTTTCATCGACGGTTCGATTGGTCACGATATACATGGAGCAGATTCCTTTATGCTTCCATGCCACGGAACGACCTGGTGGCCACTACTGATAGGAAGTAACGAAAAGTTCCCTGACGGCCGCCCGCCAACCCCCTATGATGAACGGCATCAGAATTCAATCGCACTTTGGGAATGTTGCTACCCAACACCTATTTAATTAGCAAACTGAACTAAAATGTCAAATCACCATACGGCCTCGGAATCTTGCCCATGCTGATCTACACTCTCTGCGCGCTGTCCGTGATTGCCGCCTCGGTTTTCTATCTGTTTTTCTACCGCAACTGGCGCCGCGAGAGACAGCTTCAGACCCCTTTTCCGGAAACCTGGCGTGCGACACTTGAGTCTCAGGTGCCCCTGTTCCCCGGGTTGCCGGCCAAGCTGAAACGACAACTGGAACAGCATGTACAGTTGTTCCTGGCGGAAAAGTCTTTTTACGGCTGCGATGGGTTCGAGATGGACGACACTGTGCGCTTGACCATCGCGGGACATGCCTGCCTGCTCATCATGAACCGCAGCTATTCTGACTTCGACGACATCCGCAGTATTCTGGTCTATCCGGATGCCTATCGTGTCAGGGATATTGAGCATGATGGCCTGGTGGTGAGCGAGAGTAATGAGATTCGTGCGGGTGAAGCCTCAAGTTACGGACAGGTGGTTCTGGCCTGGACACAGTGCGAGGAAGGTGCAGTCAACCCTGATGGGCACCATAACGTCATTCTTCACGAATTCGCCCACCAGCTGGACTATCTGGACGGCACTGCGGACGGCGCTCCGCCACTCAGCGGAGAACAGGCAAGACATTGGCAGGAAACAATGACTCGGGCCTATGAACACTTGAGACAGTCGCTTCAACATCACCAGAAGCCCTGGCTGGACCCATACGGCGCCACCGAACCCGCCGAGTTTTTTGCGGTGCTAACGGAAGCCTTTTACCAACAGCCGGAACACCTGAAAGCGGAACAGCCAGAAGTTTACGAAGCGCTGCAACGGTTTTACCGATTAGACACGGAGGCATTACCCCATGGAAAGCGGCGATAAGACAAAGCGTTATGAGTCGGGGGCTGACGGTTCCCAGAACGGTCAGGCGTTGATTGACGCAGTCAACATGCGCAGCATGTCACTCATCACACTCACCAGTATCGCAACCCTATATTTTATTGACTGGGCCCAGGCGGTGTTGTTGCCATTGGTGGTGGCTGTATTAATCAGCTACGCGCTAGAGCCCCTGGTCGCCGCGATCAACCGGTTGAAAGTACCCCGTCCACTGGCGGCGGCTGTGGTGCTGATTTTGTTGATTGGCATCATTGCCGGAGCCAGTATTCCTCTGAAGCAGGAAGCGATGGCTATGCTGGACAAGATACCGGTCGCCATCGAACAGTTTCAGAAAAATGAAGCCAGCCGCCCCAAAGACGGCGAGAGCATGATGGAAAAAGCCCAGTCCGCCGCGAAGAAAATTGAGGCCACGGCCAGTCCGGATCGGGACAACGGAGATGCATCCCAATCGGGAGCAACGCCAGTGCGCGTGGTGGACGAACCTCTCGAGATCAAAGACTACGTGCTTCAGGGTTCCCCAGCGGCACTCGTCCTGATTTCCCAGTGCTTCTCCGCGTTGTTGCTGGTGTATTTTGTGCTCGCCATTGGCTCACTGTACAGACGCAAGATCGTCAAAATATCCGGGCCATCCTTTGCTCGAATGCGCAAGGCCGCCCGAATCATGAACGAATTCCATCGCAGCGTAAGGCAGTTCCTGTTTGTGATGTTTGTAGGTGCCGTATTTGTGGGCGTGCTGACCTGGCTTTCGTTTATGGCCTTGGGCGTTGAGCAAGCCGGTTTTTGGGGCGTTCTGGCCGGCATCGCCAGTGCCGTGCCGTATCTGGGGCCGTTCCTAGTTCTCATGGGCACGGGTATGGCCGCCTTCATACAGTTTGGCGAACTGGAAATGTCGATCATCGTTGCCGGTACTTCTCTGGCCATCACCAGCATTCAGGGCTATCTGCTGACGCCCTGGCTTACCAGCCATATTTCCAGCCTTAACGCGGTTGCCATTTTTATCGGCCTGCTGTTCTGGGGCTGGCTTTGGGGCCCCGTGGGGCTTGTGGTTGCCACTCCAATCCTGATGATCGTCAAATCACTGTGTGACCATGTGGTTAATTTGCGCCCAGTGGGTGAATTGCTGGGCAAATAGGCAGGTGAACCGTTTAGCGATCAATTATCCGGAGGCAGAATTTGACGAATATCTGACAATTCCCTGACCTGAAACTGACAAATCATCCCTTACTCTACGTTTCCATTACTCAGCCCACAGAGTGTTCCCTCAAACGTAGAGTCCTGTTATGCCTACCTCATCGACGGCAAGGAAAGTTTCACTGCCTGAATGTGTGTATCGCTGGTTCAGATGGGCCGGCGCCTATGCACCAATACTCATGCTGTTTTGCACTATTCTTCTCATCGGAGGTCTGTCCCGGTCTTTGTTGGTGGCCTGGCAATTTGATCGGGTCGAGACGACCTCCGTCTGGCCCGATATTTTTCTTCACGGCCTGCGGGTGGACCTGATCATGGCTGGCATGGTCGTGGCGCCATTGGTGCTGCTCCTTCCGGTTCTGGGCCATAAGTATTGCTGGGCGGTCTGGAAGCGTCTTACTTTTCTCTGGGCACTGGTCGTGGTTGGCACGTTCCTCTTCATGGAATTGTCTACCCCGACTTTCATAGCCGAATACGATGTTCGCCCCAATCGGCTGTTTATCGAATATCTGAACTATCCCAGGGAAGTACTGAGCATGCTTTGGGAGGGCTATTTGACCACTGTCGTCCTGGGCACGCTGATTGTGATTACTCTGACATGGCTGTTCGCCCGGCTGATGAGACCATGGCTGAAGGAAGCCAAACCTGGCCATTACCGCAAAGCTTTAATGGTATGGCCAATTGTCGTGCTCCTGGTATTTATAAGCGTTCGATCCACAACAGGCCACCGGCCGGCGAATCCCGCCATGTTTGCGCTAACCTCCGATGCATTGGTGAACTCGCTGATTCTTAATTCGACCTGGTCCGTGGCATTTGCGATCTACAATCTTAAACACGAGGCAGAGGCCAGCGACAATTACGGTTCCATGGCTATGTCCCGTATTCTGGACGAAGTACGGAATGAACCATGGCTGAGCAACGCCGAATTCGAGTCAGACCGGTTTCCAACGCTGCATCACCAAACCCCGGCCCGGACACGATCACGCCCGCTCAATCTGGTGATCGTGCTTGAGGAAAGCCTGGGTGCGACTTTTGTGGAATCGCTCGGTGGAACACCCGTTACCCCACATCTGGAGGCTCTGAAAGATTCTGGCTGGTGGTTCGAAAACCTGTATGCCACCGGCACAAGATCCGTGCGGGGCATCGAAGCCGTCGTTTCAGGCTTCCTGCCGTCTCCCGCACGCAGCGTGGTGAAACTATCCCTGTCCCAGACCGACTTCTTTACACTCGGCGAGCTGCTGAAAAGAAAAGGCTATGACACGGGCTTCATCTATGGGGGAGAGGCCCACTTTGACAACATGCGCAGCTTTTTCACCGGTAATGGCTTCGACACGATTGTCGACCAGCAGGACTACACCGATCCGAGTTTTACCGGAAGCTGGGGCGTCAGCGATGAAGATCTATTTGAAAAAACCCAGGAAGAGCTGAAGCAACTGCATACCTCGGGGAAACCTTTTTTCCGTCTGATTTTTTCATCCTCCAACCACACGCCGTTTGAGTTTCCTGACGGACGTATTGAGCCATACGACGACGATAAAAACACGGTCAACAATGCCGTCAAATACGCGGATCACGCCCTGGGCGAATTCATGGCATCCGCTCGCAACAGCGATTACTGGGAGGATACGCTGTTTCTGATTGTGGCCGACCATGACGCCAGGGTCTGGGGTGATGAACTGGTGCCTATCAAGAATTTCCAGATTCCGGGGTTGATTCTGGGGGCCGACATTGAAGGCCGGAAAATCCAGACAATCACCAGCCAGATCGACCTGGCGCCAACGCTGCTGTCTCTCATGGGTATCACCAGCGAACATCCCCTGGTCGGTCGCGACCTGGCGGCATTTCCGGACGCACCGGGTCGGGCAATGATGCAGTTCAATGACTACTACGCCTGGATGGACAACCACTTTAATGTGACGGTGCTACGCCCCGATCAGCCACCTCTGGCCGGCGTTTACTCCAAAGACCGAGGGCAGACCCAATACTTGCAACAGGCTTCGTCCGAAACTCTGTTCAACAAAGCCCTTGCCCATGCTCTGCTGCCGTTAAAACTCTATAGCAATCGCTCGTATGGTCTACCCGGTGTACCGTCAGGGCCCAATCATGATTAGCGAGAGTGAAACGACAAACCGTCAACTCCGGTTATCAATCTCAATCAGGAATTCGGTGCCCCGGTCATCTGATTGGGCAACTTTGATCCCCCAACCCAATCGTTCACATACCAGGCGAACAATGAGCAATCCGAACGTTGTGTTGTTGAGTTGGTCTGTTTTCGATACGGCGCCCCTGGGCTCATTCGATAACCTCAGAGTCTCCACTACAGTTTCGGGAAGACCTGAACCGAAGTCTTTTATCAGGATCCCGTTCCACAGGATGTGAACTTCAACAGGAGACTGGGTGTGACGCAGCGCATTCTGCAAAAGGTTCCGCAGCAACATGCGCACCAGTATAGGGTGGGTTCTAATCCTGAGATCCGGACTGTCATCGAATATCGTGATGCGACCGCCCTGTCCCGGATGCCCATGTTCCAGATCATCAATCGTATTCTGGATGATGTCCTTCACCACAATGATCCTTGCATCGTCGCTGGAAGCCTCACTGCGGGCCAGTTCCAGCAGGACTTCTGTATCATCGCGCATTGTTTGCATTGCCCGACGGAGGCGCCCCAAAGTTTTCTGATCAGCCTCCGAAAGGCTTTGGCGCTGTTCCAGTACGTTCAGCGCACCGCCCATCACTGCCAGAGGCGTGCGAAGCTCATGGCTGGCAAGCTTCACAAACGACTTTTCCCGTTCGATATGTTTTTCAAGCTCTGAGAGGAAACGGTTGAATGCTTCGGCAATATCGCAAAACTCCTGGTCGCGATAGTGGGTGGTCATTCTCGGCATGGAAGATCCTGGCTCCGTGCCCAGTACCTCGCGGGTCAACTTCTTGAAAGGACGTACCAGATAGCGGGCACCCACGCGGGCAATAAAATAGCCGACCAGAAGCATGCCGGCCGCCACGCCAACCAGGACAAGCTGAACCAGGAACTCACGGTTCTCCATAATGGTAATATCCTGGGCCAGGAAAAGTTTACCCCCGGGTTCATTCAGCTGTTCGCCGACAATCAAAAGCGTTGTCTCACCCACCTCGACTTCCCGGGAGAATGGCAGGGTGCGGCCCTGGAAATAGTCCGGCAGAACCGATTCCTCCGCGCCTTCCGGTAGAAAAACTGCCTCCAGGCGCCCCGTTTTTACAGGCCGGAATTCATCCTCAAGAAGCTGTTGCTTGAAATAGTCCGCGTCTGCCTTTAGCTCAAGGTCCAGGATGGTGTCTTCAATGTCATCAACAAACTGCTCAACGATGAACATCGATGCCGCCGCAGTAGCGGCAATCAGGACGAACAGGGTTCCCGTCAGTCGGGCGGTCAGTGATGACTTCATGGTGTATTGGGATCTGTATCTTTCGGTGACTCCAGTCGGTAACCCCTGCCGTGTATCGTTTTTATCAGGCCGTTACCAAGGCTCCCCTGTAAGGATTTTCTGAGAGTGTAGACCTGAGTCCGCAAGTTGTTTCCCTCAGCGTCTCCATAACGAGCGCCACCCCATAAGGCATCCGTCAATGTCGTATGGCCAAGAAAGTTTGGATAAGCTCGCATCAGCAGTTCGAACAATCGTGACGATGTGCCAGACAGAGTTGTTTTCAGCCCATGCAACTCAACTTCCAGAGTGCCAGGATCAAATCGGATCTCTCCAGCCTGCAGTACCGGCTTCAACGGTGAATGGCGACGGTGAAGCGCCTCGATTCTCAGCTGCAATTCCCTCAGCTCAAACGGCTTCACGAGATAGTCATCCGCACCGCAATCGAACCCTTTTTCCTTGTCGTTCAACGCACTGAGGGAGGTCATTAGAATGATGGGGGTCTGGCATCGCAAATCCTCGCGAATACGCCGGCAAACATCAAAACCGTTCACACCGGGTAGCATCAGGTCGAGAACGATGACGTCGTAGCTTTGCGTGGCCAGCAGATGCAATGCGGTCAAACCATCGGCAGCAAAGTCGAGGCAATAGCGATCTTCCCCCAGGAACTCGAAAAGGTTTTCCGCAAGGTCTACCTGATCTTCCACTATCAGCAGTCTAAGGGGCGGTCTATCAGCTGTCATTCCATCAAATTCCATTGGTGTTGAAGGGCGTTCGTTTACCCTCTTTCCTGAAACCATCAACCATTACCGAGCGAGTAGGTTAGCAGGCTATTATCAGATCTTTGTCGGGGTTTTATAAGGAAATTGTCAAAATCAGATAAACCGCTGTGAAGTCATGACACAACTACGGTCGAGAGCCCCACCACCCACTGGATCATCGGCGAGGGATAAACACCCAACACCAGGATCAATACGGCCACAACCAGCAGCGTCAACCCACCGATGCGGTTGCCCCAGTCGTTGGTGGCATCCATCCGGCGCATGCCGGGTTCCGGCAGGTACAGAGTGACCATCACCCTCAGATAGTAGAACAGGCCAATGGCACTGCCTGCGACGATACCGCCCACCAGCCACCAGCGGTTTTCGGCAACCCCCAATGCCAACACATAGAACTTGCCGATAAACCCTGCAGTTAGCGGAATGCCAGCCAGAGACAGGAAACTCACGGTCATCACTGCAGCCAGCCATGGGCGGCGCCAGAACAGCCCACGGTAATAATGCAGTCCGGCAGCATCTTCACCACTGAACGGGCTAGACAGCTGGGTAACCACGCCGAAGGCCGCCAGTGTGGTGACCAGGTAGGTCACCAGATAAACCCCTACGGTTTCTACCGCCAGTGCCCCACCTGCAACGATGGCCACCATCAGGTAGCCAAAATGAGCAATGGAAGAATAGCCAAGCAATCGTTTCAGATTGGATTGAAACAACGCCAACAGGTTGCCCCCCAACATGGTGATCAGGGCCAACAGTGTTATCAGCGTGTTCAACCAGTCGCTGTTAAACACCGGCGCAACGGTCACCAGACGCAGCAACAACACAAACACCGCCAGCTTGCTGACCGTGGCCAGGAAAATGGTGGCCGGCGCTGGCCCGCCCTGGTAAACGTCCGGCGTCCAGAGATGAAAGGGAACGATGGAGAGCTTGAAGCCAAGCCCCACCAGCATCAGCACAGCCCCGGCCAGCGTCCATGCATCGGAGGTGTTTGCCAGCCCCGTCGCCAGGCCCGCCAGGTCCAGATGCCCGGTGCGGGCATAGATCAAAGCCATGCCAAACAACAGAAACGCCGTCGCAGCCGCAGACAGAACCAGATACTTGATGCCGGCTTCCAGCGACCGCTCTGCCCGAAAGCTGTAGGCCAACATGCCGTAGAGGGGCATCGACAACAGTTCCAGACTGATGAACAGGGTCGCCAGGTGGTCGCTGGCCACCAGTCCCAATGCCCCGGTCACGGCACACAACAGCAACAGGTAAAACTCTTCCTTCGGGCCGATATAACCGGTCAGGTAATGATGACTCAGGGCCACCGTGACCAGCGCACACAACAACACCAGCACGCTGCCCATTAACGCCAGCCCATCCACAGCCATCAGTGGCGGCGATGACAATGCTGTTGAGGCCACAGGCACGCAGGCGAGAGCCAATGCCAGCCCAACGGCCGAAACCAACGCCGTGGCGCCATGGTGTCGCTGCCAGGCTACGCCAAGCATGATGATCACCGCAGTGGTGCCAACAACAATCAGTGGTATGAGTGCAACCAGATTTGCCAGGGTCAGCATCAGTTCACCTCCCCTGCGCGGCTGGCAAGTTCCGCTCCGGCTTGCTGGAACAGCTCGGCAGCCGGGCCCGCTATCGGCGCGGTAATGTCGAGTATTGGCTGAGGATAGAGCCCCACCATCACCGTCAGC
Organism: Marinobacter algicola DG893; assembly: GCF_000170835.1. GTDB lineage: Bacteria > Pseudomonadota > Gammaproteobacteria > Pseudomonadales > Oleiphilaceae > Marinobacter > Marinobacter algicola. The sequence goes on from NZ_ABCP01000001.1 coordinate 375,824, forward strand.
ACAAGCAGCACCAACATCATGCCGTATTCTCTCGCGTCCGGCCCTCTCAGGGCGCCCTGGCGGTATTCCGGACCATAATGCACCCGCTGCATCAACAGCAGGGAGTATATCGCCGCCAGCACCAGCCCGACGCTGGCAATCACCACGACAACCGGTGCATTGGGGAAGGTGCCAAACAGCACCATGAATTCGCCCACGAAGTTGGCCGTGGCTGGCATCCCCAGGGAGGCAGCGACGAAACACAGGGTAAAACCGGGCAGCACCGGGATTCGCCCCCATAAGCCGCCCATGATCCGCATGTCACGGGTGTGAATGCGCTCATACAGTTGGCCGCTGAGAATGAACAGCCCGGCACTGGAGAAGGCATGGGCCACCATGAGGATAATGGCCCCCTGAATCGCCAGTTCCGAGCCTGAATACAAGGCAATCAGCACGAAGCCCATGTGGGAGATACTGGTATAGGCGATCAGGCGCTTTATGTCCTGCTGGCCACATGCCAGTACGGCGCCGTAGATAATGCCCACCAGCCCGAGTGTCATGGCGACAGGCGCAAACGCCTGGGACTCTTCCGGGAACAGCGGCAGCGCAAACCGCAGGATGCCGTAGGCGGCGGTTTTCAACAGGATACCGGCCAGATCGACACTACCAGCGGTCGGCGCCTGGGCATGGGCATCCGGAAGCCAGCCATGGAATGGGACCACCGGCAGCTTCACGGCAAAGGCCACAAAGAAGCCCAGCATCAGCCACGGCGCCAGCGCCTCCGGGACATCCGTATCCAGCAAGGTATCGTAGCTGAAAGACAGTTCGCCGGTGTTGGAGTAATGCACGAACACCAGTGAGAGTATCGCCACCAGCATGAGCAGGCCACTGGCCTGGGTGTAGATAAAGAATCGGGTCGCGGCACGAATCCGGGTCTGCCCTGCCGAGCCGCTGTGGCCCCAGAGCGCAATCAGGAAGTACATCGGCACCAGCATCATTTCCCAGAACAGGAAGAACAGGAACAGATCCAGCGCCAGGAATACGCCTACAACACCACCGAGGATGAACAGCAGGTTCAGGTGGAAAAAGCCCACGCGGTGATCAATCTCGTGCCAGGAACAGAGCACGGCCAGTGCGCCTAGGAAGCCGGTCAACGCCACCAGGATCAGCGACAGGCCATCCATCGCCAGATGAATCTCAATGCCGAAACGCGGGATCCAGGACGTTCTCCATTCCAGCAGCCAATGCCTGGTGACCTCGCCCGGCAACGCAAAATCACCGGTTACCCAGAGCACCAGGCTGATGATCAGAACAAACAACATGGTAGCCAGCGCTATCCAGCGAGGCGCCCGATCGCCCCACTGATCCGCCTGCCAGCACAGCAGTCCACCCACAAACGGGATCAGGATCAGCCACACCAGGATCATGCTAGCCCTCCCGGCAACACCGCCAGAGCCAGCAGGATGATCGTGGCGCCCAACACCATCACCAGGGCGTAGCTACGCACGCGACCGTTCTGGCTTTTCACCAACCCGGCATTAAGCGCACGCGCCAACAGCGCGGGCAGATTCATCACCAGGTTCACAAGATCCACCCTCAGAACCTTTACCACCCACTGCCAGGGCAGCACCAGCACCCGGTCAAACAGGGCGTCAAAACCCCAGGCATGGTGCCAGAGTGTCCACAGGCGAGCGCCTATGCCCTCCCCGGCCTTTTTGGCAAGCCAGTCTCGCCGCCAAAGATACAGCCATGCTGCCAGCAGCAATCCTGCGATAGCGGCGCCCATGGCCAGTACCTGCAGCAGGGTGTGGCCGGTTTCCGCTGCTTCTCCGGGTGCGTCCGGGAACAGTCCGCCAAGGCCCGGATAGAGCCAGGCGCCGATAAAGGTAGACAGCGCCGCCAGCACGATCAACGGCAGGTGATGAGTCAGTGGATTGGTGCCGGGTTCCGGATGGCGGGCGTGGTCGCTGCCCGGCTCGCCATGGCCCGGCTCACCATGGAAGGTGCCGAGGATCAGTCGAACCGTATAGATGCCGGTCAACACCGCGCCCAGCAATCCAACAATCAATAGGCCGGTCTGGTCAGCCGCCATTGCCTGCCACAGGATTTCGTCCTTGCTGAAAAAACCAGCCGACACCAGTGGCAATGCCACCAGTGCCGCACCGCCCACGAGGAAGCCACCATAAGCCACGGGCAACTTACGCCAAAGCCCGCCAAGCCGCCGCATGTCCTGTTCGTGGTGGCAACTGATGATCACCGCCCCGGCAGACAGGAACAGCAGAGCCTTGAAGAAGGCGTGGGTCACCAGGTGGAAGATCGCAGCATCGAACGCGCCTACCCCTAACGCCACGAACATGTAGCCAATCTGGCTCATGGTGGAATAGGCCAGTACGCGCTTGATATCGGTCTGTGCCAGAGCCGCAAAGGCCGCCAGCAGCAGAGACACAGCCCCGATCACACCGACCAGCAGGAGCACATCCGGGGCCAGCAGGAACAGGCCATTGAGCCGGGCAATCAGGTACACGCCCGCCGTGACCATGGTCGCCGCGTGGATTAGCGCAGACACCGGCGTGGGGCCGGCCATGGCGTCGGGCAACCAGGTATGCAGCGGCACCTGAGCCGACTTGCCAAGGGCACCGCCAAGTACCAGCAACGCCGCCAGGTTGGCGGTGGTACTGCCTTCCTGCCACTGCTGTGGTGCCAGGGCCAGCAATTGCTGGATATCGAGTGTGCCCAGCTCCATGAAGATCAGGAACAGCCCGAGTGCCAGGAACACGTCGCCAATGCGGGTTACCACAAACGCCTTGAAGGCCGCCCAGCCATTGGCGCTGCCCTGATAGTAATAGCCAATCAGGCCATAGCTGCAGAGGCCGACACCCTCCCAACCCAGGAACAACAGCAGCAGGTTGTCTCCCAGCACTAGCAGCATCATGCTGAACACAAACAGGTTCATCCAGGCGTAGAAGCGGGTAATGCCTTCCTCACCGGTCATGTACCAGGCGGCGAACAGATGAATCAGGAAACCGACTCCGGTAATCACTGACATCATCACCAGTGCCAGGCCATCCACTGCCAGGCCGATGGTGGGCTGGAAATCCCCGACTGCAATCCAGGTCCAAAGGGTTATACCTTCACTACCGCCGGAATGAGCCATCATTGCCCACGCCGTGGCCAGCGCCGCCAGCCCCACACTACCAACGCCCACAACGGAACTGGCCAATGCGCCCAAGCGTCCGCCGCTGAACGCCAGGATCAGTGTGCCCGCCAGAGGCAACAGAAACGAAAGAGTCACTGCCATCGCCATCATCCACGCATCCTGCTAACGGCATCCAGATTCAGGGAGCGGAACCGCTGGTAAAGCTGGATCATCAGCGCCAGCCCGACACTGGCTTCCGCAGCCGCCAGGGTAATCACCAACAGGAACATGGCCTGCCCATCAGGCTGGTTCCAGGCTGTAGCTCCCACCACAAATGCCAGTGCCGCCGAATTCAGCATTACTTCCAGGCTCATCAGCACAAACAACATACTGCGGCGCAGCATCAACCCCAACAGCCCCAGGCTGAACAGAATGGCAGCCAGGATCAGCCCATGCTCCATGGGAATTCCCGTCATGAGTTACCTCCCTGGTTAGCGCTGTCCATTGACCTCTGCTTTCGCAGGGGATTTGATCGTCGGCCCACATGGGACGCTGTCACCAGGGCAGCCAACAGCAGAATGGCGGCCAGTTCCACCACTATCAGCCAGGGCCCGAACAAGGTCAGGGCCACGGCCCGTGCGGTCAGCAGCTCACCATCGATCATCTGCCCCATGCCACCCTGACCGATCAGAACGGCTAGGGCACCTAGCAGCAGCAACGTCAGTAACGACGGCCCCACCCAATGGCGCGGATTCCGCCAGGACGGTTCCTGCTCCGCATCCGACCGTAGGTTCAGCATCATCACCACGAACACAAACAGCACCATGATCGCCCCGGCATACACGATGATTTCCAGGGCGCCGGCAAACGGTGCCCCCAGGGCAAAGAACACCAGTGCAACGGCGATCAGTGACACGATCAGATACACCACCGCGTGAACCGGGCTGGTGCCGGTGATCACGCCAATGGTGGCCAGCACCGCCACCAGTCCGCAGACATAGAAGGCCAGCTCCATCAGGCACCCTCCTCCGGCTTACGGTAACAACGTGCGCACATCCTCCGGCGCCTCCTCGTTATGGGCCTGGCCCTTGTCTTTACCACCGATGGCCATGCCCGCCACCTTGTAGAAGTGGTAGTCATGGTCCTTGCCGGGACCGTTGATCAGCAGGTCCTCTTTTTCGTAGACCAATTGCTGGCGATCGTATTCGCCCATCTCGAAGTCCGGTGTCAGCTGGATGGCCGACGTCGGGCAGGCTTCCTCGCACATGCCACAGAAGATGCAGCGGGAGAAATTGATGCGGAAAAACTCCGGGTACCAGCGGCCGTCTTCCTGCTCGCCCTTCTGTAGTGAAATGCAGTCCACCGGACAGGCCACCGCGCACAGGTTGCAGGCCACGCAACGCTCCTCTCCGTCCGGGTCGCGGGTCAGTACGATACGCCCTCGGTAGCGCGGAGGCAGATAGACCTGTTGTTCCGGATAGTTCACTGTCTCGCGCTTGCGAAAGCTGTGCATGAACACCATGCCAAGGGTGCGCAATTGCGACCAGGTGGCTGGCACCAGCCAAAGCATACGTTTGATCATCGGGACTGTTTGTCTTTCCATGAGTCCTCCCTATTCGGCCATCAGGAGCATGACCGCCCCAGTAGCCAACAAGTTAATCAGCGTGAGCGGCAGGCACACCTTCCATCCAAAGCTCATCACCCGGTCATACCGGGGCCGGGGCAACGACGCCCGCAGCAGGATAAACAGCATCAGGAAAAAGCCGGTCTTGAGCGCAAACCACAGGATTGGCGGCAGCCATGGGCCGTGCCAACCGCCGAAGAACAGCGTGACGATCAGCGCCGATACCAGCACCATGCCCACGTATTCACCGATGAAAAACAGGCCGAACTTCATACCGGAGTATTCGATGTGGTACCCGTCAGCCAGTTCCTGTTCCGCTTCCGGCTGGTCAAACGGGTGGCGGTGAGTCACCGCAATTCCAGCAATCAGGAAGGTGGCAAAACCGAAGAACTGGGGAATGATGAACCAGAAACTTTCCTGGGCGTTGACGATGTCCCGCAGGTTGAACGACCCGGCCATGGCCACTACGCCCATCAGCGACAACCCCATGAACACTTCATAGGACAGCGTCTGGGCCGTCGCCCGCATGGCGCCCAGCAACGCGTATTTGTTGCCGCTGGACCAGCCCCCGAGCAACACCGCGTATACGTTGACCCCAGCCATGGCCAGGAAAAACAGCAGGCCAATGTGCATGTCTGCCACGCCCCAACCGGGGGTGATAGGGATGATCACGAACGATAGCAGCAAGGAGGCAAAGGCGATTACCGGCGCCAGGACAAACAGCGGCCGATCAGCGAATGGCGGTATCCAATCCTCCTTGAAGAAGATCTTGATCATGTCCGCCACCAGTTGCAGCGTGCCAAACGGCCCGACCCGATTGGGCCCGTAACGGTCCTGCCAGAGCCCCAGCAGGCGGCGTTCCACGACCGTGAGAGCTGCACCCAGCAGCACGGCGCCAAGCAGGATCACCAGCGCCTGGAACATGCCCCAGGCAATGGCAGCCAGTTGCGGGGTCCACCAGCTCATGGTGCACCTCCGGCGGAGTTGTCCAGTGTGACTGGCTCTCCCGGAAGCAGTCCGGCAAACAGCCCGGCGGGAAGACCGATCCAGCCATTGGGCCAGCCATCCTGCTGAACCACCGATAGCGTTTCCCCAAGAATGGTCACCGTGTCACCGCCCCGGACCGACAAGTGTTCAGCGTCGTCGGTGCTCAGGGTGACACTGGGCGTTTGCGTACGTTTTTGAATGGGCATGGCCAACGATGACGTTTCTTCGCCACCGAACAGTCTTGGCAGAATCAGAGCCCGTAAACCTGGGGAGTCTCCGGCACGTTGAGGCGGGCGGCTGTAATGGCCCTGCCCCGGGACCGGACATATCAACCGCACGCCGGGGTCACCGCCGCGCAAATGACCACCTACTTCATCGGTAAACTTGTTCCAGGCCTGGGGCGAGTTCCAACCGGGCGCCCAGGCGAAGGGCACTTGTTGCCGCGGCTGGTGATAACCGCTGTAGCCCTCCATGGAATAGGCAAACGCGGAATCCGGGTCCTGCGGCACCCGTGGCTCGCTGACGTTCTGGTTCGCCCGCATGGAAGTACGGCCGCTGTATCGGTGGGGCTCCCGCGCGAGCTGCAGGCCATCAATGCGGTAGTGTGAGGCGGGAGCGGCCTCCTCCATACCGCCCAGCTCTGGATGAGCCTCGACACACGCTGCAATGACGGTATCCAGGGTGATATCACCGGCCCTCTCGCCTTGCAGGTTCACCGCCATTGCGTGCAACCAGCGCCAGCTTTCGTGAATACGGCTTTCCGGCCGCATGTAACCGGGGTCATATACCTGGAAGAAGCGTTGCGCCCGGCCTTCCAGATTAACCAGCGTACCGTCCGCCTCCGCGAAACTGGCTGCGGAAAGCAGGAATTTGGCGCGCTTGGCCGTAGCAGTGCGTTGATGATCAAGCACAACGCATATCTCTGCCTGCGCCAGTGCTGCATCCACCGTATTCCGGGGCAGTCGCTGGTACAGGTCGTTTTCCAGCACCACCAGGGCATCCGCGTGGCCGTTTGTCAGTTCCTCCAGCGCCCAGTCCAGCGGTTGGCCGCCCATCAGCGACAAGCCCGTGCTGTTGGCCTCGCGCCGGATCAGTGCCATCCCGCCTCGTTTTGCGCGCCGGGACAACGCTCTGGCCACATTCCCGGCTGCTTCCAGTACCGGTTCGGAGCCCAACGAGCCACCGCTCACCACCAGCGGACGTTCTGCCTCCATTAAAGCGGCAGCAATAGCTTCAGCGGCGTCGGCCATGCCCTCGGAAAGCCCTTCCGCCGGCGGGGCGGCCGGGTCGATCCGATGGGCCACTGCAAAGCCAAGTCGGGCAATGTCATCCGGGGCCAAGGCATAGCGAGCCGCAGCCACATCGTCCAGATCCGTGGCAGTGGGCCAGGCGATAAACAGCGGATGGTAACGATCCTGAGCCAGGGTTTTGAGGGCTTCGGCATTCCAGGCGGGCACACCAATGGTCTCACCCAGCGCCTCACGCCGTGCCAGGGCCGCTTGTCGAAGGCTCAGGCCCAGGCGACCGGCACTCTGGACCGGGTCTTCCCCCAACACCAGAACGGCGTCGTGATCTTCGATGTCCCGTAGCGTGGGCGTCGGCAGGCCGGCATGGCGTTGCAGATGATTCATCAGATCAAGACAAGCCTGTTCCCGTGTCTCGATACCTGTGGAAAAATGTTCCATGCCGACCAACGCCTGTAACTGGTGATTGCTCTCCAGGCTGGCACGTGGCGAGCCGATGCCGATCACACGGCGCGAATGGCGCAGGGCATCGCTGATACGGGCCAGTGCGGTGTCGACCTCCAGGGTAACTGGCTCACTGTCTGACGATTCCCGACATTCCGGCAGTCGTGGACGGTCTGCGCGATTGACGTAACCGTAGCCGAACCGGCCCCGGTCACAGAGGAAATACCCGTTCACCTCACCGTGGTAGCGATTCTCAATACGGCGCAGTTCTCCGTACCGCTCTCCCGGGCTGATATTGCAGCCCATCGAGCACTGATGGCAGATGCCGGGGGCAAACTGCAAATCCCACTTGCGGGTGTAACGCTCGGAATGACTCTGATCGGTGAACACGCCGGTGGGGCATACTTCCGTAAGATTGCCGGCGAAGGGGCTTTCCAGGATGCCTTCTTCGTAGCGACCGAAATAGACATTATCCCTGGCACCAAAGGCGCCCAGATCCGTACCACCGGCGTAGTCGTTGTAAAAGCGTACACAGCGGTAACAGGTAATGCACCGGTTCATCTCATGGGCAATGAACGGCCCCAGATACTGGTTCCGACGCGTGCGCTTGCGGAACCGGTAACGGCGGCGATCATGGCCGGTCATCACGGTCATGTCCTGCAGGTGACAATGCCCTCCCTCCTCGCACACCGGGCAGTCGTGGGGATGGTTGATCATCAGCCACTCCACGACACTGGCGCGGAAGGCTTTGGCTTCCTCATCGTCGATATCAATGCGGGTCTGGTCTGCGGCAGGCGTCATGCAGGACATCACCACCATGCCCTTGTCGTCGTCCTTGTCCTTATACTGTTTGACCGCGCACTGTCGGCAGGCACCCACACTCCCCATGGCCGGGTGCCAGCAGAAATACGGAATATCCAGGCCAAGGGACAGACACGCCTGGAGCAGGTTGTGGGCTCCGTTGACTGTATAGCGTTGTCCATCCACGTGAATCGTCGCCATGATGCCTGCCTATCCTTCGATGACTTTCGTTCAGACTTCTCCCACCGGAATCGGGTCCGGATGGGCCTTACCCCTGGGTTTGCCGACGCCCTGCTCAAACTCCTGCCGAAAGTGTTTCAGGGCCGTCTGTAACGGCATGGCGGCGCCGGGCGCATGGGCGCAGAAGGTCAGCCCTGGGCCGCAGTCCGCCGCCAGCTTGTCCAGTAGTTCGATATCGCCGGTTTCACCCTGCCCCAGTTCCAGTGCCCGCAGCAGTTTGACCGTCCACGGCAGCCCGTCCCGGCAAGGGGTGCACCAGCCACAGGATTCCCGCGCAAAAAACTCCTCCAGGTTGCGCATCAACGCCACCATGCTCTGCTCCTGAGGTACCACCGTCAGCAGCCCCGTCCCCAGGCGGCTGCCTTCCTTGCCCACGGTATCGAAATCCAGGGGCAGGTCCAGATGCTCCGGCAACAGAAACCCGGTGCTGGCACCGCCTGGAAGCCAGGCTTTGAGTGATCGGTTGGCACGCATGCCCCCTGCCCGCTCGAGGATTTCGGCGCCAGTTGTCCCCATGGGCAACTCCCACAGGCCTGGCTTTTCCACCGGGCCGGACACGCCATAGAGTTTGCTGCCGCCATCGTCGGTGCGGTCACCGGAAAGTGCCTGATACCAGTCTGCACCCTTGAGGATCACAGCCGGCACGTTGCACAGGGTTTCCACATTGTTCACCACCGAAGGCTTGCCCCAGGCTCCGGATTGGCCTGGAAAAGGCGGTTTGGCTCGAGGGTTGGCCCGTTTGCCTTCCAGCGAATTGATCAGCGCGGTTTCCTCGCCGCAGATGTACCGCCCTGCACCGGTATGCACGGCAATGTCGAAATCAAAGCCACTGCCGTTGATGTCAGCACCTAGCCAACCGGCCTCACGGGCTTCGTCCAGAGCTCGGTTCAGAACTCGCGCCGCCTCCACGTATTCACCGCGTAAAAAGATGTATCCGTAAAAGGAATTGTTGGCCAAAGCCCCCAGTATCATGCCTTCGATCAGCAGATGTGGCTGTTGCTCCATCAGCAGGCGGTCCTTGAAGGTGCCCGGTTCCATCTCGTCCGCATTGCAGATCAGGTAACCCCGGGGCATGTTGCCGCCCTGCAGGGTCAGGCTCCACTTGAGCCCGGCCGAGAAGCCGGCACCGCCACGGCCTCGCACATTGGCGTCTTTCATGGTGGCAATGATGGCCTGAGGGTTGCCGTTGTCCAGGGCCGCACGAACCGACTGATAGCCATCCTTGCGCAGGTATTCGTCAAGCCAGATCACTTCGCCATCGTCACGCAGCCGCCAGGTCAGCGGATGGGTATCCGGATGACGATCCGCCTCCGGTTGCAACAGCCGGCTGCGATAACGTACGGATGTACGCTGGCTGGAAATGGACTTGCTCATGGGTAACCCTCCAGCAGACCCGGCAGGTCATCCGGTGACACCGGGCCATAGGTGTCGTTATCAATCATCAGGGCCGGCGCGCCATCACAGGCACCCAGGCAACAGACTGGTAGCAGGGTGAACCGGCCGTCTTCTGTCGTCTGGCCATAGTCAATTCCAAGATGACTCGCCAGCGCCTGTTTCAACTCATCGAAACCACTCAGAAAACAGGAACTGCTGTCACAGACCAGCACCACGTGCCGACCCACCGGCTGACGGAAGATCAGGCTGTAGAAGGTCGCCACGCCCTCTACCGATGCGGGGCCGATACCAAGAACCTTTGCAATGGCGCCAATGGCACCGTCCGGCACCCAGCCGTGACGGCGCTGAACAACTTTCAGGGCCTCAATACACGCGGCCTGGGGTTGCTCGTAATGCGCCATCTCTTCCAGCATTGCGGTCTCGTCCGCCGGATGAAGTTCGAATCCATCGGTGCCGATAATCTGATGTGTCTGTGGTGTTGTTGCCATCATCAGCGGTCCACGTCTGCCATCACGAAGTCGATACTGCCCAGATGGGCGATCAAGTCCGGCACAAAGCCTCCGCGCATCACCGCCGGTATCTGCTGCAGGTGCGGAAAACTCGGTGTACGGATGCGGGTACGGTAGCTCATGGTGTTGCCGTCACTGGTCAGGTAATAACTGTTGATGCCCTTGGTGGCCTCAATCATCTGCAGGGATTCATTGGGTTCCAGCACCGGCCCCCAGGACACCTGCAGGAAGTGGGTAATGAGGGTTTCAATGTGCTGGAGCATGCGTTCCCGGGGTGGTGGCGTCGTCAGCGGATGATCCGCTTTATAGTCGCCCGCGGGCATATTGTTGACGCATTGCTGGATGATCCGGAGGCTCTGGCGCATTTCGTCGATGCGCAACTGACCCCGGTCGAACACATCCCCGTTGTGACCCAGCGGCACCTCAAAATCGAACTGTTCATAACCGGAGTACGGCCGCTGCTTGCGCAAATCAAAATCGCAGCCGGTGGCCCGCAGGTTAGGCCCGGTCACCCCCCACTCCAGTGCCTCGGCGGTGTTGAAGGCCGCCACATGGCGGGTCCGCTCGCGCACGATGGCGTTGTCCATCATTGCCCGCTCGTACTCCTTCAGGCGTGCGGGCATCCAGTCCAGAAAGCCCTGCACCAGTTTTTCCCAACCCTGTGGCAAGTCCTGCATCACACCGCCAATGCGGTACCAGGCCGGGTGCATGCGAAACCCCGTAATGCCTTCGATCACCTCATAGCCCCGCTGCCGGTCGCTGAAGGTGTAGAACACCGGTGTCATGGCGCCCAGGTCCTGCAGGTAAGTCCCGAGGAACAGCAGATGGCTGGTGATGCGGAACATCTCGGCCATCATCACCCGAATCACCTTCACCCTGTCCGGCGCCTCAATACCGGCCAGTTTTTCTGCGGCCAGCACATAAGGCAGGTTGTTCATCACGCCACCGGTGTAATCAATGCGATCGGTGTAGGGGATAAAGCTGTGCCACGACTGGCGCTCGGCCATTTTCTCGGCGCCCCGGTGGTGGTAGCCAATGTCAGGCACACAATCGACGATTTCCTCACCGTCCAGTTGCAGCACAATGCGAAAAGCCCCGTGGGCGGACGGGTGATTAGGCCCCAGGTTGAGGAACATGAACTCCGCCCCGTCGCGTTCACGCTGCATGCCCCAGGCTTCCGGGTCGAACCGCATGGCTTCCTGTTCCGCATCCTGGCCTTCCACGGTCAGGGTATAGGGGTCAAACTCGGTGGCCCGGGCGGGGTAATCCTTCCGCAGGGGGTGGCCTGTCCAGGTCGGCGGCATCAGGATCCGCTGCGGATGCGGATGTCCGGCGACGGCGATGCCAAACATGTCCAGGATTTCCCGCTCGTACCAATTGGCATTGGCGAAGACTTTGCTAACGGTAGGCACCCGCAAATCGCTCTCTGGCAGCCCAACCTTCAGGATCAGGTCTTCATTACGCTCCACTGACAGCAAGTGGTAGAACACCGTGAAATCTGCCTCCGGCAGCCCGTTTCTGTGACCACGCAAGCGCTCATCCACGGCCGACAGGTCATAGAGCATGGAAAATGGCGCTGGCTGCCGCTTCAAGTGGGTCAGGATATCCACGATGCTCTCACGAGACACCCAGAATACGGGCATGCCCGTCAGCGTGGGCTGTACATGCAGTACATCCTCCCGAAAATCGCCCAGCAGGCTCTCGAGGTCAGTGGTGCCTTTCGACATGGTTGCGTTTGTCACAGCTTATCCGGTGTTCGCAGTTCGGTGGCCTGAATACGCTGATCCCGCCACTTCTCCCTTTGAGAGGGCATGTCTGCCCGATAGACACCCTGGTCGTCCACCACCCAGGACAAGGGTCTGCGCTCTTCCTGGATGGAGTCCTGTAGCAACTGCAAGCCCTGCAGAAAGGCCTCTGGCCGGGGCGGGCAACCGGGGACATACACATCCACCGGCAGAAACTTGTCGACACCCTGCACCACCGAGTAGATGTCGTACATGCCGCCGGAGTTTGCGCAGGAGCCCATGGAGATTACCCACTTGGGTTCCAGCATCTGGTCGTACAGTTGCTGGATCACCGGCGCCATCTTGATAAAGCAGGTGCCGGCAATCACCATGAAATCCGCCTGTCGGGGCGATGCGCGGATAACTTCGGATCCGAAGCGGGCAATGTCGTGGGGCGCGGTGAAGGCGGTGGTCATTTCCACGTAGCAGCAGGACAGCCCGAAGTTGTAGGGCCAGAGGGAATTTTTGCGGCCCCAGTTGACCGCGGAATTGAGAACGTCGCTCAGCTTGCCGGTGAACACATTGCGTTCAAGCTGGCGCTTAACAGGATCTTCCGACGGTTCCTGTTGCCGTATCGGGTATTGCGTGTCACCTACCGGCGAAGGTTCCGCCCTGGTCAGTGTGTAGGACATGCTGCGCCTCCATGGGCGCTGGACCCAACAGTGGAATCACCGTTGACCCGCGCCGTAATCGGGTGCGTTGAATCAGCCTGCCGGACTACGAGGTCTACCGCTGGATGATTCCGGGGCCCAGTCCAGGGCACCGGTACGACTGTCATAGAGCAGACCGGCCAGCAGAATCAGGATAAAAACCGCCGCGCCCCAGAATCCGGTCCAGCCCACGTCGGGAATGACGATGGCCCAGGCAAACAGGAACACGGCCTCGATATCGAAGATCACGAACAGCATCGCGACCAGATAAAACTTGACGGAAAAGCGCTGTCTGGCATCACCGGTGCCAACAATGCCGGACTCGAAAGGGAGGGATTTGCTGACACCCCGGCTACGCCCTCCAAGCACGCTGGAGGCGCCCACCATAAAGGCACACAGGCCCAATGTGGCAACGATGAAGAAGCCGGTGGCCCAGTAGCGGACCAGCAAGTCAGTGACGGTGTCTGCCATGCGCTCTCCCTACGAATCCAGGATGAAGCCCTGACTAGAAACCTAACAGTGGATTGGCGATTGCGCAAATAATGAGCGGCGAAAATCAATGACCTGGGGCAACTCAGCCGCCCCTCACACCCAACCTGTCCAGGTAAACATGAAGCTCCGCTTCACTGATGTTGACGTATTCCACCACCCGGCCGTAGAGCATCACCGTTGGCACATTACGTCCTTTTAACTCGCGCTGGGTTTCGTGTAGCACATAGAGAATGATCCGCTCGGTGCGAGTGAGACCGTCACGGGCGTCGGGGATAGTTTCCAGCAGGGCATCCATTTGTTCCGGGGTCAATGAACTATGTACCTCATAATCTCGTTTCACGGACGTGTTTCTTGCCTACTCCGGATAGCGAACAACCCTCAGCTTCCCACTTTTTCCGCCTCCGCAGAAAAAGCGACTTCGGCCATCGGACTCTAGCCCCGATATGCCAATACCGTGCGGCATTGCAATGCTCTTCAGAACGTCTCCGGTCTGAGGGTCGATCTGCCTGATCTCATTGTCGTCACCCTCCCAAGTGGCGTGCCAAAGTTCGCTGTCGACCCAGGTAACACCGGTCACATGTCGGTTGGATTCGATGCTACGAAGAACCTTCCCTGTTTGCGGGTCCAACTGATGAATCTTGCACTCCTGATACTGCCCCACCCAGAGAGAACCTTCCGCCCATGCAAGCCCCGAGCAGCCGTCTGGCGCAGGGATGGTTGCGAGTACCTCGCCGGTTTTTGGATCAACCTTTTGAATCTGGCTGTCCGCAATCTGAAAGATATGGTGCCCGTCGAAAGCAGTCCCAGCTTGTGCGGGCACACTAAGGGAATCGACCGGCTTGCCGCTATCAGGATCGATTGCATTCAGTTTGTCACCGGATGCAAACCAGACACGTTGCCCATCGAATGTAACACCATGGATCTGCTCAGCTCCGTGGAAGGGGCCGTATTCGTTGAGAATCTCTGCATCAAACTGTTTCATGGTTATCTCCTGGTTGGCTGAATCACGCCCTCATATTAGCCAAGGGCCAATGAACCAGGGAGTAACAAGATTGTCGCGAACCCGGCGATGGGCGGCGTTGTCCAGCGGCGGTTGCGGCCCCGGCCAAACGAGTAGACCTTGCCTTCTGTCGCTAACGTATCGAGTGCCCGCTGCACGCTGCGTTGGCTGACATTTAATGCCAGTGCCAGGGCGGAACTCGACCAGGACTCACCATCGGAAAGCAGCGCCAGTATAGGCGCGTACTTTTCCTCCACTAGCTGTGCCAGGACGGCCACCTCGCACGCCTCGTGGGGCACCAGTGCAAAACCCCGTGAAGTGGCATCCACGGTTGCCAACGGCTTCAATAACTCCCGAAGGCGCCCGATCTCCACCCGCAGACGTGCACGATGGGAATCATCAGCCTGTTTCATGCGAAATGCCCGTGCAATTAGCTCGTCTCTGGAGGCTTCTTTAGGCCAGGCTTCAGCCATGATGCGAAGCAACACAAACAGCACAGGGCGCGTCGCGAGTGACACAACGGCTTCCTTGTGCTTCACGGTATAACGGCACCCGTCGACCACAAGCGCCTGGGACGCCATTAACGCTTCTACTTCGCTCAGAAGCAACAAACGCTCACTACCCATCCTGGTCAGGCGAGCGGCGGGCAAGCCCAGGAGTTCAACTTTACTGGCGACTTCAGCCACAAGAGCCGGAATACCGGCGTGCTGTGAGGCGCGTTCGGCCTGCAGGAGCGCATCGCGTGCCACCTGGGTTTCCAGGCGCCGCATAGCGATCCCGGCAACAATAAGTTCATGGATGGCTCTCAACGCCGGCGGCAACGAGGCTACGTTTATAACTCCCAGTTCGAGCTCAGCTTCATCGAGTCGACCGATCAGCAGCCGGCGTCGGATATCGATATAGCGCGCATGCGTTGCGTTCACCCGGTCGCCATGCTGTTCCAGCACCTCGCGCGCTGCGTCAAGCTTGGGGGATGGCCAGCCAAGATCACGGGAAGCAAGCGCAATTTCGGCCTCGGCCACAATGCACTTTGCACGTTCCAACGGTTCCTGCGAACCAAAAGCACGGCTAGCGTTGCCTATCAGCACCCTGGCCCGGTCCAGTTCTCCGAGCTGGGCCATGGCGATGCCACGCAGCGCTAGCGACGGCGCATCGTCGCGCAAGGCAACGCAGTTCAGCGCGGCCAACGGGTCGCCCATCGCAAGTGCTCGGCCAGCGGCTGTGATCAGTCGGTCCATCGCGAGCTCATCACAGTATTTTAGCTTTCTAGCGTGCAGGCTGAGGCATCTGGCTCAACCACTCCCGCAGGTTCTCACCCACATGCGACTGAGGATAGGACCAATTCGATTCCTCCATACCGATCTCTTCTTCCCAGGCTCGGATCTGTTGGTTGATATCCTCGAACATGGCATCAGGGTCGGCCAATGACAGCCCCACACTCTGATAAACCGCCTTGGTGAACCAGGTCATCTCCGAGTCATCGCCGCAGCCGAAAGAGGTACGATCTCCCCTCGCAGAGGTCATGATCAACGTGTTTTCGTCCTTGAGCGGCTCGATCCACTGGCCGGAGTAGCATGCGGAAATCACCAGCAGTTTTCGGCGTATATTCAGTGGTTCCAGCATTTCCGCAAAATCCTGCGGCGAGAGGTTAGGCAACTCGATACCAGGTTGCTGCAACAGCAGTTGTCCGTTTTGCATGCCGTGGCTGACCAGGTGAACCACCAACAGGTCTTCCTCGGGATTCATCTGCGCATCCAATGCTTCCAGAGCTGAGGCAATGGATGGCCGGGTAGCCAGGGGAAACGTTTCATAGTCCCGGTGATTGAGCAGCATGATGGCGCGGTTTTCCACATCGAACTGCGCCTGAAGGCCAGTTTTGGCAACCTGGATATCGCGCATGAACACCGACTCGGTGCCGTCGCCGCCCACGGCCAGAAAGTAGGAGTCTGCCGTCCCCGCCTGTTCCGGGGCGAGACTCTCGATCTGGTTGCTCAGGCGCCGACGGTCTTCGACGAGAATAGTCTCAGTCAAAAGCGCTGGTTCTTCCGGGACAGGCGCTTCCGCGACGTACTCTTCCTGATCGACGAACTCACCAAACTCCCAGGTTCCTGTGAGGCTGCCCAGATCCTGCGATTCGCCGGTAAAGGCGTAGCTGCCTTCACCGTGGTAATACCAGTCACGGAACTCCCCTTCGTAGGTGCCGTAATCCGTAACGTGTTTTCCCTCCACGGGCTCGCCATCTTCAAACTCAGCGATATAGACACTGCCACCGGCTTCGTAACGCCCCTCACCGTGAAACTCACCGTTCCGGAATTCCCCCTCGTAGCGACTGCCGTCGTCTTCGATTACGCCCTGTCCCGACATCGTCCCTTTCCGGAACTCGCCCTCGTAATGCCAACCCGCCGGAGATTCGAGCTCACCATGGCCGTGCCAGTAGCCTTCCTGGAACTGGCCGGTGTAGACCATGCCACTGGCAAATTCCTGAACGCCTTCACCGTGAAAGTAACCATCCTGAATATCACCGGAATAGGTACTGCCGTCCGGAAGGCGGGCGTCAGGCGGAAGCAGTTGTGGCGCATCGCAGGCGGTAAGCAAAAGGATTGCGACAAGCGGGAAAGCTCGCCGCAGGGGGCTTGATACAACGGGTTTGCTCATCCAATCTCCTGTGTGTCCGCCACCTTGGGCGCACTCAACGCTTTGCTGTAATAACCTGAGGGATCAAAGCAGCAAACCCGTCGCTTTCCCGAGGCCAGCATGTCGCACGCATCGCTAATCCTCTTCGCCCGGGTTTTTGCCTGCTTGGCTGAGACAATCCAATGAATCCAGTCCAGACGCGCAATGGTAGTTGTCTCATCCCAAACCACCCGAGCCTCGGGGGCCGCTTCCAACGCCTCTTGCAGGTCCGAGGGAACCTCTGGTTCAGGTTCCTTGTCCACCGGCCGGATGCCCAAATCAACAACATCACCGACGCTCACACCTGCGGCTTCGAGGTGTTCTTTGCTCACCTTTAGCCAATGGCTCAATTGACCATCGGGCTCAAGCGTCACCTGAAAATGATGACCGTTGAGGCTGGCCTCTACCGTTGTTCTTCCCCGCCTGGGAAGCTTTTCGCTTGCCTCCCGGGGCAAAACGATAAAAGCCCAGGGAGCGCCTCCGCCGGGCTTGGCCGGACAAAGTAATTCCGCGTTGAACTGAGAGTTTGTTTCACTTTGCACTATGCTTATCCTCCACTCAACATCGTTACCTGCTCGCCGTTGCCAGCCCCACACCAAAACCGACAAACGTCGCCCCACCCAGTTTATTGACCAAGTGCCCCCCTTTTTCGGATGAAAGCCAGCCACGGGCTGATCTGGCGAGGCGCGCATACAACAAGTGGATGGCGACAACCAGGGCGCTGTAAGTGACCACCAAAAGGGCAAATTGGCCGACAAATTCCGTCGAATAATCAATAAATTGAGGAAAAACAGACAGGAAAAAGAATACAGCTTTCGGGTTTGTCAGTTGCAACGCCAGACCTTCAAGGAACTGGAATTTTCTGCTTCTGACCGCAGCCGCATTTTGTGCTATTTCGGTGACAGGAGACCGCCACAATTTTACCCCCAGATAGATCAGGTAGGCGGCACCGATAAACTTCAAGATGCTAAACGCCGTCGCCGACGTCGCCAGTACAATGCCCAGGCTTGTGGCTGAAATACCCGCAACAATGAAAGTACCAAAGGCAATCCCCAGAATTCCGCCGAAGGCACCGGAAACGCCGTATCGAATAGCATTGGTCAGCGTCAGCATAACGCCTGGCCCCGGGCTGAGGACAGTCGCTATAGCGATAACAACAAACAGCAGATAACTACCCATCTAGACTCCTACGGATTGCAACCGACGATCCCAGGATCGTTCAAGTGCTTCAAACAGGCTATCCGTTGTCAGCGCAAGCAACCCGATCAGAATCGCTCCTTGCAGCACATACGCGGTATTGCCGTTCACCAACCCGGCGATGACAGGATCGCCCAGGGTGCGGGCTCCAATGGTTGAGCCGATAGCGGCGGTCGCGATATTGATAGTAACAGAGGTTCGAATACCCGCGAGAATGACCCGTCCGGCCAGGGGCAGTTCTACTCGCACGAGGACCAACACTGGCGACATGCCCATGCCCAGTGCAGCCTCCCGCACCGATGGATCTATGCCTTCCAGTCCCGCCAGGGTATTACGCAGAATGGGCAGCAAACCGTAAAGGACCAACGCAAGAAGAATCGGCGCTTCGCCAAAACCGAGCACCGGCACCGCCAACGCAAGTACAGCGACCGGCGGGAAGGTCTGGCCAATAGAAGCCACCTGGCCGACCAGAGGCAGGAAATCTCGGCCAAAAGGACGAGTGACAAAGATGCCGCCAGCGACCGCAACGAGAGTACCCACAGCCGCCGATACGACGACCAGCATCAGGTGATTCTGAAGCAGGAATAAAAAGCTCTCCCGTTCATAGATCACCTGCTGCTTGCCCGGCTGCACCCAATTGAACAATGGCTCCAGCACCGGCATGCCGGCACTCAGCGCGAGCAGCAGCGAGGCCAAAAGAGTGGCAGGTAACCAGACACGCATTACACGCCTTCCTGGATAATGCGTTCACGGGTAATCACACCTGTCTCCTGCTCCTGCGCATTGAACACCGCGACCTGCCGCAGGTCCTGCCAGAGCATCACGGACAGAGCCAGGCGAACACTGTCTTCCTCCCTGAGTACATGCTCCCCGGGTTCCGACTGCCGCGGCTCGGTGTGATTGGCCATCAGGTCCCGGACAGGCCGCAGGCTCATCAGTTTCAGACCGCGGTCCTGCTTGCCAATCAGGTTTTCAACAAAGTCCGACGCTGGATGGCGGAGGATATTCTCCGGCGTGTCATGCTGGATGATGCGCCCCTGATCCATCACGGCAATGCGGGTGGCCAGCTTCAGTGCTTCATCAATATCGTGGGTCACGAAAACAGTGGTTTTACGGACCTGCTTCTGGATCCGCAGCATTTCCAGTTGGAGGTTTTCCCGCGTTATCGCATCCAATGCACCGAAAGGTTCGTCCATCAGCAGAATGTTGGGGTCCGCCGCCAATGCCCGCGCAACACCGACCCGTTGGGCCTGGCCGCCAGACAATTGCTGGGGGTATTTGTTGGCGTGGGCGCTGGGGTCGAGATCCAACAAGGTCATCAACTCATCGACTCGTGCGTTGATCCGTTCCCTGGGCCAGTTCAACAACGTGGGCACCATGGCGATGTTGCGTGCCACCGTCCAGTGAGGAAACAACCCCGTACCCTGGATCACATACCCCATGTTCAGCCGCAGCTGTTCCGGGTTCATGGTGGTGATGTCCTCACCATCCACCAGTATCTCGCCAGCACTATAAGGCAAAAGCCGGTTGATCATGCGAAGCGTGGTCGATTTACCGCAGCCGGAACTGCCCACCAGCACGCAGACCTCACCAGTTTCAATAGTCAGATTTACCCCATCCACTGCGATGGTATTGCCAAAGTGCCGGGAGACATTTTTCAGTTCAATCATCCGACCTTTTCCTTCCTCTATCAGGCCGTTGCCGGTGTCGGCTTGAGACTGGCCGCCAGCATCGTGAGTAACGCATCGGCAAGCAGCGCCAACGCAATCGTAGGCAAAGCACCGAGCAATACCAGGTCCATCGCCGCCTGCCCCAGCCCCTGAAAGATAAAACCACCGAAACCACCCGCTCCGATGAGGGCGGCTACCGCGGTCAGGCCGATTGCCTGAATGGTTGTGATGCGTACCCCCTCAATGATCACCGGCAGCGCCAAAGGCAGCTTGAGTTGAAAAAACACCTGGTGCTCATTCATCCCCATGCCCCGAGCCGCATCGGCCAGGC
The DNA here is from genome assembly GCF_000170835.1 of Marinobacter algicola DG893. Lineage (GTDB taxonomy): Bacteria > Pseudomonadota > Gammaproteobacteria > Pseudomonadales > Oleiphilaceae > Marinobacter > Marinobacter algicola. The sequence goes on from NZ_ABCP01000001.1 coordinate 395,980, forward strand.
TTTCAGGAACTTCGGTAATAGCCACAAAGGTGTTGCGTACCATCGGCAGTAAACTGTAAGCGATCAACGCCAGTAGCGCCGGCGCCCAACCAATCCCGCGAATGCCAAGATCCTGCAGGAACGGGAGCGCTGACGAGAGCGCACTGAGTGGCGCAATCAGCAAACCAAACACCGCAAGGCTGGGAATGGTTTGTAAAAAACTCACGGCGCCCAGAAGAGGACGCTGCCAGGCGGGGCTACGAATCATTTTAAGCGCCAGGGCGAACGCCAGGCCTGCACTGATGGCAACCGCACCCAATGCCAGCGCCAGGTGCGTCCAGAGCGCTTGCTGAAACTTGTCGGGGCGAGCGTTGAACTCCCGCACCAGCGACAGACTTTCCAGGCCCTCGCCACGCAGAAAAACAAGCCAGCTTCCACCGACAAACACCAGCAGCATCAACTGCAACCAACGCCGGGCGCTGAGCCGGCCAAGGGTCTCAATCAACATCAGCGAAAGCAGGAACAGAAGAGACCAGAACCCTGCCCCGACCGACGAACGGGCGTAGGGCGAACCCTCGGGCAGATGGAGGGCGGCAAACACATCCAGCAACAGCGGCATCGTTGCCAGTGAAAGCCCAATCAGACCGAGCAGGAGCTCATAACGCCGACGCACCGGCACCATCGACAACACAGTGGTCGCCAGCAGAACCCCCGTAACCAGCCCTGCCCCTGTCCATCCCAAGGCCGAAAGCAGGCCATGGCCGGTACCCGGGACAATACGGTTGGGCTGGATAGTGCCAAGGTCCAGCAACCAGACCAGTGCCAGAGCCAACACCCCAAGTACCGGAATGACTCTGTTTGGAACCGTATGGCGCAAAGGCTCGGTGATGGACAAACCTCAGTCCTGGGCCAGGGAATCCAGATAGTCCCGGGCAACTGCCTCGGCAGGCACACCGTTCACCGCAACCTGACCATTCAGACGCTGAAGGGTTTCCAGGTCCAGAGACTCAAAGACCGGCGCAAGAACCTCGCGGATGTTCGGATACGTTTCCAGCACCTCTGCGCGCACGATAGGCGCGGGTTGATAGACCGGCTGAACGCCCAGGGTGTCTTCCATCACCTTCAGATCGAGTGCGCTCAGACCACCATCAGTGCCGTAAGTCATGGCGCCGTTCACATCGTTGTCGGTCAGGGCCGCAGCCCGGAGCGTCGCAGCCGTATTGCCACCGGACAGGATCAGCAACTGGTCAGACCCCAGCTTGAAACCATACGCCTCCTGGAACGCGGGCAGCGCACTGGCGGATTCAACAAACTCGGCGCTGGCTGCAAACTTGAAAGCGCCGCCGCCGTTGATATAAGACGCCAGATCTTCAAGCGTGTTCAAACCGTTATCACGCGCCAGATCGCCCCGCACACTCATGGCCCAGGTATTATTGGCTTTCGCCGGTGTTAGCCAGACGATGTTATGGGCTTTCTTATCAAGGCTGGCAGCCTGCTCGTAGGCCTTGTCGGCGTCTTTCCAGATGTCCCTATCTGCCTGGTCATGGAAGAAAGCGGCATTGCCGGTGTACTCCGGGTACAGGTCTATCTCGCCGGCCTTGATGGCGTTGCGCACGATGCTGGTCGCGCCGAGCTGCAGACGGTTTTCAACCGGAATATCGGCCTCTTCAAGGGTTTGCAGGATCATCTGGCCCAACACAGCGCCTTCCGTATCGATCTTGGACGACACCACCACTGGATCAGCCGCCATAGCCGGCCCGGCGATCAGAACAAGGGTAAAAGCCGCTGCGCGGTACAAAGGGGATATAGCGGGCACGGTTATTCCTCTCATTGGTTGGCGTTTCTTTGATTATCAAGCCGCCACAATGCCCTAAATCGGGCTTCCGGCTGCTGTTATCAGTCTATTGCAGGCAACTACGAAGACAAGGTTAATTTGGCTTCTCGCCGCATCATAGCGTCGACTAGCCCTCAAACATCACCGGCTCCGGCTTCTTATTTCGCAAAACAACCGTACCCGCGAGCTTGTCATGCCAACCCTGCTTGCGCTTATCGATACCAACCCAGATCAACCCAAGAAACAACGGTAGTATGGAGATGTAGTAGGCCAGGTACCGGCCAAAAAACTGGGCAGTGGTGGGTTTCTCACCCGTCCTGGCATCCACAATCACCAACCGGGTGGCCATTTTCCCAGGCGTTGCCGATTTGTAGATCCAGAACACGATCACCGCGATTGCGGGCAACACATAGTTCAACACAACGTCCCAGAACCCAACGATGAACGACTCGTTCAACCAATACTCAGATCCATAGATAAGACTGATAATAGGCGCAACGATCACCAGAATTAAAAGCGAATCAATAAGTGCCGCCCCGGTTCTGATCCAAAATCCGGCGTATTCCTGATCATCCATGCCAATTTACTCCTGAGTCTGTCATTTGATTTGAACTTGCTTACTGACTCACACCCGCCAATTCCCGCGTAAGGACTGCAGCCGAAACCTCCTTGCAGCCACTGACATTCTGCCCCGCCCACAGAGGCGAAAAGTCACCGCTCCCCTCAGCTTCGGCTTTCGCACGCAATGGTGCAATAGCGGATGATGCCAAGGGGAAAGCAGGAACTTTGGAACTCATCGGCCCCAATTCACGCATTATTCGGTTCACAATACCCCGGGCGGCACCACCGCTGAACAGATTTGTCAGTGCGGTCACACGGCTGGCCTCTGATTTCAGGGCGGCGCGATGCACGGCTTTGGTTTGAGCTTCGGGGCACAACAAATACGCGGTGCCAATCTGGGCTCCGGCCGCCCCAAGCGCCATGGCGGCCTGTACACCTCTGGAGTCCGCGATGCCGCCAGCGGCGATAACGGGGATTTTTACCGCGTTTACCATTTGTGGAATCAAGGCAAAAGTGCCTACCTGCGCACTAATGTCCCGCGACAGAAAAAACCCGCGATGGCCGCCCGCTTCAAGCCCTTGCGCGATAATGGCATCGACGCCCTGCGCCTCCAGCCAGAGCGCTTCGTCCACGGTTGTGGCGGTTGACAGTATCTTCCCGCCCCACCCTCTTATACGGGCCATCAACTCGGGTGCTGGCAAGCCAAAATGAAAACTCACCACCGGCGGCTTGAAGTCCGCCAACACATCCGCTGCCTCAGAGCTGAAAGGAGCCCTTCCTGCTTGCGCGGATACATTATTGGAATCAATACCCAGCTCGTCAAAATATGGTGAGAGGGCCTCGCGCCAGTGGCGCTCTGCATCGGCGTCTGGCTCTGGTGGCGTGTGACAGAAGAAGTTGACGTTGTAGGGTTTGCTGGTCTGGCTTGTCAGTGCTTCCAACTCTTTTCGCAGTGCTTCAGAGCTAAGCATGGCACAGGGCAACGAACCCAGTCCTCCCGCATTGGAAACTGCCACAGCCAATGCATGACCCTGCACACCGACCATCGGCGCCTGGATGACGGGTAGCTCAATTCCCAGCAGATTCTGGATGGTCATGTTTACCTCTAGGTTCTTAATTGGTGGAGAGTCGCTCCAAAAGTTCATTGCCCCCCCCCAGAGCGACCGCGCCGGCGTTTTTCCATTAGCAAAAACGACGCGAACCTGGGTTTCTGATTTGCGCCCTGGCTCGGTTCAGGAGCTTTTAGCTCCGCTGCATCGTCGAAGTAAACGCCGCAGCGCCGAACAAAGCGCCACCGCCCAATTTGTTGAGCCTGCGACGGGCCTGAATACTTTGAATTCTTTGGCGCACAATTCCTGCGAAAAGCGCGAACGAGCTGATAGTTATGGAGACGATACCCAGGAACGTCACCATCAGAATGAGCAGTTGGGGAAGGACTGACGCTTGGGGATTAACAAACTGAGGCAGGAAAGCCACGAAAAAGACAATGTCTTTTGGATTCAAAGCTGTAACCAAGAAAGACGATTTGAACATGCTTGCCTTGGAAATATCTTGGCCTGCTATCGCTTGAAGATTATGCTCAGGCTCCTCTCGCCACGCCTTGATACCAAGGTAGACCAGATACCCAACACCAAACCATTTAAGCACCAGAAACAGCGTCGCTGAGGTCGCTAGAACGGCACCTAGTCCAATCAACGACAACGTCATCGCCACAAAGTCTCCGAGTAAAACACCAGAAACCAATGGGATAACAGATTTCTTGCCGTGACTAATGGCCTGACCGAGCACCAAAATCACCGTGGGGCCCGGAATAATGGCAAACACAAAAACCACAGATACAAAGGTAATCCATATCTCAAAAGTCATAACGCCTCCCTGTATTTCAAGCATCCGAGTCAAGGCCTGATTACACAACTAGCCCACACCAAAAGGATAAATTCTTTGTCTTCAAACCGCTTCTTCTTAAGTGAATAGTGGTTAGCTTAGGCAGGCGTGCCCCCATCTACCAAGGCCCTACAACATACCCCAGCTTCTCAGGCAACCACAACGCAATCCCCGGCACCAACATCACCAGCACCAGGCTGACAAGCATCGCAGCCACAAACACCAGGGCCCAACCGATGGTGTGTTCCAGGCGGATGTTGGCGATGCGGGTGGTGACCATCAGGTTCACGGCGACCGGTGGTGTGAACTGGCCAATGGCGATGTTCATGGCCAGCAATATGCCAAACCAGATCGGGTTCCAGCCAAAGTGATTCATCAACGGCAGAACAATCGGAATCAGGATCAGGTAGATCGAAATAGCATCCAGCAGCATGCCGGCGATCAGTACCAGGATCATCACCAGACCTAGCAGCACCCAGCCATTTTCGGAAAGGGACAGCAGAGCATCAGCCAGATGCTGGAACGTCCCCAACGTGGTCCCCGCCCAGGCGAAGATGCCCGCCAGCGCAATGATAAACATCACCACACCGGACGTAACGGCGGCATCCGTCATCAGGCCCCAGAGGTTCCGCAGACTGAGATTGCGATACAACACGCAACCGACCAGCACGCCGTATGCCACCGCCACCACGGCCGCCTCAGTGGGCGTAAACAGGCCTGAGCGCAGGCCGCCAAGAATGATCACTGGTGCAAACAGCGCGGGCAAGGCCGCTTTGAGGCTGGGCCAGAAAGGCGGGCGTTCGACCGCTTCCGGATCTTCCCAACGGTACTTCTTCGCGAAATACAAAGCCGGTGCCAGCAGGGACACGCCCGCCAGGATGCCAGGGAAAATACCGGCGGCGAACAGCGCTCGCAGATCAACACCGGGCACCACGATGGAATAGAGAATCAACGCAATGGACGGCGGAATCAGGATTGCTGTGGACGACGAGGCCGCAATCAGTGACGCTGAAAACGGCTTCGGATAACCGGCCTTCTGCATGCTCGGCAACATCACCATCGCAACAGCGGCTGCATCAGCTGGACCAGAACCGCTCATGCCACCCATGATCAGGCACACCAGCACCGCAACAACGGTCAGCCCACCATGGCGGGGGCCGATGATCGACTGGGCAAATCGCACCAGCGCGGCGGCAACGCCCGCTCGCTCGAAGATCAGCCCGGTCAGGATGAACAGGGGAATCGCAATCAACGGGTATTTGGCCACGCTGTTATAGGTGTTGGTACCGAACGTGCCCAACATTGCAGGTGGCAGTCCCGCCACAATACCCACCAGCCCGCCCAGGCCCAGGGCAATTGCGACTGGCATGCCCAACAGCAACGCCAGCAGAAAACTGCCAATCATCAGAAGATCAGGACTCATGGATCACCTCCGGATCTTCCTTGCCGCGCAGGCGGTCCACGAGGTTCTGGGTCATACGGATGATGATGGCCACGGACAACAGCGGCAGCCACATCACATAGATCCAGTTAGGCAAGCCCAGCCCCGGTGACAGCGATTCCCACTGGTATTCCTGCAGGGCGAAGGTACTGCCATACCACGTCATGATCCCCAGGACCGTCACCCCGCCCAGCCATTGTAGGACAAACACCACCTTTCGTGCCCAAGGCGGCAGGTAGTGCTCTATCAATTCGATGCGAATGTGCTGGTTGTGTCGCGCAGCCACCGCAGCGCCTGCGAAGGTAAGCACCACCAAAAGGAACACCGAGAATTCCTCGGTAAAGGCAAAAGAGGCATCTGTCGCGTAGCGCACGATCACATTGCCGAGGCTGATCAAGCAGATCGCAACCAGGGCAATGGTGGCCAGCCAGGCATCGAGCCGGAATTTGGGAGGACGGGACGGCATGGTAACTCCGGTTCGGAAAGAGCGCCCGCCGGCAACGGTGGGCGCCTGAACAGATCGCGCTTACTGGTTACGGTTGGCGACCGCTTCCTGCGCTTGCTTGACCAGATCCTCGCCAATGCGCGGAGTCCAAGTTTCATAAACCGACTGGGTGGCCTTCATGAAGGCATCACGCTGCTCATCAGTCAGTTCGGTGACCTCTACGCCACGCTCCTTGATGGCGGCCAGGGTCGCATCGATTTCGCTACGGGATTTCTCGATTTCCCACTGGCCGGCATCAATCGCCGCCTGCTTCAGCAATGCCTGATCTTCCGGGCTGAACTGGTCCCAGATGCTATTGCTGACCGCAAACACCAGTGGGTCTGCCATGTAGTGCCAGCGGGTCAGATATTCCTGGCCAACCTGATCGATACGGGCCACGTCGAAGACCGACAGCGGGTTCTCCTGGCCATCAACAGCGCCGGTGGTCAGTGCGGGCTTGGCATCGGCCCAGCTCATTTGGGTGGGATTGGCGCCCAGAGCGGTGAAGGTGTCCTGGAACAGCGGCGAACCAACAACGCGGATTTTCAGGCCATCCAGATCGGTCGGTTCATCAATGGTCAGCTTGGAGTTGGACAGCTCGCGGAAGCCATTCTCGCCCCAGGCCAGCGGTGTAACACCACGCTTCTTGATCGCGGCAAAGACAGCTTCGCCAGCCTCGCCCTGGGTGATCGCATCGATGGCGGCATAATCCGGCATCAGAAAAGGCAGGGAAAACAGGTTCAGCTCAGGCACCTGAGGCGACCAGTTGATGGTGGACCCCACCGACATATCGATCAGCCCGGAGCGCATCGCCGAGAACTCTTTGGTCTGGTCACCGGAGACCAGTTGGGAGTTGCTGTAGATTTTCATGTTGATACGCCCCTCAGAGCGCTCTTTCACCAGCTCCACCCATTTGTCGGCAGCCTGGCCCCAGGGGAACGCAGACGGCAGTACGGTGGAAACGGTGTATTCATCCTTGTAGTCGGCTTGAGCAACGGCACTGAACAGCAGGGTAGCCGCCGCGGCAGCAAGAAGAGAGCGACGTTTCAACATGTGGTTTTCCTTTTTATTGGGATTGTGAAGATCGCTGTGCCGCTATCAGGCAGCGGACCAACGGTTGATTATAGAAATCGGGCTATCTGGGAGCAATAGACGAAGGTGGGAGTGCCCCCTCCCCAATGAATGAGTAATGCAATACGGCGAAAGGATAGTTGGTGCTACCCCAGGCTTTTAGTTTAGCTTGCCAGCAACAAAACAAGCTGAAAAAAATATTGGGGGACAATGTGTTAGACAGAGCAGCCAAACCTATGGTCAGTCTGGTAGACAAATACCTACCGGACCCCTACCTATTCGTCATCATACTGACACTGCTGTCATTCGTTGCCGCTATGGTGTTCCAGGGGCATAGCCCCATGGCGGTAGTAGAGATGTGGGGGGACGGTTTCTGGAACCTGCTGACCTTCTCAATGCAAATGCTGCTGGTACTGGTCACCGGCTTCATGATGGCGAGCACCCCACTGGTGCGTGGCATCCTCAACCGGATTGCAGGCCTTGCCAGAACACCGGGCCAGGCAATTGTACTGGTTACCTTCATCGCGCTGGTCGCCAGTTGGATCAACTGGGGCTTTGGCCTGGTGGTCGGCGCGCTGTTTGCAAAAGCCCTCGCCCGGCAAATCCGCGTACACTATCCGTTGCTGATTGCCAGTGCCTATTCCGGGTTCATTGTCTGGCACGGCGGGCTTGCAGGCTCCATCCCACTGACGATTGCCACCGAAAACCACTTCACAGCAGATGTGATCGGCGTTATCGGCACCAGTGAAACCATCTTCGCCTTCTTCAACCTGGCCATCGTCGCCGCGCTTTTTATCATTGTGCCCCTGGTTAACCGCCTCATGCTGCCCAACGAAAGAGACAGCGTGTACGCAGACCCTAAAATCCTGGACGATGAGCCCGACACTTCGGTTGTTATCAATCGCCCGGCCGACTACCTGGAGAACAGCAGAACACTTGCCTGGCTGATCGGGTTCAGCGGTATCGCATTCATCTTCCAATACTTTATCGAGGGTGGCGGGCTGAACCTGAACATCGTGAACTTCATGTTCCTGTTTGTTGCAATCATCCTGCACCAGACCCCAAAGCGCCTGCTTGCCAGCCTGAATGAAGCCGTGAAAGGCGGTGCTGGCATCGTTATCCAGTTTCCGTTCTACGCCGGCATCATGAGCGTCATGACAGCTTCCGGACTGGCAGCAAGCATCTCAACAGGGTTTGTGTCCATTGCGAGCGCCGAGAGCTTGCCATTCTGGAGCTTTATCAGCGCCGGGGTGGTCAACATATTCGTGCCATCCGGCGGCGGCCAGTGGGCCGTTCAGGCGCCGGTTATGCTGCCTGCTGCACAGGAGCTTGGCGCTGACATATCCAGAGTGGCCATGGGGGTTGCGTGGGGCGACGCCTGGACCAATCTCTTACAACCTTTCTGGGCTCTGCCGGTGCTTGCCATCGCTGGCCTGAAAGCCAAGGACATCATGGGCTACTGCCTGATGCTGCTGATCGTCACCGGCATCATTATCAGCGCGGGCCTGACCTGGCTTTAACTGCCATCCAGAGTATAAAGGCCGGAGAGAGTAGCGCTACTCTCTCCGGCCGATTGACCTTCCCCACCGGCTCGCCAGCACGTAGTCGATCGCCGCACACACGGCAGCAGCCTGCGCGGCATTGCATTGCTCGGGGGTTACTCGTGCGCTGTCGGGATAGACCTCGGTGGTGGTCCTGTAGGGAGCACTGGTGATACTGGCGCACAGGCCCAGCTGTTTGAGCGGGTACTGAATGACACCCCGAGCGGCGACCGGTGAGCCAAAGATCTCGCCGTTACCATCAGCCGGTGCGATGTGGGTGACCTGCTCCACCGCCTCAATCAACGCCTGTTGGAACTCGGGCTCTGGGCTTTCGCTGTCATCGACCAGATAGAAGCCGTCAGGAATTTCCCCCGGCTCGAACGGCTTGCCGTCTCGGGCCGCGAGCGCGGGACGAAACTCGGTTTCATCCGTATCAGTGGTCTCGTGCAGATCGATATGCATCAATGCATGATCGCGAACGGGGGCCACCAGTCGCATAAGCGCCGACGCCTCATCCGCCAAACCGTCATCTCGGAACGAACGGTTCGGGTCGACCGCGTTCGGGTTCCAGCGATGAATGCGCTCGTATGCCCAAGGGCTGACGCACGGCGCAACCAACAGATTGACACGGCCCGCGTAATCCGCCGCATGCTGATCAACGAACTGCAGTGCACCGTGTACACCACTGGTTTCATAGCCATGAACCCCGCCCGTTATCAGCACGACTGGCAAATCGTCACGCCAGTCGCGGCTGCGAATCGCCATCAGCGGATAATGGTTGGCGCCATAATCCAGATGGCCATATTCTTCCACATCAAAACGTGGGCGCAGACGCTCGATCACGCTCAACACATCAGACTCGTAGCTCCGTTGACGGGTCTGTTGTGACAACCACTCAGCACGTTCCACCTCACCCCAGGGAATGCCAGGCTTACCGATGGGATAATGTGCGGGAGCCGTGTTCATATCATCTTTCCTCCATATGAGTTGTCAGACGTCGTACTCGTCGTGGCGGCGATTCCATACGTAGGGCTCCGTCTGCGGCCAGCCTTCCGGTGAGTCTTCCCACGTTTCCTGACGACCAAAGGGAGTCAGATCCAGGTATGTCCAGAGAGTGCCAAGACATTCGACGCCACGCGCACCCGTATAGTAGGTGCGGTAGATGTCATCTCCGTCGCGAATAAAAACACTGGCACCGTGCCTTTCACCGTTATCCGTGGTTGCGCCAAAATCGACGTTAAAGTCGCTCTCGTAAGACGAATACCATGGAACAGGCGCCGTCCATCCCATCCGCGACCTGTACTGCATGAGCTTTTCCCTTGGTGCGCGTGACACCATAACCAACGACGTATCGCGAGCATGCAGGTGGGCCGGGTGTGTCATGGCATCTACCAACCAGGAGCAACCGTCGCAGCCAGCGTTCCAATCCGGGGCAAACATGAAGTGATAAACAATGAGCTGACGGCGCCCTTCGAACACATCGAGCAGGGACACTGCGCCATTCTCCCCCTGGAGCGTGTAGTACTTGGCTACCTTCACCATCGGTAACCTCCTACGCTCAGCGTTCAGTGCATCCCGTGCCCGGGTTAACTCTTTCTCTTTTACAAGAAGCTGATCCAGCGCTGTTTTCCACTGTTCCTGAGAAACGACCTCCGGTAGCGGCTGTTTTTCTGTAGCCATTGTCTGAGTCTCCCACACACTAGTTCGACAGGTTTAGCTGCCAAGACACACCATACCTATCATTCAACCATCCGAATTTCTGGCTAAACCCATAATTATCCAGCGGCATTAGCTCTGAGCCACCTTCTGCCAGGGCTTTAAATACTTCCTCAATTTCGCTCGCCGATTCGCACTCAACATATAGCGACATGGAGGGCGTAAACGTAAACTGGTGATCAAGGTGGCTGTCGAGCGCCATAAACTCTCGACCGTTTATTATAAACTTCGCCATTTTCACAGAACCTTCTGGTTCATGCTCGCCGGCCTGGTAACGTTGAATATCGACGATCTCTGAACCAGCAAATAGCGAGGTATAAAACCTGATGGCCTCCTCGGCTTTCCCAGCCTGCTCTCCAACAAACATGAGTGACGTTGCAATGGATTTCATCCGTGCCTCCGTTCCAATTGGATAACATTCCGTAGCTAGACTGTTTGGACCACCTGGCATGGCTATGTTTTTTTACACGCCACGAACTCACCTTTGCCTACCGGCATAGTAGTGGTGGTAAACCCGCCAGTACTGTCGACAAAATCAATTCGAGCTCTTCTAAAAGTTCCATGAGTTGCACGTCGTTACACCACAAGCAACATTCAGCTCAACCAGCCGAATCTATCTTCAGTTCTACCAGATTGCAGAGCCCGCAGAGCGTCGCTCAGTTTTCGAGTATTAGGGCCGGTGCTACCATCGCCTACCTTGTAAGTAACGCCTTTGTACACAAACGACCCCACACCGGAAAGTACAGCTGCCGTGCCGGATAACGCGGCTTCTCCGGTCTGAATCCAATCCATGACCTCAGCAACGGTAAAATCTCGCTCGATGACTTCATAGTTCAAGTCTCGAGCAAGGGTTATCACCGAATCCCGGGTAACGCCATGCAGAAACGAAGCATCCAAAGGCTTTGTGAGCAACTGAGAATCATTGATCAGAAAGAAGTTCGACGCTCCCGTTTCCTGCACATCGCCGTTCGGACAGAACAACACCTGATCGGCTCCATGTTCTTTCCTGGCTTTAACGACATGCCGAAGCGCTGAAGCATAATTCCCTCCGGCTTTCGCCTGGCCGAAGCCGGGCGTACTCCGCTGCTCCTGATCCTCGATCAGGATAGTCAACCCTTGACCGCCTCTCGAGAAATAATCTCCAACGGGGGACGCCAACACATAGAGCATGGCTTGCGCCGAGGGCGCACCCGCTGCACCGATGTTCTCCTCGGTGCCAATCAGTGACGGCCTCAGGTAGAGCGCTCCAGGGGCCTCTGGTATGTCGTCAACACATAACTCAACGAGTTGGCGAATCATCGCTGCAACCATGTCGGCGGGCGGCTGCGGCAAGCAAAGCAACTCTGCACTGCGTTGGAAGCGTGCAACATGACGGTCGAGGCGAAAGATACGAACACCGCCGTCCTGCATCCGAAACGCCTTCATCCCCTCGAAACACGAACTGCCGTAATGCAACACATGAGATGCTGGGTGTAGCGGCAAAGGCCCCACCGGCAGTGTCTCCACCTCAGACCAACACCCATCGGCATAACGGACGAGCGTCATCTGATCACAAAACTGAGTACCGAATGGCGGGGCGGTACCATGACTTGGCGATACAAGCTTCGCTGACGTTGTTTCTTTCACGGTTGTATGCCCCCGCAGAGACAGCTACCCATTTGCTTCATTTGTACATCTCCTTGTCCTTATCCTTTTGGTCTCGGCATAACCGATGCCTGCTAAAGCTGCGCATGTGGCGATACCGCAGCCAGTGGTTTCTTCCTGAATAGCGGGCTCCATACTTTTAACGTACAACAAGGAGCGAACCGTTAAAGCCCCCCAACGGTTACTCATGCTGTAATACATTGATGAGCTTCCCGAACGGATCACGAACATAGAACCGGCGGACACCCCAGGGCTCACTTACCGGGCCGTACTCAATCTCAATATTTCCATTCTTCACTCTCTCCAAAGCGACCTCCAGGTTATCAACCTCGATAGACAGGTCAGGGACTGGCGTGCCGGAGCCACCTTCCGATGCCACGCTTACCTGAGTGGTCATTTCCTCGCCCGAGCTATAGGTTCTTAGCCATCCATGATCCATCACAACCTTGAGCCCAAAAATAGCCGAGTAGAATCTCTCTGCTTCTGAGGGGGTTGCCGCCGCTATGTTGGTAACTATTCGTTTTACAATCATTTCGTCTCCAAGAGACTGAATTCATTTCGCTCTGGTGGGGTTGCAAAGAACTCCGGAGCATTTCTGCCTACGAAATTTTCCGCAGATTTCAGGTAAGAACACTAACCCGAAAACCTCGGACTTTTTCTACAGACTCAACGCCTGCATACACGGCGCCCTGACAAGGGCGTCCGGTGTAGGCCGAAGGCCGGAACGAACTTGATCGACTGGTTAAGCAGCACTCAGGCTAGCTTGCCCGACTCCGCCCAATGCTCTTCAGTTAATATAACGATTGGCGCACCGTTATCCCTGTACTCAACCGCCTTCTCAATTTTTCGACCGAATGTCTCGTGGGCCCAGCTATCCGTCACGTAGGTTCCTAAAACAAGATAGTTGAGATTCTTGCTGACGTTTTTCACTATCGCTCCTCCTAGAGCCTCGGTTGCTTCGTGGCATTGCTTCCGTGTCCCGAATGCGCAGGTTCCCGTAAATAAAAAAGAAGCCCCCTCAAACTCTATTTCAGGAAGAGGCTCATTAATCGGAAGTGACGTAGTCTTCGCTAATTCACCAATCTCAGCCGAATCGCCCGAAACTTTACGAAGTATTCCCAATAATTCCTCTGATTCTTCCTTGTCGAGCACTCCGTCCTCAAGCATTGCGGAAACTTTTTGGAGTAGATTGATAATGATGGGGTTTTCACTGGCTTGGCGATTCTGAACCAGCCAGCTCATCAGAAACTCGGCTTCGGCTTGGTTTACAGTTCCGTCAGCCAAAACACCTTTGCTCAAACCAATGAGGGTATCGACTTGACGATCTTGGATGTTCTTTCTATTAAATTTCGTAAAAACGTCCATGATATCGGCTTCCTTCTTGATGCTTACAACGCCTGCATAAACGGCAGCTTTTACGCAGCGAAGCGGAGAAAAAGCCGTCCGGTGGAGGCCCATCGGGCCGGAACGAATTTAATGCACTGGTTATGAGTTGCCAATGCCCGCAACACCTATGATCACTGCAGCGAAAATGACCAAATAGGAATAGAAAAACCTTTTCAAGAAAAGGCTTTTGGATATCAGCTGATCATCACCTGATGAAAAATACTCCCTTCCACAAACATACCTCAAAAATGAGATATTGTTCGATGGCGTGTTGTTCCCGAACAATGATGGTTGCCCCATTTTTTGGTAAAGATGAGGGTGGTTTGCGCTGACAAAGCTGAAGTATCGAGAGACCAAAACGAACCAGGCAGGCACCATTACGAACATTGCTGCTACCAACAGCACCAAAAGCAAAGCCAATATCTCACTCATGATTTACTCATAACAGCGTGTTATACGAACCGGGGCGCATATCAAGCATTCGTATATCTCCACACGCCCTCCTGTAAGAAACTCCATCCTCCTGAAACCTTATAACTCCAAGCAACCTTCAAAAAGCGCTATTATTTCAGCAATCTGGAAACGGGCTTTTGGAGTTATACGCCCCGGTTCGTATAACTCCAGCCAACATCAATCAATGCCCGGAGTGATCCATGCCGTGCCCTTCCATCTTCATGTCGCCGTCCAGCGGCTCAACATGCAGCATCACGTCCACCGAGTCTGCTCCGTCAAAGCTCACCGTCAGCGGCACCCGCTCCCCTTCTTTCAACGGTCCATCCAGCTTTTCCAGCATCATGTGGTAGCTGTGGGGTTTTAATTCCACGGTGTCACCGGCAGGGATGGTCAGGCCATCCTTCAGGGGGCGCATACTCATGGTGCCGTCGGTCATGGTGCTCTCGTGAATGGAGACGTTCTTCGCCCTGGGCGTGGTAGCGCTGGTCAGGGTGATGTCGCTGTCGCTGTGGTTGGTGATCACCATGTAACCAACACCCATGGGTACACCGGGCGGCGTCGGGCGGCTCCAGGGGTGATTGATGGTAACGGTGTCTGAGGAATGATCGTGGGCGATAGCCGGGGCGACAATCAGGGTGCTGCAGGCGATCAGGGCGCTGGCGGCCAGCGTTTTGAGTGGGTTCATGTTCCTTGTTACCTCATCAATGGTTGTTTCAATGGGAGTCGTCGTCAGGGCCGTGCCGCAATCGGACATCGTAGACGAATCAGTAATGTACGTCACCAGAGAGGATCACGAAGATTTCTGGTGTGCCAGAGAACAGGCCCGGCCAACACCGGCGGCAGGGGCTGTATCCACCGCTCTCTCATTTAACTCTCCTGAAACACTTTGATGTTTTATTGATGTTTACCTGACATTTCCTTGCGCTTTGCCCACTACGGTTGGGGCGTCTCAAACAACGTCTGGTGACCACAATGCGAGTCGGTGACAACTTCTCCAAAAATCTGCACAAACTGGGTTACTACTCTGGAAACGCGGTGCGCTCCCTGGTTCCCCGCGCTTACTGGCAACGCCAATGCGAGCTGTTGATGGCAGCCTACGAAGCCGAAACACCCGAACGCAAGCTAGAGATTGACGGGAGAGTTGCCTACTACAACCGGATGGCGGCGCCGTTCACGCTGCCTTCAACGGCGGAGTACGCCGGCGACTTTACCTTCGCAGGTAAGAGTAGTGCCTACTGCTTCGATTTTCGCAACCTCATCCAGTGTTTTCCCCGCAACCGCAAAGTGGACTACCAGTTTGGCGACGTGACCGAAATTCCAAACGAGCCACGCTTTGTGAAGAGTCGGCCCGTTCGGCGAGATCGCTCCAACCGTCACTCAATATTGCTCAAACTCAACTCGGTTCGGCATTACCAGTTTGTTGAGGACCTAACCCCATTTCGCCAGAAGAAGCCCATCGCGGTTTGGCGCGGCAAGTCCAACCGCCAGCACCGTGTCGAGTTCGCCAACCGTTTTATGGACCACCCCTTGTGCGATATTGGCTGCACCCAACACAAGGAACCCGAGGCCCAGCCCTACCACAAGCACTTCATGAGCATTGAGGAACAGTTGCAACATCAGTTCGTAGTGAGCGTGGAAGGCATTGATGTAGCGACGAACCTGAAGTGGATCATGGCCTCCAACTCCCTGTGCCTGATGCGCCGGCCACGCTTCGAAACCTGGTTCATGGAGGGCGCACTAGTGCCTGGTTACCACTATGTGGAACTGGCCGACGACCACTCGGACCTGCCGGAGAAAGTACGCTATTTCCAGAATCATCCCGAACAGGCAGAAGCCATCATTGCCAACGCCAATCGGTATGTAGAGAAGTTTTTTGACCAACAGATGGAGCAAACCATTGCGCTGCTGGTGATCCAGAAATACCTTCAACTGAGCGGGCAGGAGGTTTACGACCGCCAACGCCTGAAGGCCAGTTGACCGATAGAGATGGCACATCGAGCACTGGATTTAAACGCCTAGTTACGCGGCGATACCCTCGCCAGTATGGTCGGGTTATCCGACAACGGCAGTGCAATCACCACCCCCTCGTTCGACGAGGGGTATATACCAGTCAAGGCCGTAATATTGACTTGGTGTGATACCAGCACCACCGGCGGCCCTGGCTCCAAGTCGTTCACTATGACAATGGTCTGCTTGGTCTGCATGTCGGCCTTGTCGCGATTTTGGAAAAACGAATTCAGCGACGGCCACTCCGTCACCTCCCCCATATCCATCCCGGTAGCGGTATCCATACAACGGCACCACTGACTGCTGAACACCCGCGCCCGCTCAATGCCATGCTCCGCCAAATAGGGTTTCCACGCCCTCGCCTGCTCGCGGCCCTCGGCATTCAGGTTTCGCTGCGTGCTGCAATCGTCGACATCAAAGTTGGCAGGGTCGCCGGTTCCCGGTGCCAGGGCGTGTCGCAACATTAATACCGCCCGCCCCTCGCGAAGCGCGCTCCAAGCCTCTGACTCATTGTCTGCGGCGGCCACCGGTGATGAAAGGAACACGCTCAGCATCGCTATGAGAAATAGCCTACATGTCATGACCAATGCCTCCCCATGCCAATCCAGATACATACCAAGTCATACGTGATTGAAGCCTACCGGGCTCACCTCAACAAAAGGTAAACTCACCCGGAACCGAACCAACAAAGGAACCAACCATGCCAATTTGGGTCGACGCCGACGCCTGCCCCGTGCCAATCCGGGAAATCCTCTGCCGCGCCGCCACCCGCTGGCAGGTTGATACCACCTTCATTGCCAATCACGCCATCAACCTGCCCCCGAGCCCCTACATCAAACGCCGGCAGGTTCCCCAGGGTTTCGACGTGGCCGACAACGACATTATCGACCAGATGGAAAAAGGCGACCTGGTGATCACCCAGGACATCCCCCTGGCCGCCGAAGCCATCGAAAAAGGCGCGGACGTGTTCAACCCGCGCGGCCAGGCGTTCACCAAAGAGAATATCCGCCAGCGCCTGGCCATGCGCAACTTCATGGAGGAAATGCGCAACGCCGGCCAGGTTACCGGTGGTCCGGCACCCTTCAGCCAGACCGACCGCAAGGAATTCGCCGACAAGCTCGACCGCTGGCTGCAACAGAATGCCCGTAGGTGATAATGATTCCATTTTAAATTTCCGGTAAATCCGCTACCCTTGCCGCTTTCTGGCGCAAGCGGAGCGAACCATGACAGAGTCTTCCCCTCACACTACCAGCAGCTTTGCCGCCCTGGGCCGACTGCTGAAATACGCTCGCGGTTACCGCCGCCAGATTATTGCCGCCACCACCTGTTCCATCATCAACAAGCTGTTCGATATCGCGCCGGAGATCCTGATTGGTATCGCCATCGACGTGGTGGTGAACAAGGAAGAAAGCTTTGTGGCCGGCCTGGGCTTCGAGACTGCCCAGGAGCAGATCACCATTCTTGCGGTCCTCACCTTCTTCATCTGGGCCGGCGAGTCGATATTCGAGTACCTGTTCCAGATCCTCTGGCGCAACCTGGCCCAGCGCCTGCAGTCCGACCTGCGGCAAGACGCCTACGAGCATGCCCAGAAGCTGGACATGAGCTTCTTTGAAGCCCGCAGCTCCGGGCAACTGGTCGCCACCATGAACGACGACGTCAACCAGTTGGAGCGTTTCCTGGATGGCGGCGCTAACGCCATGATTCAGGTAGTGGTGACCGTCGTTGCCGTGGGCGCTGTGTTTTTCGTGTTGTCGCCACTCATTGCCCTGTTGGCGTTTACGCCCATTCCGCTGATTATCTGGGGGGCGTTCTACTTCCAGCGCAAGGCTGGCCCGCTGTACGCCGACGTGCGTGAGAAGGTCGGCGACCTGTCCAGCCGGTTGGCCAACAACCTGGGCGGCATAGCCACCATCAAGAGCTTCACGGCCGAGAACCGGGAAGCAGAGCGGCTGAAAGCCAGCAGTGAAGCCTATGTAGATGCCAACCGCCGGGCCATTCGCATCAGCTCCGCGTTTATTCCGGTGATCCGCATGGCGATCCTGGCGGGTTTCCTGGCCACCTTTACCGTGGGCGGCATGATGGCCTTGGAAGGCTCTCTGAACGTCGGTGCTTACGGCGTGCTGGTGTTCCTGACCCAACGTCTGCTGTGGCCTCTGACAGGCCTTGCGGAAGTAATCGACCTGTTTGAACGGGCCATGGCCAGTACCCGCCGCATACTGGACTTGCTGGCAGAGCCGGTTCACGTGCGGGACGATTCCGGCCAAACACTGGAACAGCCGGTGAAAGGCGAAGTCACCTTCGAGGGTGTGAGTTTCCGCTATCCGTCCAGCGGTGCCGGTATCGACGACATTTCGGTAGCGATACCCGCCGGAAACACCCTGGCGCTGGTCGGGGCGACGGGCTCCGGTAAGTCCACCCTGATCAAGCTGCTGCTGCGTTTCTATGATCCTACGGGCGGCCAGATCCGCATCGACGGCCAGCCCATCCAGTCCGTCAGTCTGAAATCCCTGCGGGAGGCCATTGGTCTGGTCAGCCAGGACGTGTACCTGTTTGAAGGCAGCATCCGTGACAATCTTGCCTACGGCTCCCCCGGTGCCAGTGACGAACAGATTATCGAGGCGGCCAAAACGGCAGAGGCCTGGTCATTCATCGAGGCACTGCCCGAGGGGCTTGCCACCGCCGTGGGGGAACGCGGGGTTCGGCTGTCCGGCGGTCAGCGCCAGCGCTTGTCACTGGCCCGTGCGCTGTTGAAAGACCCTCCCATCCTGGTGCTCGATGAAGCCACCAGTGCCGTGGACAACGAAACCGAGGCTGCCATCCAGCGCTCCCTGAAACGGATCGGTCACAATCGCACTGTGATCATGATCGCGCATCGGCTGTCCACCATTGTGGATGCGGATACCATTGCCGTGGTAGCCGGCGGGCGCATTCTGGAATCCGGCCGCCATGAGGAATTGCTGGAGAACAACGGCCCCTATTCCGCGCAATGGCGCGTACAGACCGGTCAGGCGTGACACCCAGGCATATATTGCCAATCACGCACTGCCAAGCGAATATTGATAGTAATTCGCATTTAGATTATCCTGCAGGCCCTCAGATCCATGGGAGCCTGCATGTCTGCGTTCTTCGAAGTATCCAGCCTGGGCGTGCACATTGGTGACGCTGCCATCCTTGACGACATTAACATCGAGTTTCGTGAAGGCGAGGTCACTGCCCTGCTCGGCCACAATGGCTCCGGCAAGTCCACCTTATTGAAAGTGCTAGCCCGCCAGATGCCGCCTTCTTCAGGCAATACAAGCCTTCTTGGCAGCTCATTCCGGACCACCGGCGCGCGGGAATTCGCCCGTACGGTCGGTTACCTGCCGCAGCATCCGCCGGGCACGGACGGCCTCACCGTACGGGAACTGGTGGCCCTGGGGCGTTATCCCTGGCGTGGACCGCTTGGTCGCTACAACAACAAAGATCACCAGTTCATCGACCAGGCCATCCACGATACCGGGCTCGATCACTTCCAGCACCGTTCCGTGGACACGCTCTCCGGCGGCGAACGCCAGCGCGCCTGGATCGCCATGCTGCTGGCTCAACAAACCCGTTGCCTGCTGCTGGACGAGCCGATTTCCGCCCTGGATGTGAAACATCAGGTCGAAACCCTGCGCCTGGTGCACCGGCTGGCCGAAGAACGGGAACTGACCGTAATCGTGGTGCTGCACGACGTCGACCTGGCCGCCCGCTTCTGCGACCGCCTGGTGGCCCTGAAAGGCGGCCGATTGATCGCTGACGGCAGCCCTGGTGACATCATGGACTCGGGAACCCTGGAATCCATTTACGGTGTACCGATGGGTGTGATGGAGCGGGCACCGGGCCAGTGGGTTTCGTATGTGCACTGAGCGTGTTGCCAAAACCCTGACAGCCATGATTCTCATCGGCGTCCTGTCCCTACCTGCCAGTGCTGGCACCTGGCAACATGAAGGTGGCAGCCTCGCCCTGGACGAGCAACCTCAACGGGTTGTCGCCCTGAACTGGGCCGCCACAGAAGCCTTGCTGTTGCTCGGCGTGACGCCCGTGGGCGTCGCTGACCGCGATGGCTATGACGTGTGGGTAAATGAGCCGCAGCTTCCAGAGGACGTTCCCAACATCGGCACCCGCGTTGCGCCCAGCCTCGAGGCCATCGCCGAACTCAAACCGGATCTGATTGTTACCAGTGCCGAAATGGCGCCCGCCGCAAAACTGCTGGAGCGTATCGCCCCGACTTACGTCATCAGCGTATACAAAGAAGGCAGCAAGCCCTTCGAGAAGGCCACCGACATGCTGACCACTCTCGGCGAGATGCTGGGCCGCGAGGATCACGCCGAATCGATTCTTGCGGACATCGACAACACTCTGGAAACGCAACGCCTCCGACTGGAAGCGGCGGGGCTGACGGACCGGCCAGTTGCGCTGGTCAATTTCATGGACGCCCGCCACGTGCGTATCTACGCCCCCAACGGCCTTTACCAGAGTGCCCTGAATGCCCTCGGGCTGGAAAACGCCTGGCCCCGCCAAGGCAACTTCTGGGGCTTCTCGGTGGTCGGCCTGGAATCCATAGCCCCTTATGAAGACAGCCGCATCGTGGTGATTTCGCCCACCGCCCCCGGGCTTGCTGACACCCTGGCCAGCAGTCCATTCTGGACGTATCTGCCGGCGGTCAACCGCCACCAGGTTTACGAGATCGACGCCATCTGGCCGTTTGGCGGGGTATTTCCGGTGAAACGGCTGGCCACCATGCTGGCAGACAGCCTGCTGGCCGGGGGCTCTGACAATGTACGCTAGCACCTCCGGCATGCCTGCCTCCCGGCCGGTTATGCCCGCCAGGCTGCCCATCGCCGCCATACTCCTCTGGCTCGGCGCGCTACTTGCCAGAGCCGTCCCGTGGCTCGACCAACTGGATGCCGGTGCCGTGTTGTCAGCGTTCTGGGCCTTCAATCCTGACAATTATTCATCGGTTCTGGCTCACTTCAGTTGGGCGCCTCGTGTATCCATTGCCATTCTGATTGGTTGCGGCCTGGGGCTGGCCGGGGCGGTTACCCAACAGGTGCTGGGTAACCCGCTGGCTTCGCCCACCACGCTCGGTGTGGAAGCGGGTGGTCAATTCGGGGTGACCGTTGCCACACTGTTCGCGCCGGGGTTGCTGGCCTTCAGTCCGGATCTGGTGGCCATTGCCGGTGGCCTGATTGCCATTGGTATGGTCATCGCCCTCACGTGGCGACTTGGCTTCTCACCCGTCACGGTCATCCTTGCCGGTCTTGTCATCACCTTCTTCCTGGGCGCCCTTAACATGGCCTTCCTGCTGCTCAAGGGTGAGTGGCTGGGCAATCTTTTCATCTGGGGCGCCGGCTCCCTGGTACAGAACAACTGGGCGCCGTTCATGGAGCTGTGGCCCCGCGTGCTGGTGATCTCGGTGCTGATATTGCTGTTGATGCGCCCGTTGCAGGTACTGCAACTGGGGCAGTCGTCCGCCAGTTCACTGGGCGCCAGGGTCGGGCTTATTCGGGCACTGGCTCTGTTCCTGGTGGTACTTATGACGGCAACGGTCGTCAGCCGGGTCGGTGTCGTGGCCTTTGTGGGGCTGGCTGCGCCGGTACTGGCACGTTTGCTGGGCGCACGTACATTCGCCAGCCGCATCCTGTGGAGCACGCTCATGGGAGGCGGGCTATTGCTGCTGGCAGATACCCTGGCGCATTGGGCTTCAACCTGGGGCGATGGCTCTTTGGTGCCCACGGGAACTACCACGGCCCTCATTGGCGGCCCCATTATCCTGTTGGCATTACAGGGTTTCAGAAATACCCATCACATGCCCGGGCAGGAATCCAACCTTGCAGGCTTTCAGCCCAGTCGGCGCGCGCCCTTGCTGGTCAGCGGTATCGTGAGCGGGCTGATCGCGCTAACCGTCGTCGTTTCCATGAGTTGGTCGCCGGGACTGGATGGTTGGAACTGGACACCTGTCACTCAATGGGACGACGCCTGGGTGTGGCGCGGCCCGCGTCTATTGGCAGCTATGCTCGCTGGGGTCGCATTGGGGCTCGCCGGCACGCTGATTCAGCGGATGACAGGGAATCCCATGGGAAGCCCGGAGATGTTGGGCATCAGCGGGGGCGCTGCGCTGGCTATGGTTCTGATCGTGCTCACCGGCGCGGATGTAGGGCGGGCTGGACAGCTTGGTGCTGCCACGCTCGGCGCTGCCGGTGCGCTCGGGTTATTGATTCTCCTGGCCCGCAAGCATCGATTCGCTGGTAACCAGCTATTGTTGGGCGGCCTGGCCCTGTATGTATTCATGGATGCTGGGCTGAGATTGGTCATGGCCTCCGGCGGCACCGTCGCCTCACAACTGCTGAACTGGATGTATGGTTCCACCTGGCTGGTTTCCGAAACCGAAGCGTTTGGCCTACTGGGATTCATCCTTCTCATCTGCGGCCTTTTGGCGCTGATTGTGCGGCCCCTGACGATCCTGCCTCTGGGAGATACGTCGGCGTCGTCACTCGGGCTTCCGGTCACCAAAGCCCGCCTGCTGTTGCTGCTGCTTGCTGCTGTACTGACTGCGTCGGCTACGGTGGTGATTGGCCCTCTGAGTTTCGTAGGGCTCATTGCGCCGCACCTGGCGCGGGTACTGGGGCAGCAAACCGTTGGCAGGCAACTGATCGTGGCCGGGTTGGTGGGTGGCCTTCTGTTGACCCTGGCGGACTATTTGTCGCGCATTGTGGTCTTCCCCAACCAGTTGCCGGCGGGCCTACTGGCTGCATTGGTGGGCGGCGTCTACTTTTTGTGGGGACTAAGCCGGCACGGTAAAGCGTGACGGCTGGGGTCTGTCACCAGAGCACCAGGAGGCTGGTGAGCACCAGAATAAGCACACCGGCGCCGGCCGCCAGTTTCAGTCCTTCAATTGCTTCCTGTTCAGGGGTCATTGTACGTCTCCTTGTGTCCATGGGTATGGATGGTTTCCATTGATAGTAAGACCACTGTACATGATATCAACTCAAATGAAAATAGTTCTCATTTACGTTTTGGTAACATCCCAGTCGTAATGTCATCGCCTGATACTGCCGGCCATTCCGTTCGTATCAAATGCTAGACTTTAATCGATGCGGGAATAACTTGGCGGAGGGAGAGCATTTTATGAACCGACTCGGCAACACGGTGACTCTACTGGTGTTGGCCGGACTCACAGCAGCCGGGCCAGTCTTCGGGAAAACATTCACCTCAGACAAAGCCGATTTTCGACTGGATATGGTCGCGGAAGGCCTGGAACATCCCTGGAGCCTGGCGTTTCTCCCTGATGGCTCACAGCTGGTGACCGAGCGCGAGGGCCGGCTACGCCGAATCAAGAATGGTGAATTGCAGGACAAGCCGATTGCCGGTGTCCCCGAGCTGGTGGTTTCCGGCCAGGGTGGCCTGCTGGATGTGATCCTGCATCCGGACTTCGAAAACAATCGCACCCTGTTCCTGAGTTACGCCCATAAGATCAGCCGCGACGGGCTGACGACCAGAGTGGCTCGTGCAACGTTGGAGGGCGACCGGCTGTCGGAGGTCGAAGTAATTTTCGAGGCCCTCCCCCGAGGCAACACCAGCCGTCATTTCGCGGGCCGCATGGAATTTGATCGCGATGGCAATCTGTACGTCGCGGTGGGCGACCGGGGCGAAATGGATCGTGCCCAGGCCACCGATGACGATGCCGGCGGCGTTCACCGCCTGACCGTTGACGGCGCCCCTGCGCCGGGCAATCCGTTTGTCGACGACCCGTCGGTGAATGACACCTTCTTCACCTACGGTAACCGCAACATCCAGGGCATGACCATTCACCCGCAAACAGGCGACATCTGGAGCCATGAGCACGGCCCCAGGGGTGGCGACGAGATCAACATCATCCGTGCGGGCAACAACTACGGCTGGCCAGACGTCACCTATGGCATCGACTACTCCGGGGTTCCCATCACCAGCAAAACCACCATGGAGGGCGTGACAGACCCGCTGCACTATTGGGACCCGTCCATTGCTCCCTCGGGCATGGCATTCTATACCGGTGACAAATTCCCGGAGTGGCGGGGAGATCTGTTTGTGGGTGCCCTGAAAATGCAGAAGCTGGTGCGCCTGAGCATCGAGAACGGCACGGTCAGGGAAGAAGAGGATCTTCTGGAAGACCTGGGTGAACGCATCCGTGATGTGCGAATGGGCCCCGACGGTGCATTGTGGCTGTTGACGGACGCGGACAACGGTAAGGTCTACCGGATAGTTCCGGCAGACTAATCCGACGACGAGATCAGCGAAGCGTCAGTGAGGATCGTTGGTTCTTTCGGTTTTCTCAAACTGCGGCGTATCGTCGGTGATAGTGAACCAGTCCGACTTGGAGCCCACATAAACGTGTGATGCCGGCCCTTTTTCCAGGGGCTCATTGATCACGCCCACCCGCAGGCGCAGTATACCGGGGATGGCATCCACGCGGCTGTATAACTGGCTACCGCACCTGGGGCAGAACCCACGGTACTTTCCCGGCCGGGATTCGTATTCACGGATCAGGTCCTCACCCGCTGTAAAACGGGTACGGATTTTCTGGATCGGCGAACTGGCGGAAAATGCGCTGCCGTGAGCCCGGCGGCACTGGCTACAGTGGCACAGGGCAATCGGCCCCAACGGGCCATCGTATTCAAGTTTTATATCGCCGCACAGGCATTGCCCTGTCAGCATAATGTGACCTCAACCATGGTTTCGCTTGCGGGTTCCGAAGGCCGGTATGATAACCACCCGCCACTTGAAGAACCAGCGGGCGGGCACCACATATAAGTCACAGCGTTCACGAAGGAGGACACTATGGCATTCAGCACACTTCCGAACATCGGTATGGGTACATTCCGCCTGAAGGGCAACGATGCACGAGATGCCGTGAAGAGTGCCCTTTCCCTTGGCTACCGGCATATCGATACCGCCCAGATGTACGGGAATGAGGCTGAAGTAGGCGATGGCATTACCTCAAGCGGTATTCCACGACGGGAGATTTTCCTGACCACAAAAGTGTGGCACGACCAGCTCCACCACAGCGACCTGATCAACAGTCTGCACGACAGCCTGTCACGACTGAAAACCGACCACGTCGACCTCACGCTGATTCATTGGCCATCGCCGGGCGATGCCATCCCCATGGAGGAATACCTGGGTGCACTGCGCGACGCGCAACGCGAAGGGCTAACCACCCACATCGGGCTGTCCAACTTCACCTGCGCGCAAATGGACAAGGCGAAGGAAATACTGGGTGACTCGACGATTTTCACCAACCAGGTGGAAGTGCATCCGTTCCTGGCCAACCGCAAGGTGGTGGAGCATGCCCAGACGCTGGGCATTACCGTAACCGGTTACATGCCGCTGGCGGTGGGCAAGGTCATGGACGATGAAACCCTGGCCCGTATTGGCCGCGAACACAATGCGTCTGCAGCGCAGATTGCCATTGCCTGGGTGGCCTCCCGAGGGGTGGTCCCGATTCCGTCGTCAACCCGGCCCAAGCACCAGAAGTCCAATCTGGACGCACTCAACATCACGCTCAGCAAGGAAGAAATTGCAGAGATTGACGGGCTAGACTGTGGCGAGCGAATCGCTAATCCGGATTTTGCGCCCACCTGGGATTGATGAAGCAGGCCAACGCGGCCAATACCAGCGTGGCGCCCGGAATGACCGCCAGCACCCAGGTGCCCAACGTCCACAGGGTTGCCACGCTGAACAACGACCATATCAGTGGTAGCGATAGAAACAGCCAACGCACCCGGCGGGGAAACAACAGCATACAGGGCACAGCTCCTAACGCCGTAACGTCCGGCGTGATGGCGAACATTGACAATGCCAGACTATTACCGGTTTGGGCGACAGCCACGAGCGGTGACACCCCCACCAACATGATCCAGCCAACTCCCGTTGACCAACGCGAGCATGCCGGCCGGGTCTTTGCCGCATTCCAGGGCCAGAGCAGCGCTGCCACCGTCAGTAATGCACCCTGCAGGACGAAGGCCCAACCGAACCAGATGGCCGGCAGATTGATCGGCCCATAGTAATGCACCAGGAAGCCCGCCCCGCTCCACAGCCACGCAGCGGCCACCAGCAGCAGTACACCGCGCCTCGCCATCGCGTCCCCACGTACCAATAAGGCGCCAATCGCGATCACCATTGCTACCGCAACACTCTGCCATGGCCAGATGTCCTGGTTGATACGAACAAAGAGCCGAAGAAACACCTCTGGCCCGAACATCAGAAAATCCGACAGGGAGTAGCTGAGCCAGTTGGTCACCATCACAGCCCTGCGACATAGGCCGCCATGCGACGGCGTTGTTGCTCATCGGGCAAAGCACCGTAAAGAGCGCCCATATTCTCCTTCATATGCTCAACACTGGTGGTAGCTGGAATCGCGCAGGTAACCGCCGGGTGGGAAAGAATGTACTTCAGGAAAAACTCCGCCCAGTTGCGGCAGCCCACCTCATCAGCCCAGGATGGCAGTGCGTTGGACTGGAAGCGTCGGAACAGCCGCCCACCCTGGAAAGGCCGGTTCACAATCACGGCGATCCCGCGCTCCCTCGCCAAGGGCAACAGCCGGTCTTCTGCCTCGCGGTCCAGCACATTGTAGGTCAGCTGCACAAAATCCAGAGGTTCCGTCTCCATGATGCGTGCGAAATCCCCATGCCTGCGGCCATGGGAGGTGGTAATGCCGATATAGCGAACGTCGCCATCGGCTTTCATCTGCTGCAGCGTTGCCAGGTGTTGCTGCCAGGCCACCAGGTTATGTACCTGCTGCAGGTCAAAACGCTCAATGCCCCACTTCGTGCGGGATTCCCGGTCCTGTTGCCGGGTTGCATCGCCGTCCCCAGTCCAGATCTTGGAAGCGGAGAACAGTTTTTCACGGGCGTTGAGGGTGTCCAGCGCCTCGCCCATCACCTCTGCCGCCGAGCCGTACATGGGTGAGCAATCCACCAGGGTGCCACCGAGATCGAAAAAGGTTTTCAGTACCTCGGTACGCTGATCCGTCAGGTACTGGTCACCACCGACATTGAAGGTACGCCAGGTACCCATGCCAACGGCTGGCAACCGTTCGCCAGAGGAAGGAATGGGATTCATGATCGCATTCTCCTTCGGAGCAGCCATCAGCGCAGGAATTCGACATGAAAGACCTACCGCTGCCATGGCAACCAGAAAACGTCGTCGAGTCATTTCGCGAGCCATACCCACTCCACTCTCTGTTTCCATCATACTAATCAAGAGGTTGTACAAATGCTAACCAGTTGATTAGCATGGGTGCTTACATCCGTTAACAAAAACGCAATATAAACAACGCCCCTACTGGCATTTTTTAACGTCATGTAGAGCCTTTCCACATAGTACACGCTTCGAATATGGGCTATTGTTAATGCACCTGGAATCAATGAGCGCCACACCATGTTGCTGAAGGCACGACGCCACCCGAACACGTCCCGTTATGGAATTATCCGCCAGCATGGTCGAGTGGCTCGTGGCATGGTGATTTCCACCATGACTGCTGTCCTGTCAGTTGGGTCTGCCAGTGTATTCTCTGCGGAGGCAACCGAGGCTGGTGGCACCACGAAAACCTGGAGCAATCAGGTGCGGGATTACGCCACCGAGTCCCTGAACGACGAACAGGCGCTGAGCCTGGCCGCCATCCCTATGAATGGGCCGGGCATTGAGCAATACATCAATGCGGATGCCTTGATGAGCCCCGGCTCTATCATGAAGCTGGTCACCACCTATGCTGCACTGGAAATCCTGGGGCCGACCTATCACTGGGACACCAGCTTCTACACCGATGGCGAGCTTGTGGGCGATACCCTCAACGGCAACTTCTACGTTGATATGGGGGGCGATCCCAAGCTGACCATCGAGCGCCTTTGGAGCACCCTGAACGAGTTGCGCGGCATGGGTATCGGCGCCATCAACGGCAATCTGGTGCTCGACGGCGACGTTTTCCGGCTGTCCAACGGGCAGCCAACGTTTGACGATAACGGCGACAATCCCCATGCGCCCTTCCTGGTGCAACCGTCGCCTTACCTGAGCAATCTCAACCTGGTGCATTTCCAGGTACGTGCGGACGAGCGCGGTACCCAGGCATGGAGTGCCCCCACGTTGAACGACGTGGTGATCGACAACCGGGTTACCGCCATCGCAGAGGCACCCTGCCCGGCCCGTAGCCACTTCACCTGGGAACCGTTTTTTCACGAAGACCATCGGGTGACCGTGCGAGTGTCCGGCAAGTTGCCCCAGGGCTGCCGCACCACAGCCTACCTGTCGCTCCTGCCCCATGAGCAGTACACCGCCTCGCTGATACGGTCGCTGCTTTCCGATATGGGCATCACGATCAATGGCAAGAGCCTGTTGGCCAAGACACCGGAGAACGCTCGCCTACTGTTGCGAACCACCTCTCCGGATCTGGTCACCATGGTGCGGGACATCAACAAGTGGAGCAGTAACGTGATGGCCCGCCAGTTGCTGCTGACCCTCGGTGCTGAACATCGGCTCGAAGACGAAGAGGACGACCGTGTTACCGGCATCCGTGTGATCCAGGAATGGCTCGAGGAGAAGGGCGTCAACACCGCTGGCATGGTGCTTGAAAATGGCGCAGGCCTGACCCGTGAAGCCCGGATTACGGCTCGCCAGGGTGCGCAAATACTGCAGCATGCCTGGAACAGCCCATTCTCTTCAGACCTGATGGCCTCAATGCCGCTGATCGCAATGGACGGCACCATGGCCAGGCGACTGAGAAACTCCGGCCTCGACGGCAAAGGACGTATCAAGACCGGTTATCTGGAGAACGTGCGCTCCATTGCCGGTTTCACGAGGGATGACACCAACACGACCTGGGCTATCGTGGGCATGATCAACAACGACCCCGCCTGGAACGGCCAGGCAGTTCTGGATCGGATTATCTACTCCCTGCACTATCGTCCGCCCACCGGAACAACCCTCTCCAGGGCCCAATCCAGTGGCACAGAAATACGCTGACTCCTGGCAATAAGCGGTAACTGCCGGGTTTCGGTGGTTACCGTTCTGTCATTTTTCAGCCCAAAGCCCAATCCCCCGCACCTGCAACCTTTTGTGGCGCATCCGGCAACAGATCCGTTGTAGAGACGTCTCCCCCTACGAAGTTTATTTCCATACCTTCATGCCGTAATCAGATCCCGCTGCTAGTCTTATGCGTAGCAGTAAGTAGCAGTAGAAGGTGCCTTAATTCGGCGAAGCCTTCAGAGGCGCCGCCACAGACGAGCACCATCAAGGGTCTGGACGGGGCATATTTCCCCGTTCCTCACTGGAAGGAGATTGTGCATGAGCAAGCATACTTCGATGTTAGGTGCTGCAGGTGTAATCAGCATCGCTGTCATTGCCGGAGGCTGTGCCAGCTCGGTTGAGCGGCCGGATGGTGAACTCCGGTCCGCCGAGTCTGCCATTCAGCAGTCCGTGTCGTCCGATGCCAGGGATTTTGAACCGGTACTCTTGAATCAGGCTCAGAACCGGGTTGCCGATGCCGAGGAACTGATCAATCAGGAAAAATACCTTGAAGCAAGACGCCTTCTTGAGAAGGCAGCCGTGGACGCGCAACTGGCGGGAGCTCGCTCGGAAACCGCTAAAGCAAGACAAGCGGTTGATGAGGTCAATCGCAATATCGAGTCTCTTCGCAAGCGAATCGACGAACGCCAGTAAAGGCCTCATCGGAAACGGGAGATGGTTATGAACAAGCGCAACATGACTTTGGGTATGGCTGTAAGCGTTTCTGTCCTCGTGGCAGGGTGCGCCAGCACGCCCCAGGATAACGCAAAGGTCGATGAAGCACGAGCCGCCTATGAGGAAATCCGCAACGACCCGAACGTAGCCCGCAGTGGTGATCGCCAGTTGAGAAGCGCAAGGGAGCAGTTGTCTCGCGCTGAAAGCCTGCTCGCGGATGGTGCGGACATTGCCGAGATTGAGCACGCGGCTTATCTTGCCAACCGCCATGCACAAATAGCCGGTGAGCAGGGAGAGCGCGCAGAGCTGCAGGAGCAGATTGATTCTGCGGAAGCGCGTCGCAAGGAACTGGAATTGGAGATGCGCGCTGACGAAGCCGCACAGGCCAGGCGGGAAGCCAAAGAGCTTCGCCTGCAAATGGAAGCCATGCAAGCAGAGCAAACCGACCGGGGAATGGTGTTGACCCTCGGAGATGTACTGTTCGATCTGGACAAGGCTGAACTGAAGTCGTCCGGTGAAGCCACTGTCAGACGACTGGCCGAGTTCATGGCCGAGTATGAAAACCGGCGTGTACGGGTGGAAGGCTACACCGACAGCACCGGTGAGGCCTCCTACAATCAGGGTTTGTCTGAGCGGCGCGCGCAAGCTGTCAGCGATACCCTGATCGAGATGGGCATCAGCAGAACCCGGGTGGAGACAAAAGGTTTCGGTGAGCAATTCCCCGTTGCCAGCAATGACACCTCCGGCGGAAGGCAGCAGAATCGCCGGGTAGAGATTGTCATCTCCGACGAAGAGGGCAACATCGAAGCACGGGAAAATTGATCGCCCGGCTAGAACGTGCCCATAAAAAAGCCCCGGTATAACCGGGGCAAGTTCTTTCAAGGATGCAAAAAATCAACGCTTCAACCTGATTCTGATGAGTTGTACGTTCATATCCGCTGTTGGATCAGGTCAGGTCACCCTCTTTTCTCCGAGGATCGGTCATGATTCGAATTGTCTCCGTTGCGCTACTCAGTTTCGTACTATTGGCCGGCTGTAGTTCCACCAAGATGGCGTATCGCTACGCGGACTGGGGCATCGTGTGGTGGGTGGACGACTATATTCCCATGACCGCCAAGCAGGAATCCCGGCTTGAGCAGGACATCCGAGACCTCCGCCAATGGCACTGTGCCACTGAATTGCCGCGTTATTCCAAGTGGCTTACCCAGCTCAAAAGCGATGTTCGCTCTGGCGACCTTAGTCAATCCACCGTCACCCACCACCAGGAACAGCTGCTCTCTTTCTTCCCACCCCTCATGGAACGCGCAAGGCCGGCAGCCACACGCCTGTTATCAAGCCTCAGCGATGAACAGGTTCAACAATTGGCCAGCAATATGGAGGAGAGCCAAAAAGAGCTGGAGGACGAGCTTCTGGCGGACGACCCCGAACAAACCCGGGAAGCTCGGGCCGAGCGCACGGTGGAACGGGTTGAACGCTGGCTGGGCTCCCTTAACGATCGCCAACGTGAAACGGTCAACGCCTGGTCGGAAGGCCGTGGCCAACAGACGGAAATCTGGCTGGAGGGACGTCGTAACTGGCAACAGGCGTTAATCGATTCGCTGGAAGCCCGAAACAGCGATGGCTTTTCAGAGCGGGTTCGGTACCTGATGAGCAACTACGAGGAGGTTCGAGGGGAAAGATATCAGCAGATGATGTCGGACAGCCGGGCAGCCATGGCGGGCCTGATGACCGACCTACTGCAGCAGGCTGACCAGCGCCACCTTGACCACCTGCTGGAACAGGCGGAAAACATGCGGGGCGACTTCGATACCCTCGCCTGTGTTGGCGAGGATACCGAAAACCGGAGCAGTTGACGTCAGATCGTCAGATAGCCGCCGTCCACGTTGATGCAGGTGCCTGTGGTGTAGCTGGAGGCGCCCGACGCGAGATACAGAACGGTGCCAGCCATTTCGTCCGGGTCTGCCACCCGCTTCATGGGGATGTGAGCCATCGCCTGCTTTTTGATGACCTCGTTGCTGGTCAATGCGCTGGCGAACTTGGTGTCCGTCAGCCCCGGCAACAGGGCGTTTACCCGAATCTTCTGCTGCCCAAGTTCCATGGCAAAGGACTTTGTCATGGATATCACCGCTGCCTTGGTGACGGAATAGATACCCTGGAAATGGCCAGGATTGACGCCGTTGACAGAGGCGACGTTGATAATGGACCCACCACCATTTTTCTTCATGATCTGTGCGCCGCGGGCACACATGAAGAAATAGCCGCGAATGTTCACGTCCACGGTCTTGTGGTAGGCACCCAAATCCGTGTCTTCGATGGGGCCGAAATAGGGGTTGGCTGCGGCGTTGTTCACCAGAACATCCAGCTTGCCATGGTTCGATTCGATGTGCTGCCAGATGTCTTCAATCTGATCCATTTCGCCAATGTGGCAGGCGTAGGCTTCGGCGCTGCCCCCGGCTTCGCGGATGCTGCCGGCAATCGCTTCGCAACCGTCAATCTTGCGGCTGCTGACAATTACATGAGCACCGTAATTCGCCAGGGTGCGGGCGATACTCTCGCCAATACCGCGGCTGGCGCCAGTGATCAGGGCCACTTTCCCACTCAGGTCAAACAGGTCTTTCTCACTCATTCTTCACCTCAGTCCATTATCGGAAGGTCACCAGGGAGGAATCTTCCGCTTCCAGGTGACTGTAATTGTTGAACACCGCCAGGCTTCGCCGGGCTCCGGAATGCAGAACCCGGGTAACACTGGTGTTGGCAATCACGGAATTCATATCCAGGGCCTTGCGATCACTCAGTTCCAGAAGATGCTGGGAGATCACGGCAATCGGGCCGCCGGAAGTGGATACCAGGGTCTCGCCACCGTCGGCATACTCAATCAGTTGCTCCAGCGACGTAATCACCCGCTGACGGAACGCTTGCCAGCTCTCGGTGTATTCGTAATCGTGCACGCCACTGACCCAGCGCTGCATGGCTTCCTCGAACACCTGTTGGAAAGCCCTTGCCGGCTTGGGGAACGCCGCCAGATCCCGCGCCATGCGTTCGCGGTCCTGCCACTCGGGGCGCAAACGCTCCACCACCTGGGTATGGTCAAACTCGTTGAACCCTTCCACCGCCTGCATGTCTGGCAGTGCATCACCGTAACCACTCGCGATCGCCTCTACCGTTTCCCGATGGCGCTCCATGTTGCCACCAAAGACGGCGTTGGGCGTCACTTTGCCCGCAAGCCACCGGCCGAGGACACGCCCCTGCTCCCAGCCACGAGGAGAAAGCTGGTCGTAGTTTTCCTTGCCGAAACTGGCCTGCCCGTGGCGAATCAGATAGATGGTCGCCATTACAGGTCACTCGCTTCGATCAGTCGCTGACAGCGTTTTTCCAGGTAGTTGGCGGCATGGCCAAAGGCGGCAAAGCGTTTGTCCTTGGTCTGTCCATGGTAATAGCGGTAATAAATCTGCTGAACAATGACCGCCAGCCGGAACAGGCCATAGATTTCGTAGAAGTCGAAGTTGTCGATCTTGCGGCCGGATTTCTCCGCGTAGTAAGCGACCACTTCCTTGCGGGTCAGCATGCCCGGCTGGTGGGTCGGCTGACGCCGCAGCATCTGGAACGGGCCTTCGTCATCGGCCTCGATCCAATAGGCCAGGCTGTTGCCCAGATCCATCAGCGGGTCGCCGATAGTCGCCATTTCCCAGTCCAGCACGCCAATCACCTCGAACGGGTTGTCCTGGTTGAGCACCACGTTGTCGAAGCGGTAATCATTGTGGATGACTACCTGGGCAACGTCGTCCGGCATCTTGTCGTTCAGCCAGCCCATCACCATTTCAAAGTCACCCACGTCATCCGTCTTCGCCTTGCGGAAGCGGTCACTCCAGCCACCGATCTGGCGCTGCACATAACCGGCACCCTTGCCCAGCTTGTCCAGGCCGGTAGCCTTGGCATCGACATTGTGCAGGTCCACCAGCTTGTCGATGACGTTCAGGCACAGCTTGCGGGTATCCGCCTCGCTGAGTTCAAAGTCTTTGGGGAAATCCTGGCGCAGGATAATGCCTTTCAGGCGCTCCATGACGTAAAAATCGCAGCCCAGAATGTCGTGGTCGTCGCAGATGGCAACAATGTTCGGAACATACGGGAATTCGGGCTTGAGAGCCCGCATCACCTTGGCTTCCCTCAGCATGTCGTGGGCAGACTTGGCAATATGGCCAAACGGAGGGCGGCGCAATACGTAGGATCGATCGCCATAGTCCACCTGGTACGTCAGATTGGATGCACCACCGGGATACTGCTTGATCTGCGGCAGGCCTTCCAGGTCCGGAATGGCCTGCTTCATGAAGCGGTCAACGGCCGCGACATCCAGCTCTTCACCTTCGCGGATATCAACAGCCTGGTCGATCTGGGTCATACGGCTCTCCCTTACTTCCTGATTCTGTGTTAAATGATGACTTAAGCCTTGCCGCCCATTTTCTTCATCCAGCGTTTGCTTTCCTGGTGCATCAACCAGTCAAACGCCTTGGGCGCATGACGCTTGAGCACCCACATGCGGCGCTCTTTGGCATGGGGCAGCACCCAGAAATCGCCTTTCTCTACCGAACGAACGATGTCATCGGCCACGTTTTCGGCGGTGATGGTGGAGCGCTTCATCAGTTTATTGACGTTCTGCTGAATGCCCGGAATATCAGACCGCATGCTGCTGGTCAGATTGGTCTGGAAAAACGCCGGGCACACGCAGCTGACATGTATACCGGAGTCTCTCAGCTCCTGGCTCAGGGTTTCCGAGAGCGCAATCACACCGGCCTTGGAGACATTGTAGCTGTCCATCAACGGCGCAAGCATAAGCCCGGCCATGGAGGCGATGTTCACGAAAGCACCGGAGCCCTGCTTCTTGAACTGCGGGGTAAAGGCCTTGCAGCCCCGAACGACCCCCAGCACGTTAATGTCCATGATCCATTCCCAGTCGGCCATGGTGGTGTCTTCGATGGAGCCCGCGGAGGCGACACCAGCGTTATTCACCACAACGTCCACCCCACCCCATTTGCCGGTGAGGTCGTCGCAGATTTTCTCCAGATCGGTCAGCCGGCGCACATCGCACTCAACAAAGTAGCCTTCACCACCCGCGTTATTGATCTCCTGCTCTACGGTAATACCCTGCTCAGGATTAATATCACCAATACAGACTTTCGCGCCTTCTTTGGCATACCGCAATGCAATAGCCCGGCCCAGGCCGCTGGCCCCGCCGGTAATAAATACTCGTTGTGTCATCGTTGTCTTCCGCTGTTTTCTATCGTTTTTAGTTTCGGTGCAAGAGCCCGCGATGGCCCCACATGGCGGAGTCCAAGCGCCACATGGATGTGCCGAAGGAGCGTGTTTCTGAAACAGCCTCCCTCCGTCCCCAGGCACCCAAGCTTCAGTTCCGGTATTTAGCCAACTCCAGCCGGGCAACCATCGCACGGTGAACCTCATCCGGGCCATCAGCCAGGCGCAAAACTCGAGCATAGGCGAACAGCTGAGTCAGCGGGAAATCATCGTCGCTGACACCCGCACCACCGTGAATCTGAATCGTATCGTCCACAATCTGCTGAAGCATCTTCGGAATCACCGCCTTAATCATCGAGACTTCCTGCAAGGCTCCAGAGATGCCCTTAGTATCCAGTGCCCAGGCGCATTTCAGAGTCAACAGTCGCGCCTGTTCAATCGCCATACGGGCATTGGCAATGACATCCTGATTACCGCCCAGTTTAGCGATCGGTCGACCAAACGCCTCACGACTGGTCGCTCTTTTGATCATCAGTTCCAGAGTACGCTCCGCCGCACCGATGGCACGCATACAGTGGTGAACGCGCCCAGGCCCAAGACGGCCCTGGGCAATCTCGAAGCCACGACCGGGGCCCGCAATAAATGCAGTCTTGGGCAGGCGCACGTTGTCAAAAGACACCACACCGTGACCGTAGGGCTCATCATAGGCGCCAAACACCGGCAGCATTCGCTCAACTTTGACCCCAGGGGTATCCAGCGGCACCAACACCATGGAATGACGGCGGTGCTTGTGGGCGTCCGGGTCGGTCAGGCCCATGAAGATGGCAACCTTGCAATCCGGGTGGCCAACGCCAGTGCTCCACCATTTGCGACCGTTGAGAACAACCTCGTCGCCATCCACGGTGGCCGTGGCTTCCATGTTGGTGGCGTCTGAAGAAGCCACTGCCGGCTCTGTCATGCAGAAGGCGGAGCGCACTTCACCGCTTTGCAGACGGGGCAGCCACTCGGCTTTCTGTTCTTCGGAGCCATAATGGATCAGCACTTCCATATTGCCAGTGTCCGGCGCATTGCAATTGAAGATTTCCGGGGCGATAAAGCTACGGCCGGTTTCTTCAGCAATCAAGGCATAGTCGGAGTTGAGCAGGCCACACCCGTATCTCTCATCCGGAAAGAACATGTTCCACAGGCCCTGGGCTTTGGCCTTTGCTTTCAGCTCCTTGATGATGGGCAACACCACCCAGCGGTTTTCCTGCGCCATCAGTTCCTTGTGGTACTGCTCTTCAATGGGAAAAATCTCTTCCTGCATGAAGGTTTTGACGCGCTTGAGATAGTCCTGGCCCTTCTCGGAAATACTGAAATCCATTGCCATGTCCTCTTGGTTTGACCGATATGGAGCCAGTCTAATTTTCTATTCACTATTACACGACTGAATAATTCTTATCATTTATCATAAGACTGACTTATTCGCGAAGTGGAGATGCTCATGGCACTGAATCGACTGGACCTGAACCTGCTGCATGTATTCGACACCATCTACCGGGAGGGCAGTCTGACCCGTGCCGCCCGGGCCCTCCATCTCACCCAGCCGGCGGTCAGCCATTCCCTGTCACGCCTGCGGGAGCATTTTGACGACCCGTTGTTCAGCCGTCAGGGCAACCAGATGGTGCCTACCCCCCTGGCCCGCCGCTTTCTGGAGTCCATGCGCCCGGGGCTGACCCAGATTCAAAGTGCGGTGAACCAGTTCCACGCCTTCGATCCGGCCAACCAGCGCAAAACCTACTCGCTGGCCTTGCGGGATATCCTCGAGTCGACGTTCCTGCCCAAACTCATGGGCCGGCTGGAAAGCTACCCCGAGCTGGAGATCATCAGCCAGCGGGTGCCCCGGCGGGATATGGAAACCCAACTGGCAGCGGGCAAACTGGATTTTGCAGTGGATGTGCTGTTGCCGGTCAGCAATCAGACGGGCCATGAACTATTGCGACACGACAGGCTGGTGGTGCTGGCGAGAAAGGGCCACCCGCTCACCAGCGGCGGCCTGACCTTGGACAAGTATCTCGAAGCAAAGCATGTACTGGTTTCGTCCCGCTCGGAAGGCCCCGGCATTGAGGACTTTGAGCTGTCGCGGTTCGGAGTGCAGCGAAACATACGCCTGCGATGCCAGCATTACTACGCCGCCTGCAGGGTGGTTGAGGGAACCGACCTGTTGCTGACTATGCCGGAAAACTACGCGCAGATCATCGCGGAACGGGCTGACATCGATATTCTGACCACTCCGGTAGACCTGCCAGGTATCGATGTGCATTTATACTGGCATAAGGCCTATGAACGGGAGCCGGCACTTATCTGGTTTCGGGAGCAGTTGGCCAGCATTGTATGAAGGGCGCTGTCAGTACGCACCCACCAGCTTCAGGAAACCCAGAAATCCGGCGGCGGTAATGCCCAGTGACGCGACAACAATCCCGAATCCCCACCAGATCGCGGCCCCATCCGACACCTCAGTGTCGTGCCCTCGCAACGTGCGATAGAACGCCCAGGGGCCGAGAACAAAGGCCCCCAACACTGCAAAAACCAGACCCAGACTGACGCCGGCAAATGTCCAGGTCGCCAGAACGGTGGCGCGATCAGACACCTGCTCCTTGACGCCATGGCGAAGCAGGAACTGTTTGCAGAAGAACCAGATCAGGGCGAACAGGATGATGACAAACAACAGTCCGCCAACGACGGTAATCAGGCGATAGAACAAGGCAAATCCTCAGTAAAATTAGTCAACCACAGCACTATAACCACCAATCCTTAACTGGTAAAACTGCAGAGGTGTTAAATCGTGTGGAATCCCCATGGCACATGACTACACTGAATCACACAACTGACGCTACGATCACAGCAACAGGAAGGAGTATCCGGAATGGCCCAGAAAACCCGAATTGCCGTGACGCCCGGTGATGGCATCGGTCCCGAAGTGGTTGCCGAGGCGGTACACTGCCTGGAGACCCTGCGCAAACGACACGATTTGCCGATGGAGTGGACACGCTTTCCCTGGCCGTCCCATGCCTGGCACGAAGAAAACGGCGAATCCATGCCGGCTGATGCTCTGGACCAATTGAAATCCTATGACGCCATTCTCCTCGGCGCTCTGGGCGACCCCGGACCGGTCGACGACCCCGACCGTTACCTGCTGCCAGACAGTATCTCCCTGGCACCCCTGCTGGACATGCGCAAGGGATTTGATCAGTGGGTCTGCGAACGGCCCGCCAGGCTGCTTCCCGGTGCCCGTCAATATCTGGCGGATGAGCGCGCCAAGGACATCGACATGCTGGTGATTCGCGAAAACAG
Organism: Marinobacter algicola DG893; assembly: GCF_000170835.1. Taxonomy (GTDB): domain Bacteria; phylum Pseudomonadota; class Gammaproteobacteria; order Pseudomonadales; family Oleiphilaceae; genus Marinobacter; species Marinobacter algicola. The sequence goes on from NZ_ABCP01000001.1 coordinate 434,295, forward strand.
CGAAGGCGAGTACGTTAGCCAGGGCGGGCGACTCCGCAAGGGTGCGCCGGACGAGGTGGCCACCCAGATGGAAGTATTCACCCGCCGGGCAACCGATCGGATTATCCGCTACGGCTTCGAGCAGGCCCGCCTGCGGGCCGCCGCTCGTGCCGAGGAAGGCCGTACCCGACAGTTCCGCACTCTGGACGGTAAAACCTGCGAAAGCCAGGTGTGCATCGTGACCAAACGCAACGCCCTTCGCTATTGGGGCGATATGTACACCGAAGCCTTCGAGGAAATGGCAAAACAGTATCCGGATGTGGCTACCCACCATGAATTGGTAGACGCCGCTTGCATGAAGTTCGTGCAGGCGCCCTGGGCGTTCGATGTGGTGGTGGCCAGTAACCTGCAGGGCGACATCCTGACCGACCTGGCTGCGGTGCTGTCCGGCGGTATGGGCGTGGCGCCCTCCTGCAACCTGAACCCGGACGAAAACGGCATGCCTTCGATGTTCGAGCCAACCCACGGCAGCGCGCCGGATATTGCCGGCCAGGGCCTGGCCGACCCCACAGCCATGCTGTTTACCACGGCACGCATGCTGGAATGGCTGGGGCGGAAAGACCCGGCGGTGGCGACTGCCGGGCGGGAATTGTTTGATGCGGTAGCCGCTGATCTGGCGGAAAACGCCGGCAAATCCAGGGGGACACAGGAAATCGGCGCCGCCGTGCGCGAACGTCTGGAATCGCTTACTCGGCCATAACGAATTCAAGCCGTCCGGGCGCTACCCTTACGTCCATGGGCACCATGCCGAACATGCGCTGGGTGAGGTCCGCTTCATCCAGCCGGTACACAGGCATGGTTTCCAGCATCTGTGCAACCACCCGCATGACGTTATCCGTGACCGGTTTGAGGTCCCCTTTGAAAAACGACGAATCGATGCTGCTTTCCAGCAGTTGCAGCCGCCGAATGTAGATCGCTTTCTCCTCGCTGTCGTAGACAGGCGCTCCTTCCACTTTCAGAGCAATATCGACTGGCAGCTTTGCCATCAGCGCATTCAGGGCCACCTGCCCTCTCAGGTCAATGACCGCCACGTCACGGCCATCAGGGCCAAGGGTAATATCCGCATTGCTCAGGCTCAGGCTAAGTGGCGAACCGCTTTGCAGCTGTCGGCGATCAAAGTCACTGACGGTATCCTGAAAGTGGCGCTCCAACGTCGCTTCGGAAATGGAATAGGGTGACAGGCTGGCACAGCCGCCTAGCACGAACATGGATAACAGAATAACGGCCGAAAACAGGCGGATTGATGCGTTGACCATCGAAAGACTCTCCTTTGCTGTTCCTCCTATCCTGAGCCAAGGTGGCTGCCCGGGCAAGCCGGGCGGGTTAATGATCGTTCAGGAAGGGTATTGACGCCGCCGAGGTTGGCGGGCGGTTATTCGTTCTCGGCCCGGACAGTCACGGAGGGGGTCAGGTTCTCGTCGAGGACCACATGGACCAGAATGGGCTGACAGCACACCTGGCAATCCTCCACGTACTCCTGATCTTCCACCGAAGGGTCGACGCTGAGATCCAGCGTCTCCCAACAGTAGGGGCATTGCACAAGCACCGAGTCCAGGGCTGACATGACGGTCAGAACTGCTGCTTGGCCATCCAGGGGATGATCCGGTCGAAGGCCTCATCCAGTTTCTCGCACGTGGTCGAGAAACTGATCCGAACGGCGTTCGTGCACCCTTCCCCGAAGGCATCTCCTGGCACCAGGCAAACGCCGGTTTCCTTGAGCATTCGCAGCGCCAGATCGGAGCCGTCCACGTGGGGCGGCAAATCCGGGAACGCAAAGAAGGCGCCACCGGGTTTGTACCCCGTCAGGTAAGGCGTCTGGTCAACCAACTCCACCACCTTGTCGCGGCGTTCACGGTAGATGTCCACCATGTTCTTGACGCATTGCTGGTCTCCAGTGAGTGCCGCGACCCCCGCAAACTGGGACGGCGTGTTGGCGACAGAGGTGGTGAACATGTGGAACCGGCGCAGCGACTTGATCGCCGCCTGGCTTGCAATCACCCAACCTACCCGCAACCCAGCCATGCTGTAGGTCTTCGAGAAGCTGCTGATGCACATGATGTTGTCCAGGTCCATTGAGCAGTTCAGTACACTGGCGAAATCATCATCGTCGAAAATAAGGTGGTCGTAGACTTCGTCCGCGTATACCTGGATACCCCGGTAGGCACATTCTTCCAGGATGGTTTCGACGGTGCTGCGGGGGTATACAGCTCCGGTCGGGTTATTGGGGTTATTCAGAATCAGGGCGAATGTGCGCGACCCCATGGCCCGAATCACTTCGTCCGGGTCGAGCTGATGGTCGTTCTCCGCCCGGGTGGGCACGAACTTGACCTCACCACCATTCATACGAATCAACGGCGCGTAAAGCAGGAACGACGGGTCGGTCACAATGAACTGCCGGCCCGGCGCTGACGTCGCCGAAATCGCCAGGTACATCGCTTCGGTCGCTCCACTGGTGATCAGGATATTGTCCCGGGTCAGCTTCCGATCGTAGCGTGCGCCGTAGTAATCCCGCAGGGCAACCAACAGCTCGGGCAGGCCCGCATCCATGGTGTACCCCGTCTGCCCGGCATTGAGCGCATCAATATATGCGTCAATGACGTGTTTGGGTGTAGGCAAATCCGGCTGACCGATGGAAAGATGAATGACATCCTTCATGGTGGCCGCCATATTCACCATGCGACGAATGCCCGGCACCGGAACCGCCTGCATCGCCGGGTTCCAACTGGCCTTATTCTTCCGGTATTTCACTTTACGCGGTTTGGTCTGGCCGGTTTCTCGGTTGGCGGCTTCTGCCATAAACACCTCCTGGACGCGGGGCAAAATAGTAGCTACTCCTGCAGGTTAGTCAGTAAACAGAGGCCGTACAAGACCTAAAACAGAAAGATTGGATTACCGGAACGAAACACCGCAATAACCGCTATAACAAGGGCTACGACCTTTATCTTATACGGGCTCAGGTTGACCAGTTCAGGCTCAGATACCAGACTGTAGTCTCGACATCCGGACTGTCGATTCCCGCGGCCGGACGCGGACAAACTGCATTGGCGGAGGACAGATGACCCAACACAGCAAACCGGTTGTAACCGTTCTGACAGCACCCGGTGAAAAAGAGCCTCCTGGCATGGATGCCCTGCGAGCCCGTGCGGAGGTTCGCTTTGCTTCTGACGAGCCCACTCTGCGGGACACATTGCCAGGTACCGACGTAATGATGGTGACGGACTTTCGCACCGAGGCCCTGGCCGCGGCTTGGCCGTCAGCGGATAAACTGCAGTGGATTCACGCCACCAGTGCTGGCGTGGATGCCCTGATGTTCCCGGACCTCATTGAAGGCGACGTCACCGTAACCAACGCCCGGGGCATCTTCGATCGCACCATCGCCGAGTACGTGCTGTGCACGATTCTGATGTTCGCCAAGGATTTTCCGCGCTCCCTGCGCCTGCAGGCTGAGCACAAATGGCAACACCGGGACACCGAACGGGCCGAAGGCAAGCAGGTACTGATCGTCGGCGCCGGCTCCATCGGCGGCCAGATTGCCAGGTTGTGCAAAGCCGCCGGCCTGAAGCCCCATGGCATTGCCCGCAAACCCCGGCACGACGATCCGGACTTTGTTGCAGTACACGGCAACGACGACCTGACCGAACAACTCGGCCTGGCAGACTTCGTGGTGATTGCCGCCCCACTGACCCCGCAAACCGAGGGTCTGTTCGACGAAACAGCGTTCAAGTCCATGCGCAAATCCGCCCGCCTGATCAACATCGGTCGCGGGCCCGTGGTGAAAACCGACGACCTGATTGCGGCCCTGAATAACGGCGACATCGCCGGCGCAGCACTGGACGTGTTCGAGGAAGAACCCCTGCCGGCGGATCACCCATTATGGGACATGGAAAATGTCATCATGACCGCCCACATGTCTGGTGACTTCATCGGCTGGAAACGGGCACTGACCGACCAGTTCCTGGAGAACCTGGACCGCTGGCACCAGGGTGAGGAGCTGTTCAATCTGGTGGACAAGAAATTGGGGTACGCCAGTAAGAAGTGAGCCCACTCGCTCAAACAATAAAGCGGAAATCCCAAGACAGGATTTCCGCTTTTTTTGAATCAATACAACCTTCTCAGGCCAATCAGCTACCAGACAACGACGTATCCGAAGGATCAATCTCCATCTGCTGAATCGCGATCACCGCCTGGGTCCGGTTACGAACCCCAAGCTTCCGGAACACCGCCGTGATATGGGCCTTGATCGTGGCCTCTGAGACGTCCAGATCATAAGCGATCTGTTTGTTCAAAAGCCCCTCGGCCAACATACCCAGCACCCGGAACTGCTGCGGCGTCAGTGATGCCAGTTTTTCAGAGAAGTCCGTCATGTCTGAATGCATTCGCTCAATCTTGTCCGCCACACCCTCTGGCAACCAGACGTCCCCTTCCAGGACTGCCTGAATCGCCTCGGTGATGGTCGGCAGCGGCGCGGACTTCGGAATGAAGCCCGATGCCCCGTAGTCGATCGAACGGCGCATCACCTGCATTTCTTCCGATCCTGACACGACAACCACCGGCAGGCCGGGATACTGCCCGCGCATGAACACGAGCCCCGAGAAGCCGTGGGCGCCCGGCATGTTCAGATCCAGTAACACCAGATCCGCATCCGGATGCGACTCTACCGCCGCCTGCAGCGCCTTGATGCTGTCCACTTCCACTGTCTTGGCATCAGGTACCGCCTGACTGACCGCCTGTTTCAGAGCTGCCCGAAACAACGGGTGATCATCGGCGACGATAATGGTTTGTGTCATTCAACAGATTCCTCACAGGGTCACAGCCTGATAACGAGCAGGCCTTACTTGTTCGCACGACCGCTGATCAGGTCATCCACCACACCCGGGTCCGCCAGGGTAGAGGTATCTCCCAACTGATCGTGCTCATTGGATGCGATTTTACGCAAAATCCGACGCATAATCTTGCCAGAACGAGTCTTGGGCAGTCCAGGCGCCCACTGAATTACGTCTGGAGACGCAATCGGACCGATTTCCTTGCGCACCCACTGGACCAGCTCTTTCTTCAACTCGTCGCTGGGTTCCTCGCCATGAACCAGGGTTACATAGACATAAATGCCCTGCCCCTTGATTTCGTGGGGGTAACCAACGACAGCGGCCTCAGCAACCTTGTCGTGGGCTACCAGAGCACTTTCCACCTCAGCTGTTCCCAGGCGGTGGCCGGACACGTTCAGCACATCGTCCACTCGACCAGTAATCCAGTAATAGCCATCTTCATCGCGACGAGCACCGTCACCGGTAAAGTACATACCCTTGTAGGTACTGAAGTAGGTTTGCTTGAAGCGCTCATGGTCACCGTAAATGGTGCGCATCTGGCCCGGCCAACTGTCCAGGATAACCAGGTTGCCCTCGGTCTTGCCTTCCAGAATATTGCCGTCGTTGTCCACCAGTGCCGGCTTGACACCGAAGAACGGCACAGTCGCGGAACCCGGCTTCAGATCGATGGCGCCCGGCAGCGGCGAAATCAGAATGCCGCCGGTTTCTGTCTGCCACCAGGTGTCCACAATCGGGCACTTGCTGTTACCGATGACGCGATGGTACCACTCCCAGGCTTCCGGGTTGATCGGCTCACCCACCGAGCCCAGCAGGCGCAGGCTGTCGCGGGTGGTGCCGTTCATGCAGGACTCGCCCTCGGCCATCAGGGCACGAATGGCGGTGGGTGCAGTGTACAGGATGTTGACCTTGTGCTTGTCCACCACCTGGCCCATGCGGGAGGTATCCGGGTAATTGGGCACACCCTCGAACAGGACGGTGACCGCACCGTTAGCCAGCGGGCCATACAGGATGTAGCTGTGGCCTGTGACCCAGCCAAAGTCCGCCGTACACCAGTAGACATCGCCGTCCTGGTAATCAAACACGTATTCGTGGGTCATGGAGGTGTACACCATGTAGCCACCGGTGGTGTGTAATACGCCTTTCGGAGCCCCGGTTGAACCAGAGGTGTACAGCATGAACAGCGGGTCTTCGGCGTTCATGGGCTCCGCCGGGCAATCGGAGGAAGCGACCTTCATCAGCTCTTCATAGCTCTGATCACGGCCGTCTTTCCATGGCACATCGCCTCCGGTGCGCTTGACCACGATAACCTTGTCGACGTCAGCGCCGTCTTCTTTACTCAGGGCAGCGTCGACGTTCTTCTTGAGCGGGATCTTGCGTCCACCACGGACGCCTTCGTCGGCCGTGACTACAAAACGGGATTTGCCATTCGCTATCCGGGCGCCCAGTGCTTCCGGCGAAAACCCGCCGAAGACAACGGAATGGATAGCACCGATGCGGGCACAGGCCAGCATGGCAACCCCTGTTTCAACAATCATGGGCATGTAAATAGTGACAACGTCGCCCTTCTTGACGCCCTGATCTTTCAGAACGTTCGCGAACTTACAGGTTTCTTCATACAGTTCGCGGTAGGTCACGTTGCGGGAATCGGCTGGGTCGTCGCCCTCGAAAATGATGGCCGTCTGATCACCGCGCTTTTCCAGGTGACGGTCCAGGCAGTTGGCGGCAGCGTTCAGTTGGCCGTCTTCAAACCACTTGATGGATAGGTTGTCGTAGTCGTAGGTGGTGTTTTTTACCTTCGAGAAGGGCTTGATCCAGTCCAGTCGCTTGCCGTGTTCGGCCCAGAAAGTTTCCGGGTCTTCCACCGACTGTTGGTACATTTTCTCGTACTGATCCCGGTTTAGCAGGGCCCTTTTGGCCACGTCCGGACTTACCGGATAAACCTGTTTATCAGTCATTGTGCTCCCCCTTATTAGTCAGAGTCTATTGTCATTATCGGTTATTTAATAAAGAGCGTGACGGGCAAAAAAAGCCCTGAAGACGGATACCCATAGTTCAACACGCGCGCCAGTGAACAATGAATTAGACTAACGTCCCAATCCGCCGGCACTTTTAGCTAGAATGACGGCCTTGCGAGGGGTGCCGCTATGCTCTGGAGCCTGCCCTAAAGGATAGACTCGCCAGCGGAAACAACAAGTGACGTTCCGCCCCCGGAACCGGGGGGCGGATAGAAAGGACCGCCGATTGAGCGGATGTCAGGCGGCTTTTTTGCGGGTGTCGGCGGCCCGCAGGCTGTACAGTTTTCGCTCCTTCAGAGCGTAGCGGTTGAGACCTCCCAGGTGGATCTTGCACAAGTACAGCTGCCAGTCAATCTGACGCGCATCCACCGGGAACAGGACACGGTCCAGTTCACCCATGCGCGAAGCCAGGGCCATCAGCGAATCGTTACGGAAGATGTAATCCGGTGCCGTGTAGAAACCAAAGATGGTGGCCAGTGAACGCGTGGTATCGAGGTTTTTGAGAACCTTGAGCTCACGGTTCTGGCCAGCCAGCCTCATTGCCTTGCCAGCAATCGACAACGGCACGCGCATGCCGCCAACCACAACATCAAACAGCTTGCGATTGACCGCCACAAACGGTTTCGTGGGCCGTCGGTAGAACAACTGGTCATACGCTGCATAGTTGGTCTTGGCTTCGGCCATCAGGTAGTCAATGAACTTGCCCAGCGAAATCGGATTAGAACCGCCACTGCAGCATTGATAGATGCGGCGCTGCCCTGACCCGGAAAGGGCTTCTGCCAGGGACAAGATGATACTGTTGGCCACCAGGTCCACCGGGATCACATCGATAATGCCGCTACGCTTGCCTGGGAACAGGGAGACCTTCTCACGGGCATAGGCAAGGATAATGGCGTCTGCCACCTTCACACCTTCAATCCATCCTGGCGAAGGCTCTTCCAGTGCACTTTCAATGATGGAAGGGCGAACAATCGTAAGTGAACGCCCGGAAAGGGCTTTCATCAGGAGTTGCTCACCCAGCCATTTGGTAAACGTGTAGGTGTCACTCCAGCCGTAGTTGTTGGCCTCTCGAATCCCCAGGTCCACCAGCTTTTTTTCAAGTACTTTGCCGGAGTATCGGGCTTTCACGTCGGAAATTTTGTCCTGCAGCAAATGCACAAGCTCTTCGATTTCATAGTAGCCGTCGGTGCTGCGGGGAATAGACTCGCCCGCCGGCTTGATGACGGACTCCGTGATCTGGCCGGAATTCTTGCCATTGACGTAGCAGGTGGACACCTGGATAACCGCCATGGCGCTATTGAGCTCCGCCAGAGCGGCAACGTTCTCCAGGCACAGGGTGTTAATCTTCAGCGCCTTGTCGAGTTCCTCCCGGAAGTTCACACTGGCTGCGGAATTTATAAACGCATCGACCTGCCCGGCAAGTGCACGGAACCGCTCCGGCGTGAGCCCGAAACGCGACTCTGTCACTTCGCCGGTGATGCAGTGAACGCGTTCCTCAAGAAAGGTTTCAAACGCCTCGTTGTCATCGTGCCGAAGGCGTTCGAACACGGAAGAACTGGCGATCTCGTTGAGGAATCGTTCCCGTGCTGCAGGATGCCTTTTGTTACCACGGATAAGAAGATGGATCCCGCCAATATCCGGCACCGTGCGAATCAATTTTTCCAGTACCACCTTACCAAGAAACCCGGTGGTGCCGGTGATCAGCACGTGTTTACCACGTAGTTGCTCAAGAACACCGGACGCTGACGCTCCGTTTTGTTGCTGCTGTGTTGCCATGGCGAGAACTCCTTCTCAGATTTACTGTGTAGCCATCAAATGCAGTGGGTTTCACTGCATTTTGCGGGCCACGATTCCGGGGATAAGACTGATTTTTGCACAGACCGAATGACAGTGCGGTGACATAGAGCAAAGTTACGCTACAAATTGCATCAATAAAATGACCATAAAATAAGGTGACTAAATGCAAAAAAAGGCGTGGAGAAAAACGGGATAAAAGACGTTCAATAGCCGTTCTTGTCGGTGTCCGCCAACGAGCGCAGAAGCTGGTCCAGTGAAATGTTGGACGGCTGTTCCTTAAGCGCCCGAATCAACCGGCTTTGTTCACCAAAACTGATACGGTCATAGTAGGGCTCGCGCTCCGGTTTGCTGGCAATCGGCCCTGCTGTGCGGGGAGCCGCCACAGGGTCAACTTCGGCGGCAAGGTGGCGAAGATGGGTCGCCATATGCTCTCGTTGTTCCTTCTCCAGTTTTTCCCAGTTGAGGGAAGCCAAACCAGTCTGGATGATCTCAATGGTATCTGCGTCCATTGTGCGTCCCAACAGTGCAAAAAGCCCTTGGAACGCCTCATAACGCAGCAGCGGCTTGCTCTTGCTGCCAGCCAGTATCTCACCGAGTTCTGCGGTCAGCCGCTTGCATTCCTGGGCCGGGTCCTTTGGTGTTTTCACCTGGTCACCGTCGGACGCAGGCGCCACATCCGCAGGGCCAGACGACACCCGGTGCCAATAAGCCGCAATTCCGGCCTTTCGTGACGGTAGCTGGCGCAGCCGCACGTTCAGCATGTCAGCCAATGTTCGGAATTGACGGCTGGATGGGTCGGAAGCCGGCAACAGTGCCACAGGGCGCTGATTCATCACCGACTGCCGCAGGGTTTCGTCCCGCCAGATCGCACCCAGGTAATGCAACTGCAACCCAAGGTGCCGCACGGCAGCGGCATCAAGGCGCTGAAATACGGATCGAGCCTGACTTGCACCCTGAGCCATGTTCACCAACACACTCGGCGTCCTTCGGTAACCACGGCGAATCAGCAGTTTTATCAGCGAGAAGGCGTCGGTCAGCGATGCCGGGTCTGGCGTGACCACGACGCAGGCCAGTTCCGCCGCCGCAATCATGTGCATGCCGGTCTTCTGCAAGCCGGAGGCCGTGTCTGTGATCACGTAGTCGTAGTTTTTCTCCAGCCTCGACAACGCCTTGAGAACACGGAGGCTTTCGTCAGCGGCCATGTCGACGCACTGCTCAACCCCCGAGGCACCGGGAATAATGTGCAAGCCCCACTCTGCTTCCATGATCACATCGCGGAGGGAGCACTCGCCAGCCATTACGTTGGCCAGGGTGCGCTGCGGATACCTGCCCAGCATAATACTGACATTGGCAAGATCCGTGTCACCATCCAGCAACAATACTCTGTAACCCTCTCGCGCAAGCGTCAGGGAAAGGTTCAGTGCCACCGATGTTTTCCCGACGCCGCCCTTGCCACCGGTTATGGCCAGCGTTCTGGGTTGCTTCGGAATGTGTCTGGAAGTACGGGAGTCGGTCATGAATGCTTAATAGGCGCTGTCTTGTCCGTTGACTGACACGTGATCCGGGTGAAAATTTGAGTACTGTGTCAAAGTGTAACCCGGACGAAGTTCTAACTGTAGACAAAAAGAGACGGGTTGCATGCCCGATAATGGACGGTTTTGCGACATTTAACCTGTAAAAAGTTTACACATATCACAACACAGGTAATACTCTGCTTAAAAAAGGACCAATAACTGTTTAATAAACGCAGGTTATTGTCTAAGCTCCATCGGGTTAATGTTTATGAACAAGTCGTCAGATACTAACGAGATATCTGGCGCGCTATACAGGCAGGCCTATGCAGATTGCCCCTGACATACAGCTACCGAGTCTCCCGGAGGTTACCCTTCGGGCGCTTGAAGCTTGCCATCAGGATGAGAGTTATCGCCGCATAAGTGACATTGTTTCTGCCGACACCGCTCTGGTCGCTCGTGTTCTCGCTCTGGCCAACTCGGCACTGTATGGGCCCACCTCGCAAATACGTTCCATTGACCAGGCCTTGCTCAGGCTGGGAACCCGACGTTTCCACACCTTGGTTCTGACTGCAGCGCTACGCCAGATTCTCTACGAACTCGGAGCTGACCAGTGGCAACAGCTGCGGGACTTCTGGCGTCATTCACTTACCACCGCACTGACGGCAAGGGCCCTGGCAACATTGACCCGCTACCCCGAACCCGATCAGGCGTTCATGCTGGGTATGTTGCACAACGTGGGCGAGCTGATCGCACTGAAAACCCCGCCAGGAGAAACCCAGCAATACTACTTTGACCATCAATCCGATATTGCGGCTGAACTGGTCAATTCATGGGGCCTGGGTCCCATGGCGGTTGACGCCATGCGTTACCAGCAGGCGATGCCGACGGAAATACGGGATGCCGGGCACCTGGTCAAACTGATCAGCCTGGCAACGCGCCTGGCGCTTTCGGATGCGGCGGGCATTGCGGCGGCAGGGACCGTTTTTGGCCTCAATGAAGAGCTCACGCGAGAGATCAACCGCAGGATCGACCAGGAAGTGAGCGGAGTGGCCGAGTCGCTGGGCATTCCGCTGTCGGAAGACTACGACGCACGCCACTCCAACCACAAACTCAAGCAGACCATACTGAAACAGGCCATGGCCAGCCAGGCGTTGGAGCTGTCGCCGATTCGCGGCAGCGCCCAGGAGAGCCTGGCCGCAACCGTCACCAGCCTGACGCTGATCACCGGCCTGCCGGCACTCTATTTTGGCCAGGCCGGAGACGGGCTGACGCTTCTCTCTGCCAGCAACGGCGATACCCCTGACCTTACCGTTGCCAGCGGGCCAGCCACCAGCGTGTTGACCGAGGCCTACAGCAGCGGCACCGTCCTGTGTCTTGGTGATCGCACAACCACAGTGCTGGACCGCCAGCTACTTTCTCTATTGAAAACCCCGTCTCTGGTGGCCATTCCCGTTCAGGGGGAAGATCAATGTGCTGGCGTCTTTGTCGTTGGTACCGACCATGACAACTCCGCTCATACCGAAGACATCGGACGCCTGTTCAGCGCAAAGCTGTCTAATGCCGTCGCAGACACGCTGGCCCATAACGAAAGCAGTCAGGCCGGCATGGAAACCGAACTGGCCCGACAGGCCATTCGTCGCCAGGTCCATGAAGTGAGCAACCCGCTGACCATCATCCGGCAATACATCTATCAACTGCGGAACCGGCTGGATGATGACGAAGTGCAGGAAGAGCTGGACGTCATACGTGACGAACTTGATCGCGCAGGGGACCTCCTGTTGCAGATCAGCCGGGCTCCGAGCCATGATGCTGCCGACACGACCGGCGCCTGCAACCTTAATGACGAACTGAGAATTCTGCGGGACTTACTGGATGACAGCCTTTTCAGCGGCGACGACAGGATACTGGAGCTGGACCTGTGCGAGGCCCCAACCGACATCACCGTGCCCGGCGCGGTCATTCGACAGGTGATTATTAACCTGGTCCGTAATGCAGCGGAATGTCTCATTGACGGGGGCGAGGTTTCTATTCACACACTGGCACCGGTCTGGCAGAGCGGAAAAACCTGGGTGGAACTGGAAGTGGCGGACACCGGCAATGGAATTCCCGACGAGGTTCGCAAATACTTGTTTTCACCGGTTCGATCCACCAAGGGTAAGGGCCACAGTGGCCTGGGCCTGAGCGTGGTCAAACAGTTGATTGATGACATGGAGGGCATCATTAGTTGCCGCACAGGACGCGAAGGCACAGTATTCCGAATACTGTTTCCCGCGGCGGCAAATAAAAAAAACGATGAAAAATGACGAAGAAACGACGGGCGTACTGACATGAAACCTGCGAGCACCGAGTGGACTTACGGCGACGACGGAAAGGCGCGCATCCTGGTTGTCGACGATGACCCGAGACTGCTTTCCGGCCTTGCTTCACTGCTAAGAAGCAAGGGTTACGAGGTCACCGAAGCGGAAGGTGGGCGCATGGCCTGTCGCATCCTTGAGAGTGAATCGTTCGACCTCGCAATGCTGGATCTTCGCATGCCCGATGTGGACGGGTTTGGCGTGATGGAGCGCCTGTCGTCGGAACAACCTGAATGCGGCGTGATTGTCGTGAGCGGTGAAAGCTCATTCAGTTCCGTCAGCCGCGCCCTGCGCAGGGGCGCTCTGGACTATATTCGCAAACCGTTCGACCCGGAAGAACTGCTGGCAACGGTCGACGGCGTGCTCGGCAAGCGTTCGCTGCTTCGCGCCCACGAACACATCCGAATGCGCCTGGAAAAGTCCGAGGAACTGCATCGCTACATCGTCAACAGCTCACCCGATATCGTTTTCATGCTCGATGGCGACGGGCATTTCTGTTTTGTGAACAGCAAGATCGAGAGCCTGCTTGGCTACCAGCCCACCGAGCTTTGTGGACGTCACTTTCGCCATATCCTGGATGACCGGGACATCGCCCGGGGAACCTATGCTCTGAAAGGCCCGAATATCAGCGCCGACAATCCCCGGACACTGGAAGTTCGCCTCAAAACTCGAGGCAGCCGCAAAGCCACTCGACACTTCGAAATCACCGCGTTTCCGATTGATCCGGAAACCTGGCCCCACACCAATCACGACGACGGCAAATACAATGGTCGTGAGGCACGCTACTACGGCACGGCCCGCGATGTAACCGAGCGTAAGGAAGCGGAAGCCTTTATCAACTTCCAGGCTTACCACGACTTGCTGACCCGACTCCCGAACCGCGCCCTGTTCAAGGACCGGCTCGATCTGGCCATCACCCACGCGCGCCGCAGTGAACAGAAGCTGGCCGTGATGTTCCTGGACCTCGACCGCTTCAAAGTCATCAACGACACGCTGGGACATGCCATGGGCGACCGCCTGTTGCAGGCAGTCACCCAAAGACTGGAACGGTGTCTGCGCAAAGGGGACACCCTGTCACGCTTCGGTGGTGATGAATTCACTCTGTTGTTGCCGTCGATCCACGGTTACGAGGACGCACGACAGATATCAAAGAAGTTGATCAAGGCCCTGCGCGCGCCCTTCCAACTGGGCGATCATGAAGTCTTCGTGGGCGTGAGTATTGGCATTGCCACCTACCCCGAAGCCGGCGAATCCATGGATCAACTGATCCAGAACGCCGATATCGCCATGTATCACGTCAAAGCTCGGGGCAAAGATGGCTATCGCTTCTACTCGGAGAGCATGAGCATTGACACTGCCAACCGCCTGAGCCTGGAAAGGGACTTGCGGATGGCGCTGGAACGCGATGAATTGCGAGTGTTTTACCAGCCCCAGGTCTGCTCATCGAGCAACCGTGTGGTGGGTCTGGAAGCCTTGGTGCGCTGGCAACACCCGGAACGGGGACTGCTCTACCCGCGGGACTTCCTGCCACTGGCGGAAGAAACCAAACTCATTGCCAAACTCAGTGAATGCGTACTCGACCAGGCCTGCCACGATGTCGGCCAGTGGATCCGGGAAGGACACAGCGACCTGCGACTGGCCGTAAACCTGTCCCCGGTCCAGGTGGAGCACCCAAGGTTTGTAGAGACCCTGATGGCTCAGCTCCAGGCCCACGGCTTCCCGCCCCAGAACCTGGAAATCGAGATCACTGAAAACGTGATCATGAACGATCTTGAGCAGATCAGTCAGAAACTCCGGGAATTAGCGTCATTGGGCGTCAGGATTGCCATTGATGATTTCGGCACGGGCTACTCCTCTCTGAATTACATCCACCGGCTGCCGATTCACACCCTGAAAGTGGATCAGTCCTTTGTCAAAGCCATTCGCAGAGGCGAAGACGGTGCCTGCATTGTAAACGCTATTGTCGCCATGGCCCATGGACTGAAGCTTCAGATCGTGGCGGAGGGCGTGGAAACGGACGAACAGCTCACCTACCTCAAAAGCCTGGGATGCCACCAGGTTCAGGGGTTCTTCTACGGCCCCGCACGGCCTGCAGACGTCATCGGCAAAACCCTCGGACATACCCCGGCACGCGCAGTCGCTTTCTAACTTCCCGCATTATCGATACTCCATTGTCGGACAGTCAGATCTAAAATGTTGATCTGGTTTGCAAAGTGTTGCTGTTCGTTACGTTATGTATCTGGAAATGCGCGGTACTGCACATAATTCCCCCACCGGCTTCTCTAAGCTCAAATCCATCAGGCGCTTCCTTCAATTCACCTGACGGTGAATCAACAATCACAAGAAGAATGGAAGCATCCCCAGGATATGGACAGGCAGAAGTCACGATGCGCGATAAATACAAATACATTGGTCCGGTTTACGATTTTCTGAGCAACCTCTACAGCGGCAAGAACATTCACCGCTGCAAGACCGCCATGCTCGATGTGGAAACCGTCAAGCCCGGCGCCCGCATCCTGTTCGCCGGGGTGGGCCATGGCCGTGACGCGATCCGTGCCGCGGAACTGGGCGCGGACGTAACCGTAGTGGATCTCTCCGAGACCATGCTTCGCAAGTTCGCAGAAGCCCAGGAAAAAGAGGCGCCGCACCTGACCATCCGCCGCATTCACAGCGACATTATGAAGGTCGATGAGTTCGAACAGTACGACATGGTGGTCGCCAACTTTTTCCTCAATGTGTTTGACGAAGACATGATGGTGCGGGTGCTGGAGCACCTGATCCGCCTGGGCAAGGCCGACGCCAGGGTCGTTGTGGGCGACTTTTGCTACCCCACTGGCAACATTGTGGCCCGCCTGTTCAAGAAGATGTACTGGTATATGGCCGTCTTCATCTTCTGGCTGTTCGCCAACAATGCCTTCCACAAGATTTACAACTACCCCGAACACATGCAGCGCCTTGGCCTGCACGTCACCGAGAAAAAGCATTTCAAACTGCTGAACATGAACTGTTACTGGTCAATCCTGGGACGGAAACAGGTGTAGACACGAGGCCTCACGCCGGATTTAAAACAATAAACGGGGGAGTTTCACAATGTCAGACCAGATCCTTTCACTCGATGGCGTCCGCTCTCTGGACGAGGGTGCGTTCACCTTTCCAGAGCGCATCAGTTACCTCAAGAAGTACGGCACCCACTCCCAGTCGTTCTCGACGTTGCAACCTGAAATGCAGTATTTCGACGTGCCCGGTGTTGGCTACCTGGCGTATATGCGCAAATGGGGCGGCACGTTCGTGCTCTCAGACCCGGTCACCGCACCGGAACACTTTGAGGTGATCCTGGAGCAATTTCACCAGCGTTTCCCTTCCGCCTGCTATATCCAGGTTTCCAAGCCCGTCGTGGACTACCTCTACCGCCGCTTTGGCCTGTTTGGCACCCAGTTTGGCAGCGAGTCCCGTATCAACCTGAAGAACTGGTCCCTTAGCGGAAAGAAAAAACAGATCCTGCGCACGGCCCTCAACCAGGCGGAGAAAAACGGCATTACCGTGAAAGAGCGCTTCAGTGATGATCACACCCGCGAAATCTCCGATGCCTGGATCCGCACCCGTAAATGCAAGAGCAAGGAGATCCGTTTCCTGATACGCCCCATGGAGATGGAGTACCGGGAAAACGAACGCCATTTCTACGCGTACCAGGATGGTAAAGCGGTGGGTTTTATCTACTTCGACCCCATCTACCGCAACAACGAGATCATCAGTTACGTGCCTAACATCTCAAGGGCTAACGCAGATTTCCGCCAGGGTATTTTCTACACCCTGATGGCCCACGCTATGGATGTGTTCAAGGCCGAAGGCGTGCCCTATCTGGACCTGGGTTTGATTCCGCTATCCCTGGACCCGGCTACCGAGCATCAGGAAAGCCGGTTGCTCAAACGCATCATGCACGGGCTGTATGAGAAGGGTAACTTCCTATACAACTTCAAGGGGCTGGAATTTACCAAGTCACGGTTCCGTGGTGACAATTTCAAAACCTACTGTTGTCACCGCCGATCCTTACCGGCACTGGAGTTCCTGGCCATGTTCAAGCTGACCCGCCTGCTATAACACCGGCTGCCGCCGAGGACCAGCCACCACGGATGTCGCTGGTGGCCAGGCCAAGCTCGTTCAGGAACCCTCCAATACCTTGCGGGACATCCCCGGAAAACAGGGCGGCATCAACCACCCCCCCTTCGCTGTCAAGGGCCATAAGACTCTCCAGTACCAGTCCCTGCTGCTCGAATAACCAGATCGCCCGGCGGGCGATCGCCTCGCCAGAATCCACCCAGTGTTTTACGGCAGGTAACTGGCGCTGTAACAGATCCTTTATCAACGGGTAATGAGTGCAGCCCAGAACCACGGTGTCCACACCTACGTCCCGGAACGGTTGTAATGCCACGGACAATGCCTGTTCGGGGACAGGCGAGCCAGACACCAGGTTTTCGATCCATTGGACCAGGTCCGGATGCCCCAGCCTTTCCACCGTGCAATCACTGGCAAACTCATCAATCAGGTCGGCAAGGTAGGGCCGACGAACGGTGGCGGGGGTGGCCAGCAGTCCAATACGGCGGTTTTCAGACACTGCGGCTGCAGGCTTTACCGCCGGCACCACGCCGACCACCGGTATCGATGTCATGGCCCGCAGATACGGCAACACCACGGTGCTCGCGGTGTTGCAGGCCACCACAATGACATCGCAGGGGAATTCCGACAGCGCCAGACGAATCAGTGCCTGGCTGCGCTCAATCACCACCGATTCCGGCTGGGCGCCGTAGGGAAAGCCGGCGTTGTCAGCCAGGTACACCAACTTCACCCCCGGCAACTGTCGGTGGATACAGTCAGCAACGCTCAACCCGCCAACGCCCGAATCAAAGACCAGCACTCTTGGCACGGTCACGACGATGCCCCCTGCCCTTCAATTTCCCGTGCCATAGCCTGGATCAGGCCGCCGGATATGGTTGTTACCGGCGGCACAGGTGGCATATCACCCGGCAGAAACCAGTCCGCTTCCGCAATTTCGTCTTCCTGCAGCACCAGCTCGCCACTGGCATAGTCTGCAAAGAAGCCCAGCATTAACTGATGGGGAAACGGCCATGGCTGAGAGGAGTGGTAGCGAACCCCACTAACCTCAAGGTTGGTTTCCTCTTTCACTTCCCGGGCAACCGCCGCTTCAATGGTTTCGCCTGGCTCCACGAAGCCCGCAATCAAGCTGAAAAAATGACGCTTCGTCCGCGACGATCGTGCCAGCAACATGCGTTCACCACGGCGAATGACCACGATCACGCAGGGCGCCAGCCTGGGATACCAGGGAATGCCGCAGGACTCGCACCACTTGGCTCTTTCCAGCGGGTGCAGCACCGTCAATTCACCACAGCGGCCGCAGAAACGATGGTCCCGCCACCATTGATGCACCTGGAACGCGGTCCCCAACATTTCGGCAGGGGCATCCTCCATCATCAACAGCGCTTCCCGAAGAGGCACACGTTCTGTAGATCCAGCCAGACTGGCGGCGTCGACTTGGGCCACGTAGACAGGCTTGCCGTTCATCCGGCCAACATACACCGGCCCGATATCACCGTGCGTACCAGGGGCGATCATTCGCCAGGGCTTCAGCCAGTCTATGTCGGGCTTCAGCACCGCATCACCGTCGATGGCCAACACAAGATCGTCATCGTCGGGCCCTTTCGGAGACCAGCCGGGAGTCCATAACGCCATAATCCGTGTCCAGAAGCTATTATGTGGATAGAGAGCTGGAAATGTATCACAGCGGCACAACACAACAGAACGACCGCATGGCTTTCCGCACTGCACGCAACCAAGTAAACTTACCGCCTGTTTTGTGAACCGGAGCGACCGTTTATGCGTTTTTTCCTGGGCCTTCGCAGCCTGATCCTGACCCTTTTTCGCAAAATCCTGTTTTTGTGGGTTCGGACCGATGTGAGCGGCAACAGCGTGGAAGCCCTGGGAGTAGACCCGGAAAAACCGGTTTGCTACGTACTGCAGTACAGCTCGCTGTCCAGCCGATTGGTTCTGGAGCAAGAGGTGCTGCGAGCCGGCCTGCCCGGTGCCGAGTCGTCCCTGCCAGTCAAAAACGGTCCGAACCACTCCTTCTTTTTCCTCTACCGCCGGATTGGCGGCCTGTTCCGTCGCCGCCAGACGCCGGTTCCCACCAGTGAATTCCGGGCGCTGGTTCGCCACGGCCTGGAACACTCTGAGCAGGATGTCCAGATCGTCCCTGTGTCGCTGTTCTGGGGGCGCTCCCCGGACAAGGAAAAATCGCTGGTCAAACTGCTGCTGTCCGACACCTGGTCCGTGGCTGGGCGTTTGCAGAAATTCCTGATCATCATGGTGCATGGGCGCAGCACTTACGTGCAGTTCAATCAGCCCCTGTCCCTGAAACAGGTGATTGATGAGTACCGCCATAGCGAGGAACGCGCCAACCGTAAACTGGCCCGCATTCTCCGTACCCATTTCCGCCGGGTGCGCCAAGCCGTGCTCGGCCCGGACCTGTCTCACCGACGCACTCTGGTGGGTGGACTGGTGCGCACCCAGGCGGTCAAGGAAGCCATTCGGGAAACGGCCCGCAAGGATGATATTCCTCCGGAAAAGGTACGTGCCAAGGCGTACAAATACGCGGATGAGATCGCTGCCAGCATGTCCATCGTCACCATACGCTTCCTGGAAGTGGTGCTTTCATGGCTGTGGAACCGTATCTACAACGGCATCGCGATCAACAACATCCGCGTTGCCAAGGAAGAAGCTCAGGACAATGCAGTGGTGTATGTCCCCTGCCATCGCTCCCATATTGATTACCTGCTGCTATCCTACGTGCTCTATAAGAACGGGCTAATGCCCCCACACATTGCTGCGGGCATCAACCTGAACATGCCTATTGTTGGCCCGATTCTGCGACGCGGCGGCGCGTTCTTCATGCGCCGGAGTTTCCGTGATAACCCGCTCTATGCCACCGTGTTCAACGAATACATGCACGTGATGTTCTCCCGTGGCTATTCCGTTGAGTACTTCGTCGAGGGCGGGCGTAGCCGCACCGGCCGCATGCTCCAGCCTCGCCCCGGTATGTTGTCCATGACTGTCCGCAGCTTCCTGCGGGACCATCGCAAGCCCATCGTGTTCGTGCCGGTATACATTGGCTACGAGAAGGTGATGGAAGGCCGCTCTTACCTCGGTGAGTTACGGGGCAAGAAAAAACAGAAAGAGAGCGTGTTCGCGATTGCCAAGACGGTTCGCAAGTTGAGCAACTCATTTGGCCAGGTCGCCGTAAACTTCGGTGAAGCCATTCCGCTTGCGGAGGTACTGAACGAGGTTGAACCAAGCTGGCGGGAAGAAGCCTACGATTCCGAATATCGGCCAAAATGGCTCAACCAGGCGGTGTCTGAACTGTCCAATCGTGTTGCGTCCAGCATTAACGCATCGGTAGCCGTTAATCCCATCGGCATGACCGCGACGGTCTTGCTGGGCACCGATCGCCTGGCGATGGATGAAGGCCAGTTGATCCGCCTGATGGACCAGTATGCCGACCTGCTGAAAGCCTTTCCCTACGCCGATACCATCACTCTGCCGGAAGGCAGTGGCAAGGATTGGGTCGAATACTGCGAAAACATGGGCCTGATCACGCGTCAGCCCCAGAAACTGGGCGACATCATCGCGCTGGAAGGCAGCAACGCGATTCTGATGACCTATTACCGCAACAATATTCAGCATCTGTTTGCCCTGCCCTCCCTGATCGCGAGCCTGTTCGAGAACAAGAACTCCCTGCGCCGGGACAAGATTGAGTTCCTGGCCAGCGTGGCGTACCCCTATCTCAAATCTGAACTGTTCCTCAAATACGATGCCGAGGAGATTGACGGGGTCATCAACCAGTGGATTGACGTTCTACTGGCGAAAGGGTTGCTGTTCGAAGAAGAGGACGACCGGATCAGCCGCCCTGAGGAAGGCACCGACGCCATGCTGCGCCTGCGGGTGCTGTCACGGTTCATCATCCAGACCCTGGAGCGCTATCACATTGCTATCGGTATCCTGCGCAAATACGGGTCGGGGAAGATTACCGCCGGCGAACTGGAGGAGCAGAGCACGCTTCTGGCCGAGCGTATGTCGATCCTGTTCGGCCTCAACGCCCCGGAGTTTTTTGACAAGACCCTGTTCCGCAACTTCATCGCCAACATGCAGCACAATGGCGTTATTACCACCGATGACGACGGGCTGTTGTGTTACACCGACGGTCTGGATGAAGTGGCGGAAGACGCAAGGCTGGTACTAAGCGTTGAAAAACGCCAGGCTATCCAGCAGGTGACGATGCTCGGGGCCTGAACGCGACCGGCGACCTATCCAGCGGGAAACGCCTTGATGGAGTATATGTCGTACCGGCTGCTCTTCCCTTCAATACGGGTGGTGGGTTCGGGGCCACGAACCGGCTCCGCCTTGCGCGGGCGTTTGACGACAACCCGATAGGTTGCCACCGCCAACGCGGCCTCCAACAATGCCGGCGAGTCATCGTCGTCTCCCACCACCGTGCGGAACACCTGCATTTCCTTCTTCACCAGGGCCGACTTGTCGCGATGGGGAAACATCGGGTCAAGGTAGATCACATCGGCGGCGCCCGCGCCCGCCTGCGATAACCAGTCGATACTGTTACCCGACTGCAATGCCATCCGGGCAGCAATGGGTGCGCTCTGCTCGTTCAGGGCCGCGCGGGAAAGCCCATCGCTGAGCAACGCATGGATAACCGGCGAACGTTCGAAAAGGGTTAACCTGCAGCCCAGGGAGGCCAGTACAAACGCATCCTGGCCAAGGCCGGCCGTTGCATCAAGAACATGGAGGGGCTGACGGGCTTTCTTCAGACCAACGGCCTTGGCGATCAACTGGCCGGTGCCACCGCCGTGCTCTCTCCGGTATCCCGCCTTCCCGGTCACAAACTCGGCCCTGACAGGCCCTGGGGCCCCCTTACCGGTCACCTGTAGCCCAAGACCATGTTCGTCCAGAAACAGGAGCACTGGGTAATCACGAACGTCTCGCGGACGAACCGTGCCCAACAGGGGCAGCGACAAGCTTTCAGCGAGGGAACGTGCAGCGTGGTAATCGCCAAGAGGGCTGCAGCCGACGGCGAGTTCAGACGGGGTGTTTTCCGGCGGCCTCAAACCAGGATATCGATGCCTGAGAGCCCTGCATCCGCGAGATCACCGCCGGCGGCGACATCGGCAAACGTGGACAGGGCTCTGGAGGTACTCAGGGAAACCTCATCGGCACGGAAACGCTCCAGGCGCACATCCTCCGCAGCCTGACGTGCCTCGACCCGACGTTCAAGCGACTCGGCAGAAGGAACAGGCCGTTGTTCGGCGTTGGGGGAGCGTGTATCGGTGAGATCACGGCGAACGGCCTGGCTGTTGTTATCGGGTGCGGACGCAGGCGCACGGGCGATATCACTGCGCTCACGAATCGGGCTATTGTTGCCGGACTGGAAAGGAAGACTGCTGTTTGGGTTAACACCACCAATCATTCTGGCACACCGGTTAAAAAGACCACAGGTAGTGGATTATGGAAGATTCTGGAGCAACTTTAAAGCAGACTGATCAATTTTTACCCTACCAGAGCATAACAAGCAACAGCAGACCGAGTACCAGGCGGTATATAACGAACGGCATCAGGCCAAGTTGCTCAAGAAACTTGAGGAACAGATGGATACAGACCACAGCGCTGACAAATGACAACGCGGCACCCAGGGCAATGGCTGCCCAGTCAGTGGCCCCGCCCTGCTCCACCAACTCCAGGCTTTTCAGGAGACCGGCGGCGAGAATCAGCGGGATCGACAACAGGAATGAGAATCGGGCAGCGGCCTCCCGCCCAAACCCCAGAAACAGAGCCGCCGTGATGGTAATACCGGATCGGGAAGTGCCCGGAATCAGCGCCAGCGCCTGGGCCACGCCAATGATCACCGCATCTTTCATGGTCAATGCCGGCAGGTCCCGGTTGCGACGCCCTATCGCGTCCGACCACCACAGCACCAAACCAAAACCGATGGTCGAAACCGCAATGACCAACCCGGAACGCAGGGATGTTTCAATGAAATCATTGAGCAACAAACCCGCCAACCCCGCCGGAACCGTTCCCGCGATGACCGCCCAGGCAAGACCACTGTCCTGCCCGACACGGCCCCGAACCGTATCCCCGGCCCAGGCAACCGTGAGACGGCCCACTTCCGACCGAAAGTACCAGACTACCGCTGCCAACGTCCCTACATGAACGGCGACATCGAAGGCAAGGCCCTGATCCGGCCAGCCAAATACCTGGGAGGGAAGAATCAGGTGGGCCGAACTGCTGATCGGCAGAAACTCCGTCAGCCCCTGTATAACGGCCAATACAATAATGTGCCACAGTTCCATCGGCAGTGATTCCGGGTGATAGCAGTGAGGTTGGTATTAGCGGCCGGGCAGTTTTTTCCAGGCCACTTCATCACGAATGTAAACCGGTTGCGCCTGTTCGGCCGGCACTCCGGCTCCCGCATGAAAGGCGCGGGCAGCGATCTCCGCCACTCTGGAAGCCCTGGGCACCAGAGTCTCGTCGATGCGTTCCATGGCTGCGGCAACACCGTCCGGGAAACTTTCTTTCAGGCTCCAGCCCTGGCCGGCACCAAACCACCGGGATACGCCATCAGCCAGAGCCACAGACGCCGGTGCGCATACCTGCTCGTCACCCATTAACTCTGGCTGTCCATTGCGGCAGATATAACAGGCCCAATACACTTCGCCCATGCGGGCATCGAAGGCCACTGCAACGGCATCGCCGTCCAGCATTTGCCACTGGCGTATCGCATCCTCAGCAACGGCAGCCAGGGACGAAACCGGAATAACCGGGATTCCAAGACCATAGGCCAGTCCCTGGACCACGCCCGTGGCGATGCGAAGGCCCGTGAAAGAACCCGGACCACAGGCAAATGCGAGCGCCTCCAGGTCCGCCGGCACCAGTTGCTTCTCAGCGAGAAGCTCGCGGATCATTGGCATTAACAGGCGGGTGTGCCCCCGAGGGGCCAGATCAAACCGCTCCACCAAGCTGTCGTCCACCAGCAGGGCTGCCGAGCAGCCTTCTGATGAGGTATCCAGTGCCAGTATTTTCACGGAGTTACTTCAGTTGGGTCAGGATCTGGTCGCGAATGTCATCCAGACTTCCCACGCCTTTGACGCGCACATATTTCGGCGCAGCCGCAGGGGCTTCTTTCGCCCAGTCCTGATAGTAACCGACGAGCGGCGCAGTTTGCTCGTGGTAGATCTTCAGGCGTTTGCGAACGGTTTCTTCCTTGTCGTCCTCGCGCTGGATGAGGGCATCGCCGGTCTCGTCGTCCTTACCTTCGGTTTTGGGCGGATCGTACTTCACATGATAGATGCGGCCACTGCCTTCGTGCACCCGGCGGCCTGACAGGCGGCTTACGATTTCCTCGTCATCAACGGCGATTTCCACCACGTAGTCAATGACAATACCCTGGTCTTTCAAGGCCTCTGCCTGAGGAATGGTGCGGGGAAAACCGTCGAGCAGGAAGCCGTTCTTGCAGTCAGGCTGCTGAACCCGTTCTTCAATAAGCGCAATGATGATGTCATCAGACACCAGGCCGCCAGAAGCCATCACTTCCTTGACCTGCTTGCCAAGATCAGACTCGGCTTTCACCGCCGCGCGAAGCATGTCGCCGGTCGAAATCTGCGGGATTTCAAACCGTTCGGTGATGAACTGGGCCTGCGTACCCTTGCCTGCGCCTGGCGCGCCTAACATGATGATTCTCATAACGCTGTGCTCCCGTTGTAGTCATTATCATTTGAAAAGCTGTTGCAAAACCCGGCGGCTTTGCGACAGCTTCTCGGCAGCAACGAGCCCGCAGCCCCTGCCAAGGAAGGCGCATTATACGAACTCAGCCCCCTCTTAGAAAGTGGACCTCCGTAGCATGCACCAAAAGGTTACATCGGGCTGTGAGTTGCGGCTGTAGCTGATAGTGCTCGACGGTCAGGATGACAGGGATAGCGCCAGCGCGTCCAGCTCTCCAGAAACGCTGTCAATCTCTTCGTTCAGACGGGCGATATCCCCATCTGAAAGCCCGAGGGACGACGCAAGGGAGGCGACATCGTCCGGGTTGAATTCATCCCCAATTCCTCTGTCTTTCAGCAGTCCATTGGCCAGCTGGACCATTAGCACATACCGTTCATGCTCGCCATGATAGCCATCGTGCTGGTGCATACCTGCAGCCTTTACTACCGGGTCAGGCAGCTCCCAAAGCCGGTGAAGGATGCCGCCAATGGCGCCGTGGCCAACCGCCAGCATCTGTTGGTCGTTACTGGCCCCGAACACCTGTTGCTCCAGTGAGTGCATACTGGCGTCGGGATTGGTTTCCCGCAGCGAATTCAGCTCGTCAAACTCCTGGGGAAACAGATGGCCGATCAGCAACAGACCGAAGTTGTGCAGCAAGCCACACAGATACGCCAGGCCTTTGTCGGACTGACACTTTGGCGCCATACGCTGGCACACAAATGCGTTATACAGGGAGTGGCGCCAGAACTGGTCCATCCCCAGCATGCCCTGACGGGGCACTTCGAAAGCACGCACCGACGCGATACCCAGCGCAATATGGGCCACACGATCAAACCCAAGAACCCGGGTCACCGCTTCCTGTACCGAATTGATCTGACCGGGATAGTTGAACAGGGCAGAACGGGCATAGCGCATGATCTGCGCGGTAAGGCTGGGATCAAATTCTATCAGCTCGCCCAGTTCGCGGGCGGTCGCCTCGGAATTGGCCGTCAAACGGAGAATGCGCAGCGCCAGCGCTGGCATGGGCGGCAGACGGTAAAGCTTCTGCAGCTTGTCAGCCACTTCTTCCAGCGTCAGGGCATCACGCTCATCGTTGTTTTGCCCGCGAATCGCCAGGTGGCCCTGAGTGGCATCCGCAAGGGCCCTTGCCAGAGAGGTGCGGTCCAGCTCGAGGAGCGTGTTGTCGGTCCCGCAGCACATGAGTGCCCGGGGGTATCCCAGGATATCCTCATCAACGAGTACCGGCAGATCGTAGGCAGCCCCGACCGGCGGCTGGAAGCCCGGGTCACAGTCGGCAAACAGTCGCGCGGACTGGCGAGCCGTTAACGGCTGCAGGCGTCGGCCAGTTTGCTTGTGCACCAGGTCCATATCCAGACTGGTGTTGTAACCGTGAACGGCCATGACGACGCCATTGATGTCGATCAGGGGCGTTGCCCGGATAAACTCATCCTGAGGACGCCCGGACGCCATCACCGCAGCGTCAAAGCTAAGTACCTGATCAATCTCAAGTTCCCGATAGGCAATTCCTTTGCCGGTTAAAAAGCGTTCCAGTCTTGCCGCTAACGCCACGGCGTTACTCCTGTTTTTTATGATCCGCTGAACCTGCTTTAGCCGGTGTTCCGCATGCCGGCCGCAATACCAGCCATGGTTACCTTGAGTGCGCGCTCAACCATCTCGGGCACTTCGCCCTTGCCCTCGCCCTCACGGTCACGCTTGAGCAGTTCCGCCTGTAAATAGTGTAGCGGATCAGTATACGGATTACGTACACGCATGGAATGGGCAAATACAGGTTCCTGTTCCAGCAAGGTGTCCTGCTGCTTCAATTCCAGCAAATGACGGATACAACCCTGCAGGCGCTCCCGCAGGTTCTTGCCCAGCTCAAGCAGTTTTGGATCATCGACCAACGTCTTTTCGTAGTAGCTGGCAATTCGCAGGTCGGATTTTGCCAACACCATTTCCAGCATATCCACGTAGGTTTTGAAGAACGGCCATTGCTGCATCATCTCCCGCAGCACCGGCACGCGGTCGTTGTGAAATGCCTCCTCCAGGGCCACGTCGCTACCCAGCCAGCTGGGCAGCATCATCCGCATCTGGGTCCACGCGAAAATCCAGGGAATGGCCCGCAGGCTTTCCACGCCACCGCCGGGTTTTCGTCGTGCCGGGCGGCTACCCAGGGCCAGCTTGCCCAGCGCCTGTTCCGGAGTGACCTGGCGAAAATAGGGAACAAAGTCCGGATTCTCCCGAACCACGTCACGGTAAGCTTTGAGGGAGCGTTCGGTGAGCCAGTCCATAGCCTCCCGCCATTCCGGCTCTGGCCCTCGCGGTGGCGCCAGGGTGGCTTCAATCACCGCCGTGGTGTACAGCGTAAGGCTCTGTTCCGCCAGCCGGGGAAGGCCAAACTTGAAGCGGATCATCTCGCCCTGCTCGGTGATCCGGAAACTGCCGTTCACCGAACCCGGCGGTTGAGACAGGATTGCACGGTTGGCCGGGCCACCACCACGGCCGACGGTGCCACCGCGGCCATGAAACAGCGTGAGGTGGACGCCATGCTGATTGGCGACCTCGGTGAGCTTTTCCTGAGCCTGGTATTGAGCCCACGCGGCCATCATCTGACCAGCGTCTTTGGAGGAATCGGAATAGCCGATCATGACCTCCTGCCGGCCTTCGCAATAGTCCCGATACCAGTCCACGCTGTAGAGCGCCGCCATACTGTCCGGGGCGCCCCGCAGGTCATCCAGGGTTTCAAAGAGGGGGACCACCCGCATCGGGTTTTTCATACCCGCTTCACGCAGCAGCAGAATCACGTTAAGCACGTCCGAAGGTTTGCTGGCCATGGAGATGACATAAGAACCCAGCGCTTCCGGCGTCTGCTCTGCCACCACTTCGCAGGTAGCCAGCACCTCGGCGACTTCCTCGGAGGGTTGCCAGTGCCGGGGAATCAGTGGCCGGCGCCCCTTGAGTTCGCGCACCAGGAAATCCTGGCGCTCCTGTTCGGACCAGGACAGGTAATCGCCCAGCCCCAGGTAATCAACCATTTCCGCAACTGCTTCGGCATGACGGGTCGACTCCTGGCGGATGTCCAGGCGAATCAGAGGCAAGCCAAAGGTGTGGGCGCGGCGAATGGTGTCCAGCAGCGGCCCATTGGCAATGGATTCCAGCCCGCAGTCCACCAGGGACCGATAGCAAAGTTCCAATGGCCCCGTGAAGTCCTCATTGGCAAACAGAATACCGGTGGCATCGGCTGGCTCGCCGGCAACTCTGGCTTCCGCCCAGTCCCGGGTTTTGATCAGTTTTTCTCTCAGCCCTGCCAGCACCTGACGATAGGGCTCCCGGGTATCACCGGCGATGTCCCGCAGCTCGTCACTGGCCTGCCACATGGACAATTCCGCACGCAGGGACTGGATATCCCGCAGGTACAGGTCGGCGGCCATCCAGCGGCCCAGAAGGAACACCTTGCGGGTTACTTCATGGGTCACATTGGGATTGCCATCTCGATCACCGCCCATCCAGGAGGCAATCCGGATGGGCGACGCGTCCAGCGGCAGTCCATTTCCCGTAGCGTCTGAAAGCGACAGATCCAGGCTTCTCAGAAAACGCGGTAGTGCCTGCCATAGGCTGTTTTCGATGACCGCAAACCCCCACTTGGCTTCGTCGACTGCCGTCGGGCGATCATGGCGGATCTCGTCCGTGTGCCAGGCTTCGGTTACCAGTTGCGACAGGCGTCCGACGATTTCCTCTCGCTCAGCCGGTAGCAGATCCTCATGATCCAGACGGGCAAGGCAATCCGACATCTCGTCGTACTTCATGATCAGCGTCCGGCGGGCAACTTCCGTGGGATGCGCCGTGAGCACGTATTCAATGCGCAAATCCGCAACACGCCGGTGTAACTCGTCAGCGCTGACACCGCCTTTTTTCAGACGACTGAACACGTCTCCAAGGGACTCCACCATCAGATCGGACTGATGGCCACGTTTACGGCGGATACCGTGGTATTGTTCCGCCAGATTGGCCAGGTTCAGGAACTGGTTAAAGGCGCGGGTTACCGGCAGTAACTCATCATCACGAAGTTTGCCCAGCAGGTTGACGAGTCGTTGGCCTGAACCGCTTTCCTGACGACGGTCGGCTTTGGCGGCTGCCCGCACCTCTTCTATCAACTCGTAACAGTCCTGTCCGGGATGGCGCTGGATGCTCTGGCCCAGCAACTCACCCAACATGCGAACATTTTCTCGAAGGTCTGGATGTAGCTCGGTCACATTGACGTCCTTTTAAATTGACGGAGGCGAAGTAAACTAACGATACTATTTACTCTTATAAAGTCTTTCTAACGATTAAAGCCTGTGGCCGCAAGGAGTATTCATGAAAGTAACCGATCT
Organism: Marinobacter algicola DG893; assembly: GCF_000170835.1. Lineage (GTDB taxonomy): Bacteria > Pseudomonadota > Gammaproteobacteria > Pseudomonadales > Oleiphilaceae > Marinobacter > Marinobacter algicola. The sequence goes on from NZ_ABCP01000001.1 coordinate 463,045, forward strand.
GCCGAAGCACTGGGAAAGCAAGAAAGAGTCCGTTGAGCGGAGCCACGACTACAATCTCCGCTTGCCACTGGAAGACGCTGCGCGCATAGCGGCACTGGCCGAACTTTACCCGGACCGTTCAGAGAGTGACATACTGAATGACATGATCGGCGCCGCGTTGGACGACCTGGTCAGGCTGAGCCCGTTGAAGGACAAGCTGGAAGGCAAGGATAAATAAAGCGGGGACACTTCTCTGCGGGGTGGCTGAACCACCCCGTCGGGTATCGCAGGGCCGGCGCGATCAATCAGGCGTTGGCCTGATCAGGCAACCGATTCGAGCTGGCGCGCCTTAAGCCGCTGGATATGCTTCTGGCTGAGACTGATGAAGCGCGGCGTCATCCCCTGATCTTCATAAATTTCGAAGCCGTCTTCGTCAAACGCAACAACCTTCGACCCCTGAACGTACGGGAAGCTGGTTTCCAGTTCATCAAGGGCAGCGGAAATCAGGTCCCGCATCAGGTCCTGGGAAGACTTCATAGGATACAACGCGGCCAGTTTCTCCAGTCGCTTGTGATGCTGGTCAGAGAGGTCGGCAAAATACGCATCACGGGTCAGTCGACCACGTGCGTGCTTGTCCCAGTAGTTGACCAGATCTTTGATTTTCATGGTGCCTTCACTCCTGCATCTTCTTGGTGGCCCACAGGGTGCACGGAATGTGTGCATCCTTAACCGGAAGTGTAGACGAAGCCGCCGCGCCAGGGGCGGAAAACTTGGTAACGGATTGTACTTATCCGTTACCTTTTACGAGTCTTTTCAACCCCTTTGACGGCTTGCCAGACAGCGTCCAATGCCTCCAGCGATTCGCCGTCGAGATCACGGCCTTCGCGCTCAAGATGTTCCTCAATAGCACGGAATCTCGTCTCAAACTTGTGATTGGTGCTGTTGAGGGCCTGCTCCGGATTAACCTTCATGAAACGTGCCAGGTTGACGCACACAAACAACAGGTCACCCAGCTCGTCCTCCACCGCCTCCGCCGGACCATCGCCGGAGCTCGCGTCATACCAGGCTTTCTTCAGCTCATCGATCTCTTCGTGAAGCTTGTCGAAGACCGGTTCAACCTCTGGCCAGTCAAAGCCATGATTGGCGGCCCTGCGCTGAAGTTTCTCAGCGCGCACCATTGCGGGGAGCGTCCGGGCAATGCCGTCGAGCCGACTTGATGGCCCTGCGCCCGCAGACATCTCCGGATTCGCCGCCCGCTCCTCTGCCTTAATACGCTCCCAGCTGGCCTTGATGTCAGCCTCGCTGGGCCGATTGTCCGGATCGATCCGGCTTTCCAGAGTGCCTTCCGGAAACACGTGGGGATGACGCCGGACCAGCTTGCGCACGAGGTTATCAACCACTGAGTCAAAGTCGAAGTGGCTGTCTTCCTTCCCCATCTGGGCGTAGAAGATCACCTGGAACAGCAGGTCACCCAGTTCGTCTTCCAGGTGTGGGTAGTCTTCACGGTCGATGGCATCCGCAACCTCGTAGGCCTCTTCAATGGTGTGGGGCACGATGGTTTTATAACTCTGGCGGGTATCCCATGGACACCCGGACTCCGGGTCCCGAAGCCGAGCCATCAACGTTTTAAGATCGTCAATGGAATAGCTCATGATCGCTTTCGCCTGACGTTGATAATATTGGGAAGATTGCGAATCTGAGCGAGCAACTTGGCCAACTGATCAAGGCTGGAAATCTCCAGGGTCACGGTCATGGTGGCGGTGTTCTCATCCTTGTTAGACAGGGTATTGAGTGCCAGAACGTCACTTTTAGAAGACGACAGTACCTGGGTGATATCCCGCAACAAACCGGAGCGGTCGTAGGCTTCAATTTCAACATCAACGGGATACACGGCGACAGGCTGACCGCCCCAACTTACCTCGATAATCCGATTGGGCTCGAACTCCTTCAGGTTCAGGAAGGTGATGCAGTCCTGCCGATGGACGGTGACACCACGGCCGACGGTGATGTAGCCGCCGACCGGATCACCCGGCAGAGGTTTGCAGCATTTCGCCACCTGGGTCTTGAGTTTGCCAACACCCAGAATCTGGATATCCGATTCCGTGTCATAGGGCTTGCGCCTCTGGGTGCTGAGCTTCAGATCCAGTTGCTCGGATTTCGGCTCCAACATCTGCTGGGCAACGTTGGCCACATGGGTGGGGCGAAGATCGCCAGCCCCTACTGCCGCAAACATGTCCTCGGCACCCTGGTAATTCACTTTGCGAGCCAAGTCGTTGAGGTCCACCTCGTACAGCGACAGGCGTTTGAACTCGTCTTCCAGGATAGCCCGGCCATCGACAATGTTGCGGTCGCGATCCTGCTGCTTGAACCAGTGGGTGACCTTGGCCCGGGCGCGGGACGTCTGGATATACCCCAGGCTAGGGTTAAGCCAGTCACGGCTGGGCGCCTGGTTATTGGATGTGAGTATGGATATCTGGTCACCGGTCTTCAGCGGGTAGGTCAGCGGTACGATACGGCTATTAACCTTGGCCCCGCGACAGGCATGGCCGATTTCGGTGTGTACACGATAGGCGAAGTCCACCGGCGTCGCGCCTTGCGGCAAATCCACTACATGGCCTTCCGGAGTGAACACGTAGACCCGGTCGGACGCGACATCGGACTTGAGATGGTCCGCCAGCCCGGACAGGTCGCCGAGCTCTTCCTGCCATTCCAGCACCTGCCGCAGCCAGTTGATCTTGGCGTCATAGCCCACAGACCGGTTGCCCTTGTCCGTGCCTTTGTAGAGCCAGTGGGCACAAACACCCAGCTCAGCTTCCTCATGCATGGCCTGGGTACGGATTTGCACTTCCATCACCTTGCCTTCCGGGCCGATGACAGCTGTGTGCAGGGACTGATACCCGTTTTCCTTGGGATTGGCAACGTAATCGTCGAATTCGTTGGGAATATGGCGCCAGAGTGTGTGCACGATGCCAAGCGCGGCGTAACAGTCACGCACCTCAGGCACCAGGATGCGGACGGCCCGGACATCGTACACTTGGGAAAAATCGATGCCCTTACGCCGCATCTTCCGCCAGATACTGTAGATGTGCTTGGCACGTCCTGAAAGCTCGCCATCTATTCCAGACGCAACCAGTTCGTCCTTGATGGTGGTAATCACACGCTTGATGTAGCTTTCGCGATCAAGCCGCTTTTCATCGAGCAGCTTGGCGATTTTTTTGTAGGCGGTTTCGTGCAGGTAGCGGAACGAGAGATCTTCGAGCTCCCATTTGATGTGACCAATACCCAGTCGATGGGCCAGCGGCGCATAGATATCGAACACCTCGCGAGCCACACGCATGCGTTTCTCTTCAGGCGCGTTTTTCACGGCACGAATGGCACAGGTGCGTTCAGCAAGCTTGATCAGCGCCACCCGGACGTCGTCGATCATGGTGACCAACATCTTGCGAACGTTGTCGAGCTGGCCTTCGGTCTGGCCCAGCACATTGCCCTTGAGTGGGTGATGGATAGACGATATCGCCGCCATCTGCTGAACACCGTCAATCAGCCCGGCCACCTCATCGCCGAACTCCTTGCGGATCTTCTCCAGGGGAATCCGTTCCTCCCGCACCGCCCGATAGAGAATTGCCGCCACCAGACTGGTCTGGTCGAGGTGCAGCTCCACCAATACCTGAGCCATCTCTATGCCGGTGCGGAAGCTGCTGGCACCCGGAGCCCAAACCCTGTCCTCGCGTACCGCCTGGACATCAATCGCGGCGGCCATTTCACAGGCCCGCCGGAACTGTTCAGCATCCTCAAGATGCGTCTGTGACTCGATCTGACGGACCCAACGCTCGATATCAACCTGGCCGTCGCCCGTCACTGCGTAGTCTTCGCGAACTTTTACCATATCGCTCTTGTTCTTCCTGGTCGCTTATCCGGCCATCCCTGACCGGTCCCGAGAGGCATCAATTATCCACGCGCTCGAACATCGCCATGGATTCAACATGGGTGGTGTGGGGAAACATGTCCATAACGCCCGCCCTCACCAGCCGATAACCATTACGCACCATCACCCCTGCGTCCCTGGCCAACGTGGCCGGGTTGCAGGAAACATAAACAATTCGCTTTGCACCAAAGGCCGTCAGGTATTCACACACCTCCTGAGCCCCGGAACGCGGCGGATCAATCAGTATTTTGTCGAAACCTTCCGCTGCCCACGGTTGTGCCGTGAAATCGGCGTGCAAGTCAGCGCCGTGGAATGCGACATTCGATAGCCCGTTGAGTTCCGCATTTTCCCGTCCGCGAACCACCATGGCGTCATCGCCTTCCACACCAACCACCTGCCCGGCGCGGCGGGCCAGCGGCAGGGTGAAATTCCCCAGTCCGCAGAAAAGGTCCAGCACCCGCTCACCAGGCTGGATATCCAGCCACTCAACCGCCCGGTGTACCATGTTGCGATTGATATCCACATTGACCTGAGTAAAGTCCATCGGGTGGAACTTCATGGTCAGGTCGAATTCTTCCATGCCGTAGGACAGGCGCTCCTCGCCAGATTCAGGCCAGATTCTGTGAACGGTATCCGGCCCTTTCGGTTGCAGGTAGATATGCAATTCATGGGCCTGGCCGAAGCCGATCAACGCCTGCGTATCGGAATCGCTCAGCGGGTCCATGTTGCGGAATATCATCGCCGCCGACTCGTCGCCGCAGGCGACTTCCACCTGCGGTATGCGTCGATAGGCGTCCATGTCATGGAGAAGTTCACGTAGCGGAGTGATGCGGTCGCCGATACGCGGGTCCAACACCACGCAGCGATCAATATCGGTCAGGAAACTGTTGCGCTTTTCCCGGAATCCGACCAGCACCGATTCCCGAGCTGGCACGTACTTCACGCCCAGCCGTGCCTTGCGACGATAGCCCAGGGCCGGGGAACGCATGGGCGCCACCCACTCTTCCGGCTCAATGCCCCCGAAATGGGCAAAATGTTCCCGCAGGGTGTCTTCCTTGAACCGGATCTGGGCATCGCCACTCATGTGCTGGAGACTACAGCCACCACAAAGGTCGGCAAAATCGCAGGGCGGAGTCATGCGTGCCTCATCGGCTTCAAGTACTTCCACAGCCCGCAATTCATCAAACTTGCTGCGTGTACTGATAAATTTGGCCATCACCGTCTCGCCAGGCAGGGCGCCGTCGACGAACTGCGCCTTACCATTGTCCCGGGCGATGCCCCGGCCATCGTGACTGAGGGTTTCCACCACACAACGCACCGGTTCGCTTGGCAGGGCCTTCCTGCGTCTTCTACTCATAGAAAGTCTCTTAACTGAATTCAGGGTTTGCCGGGTTCAGGCACCTTTTACCGGTTTCAGGCACCTGGGAAAACGCCGGTGGACAGGTAGCGGTCACCCCGGTCACAGATAATGGCCACGATTACCGCGTTTTCAACCTGTGCCGACAGCTTGAGGGCGGCAGCGATGGAGCCACCGGATGAAACGCCACAGAAAATGCCTTCCTCACTAGCCAGGGCACGCATGGTGTCCTCAGCCTCCTGCTGACCGATGTCCATGACCGTATCCACACGGGTGGCATCAAAAATTTTCGGCAGGTACGGCTCCGGCCAGCGCCGTATGCCGGGGATGGACGCCCCTTCCTGAGGCTGCAGACCAACTATCTGGATATCGGGGTTCCGTTCCTTGAAGTATCTGGACACGCCCATGATGGTCCCGGTGGTACCCATGGAGCTGACAAAGTGCGTGACCAGTCCCGCCGTCTGTTCCCAGATTTCCGGGCCGGTGGTGCGGTAATGCGCCAGGGGGTTGTCCTGGTTGGCAAACTGATCCAGCACTTTGCCCTTGCCTTCCGCTTCCATCTGCTGGGCCAGGTCGCGAGCCGTTTCCATGCCTTCCTCTTTGCTGACGGTGACAATCTCCGCACCATAGGCACGCATCGACGCCCGACGCTCCTCACTCATGTTCGCTGGCATGATCAGCACCATACGGTAGCCCTTGATGGCTGCTGCCATCGCCAGAGCAATGCCGGTATTTCCACTGGTGGCCTCGATCAGGGTGTCGCCCGGTTTGATCTCCCCCCGGCGCTCTGCTTCCTGGATCATGCTGATGGCAGGACGGTCCTTCACCGAACCGGCGGGGTTATTACCCTCAAGCTTGGCCAGAATCACATTGCTGGTCTCGCCCGGAAGCCGCTGCAGACGCACAAGAGGCGTATGCCCTACATAATCTTCGATGGTCGGGAAATGCATGTTGTAACCTTCCTCAATTCTTCCGGAACCCGCCGCCAGCGGGTGACGCCGACGATACAAGCCTGTGATACACTCCGGGTTCGCATGATACGCGGAATATCCGCAGTCTCCCAATACAGCTTCTCGCTATATCCATGACTGTGGGCTATATCCGGGGGCGCCATCACGGCCAGACTGCGTGGAATCAACTATTCTGACAGGGAAGAATGCCGGACATCAGGCCGGCGACGTCAATCGGGAACTCACTATGCGGCGCTGGGGCATACGCAAAAAAGTACTGGTGGTGACACTCGTCCCCACCCTTCTGACCACTTTGATGCTGGGGCTTTTCTTCACCTACAGCTGGGTCAACAACATTGAGAGCCTCCTGCAGGACCGCGGCGAGTCGCTTTCGCGGCAATTGTCAGCCGGCTCGGAATACGGCCTGTTCACGGCTAACCGAAGCCTGCTCAGCAGCCTCTCCAACGCCCTCCTGGAAGAGCAGGATGTGCGCTCCATCACCTTCTTCGACAGCGAACACAACCGGCTGCTGCACACAGGCCCCGGAAGCTCCGACGATATTGGCAAGGACACCTTGACCGGCGAAGAGGCGGTACGGGTTACCCGCACCGACAGTACCGTTTTCGTGACACCGGTCTACCTTCAGGACCTGATGATCGAAAGCATGCTGGACCCGGACTCCCGCCAGAACGTGGGGTCGGGTAAGAAACCGATCGGTTGGGTAACCGTGGAAATGTCCCACATACGCACTGAGAAGGAAACCTACAAAGCACTGCTGATTTCCCTTTTGCTGGTGTTAGGCGGCGTACTGCTCAGCCTGATGATCGCGCTGCGCATGAGCCGCTCGTTTACCGATCCGGTCTTTGAACTCAATGAGGCAGTGGCCAAGCTCAAGGAAGGCAAGCTGGACACCCGCGTTTATACCCGCGCCGGCCCTGAATTCGAGCAATTGGAGTCCGGCCTGAACGCCATGGCCGGTGAACTGAGCAAAGCCCAGGCGGAGATGCAGCAGAACATTGACCAGGCCACGGAAGACCTGCGAGAGACCCTGGAAACCATCGAAATCCAGAACATCGAACTCGATTTCGCCCGAAAGGAAGCCCTGGAAGCCAGCCGTATCAAGTCGGAATTCCTGGCCAACATGTCCCATGAAATCCGCACCCCGCTGAATGGCATCATCGGCTTTACCGAGTTACTGCTTAAAAGCCCGCTACCACGCCAACAGCGGGACCACCTGAGCACCATCCGCAAGTCGTCGGAAATACTGCTGACCATCATCAATGACATTCTGGATTTTTCCAAGATCGAGGCCGGCAAACTTATCCTCGACCGCATCCCCTTCCAGCTCCGGGACATCGTAGAAGAAGTCATGGTCATGCTGGCCCCGGCGGCTCACAGCAAGAACCTGGACCTGGTGCCACTGGTCTACAACGATGTACCCGACAACATCATGGGTGACCCCCTACGGGTAAAGCAGGTGATCACCAACCTGGTCAACAATGCCATCAAGTTCACCCAGACCGGTGAAGTGGTCCTGCGCGCCAGTCTTGAAGAAGAAGATAAAGAGAGCAACCGGATCACCCTGAGACTCAGCATTACCGATTCCGGTGTCGGGCTCTCACGAGCTCAACAGCAGTCCCTGTTCAACGCCTTCAGCCAGGCCGACGCTTCCACGGCCCGCCAGTACGGGGGGACCGGGCTGGGGCTTGCGATCTCCAAGCGCCTGGTTGAGGAAATGGGCGGCAAGATCGGGCTTGAGAGTGAGCTGGGCAAGGGATCCACCTTCTGGTTTACCCTGACCTCGGAACTGTCTTCTACCGGCGAAGCCATCGCGCCCAAAGACTCTCTGCGCGGCGAAAGAGCCATCTACCTTGACCAGCAGAAAACCACCGGTCTGGCAGTGGAACATATGCTCCGTGAATGGGGCATGACGGTAGACAGGGTATCCTCACCGGGTGCCATGCAGGAACAGATCGAGGAAGCCCAAAAAGAGCAATCCGGCTACGCCGTCGCGGTTGTCGGCATCACCCGTCACCTGCTGAATTCAAGCCAATACTGTTCGCTGGTAAGATCCCTGGAGCTGGAGCGGGATTGCCGCACACTGCTGTTGACCCCTACACTTGAAACTCACGACACACCGCTGTCGGGGCTGGCCAGTGGGCACCTGACCAAGCCCGTCTGCCGCGACTCCCTGTACGACGAACTGTTGTTGCTGGTGCACGGTATCAGCAACCGGCGACGCCAGTTACCGGATCATTCCCCTACCATTAGCCGTGAGCTGCCTGCCCAGTCAACACGCGTGCCCAGAGTGCTGGCGGTGGACGATAACGATGCCAACCTGAAGCTGGTAATGACTCTGCTAAACGACTGCGGCGTTGTCGCTGAGGGAGCAACCAGCGGCTTCGAAGCACTGAGCAAGGCCCGCCAACACTCATTCGACCTGGTATTCATGGATCTGCAGATGCCCGGAATGGACGGAGTGGAAACCACGGAGAGATTGCGAAGCCTGGATGGCGCCAGCCACCGTACTCCGATCATTGCGCTCACAGCCCACGCCCTTGCTGAGGAGCAGGACCGACTGATCCAGCAGGGATTCGATGGCTACCTGGCCAAACCCATCAGCAACAGCCAGCTGATCGACATTATTCACGACTACACTGGCTATACCTGCCGCCCCGACCCGGATGGTGGACACTTGCCGGTTCCCGAGGTACGCGATACACGCCGCTCGGTTCGCCCATCGACCAGGAAAAAACAGCCTGACTGTGTCAGCGTGACCGAAAGCATACAGTTGGCCGCCGGGAAAGCAGATCTGGCCGAAGAACTGTTCAGCATGCTGGTCGAACAGATCCATACCGACATCCATCAGGTGCCGGCACTCTGGAACAAAGGCGACATGGATGAGCTGCTTGAGTGCGTCCACAAACTGCATGGCGCCACGCGCTACTGTGGCGTGCCTGAGCTACGCGCTGCTGCAAACCAATTGGAAACCGCCTTGAAATGCGCAGCGCCGGACATGGAATACCAGAAAGATCAATTGCTAGTGGCCATGGAGCGCTTACAGACCTGGAGCGAACAAACTGACTGGCAGCAGTTGTTCCGGCAGCAGAACCCTCAGCAGGCGACCGTGGACTGAAGGACGATCAGCGCCTCAGGCTCGGGCGCTTTCGAGGATTGCCTTCATATCCTTTACCGCCTCTTTAAGCCCGGTAAACACCGCCCTGGCAATGATGGCGTGGCCGATGTTGAGCTCGTTGATACCCGCGATGGCGGCAACGCGTTCAGTGTTATGGTAGTGCAGCCCGTGGCCGGCGTTGACCACCAACCCTTTCTTGCGAGCGTAAGTCACCGCTTCCTGCAAGGTGTTAAAAGCCCCCTCGACAATCTGAGGGTCTGTCGCTTCCGCATACTCCCCCGTGTGTAGCTCCACCACCGGCGCACCGCAACGGACGGCCGCATCAATTTGCGCCACATCCGGATCGATAAACAGGGAGACCTCGGCACCAATTTTTGCCAATCGGTCACAGGCTTTGGCCACCCGCGCTTCCTGGCCTTCCACATCCAGGCCGCCCTCAGTTGTCAGCTCTTCGCGCTTCTCGGGCACCAGGCACACACATTCCGGCCGCACCTGCTCGGCGAATGCCAGCATGGCATCAGTGACTGCCATTTCCAGGTTCATCTTGGTGGTGAGGATTTCCTTCAGCAGAAGCACATCACGGTCCTGGATATGCCGCCGATCCTCGCGGGGATGGATGGTGATACCATCGGCGCCTGCCTCTTCCGCCAGAATCGCCGCCTGTACCGGATCCGGATATCGGGTCCCCCTGGCCTGACGCAAGGTAGCAACATGGTCAATATTCACACCCAGCAAAACTCTGGGCTTCATTGAGCTAGAGGTCATTCCGATCTCCTCGATGATGACTGAACAGGCTTCTGCTATGGAGCACCTTGCCCTGCAACAGGTAATCCACAAGTACCCTTGTTACCCGTTTGGCGATGCGCCGGCACTCGACGGATTCGAGATCGCCGTTGGCCAGCGCCAGCAGTGTGCCCCCGGGCAGATTCCGGAGCCTGGCACCCGGCGATGGCTCGGCCAGAATCCCCTGCTCCGGATCATAACAATAAAGCCTACCGGCCTCGACCGGCTGCCCGCTATCGGTCGCCTGGTCCCAGACGAAGTCATACCCGAGCTCCGCAGCCAGGGATTGCTCGAAACGCCGAAGAATCGGTTCCACATCCCTGGCTTCCGACAACTCGGCGATCACATCAATGTAGGCAGCAAAAAGTTGGTGGTGAGGGTCGGCCATTGGCAGCAGACGCTGCAATAACTCATTCACGTAAAGACCGCTGTACAGGGAGAGCGTGCGCTTCAGGGAGGGGCCGCTGCGAACGTCCGCCTGGGTCAGTGTTTTCAGGTCGCTGCGCCCGGTCCAGTCCAGCAGTAGCGGCTGGAAAGGTTGCAACTGTGCTTTGAGCGGGCTTTTTGCACTGTTGCCACCACGGGCGACCACGGTCACCCGGCCCGCGTTGAGGGAAAACACATCCACCATCAGACTGGTTTCGCGCCAGGGCCGGCGGTGGAGGACATAGGCGGGCTCCTGTTGCATTGGCCCCGTCATAGCTGCCTCAGAAGTCGTTCATGCCCAGGCTTTTCAATGCCCGGTCGCTGTCCGCCCAACCCCGCTTGACCTTGACCCACAGCCTCAGCATGACTTTACTGTCGAACAGGCGCTCCATATCCGTTCTGGCTTCCTGACCGATACGGCGCAGGCGTTCGCCCTTGTCGCCGATAATGATCTTTTTCTGGCCTTCACGCTCCACCAGTATCAGCGCAGAAATGTGAAGCGTCTTGCCATCCTTGCGAAATTCCTCGATCTCGACCGCCACGGAGTAAGGCAGCTCCGCTCCCAATTGCCGGGTAATCTTCTCGCGCACCATTTCGGAGGCCATAAAGCGCTCGCTACGATCCGTGATCTGGTCATCCGGGTAAAAATGCACACTTTCCGGCAGAAACCGATTGACCGCAGACTCCAGCGGCTCCAGGTTCATCCCCTTGAGAGCAGACAACGGAATGATTTCGGCAAATTCGCGCTTCCGGGATAGCATATCGAGGTGTGGCAACAGGGCCTCCCGATTTTCAATGCGGTCGACCTTGTTCACTGCCAGAATCACCGGGCACTTCAGGCTACTGAGCTTCTCCAGAACCATTTCGTCCGCCGTCGTCCACGCCATCTGGTCGACGACAAACACCGCAACATCAACATCCTTGAGGGCCGATGTCGCAGCTTTATTCATATACCGGTTAATAGCGCGGGGCTCTTCCTCGTGCATCCCCGGCGTATCCACATAGATTGCCTGAACCGGGCCTTCGGTCTTGATACCCAATACCTGGTGGCGAGTTGTCTGTGGTTTACGGGACGTGATACTAAGTTTCTGGCCAAGAATGTGGTTCAGCAATGTGGACTTGCCCACATTGGGCCGGCCGACGATCGCCACAAAACCACAACGGCTGTCCGGGTTTTCAGGGCGGGTCACATCATTCATCAGTCATTCTCCACACCCAGTTGCTTAAGGGCATTGCGGGCGGCCTGCTGCTCGGCGATTCGACGGCTATTACCAGTGCCGGTCGTTTTACGGTCCAGTGATGGCAGGGCACAGGAAACATGGAACGTCTGGGCGTGGGCTTCACCATCCACGGAAATGACGTCGTAACGAGGCAGCGGAAACTGCCGTGACTGCAGGTACTCCTGAAGCCGGGTTTTGGGATCTTTCTGGGTATCCTGCAGATCCAGCTTCTGAAGGCGCACCTCAAACCAGCGCAAAACCTGTTCTCGACAGGTGTGAAAATCACTGTCCAGATATATGGCGCCGATGATGGACTCAACAGCGTCGGCAAGGATGGATTCACGACGGAAACCGCCGCTCTTCATTTCACCGGAACCCAGCCTGAGGTATTTGCCCAACTCAAATTCACGGCCAATTTCCGCAAGGGTTACCCCCTTGACCATACGAGCGCGCAGACGGCTCAACTGGCCTTCCCGGGCTTTTTCAAAATGCAGGTACAGGTATTCGGCAATGACCATGTTAACGATGGAATCACCCAGAAACTCAAGGCGCTCGTTGTTCTGATTGCCAAAACTTCTATGGGTCAGCGCCAGCAACAGCCGCTCAGGCGTCTTGAACTGATAGCCGATGCGTCGCTGTAACTGCTCGAGATCCGGTTGCGAACTCACTTGCCCTTCATCTCATACTCATGTTGAAAATGGATAACGGTATCCACATTTCGGAACAGGTTATTGCGAACTTCGTAATCCACATTGATGATAACCAGATCCCCGTCTTTCTGAACGGTGATGTTCTTTTCATCAAAACCGCGAACATTGTTCACGCTCAGGCGCTTGTTGATCAGAGTTCTCACCTGAGCAGGCCCCATGGTGGAAAGATCTTCTGTTCCTTCAAGACTCTCAAGCGCTTCCTGAATGGTAATGTCATCAAGATACGCTGGCCCCAACTTGATGGCCAGCGTCAGCAAGCCGCCGAAAAAGAGCACCATGATCATGATAACAAGCGCCGATGCACCCGACTGCCTGTGCATGGAGGAAAGACTGTTCTTCTTCATGTTAGATACACCCCTGAATAACAACGCACTTATTCCAAACCGCCCACACGGTCAAAGGATGGCAGACTGGTGAGCGATTGCCAGTGCATCCAGATCGCGAACGCCTTGCCAACGACCATTTCGTCCGGAACAAAGCCCCAGTAGCGACTGTCGTTGCTGTTGTCCCGATTATCACCCATCACGAAATACTCACCCTCGGGCACCACCCACTCACCTTCACCAGAGCGCCCCGTGCGCCCCAAGGTCAGGAAAATGTCGTGCTCAACGTCACCCAGGTCTTCACGCCTCAGTTCCACTGGTGGTAGTCGGGCAACAAAGCGTGTCTCCACTTTATCGCCGTTGATAAACAGCTCCCGATTTTCGTATCGGATACGGTCACCCGGCAGCCCGACCACCCGCTTGATGTAATTGGTGCTGCCGTCTTCCGGATAGCGGAACACCATGATGTCACCGCGCTGGGGGTCATCCACTGACAGGACCTTGGTGCCCGCGACCGGCAGGCGAAGCCCGTAGGCGTACTTGTTAACGAGGATGAAATCTCCGACCTCAAGGGTAGGCAACATGGAACCGGACGGAATCTGGAAAGGCTCCACCAGAAACGAGCGCAGGACCAGCACCACCGCCAGCACCGGGAAGAACGAACGGCTAAGATCGACGAGGTAGGGCTCCTTCGGCTCTTCCTCAGCTTCAACCTCCCCGCCGGCGCCTTCCGCGACCGCGAGCCTGCGCTTGCGCAGGAACACAACATCCAACAGCCAGATCAGCCCCGTTGCAAACGTCAGAACAACCAGAACCAGGGGAAAATCAATATCCATTCAGGTGCCTTTTAGTTATCCACTTTCAATACGGCAAGGAATGCTTCCTGAGGCACCTCAACATTGCCCAGTTGCTTCATGCGCTTCTTACCTTCTTTCTGCTTCTGCAGCAGTTTCTTCTTCCGGCTGACGTCACCACCGTAACACTTGGCGGTGACGTTCTTGCGAAGCGCCTTGACGGTCACTCGCGCTACCACCTGATTTCCGATCGCCGCCTGGATGGCGATATCGAACATCTGGCGCGGAATCAGCTCTTTCATCTTGTCGATCAGGGCACGCCCCCGATAGTGGGACTGCTCCTTATGGACAATCAACGCCAGGGCGTCCACGCGCTCGCCATTGATCAGCACATCCAGGCGCACCAGGTTGGCCGCCTGGAATCGCACAAACTGATAGTCCAGCGATGCAAACCCGCGACTGGCGGACTTGATCCGGTCGAAAAAGTCCAACACTACCTCGGCCATTGGCAACTCGTAGGTCACCTGAACCTGGGTGGACATAAAGTGCATGTTCTTCTGAATGCCCCGCTTCTCCTCGCACAGGGCAATCACGTTGCCCAGGTGCTCCTGGGGCACCAGAATGCTAGCTTCCACGATGGGCTCACGCATTTCCTCGATGGATCCAATATCCGGAAGACTGGACGGATTGTCCACCGACAGAGTCTCACCCTGTTTGGTAACGACTTCATAGATAACCGTCGGGGCGGTCGTAATCAGGTCGATGTCGTATTCACGCTCCAACCGCTCCTGAATGATCTCCATGTGGAGCATCCCCAGGAAGCCACAGCGGAAACCGAACCCAAGGGCGTCCGAACTCTCCGGCTCGAAGAACAGCGAGGCGTCGTTCAAGGTCAGCTTTTCAAGAGCATCCCGGAAATCGTTGTAGTCATCAGAACTGACTGGGAACAGACCCGCGTATACCTGGGGCTTGACCCTCTTGAAACCGGGCAGCATCGGAATGTCTTCCGAGCCTTTCTGCTGAACGATGGTGTCACCCACCGGAGCACCATGAATGTCCTTAATGCCGGCCACCACAAAGCCAACGTCCCCGGATTCGAGAATGTCCGTGTCTTTAGGCTTGGGATTGAAAATACCAACCTTGTCAGCATTCCAGGCCTTGCCCGTGGACTTCATGACAATCTTGTCACCTTTCTTGAGGGTGCCTTCGGTCACCCTGACCAGCGACACGACCCCAAGATAGTTGTCGAACCAGGAGTCGATAATCAGTGCCTGCAAGGGCGCGTTTCGATCACCCTTGGGTGGCGGTATTTTCCGGATCAGATCTTCCAGAACATCCTCAACACCCATACCGCTCTTGGCGCTGCAGCGCACGGCGTCGGTCGCCTCGATACCGATGATGTCCTCAATTTCCTGAGCTACGCGGTCAGGCTCAGCCTGCGGCAGATCCATCTTGTTCAGCACTGGAACCACTTCCAGCCCCTGTTCAATCGCGGTGTAACAGTTGGCGACAGACTGGGCCTCAACGCCCTGGCCGGCATCCACCACCAGCAAGGCACCTTCACAGGCATAGAGAGAGCGCGACACCTCGTAGGAAAAGTCGACGTGGCCAGGTGTATCGATGAAATTCAGTTTGTATTCAATGCCGTCCCGAGCCTTGTAGTTCAGAGTCACACTCTGGGCTTTGATGGTAATACCACGCTCACGCTCAAGATCCATGGAATCAAGAACCTGCTCAGCCATCTCGCGTTCTGTCAGGCCACCGCAGATCTGGATAAAGCGGTCCGCCAGAGTGGATTTGCCATGGTCAATATGGGCGATAATCGAAAAATTTCGGATTCGGCTCAGTTCAGTCACAGACAATGAATACTCGCAAAAGACGAAGGATTGAGCCCGGAAGGGCCGTTGCCGGAGTCCGGCGACGGCGTGATTTTACCGGTTACCGGCCGCTATTGCCATGATCAGGAGATCAGCGGCCGTTCATATTGCCGAATAAGGAAGCCGATAAGCGCATCTTCGTCCAGCGGGTAACTGAACAGATTGCCCTGACACTGGGCGCAGCCCGCGCTTCTAAGGAAGCTCAACTGCTGCGGCGTTTCCACTCCCTCCGCAACTACGGTCAAATGCAATTTTCTGGCCAGCGCAATTACCGCCGAGGCGACATCGGTTGCACTGACGTTGTAGGGGATGTCGCGAATAAAACGATGGTCAATCTTGATAACGTCCAATGGCAGTTGCTGGAGCGCCACCAGAGAACAGGAACCCGTACCAAAATCATCCAGAATCAGACAGACCCCCATGTCGTGCAGGGACACTAGGAGCTCTCTCAACATGCGCGGGTCTTCATTCAAAAGCTCCGCTGGCATCTCAAGCTCAAGCCGCTCCGGCGACACACCCGTCTCGGTAATGACCTGGCGCATCATATCCAGAAACCCGGAGTCCGTCAGTTGGCGAACAGACAGGTTAACCGCCATTTTCAGCGACTCAAACCCGGCCCGCTCAAGGGCTTGAACCTGGATACAAGCCTGCCTCAGCGCCAGCTCGCCAAGGCGTATGATCAGGCCGGTTTCCTCGGCCAGGGTAATAAACTGCTGCGCGCTGACGAGCCCCTTCTCGGGGTGGTGCCAACGCAGGAAAGCCTCCACGCCAATGACCCGCTCGCTCTCGAGATCGACCTTGGGTTGGTAATGCAGCACAAACCGGTCGCCTTCCAGTGCCGTTGCCAGCTCTTCCTGCTGAAGCAGCCGCCTGGCAGCCTTGATGTTCATGGCCGGGGTAAAAAATTGGTAGGTGTTGCGCCCTAACTCCTTGGCCCGGTACATGGCCAGGTCGGCGTACTTCATCAGCGTACCGGGGTCCTCGCTGTCATGAGGAATCATGGTAATACCAATACTGACGGTAATTCCCACTTCGTGATCGTTGAGACGAATCCGCTGGCACAGCCTCCGCAGAATGGCCTCGGCAACCTTGCCAGCGGCATCGGGACCGCTGATCCGCGACAACAGCACCACGAACTCGTCACCACCCAGTCGGGCTACCGAATCTTCCTCCCGCACGCAGCCGGTTAGCCACTGGGAAACCTGTTTCAACAGCTCGTCGCCACTATCGTGGCCGAGGGTATCGTTGATACGTTTGAAACCGTCGAGATCCAGGAACATCAGGGCAGCCGGCTCTTCACTGCGACGACTCCGGCGCACCACGTGATTAAGTCGGTCGCGGAACAGCTGGCGATTGGCAAGCCCGGTCAGCGGATCGTAGAACGCCAGACGGTGCAGTTCCGTCTGTGCGGCTTTCAGTTGGGTCAGATCACGAAGGCTCAACACCACGCCATTCACGCCGGGCACCGTCAGCATGGCAGTGAACGTGCCCTCCATATCCCGCCACTGGCCCTGCGAATCGCGTATACGACCACGGATTACCGGCATCTGCTTCCCAGGCGATTTCACCGCCTCATCGAACCCTGACTTTAGCTGCGGCCAGTCCTCGGCATGCACAAGGGACTCCAGCTCCAGGCCATAAACCTTGTCAGGATCGAAGCCCAAAATGTCCTGACTGGACGGGCTGGCGTAACGCGGAGTGCCATCGCGATCCAGCACGAGAGTCACGTTGGCGGCTCCCTCTGTGATAGCGCGGTAGCGACCGGCGCCGATCTGCGCCATGATACGGCCACGAATCATGGTCAGCACGAACAGGAACATCAGCAAGCTGATAACAATGCCGCAACCAAGAACGATGGGCGGCCGCGGGTCAGACGCCAGGTAGT
Organism: Marinobacter algicola DG893; assembly: GCF_000170835.1. Classification (GTDB taxonomy): domain Bacteria; phylum Pseudomonadota; class Gammaproteobacteria; order Pseudomonadales; family Oleiphilaceae; genus Marinobacter; species Marinobacter algicola. The sequence continues at coordinate 480,410 of NZ_ABCP01000001.1, forward strand.
CAAACGCCGGGGTGGATCGGGTTTGCAGCAACCAGTCACGCCCACCATGAGTAATGGTCTGGCTCATTTCAAAACTGAAGTCTTCATCCAGGGAGCCAAGATTTGACCCATACATCTGGGTGTCCCGCGAAACCTCCCCGCTGTCGTATATTTTTACATCCAGGAATGGCGAGATCAGGCCGACAATGCCATCGAGCAGGGTATTCATCCGAAAGGCGCTGAACACATAGCCGGCCAGCATCATCTGCCGTTCAACACGGCTTTCAGGCACCTCCCCACCCTGGTAAACCGGGTAGTACATCAGGAAGCCGGCCTGATCCTCCGCCACTTCCTCCTGAACCAGCACCACTTTACCCGTCACTTTTGGTTTGGCGTGATCCCGCGCCCGCGCCATGGCGTGCCGGTGCACCGGATCACTGAAAGCGTCGTAACCAAGTGCCTTGCGATTGCGCTCGGTTCCGGGCTCCAGATACACCATCGGGTAGTAATCCGGCCCTGTACCAAGAGGCGTTACGAGGTAGTTGAGGACACCGTCCTTCCGAACCGACGCGATGTGATCGGCCATCTGGCGGACACCTATTCTCTTCACGTAGCCAATGCCCTGGATCCCCGGGTAATACCGGTTGATATCCACGTTGTCGACGTACTCGCGCCAGTCGCCTCTATCCACTTCACCGGCAACGGCAAACAGGCCTGCGCTGCCGGCCAGTACCTGCTCATAGTTCAGCAGACGCTCTTCAATGGCGGTTCGCAGCTGTAGTGACTGTGTTTTGAAACGGGCTTCGGTGCGGTCTTCAACCAGGCGAATGGACACTTGCCATAACAGGGCGGTGACTGCGAGAGAGGCAATCAGCACCAACCAGGCGGCCCACGAATAGCGCAGCTGGAGCAGTTTCCGGAGGGGAAGTTCCTTTCTGTTCATCATTTTCGTGCAGGTCCGATCCGTGGCCAGTAATCTGATTATTTTGTCGAGTATAACAAAAGCCCCACTGGCTGTCGTTTAAACGACCCCCAGCAGGGCTCTCAGTTTTGTACCATTTTGTGTCCGCCGATTCAGACCGACGGACCGGCCATCAGGGCTTCATCACCAGATAAGTGGCCCGCCCCTGGCGAACAACCCGCACCGAGACTGCGCTGTCTTCTGGCAGGGATGACACCGCTTCACGGAAATCATCCACGGAAGTGACTTTGCGGCGGTTCAGCTCGGTTATTACATCCCGTGGACGGATACCGGCATCGAGCGCCGGCCCACGGGCCACGTCTGTCACCAGCACACCACCTGATACCCCCAGTGACTCCTGAAGTTCAGCGGGCAGAGGCTCAACGGTCATCCCCAAGGGCGCCGATGAAGGGCCATTGTTGCCGGACGCAGGGGCGGATGCCTGTTCCGCACCTTCTTCCGGCAGTTTGCCGATCTCAACGTCCAGTGTAATCTGTCGACCTTCCCTCATTACTTCCATGGTGGCCGTTTCACCAACCGGCGTGCGCCCTACCATCGGTGGCAGATCCGAAGACAACGTAACGTCCTCTCCCTCGTATTTGAGCACAATATCACCGGCCTGCAATCCCGCCTTCTCGGCAGGCGAGCCCGCCATCACTTCTGCAACCAGGGCGCCACGAGGGCGCTTCAGGCCAAACGACTCCGCCAAATCACGATTGACTTCCTGTATCAGCACACCCAACCAGCCACGGGACACCGATCCGTTATCCCGGAGCTGCCGGAACACATTCATGGCATCATCAATGGGGATTGCGAAGGACACCCCCATGAACCCCCCCGAACGGGTGTAGATCTGGGAGTTAATACCCACAACCTCACCATCCAGGTTAAACAGCGGCCCGCCGGAATTACCCGGGTTGATAGCAACGTCGGTCTGGATAAACGGAACGTAGTTTTCCGATGGCAATGAACGGCCCAGGGCGCTGACGATGCCAGCTGTTACGGTGTAATCAAAACCAAAGGGGGAGCCGATGGCCAGAACCCACTCCCCTACTTTCAGGTCATTGGAGCGCCCAATCCGCACCACGGGCAAGTCGTCGCCGCCCTCAATCTTTAGGACCGCCATGTCCGAACGTGGGTCGGTGCCAATCAGTTTGGCAGGCAATTCACGACGGTCATTCAGGCGCACAATGATCTCGTCGGCCCCTTCCACCACATGGTTGTTGGTCAACACGTAGCCATCACTGGAAACAATAAACCCGGACCCCATGGACTGACGCGGTACTGATCCACCAGGGCCGCCGCCAAACGGTGACTGAGGACCACGGAAGAAGTCCTGGAAAAACTCCGGCAACTGCTCGAGCTGTCGATCGTTGAAAGGGAGGCCGTTTGAGCCGCCACGATTGGCGGACTTGGGCTCGGTCGTCGTGCTGATGTTGACCACAGCATTCGAGTTCTCTTCGACCAGTTCGGTAAAGTCAGGGAGACTCCGGGCTGAGACAGACTGGGCCAGCGACAATGGAACAAGAAGACACAAAAGATACCAGACGAACACGATGGAACCCTGGCGCTGAGGCCGGCGCAGCATGTCTTGATCGTTCTTTATTTCAGGCATTAAAGACCCCCTGTTCAGCGGACGTTGTATACTCAATGTGCGGTCAAAGCCGATAATTTCAACAGAGCCTGCTGGAACATCATTCCAGGGAAGCGACTACCCCCTGCCTGACCTCCACCAGCGTCGGTTCCCAGGTTCCCGCTTTACGTGACTGCCCCTGGCGAGCAGCCAGGAAGCCCATAGCAAGCCCTACTGCAGCACCCATCATGGCGACAGCCTCACTGGCTGCGTGGCCGGTCGATAACTGGTGCCCCAACACAGCCCCTGCCACCATCGACACCAATGGCACGGCATAAACCAGCAGAGATGCACCAAGTAACGCAGACTCATCAATGGCCACCGTCACTTCATCACCCACCCTGGCGCCAAGACTGTTGGCCACCAGAACCTGATTGGCCCTGCCGCCTGAAACGCCGGCCAGCGCACGCTGACCACAGCCATGGCGAGCCGAACAGCTCTCACAGGCACTGGTGCGAATTGTCTGTACCCACACCCGGTCGCCCGCAACGCCGACTACCCTACCGGTTTCCGTAATCATTTCCGGCCTCCGCCGAATGCCAGGGTATCGTCAATCGTCACCGACTCGGCCACCTTACGGGCCGTCGTCGGCGGAATCTCCCCAACCACGGTCACGAAAAAAGCGATGTCGTCCACACTGAGCTGTTTCATGTAAACCGTGGTGGCACCAATCCGCGAAGCACCGGTGGGCATCACCATCTTCCGGGCTGGTTCCACAAACACCGAAAAGGCTGCCAGCCCATCCGAGAACGCCACAGCCTGCCCTTTGCCCGATCGTGGGGCCGCGGCGGGAACAAAGCCATCCGGGCGCCACTCGAGCGTCCAGCCATCCATCCGTGCCGCGGGAGACGACGCCTGTTCCGGTTTCAGCTCCCGTTTGATGGCTTCTCCCTCCGTTCGCACGATAAATTCGCTATCCGGAAGAGTGTCCGTTATCTCAAGGCTGGTGAACTGAAAATGCTCAAGCACCTCACCACCGATGGAACGCACATGACTTTTCACTAACAGCCCGGTGGATTTTTCCAGCCATAACTGGTGACTGTATCGAAGATCATCCCTTGCCCTGAGTCCAAGCTTGACCACATCGTAACCAGCAATACGATCATCTCCCACCAACTCCGGCTGATACCACTGACTGACCGGCATCAACTGGTGGGAAAACGCCTCAGCAAAAGGACCCGACGGAATAACCTGATCCAACTGGATGCGCCCATGATCAGGAAGCACACAGACAACCCGCATTCCCTTTCGAACGATCTCACCGCTGGCCCCGTCCTGCAGAACCAGGCGTTCTTCCACCATGCCATCCCGATACCGGTGCGCAATCTGCATCGAGCTGACCTGATCACCCCGGGCATACACAAAGACGCCGCGATAGGACGTCATATTAAGGGAAGGGCCAAGACGATTAAGCCAATATTCGGCACTCTGTTCATTCTTGCCGGCACTCTCCGCCGTATCGGCAGACACTTGCCCTACCAGAACGGTGAGCAACGTCAACATGACCAGCCCGTGCCTGACTACGCCGGGGAATCGACTCTGGACTGCCATTGCGATTCTGACCATCAGCCGTTTAACTCCAGCCAGTGTCCTGCGAACATGAAACGTCAATACCCCGGCCCGGACGCGCTAACGACTCGCGCATAACCAACGGAACCCCGGCCGGCTCCTACACTGTTATGTTGGGCGTGCTCAAGAAGATAGCGGCTAAGATGTTCCCACTGCTCCTCATCCAGACCTTGCAATGCCACCTCCGGCACAGGCTCAACAGCGGATTCCTGACGATCCCGCTCTTCCGAAATGCCTGCTGCTGCAATCGTTCCTCCGTCTTCGGCGGACTCCCAACCAGCACCAGCGCCAAAACCAATCACCGCTGCCAGTGTGACCATGGCAACCGCTGGCCAGTGCCAGTTTTTGTCCCGGCGGGGCATGGATCCGACTGTCACAGCAGGCGATACCGCACCACTGCCATCCAGAACATCCCGAACCCCGGCGCTGACATCCACCGCTTCCGGCGCCACACCGCCCTGATGCATGAGATCCCGCATCTGCTGCCAACGTTGCCACTGGGAACGAACCTGATCCTGTTCAGCGTGTGACAGCAGTCTGCGAACCGACAATTCATCTGCCTCGTCATCCATCATTGCCGACAGCGTTTCTTTGAGACGATCATCCATAGGATGCAACCTCATTACGTCCGGGAATCATTTAACAAGGGGCCCAGGTGGCGATCGACTGCATCCCGAGCCCTGAATATTCGTGACCTTACCGTGCCGATGGGGCACTCGAGAATACCGGCGATGTCCTCGTAGCTCAGCCCATCGTACTCCCTGAGTAAAAACGCCGATCGGAGCTCCTCCGGCAAGTTTGATATCGCCACCCTGAGTGCGCTCTGCAACTGGTCCCTCTGCAGCAGTTTCTCTGGTGACGCATTGTCCCTGAGCCTTGAACCGTCGTCATAATTCTCGGCGTCACCCGCGTCGGCGCTGCCCTGCGGACGACGCCCCCGGGACTCCAGGAAATTCTTGGCCGTATTCACGGCGATCCGGTACAGCCAGGTGTAGAACGCGCTGTCTCCCCGAAATCGGTCAATCGCCCGGTACGCCTTGACGAAGGTTTCCTGGGTAAGGTCCATCACCTCCTGGCTGTCGTAGACATAACGACTGATAATCGACGCGACCCTGGACTGATATTTGACGACCAGAAGATCAAAGGCAGGCCGATCACCATGACGGACCTTTTTTACCAACTGAAGGTCTGTCTGGCTTTCGCTGTTGTCTTCCTTGTGTCTTTCTGTATCCGCATTCATGGACGGGGTGTCGGATTTGCCATAGCGTTCGACCGTCTGGCCCAATTGCCTGCTATTCAATGGAATCATGCTGCTGCCCGGCATCCGATGAGTCTACAATGCTCCCATTTCTCCGGGAGCACCCCGTCAGGCCAAATAGACAGCGAGCGCAAAGTTTAGTTCAATACACATCCACATTATGGCCCGCGATTACGACCTGATGCCACAGTCCTACGAATTCGATGTCCTGATTGTCGGCAGCGGTGCTGCCGGCCTCACTGTTGCCCTGAATTTGCCCGAACACTTGCAGATCGCCGTCATCAGCAAGGCCGATATCAGCAGCGGCGCAACGCTCTGGGCCCAGGGCGGCATTGCAGCCGTGCTGGATGACGATGATTCTCTTGAGAATCACGTCAGCGACACCCTCAACGCCGGGGGCGGTCTCTGCCACGAGGATGCTGTTCGGTTTACCGTCGAGCATGGCCGCGAGAGCATCAACTGGCTGATCGACAGTGGTGTTACCTTTACCCGCGATGACCAGTCTCAATACCACCTGACACGGGAAGGCGGGCATAGCCACCGCCGCATCATCCACGCAGCCGATGCCACCGGCCACGCCGTTTCCACCACCCTGACGTCCCAGGCCCAGGCACGGCCCAATATTACCCTGATGTCCCGTCGGGTTGCCGTGGACCTGATCACCAATCGCAAGCTGGCATTACCAGGAAACGCGTGTGTGGGCGCCTACATACTGAACCTGGAAGACAACCATGTCGAACTGTTCAGGGCCCGCTTCACCATCCTCGCCACCGGCGGCGCCAGCAAAGCGTATCGCTACACCACCAACCCGGACGGAGCGTCAGGAGACGGTATAGCCATGGCCTGGCGCGCCGGCTGCCGGGTCGGCAATATGGAATTCAACCAGTTCCACCCCACGTGCCTGTACCACCCACATGCCAAGTCGTTCCTGATTACTGAGGCGGTGAGGGGCGAAGGCGGTGTGCTGAAGCTTCCGGACGGCTCCCGCTTTATGGATCGCTTCGATGAGCGGGGCGAACTGGCGCCCCGGGATATCGTTGCCCGCGCCATTGACCACGAAATGAAACGGCTGGGCGCTGATCATTTATACCTGGACATCAGCCATAAACCGGCCGAGTTCATCAAACAGCATTTCCCAACCATTCGCGAAAAATGCCTGACGTTCGGGATCGATATCACCAAAGAGCCGATCCCGGTGGTACCTGCCGCTCACTATACCTGTGGTGGCATACTCAGTGACGAACGCGCTCGCACCGACATCAATCAGCTCTATGTTGTCGGCGAGGCGGCCTTTACCGGTCTTCATGGTGCCAATCGCATGGCCAGTAACTCCCTGCTTGAATGCCTGGTCTACGGCCGTGCCGCCGCTGCGGATATAGCACGGCGGGAATCGGACATTCCTGCACCGCCACAAGCACCGGACTGGGACGAAAGCCAGGTAAGGGATTCCGACGAAGACGTGGTAATCTCCCACAACTGGGACGAATTGCGGCATTTCATGTGGGACTATGTTGGCATCGTTCGTACCACCAAACGCCTGCAGAGAGCCAAACACCGGATTGATCTTCTGGAGCGGGAAATTGGCGAGTTCTACAGCAACTATCGGGTCTCGAACGACCTGCTTGAGCTGCGCAACCTGGTGACCGTGGCAGACCTGATTATCTGTTCCGCGTTGCAGCGCCGGGAAAGTCGCGGCCTGCACTACACACTGGATTTCCCCGGACTACTCCATGAGGCCAGGGATACCGTACTGGTTCCCACCACTTACCGACGGTCGTCGCCCTGAAGGCAATGGCTCGCTCCACTCCACTGCCCACTGGTTAACAGAGAGAATCAATGTCTGACAACACCGAATTCAATCGCCTCTACTGGCATAGCCGCCGCGGCATGCTTGAACTGGACGTTTTGTTGATACCGTTCCTTGAAAACGCCTATCGAGACCTTCCCGCTGAGGACCAGGCACGGTACCAAAAGCTGATCAACTGCGAGGACACCGATATGTTCGAGTGGTTCATGCAACGCAGCCGCCCGGAAGATCCCGACCTGCAACGTATCGTTGACCTCATACTGAACCGTGTCCAGCCGGATTGAACTGACACTTACCCCATCCCACGCCATCGGGTTACTGTGCGCGCTGCCCTGGCTGGCGCTGACCCTGTTCATCATCGCCGTGGCCAGTGAGTTCGGCTCCCTCATTCTGGTGCTGGTTGTCCCCTCACTGGTGGGCGCGGTTTTCCAGTATCGCCGAACCGGCTTACTGGTCGGTCCGGAAGCCGTAACCGGACTACGGGTTGAGGGCGAGCAATTATACGTGAGCCTTCGCTCAGGCCAGGACCGCGTTGTCCTGGCTGGAGACGAAAGTCGCTTGGGTGCCCACTTTGCGATCTTGAAACTGCGGCATTCCGGCACCATATCGTATACATATCCTGTTGTCCTGGTTGCCATTACGCCGCGGTTCCGCAATATCCCTTCCGACGCGTTCCGTCGTTTGCGGGTCTGGTTTCGCCTGGGCCCGGCCTCTGGCGGCGAGGCATCTGGTTGCCAAGCGCAGGAAATCCACTGATTCTGGAGTGCTTCATGTCAGACACCGAAAGTCCGTTGGCCAGCCATCCGCTTCCCCAACCCCGCTACGTTTCCGTCTCTGACCGTGTCATGGTTCGTATAACCGGGCCAGGCACTAACAAGTTCCTGCAGGGGCAGTTCAGCCAGCAGATTGACGATGTCACCCAGGATCATTCACCAAGAGCCGCTGCCTGCACACCCAAAGGGCGCGCCTATTGTCTGACCCGATTAGTAAGAGATGGTGATGACGTATTGATGGAGCTGCCAGCGGCACTCTCCGAAGGTACGGTGACGCATTTACGCAAGTATCTGATGCTATTCCGTGGCACGTCGATGGAGATAGAGCCGGACGCGCGGATCCTCGGGCTGCTGGGTGAAGCAGCGGCGGAAAAGCTGTTGCCTGGAAACACCGGGGCACTCGCGGCCGCTGGAGACTCCGTGAAAATCAACGGAGGCCACCTGATACGCACGATGGACACCGCTGAAGGCATGGCCCGATATGAGCTCTGGCAAACGGGTGGCCTGGACACGTCGCTGCAACAGTCGCTGAAGGATCTTCCTGCAGCTCCCCTCGCCGATTGGCAGGCTTCCGAAATTGCCGCCGGAGTTGCATCGCTCACGACCGCCACCACGGAGAGCTTCGTGCCGCAAATGCTGAATTGGCAGCATGTTGGAGGCATTCACTTCAAGAAAGGCTGTTACACCGGGCAGGAGGTGATCGCCCGCATGCACTTCCTGGGGCAACTCAAGAAAAGCCTTTTTCGATTTACCTGCAGCGACGCAGGCTCCCTTCCTGCTCCCGGTGAGGCGCTGCTGGACGGAGAGCGGGCAGTGGGAAATGTCGTGAATTCTGTTCACTTCTCCGACGGACACTCGGAGATTCTGGCCGTTGTGCGCCACGATGCGGCGGAGAAATCATTGGTACCCGAGAGCGCCTCCGACGCGGTTCTGTCGCTGCGCCCCTTGCCGTATTCTGTTCCGGAGCGTGAAAAAACCGACACGCCTGATACATAAGTTGACAGGAACAATCCCGATAATTTGCTATAAAGTACGTCATATACATGAACATATTAGCCTTTCCGGTCCTTCCTGCCGGCCAGGTGAAACTTAACAGGCGGATTCAAACTGACTATGTCTAACATTGTAGAAACCATAAAAACCGACCTGACCGACGCTATTGAAAACGACAAACTGGTCCTTCCGACACTTCCAGAAGTTGCGCTTCAGGTGCGCGACATTGCAGAGAATGAGGACTCGGCCATTATTGATCTGGTGAAGGTCATCAGCAATGACACGGCACTGTCAGCCCGTATTATCCGAGTCTGCAACAGCCCACTATTTCGCGGCAGCCGGGCGATTGAGAACTTGAATATGGCGGTTGGACGCCTGGGCATGGCTTATACCAGCAATCTGGCGATGGGCCTTGCCATGGAGCAGATGTTCCAGGCCACGTCGGACATGATCGACAAGCGCTTGCGTGCCACCTGGCAGAAGAGCACTGAGGTGGCAGGGGTGTGTCATGTGCTGGCACAGCATTACACCAATCTCAAGGCAGACCAGGCTACTCTGGCCGGGCTGGTACATCTGATCGGGGTATTGCCGATTCTGCGTTATGTGGAAGACCGCGATATCCAGATCAGCAGCATCATGTTGGATAATGTGATCGATGAGCTTCATCCGCGTATCGGGGCGACGATTCTGCAGAAGTGGGATTTCCCGAAGGAGCTTCAGAATGTGCCCCTGGAATACGCGAACTTGCATCGTGAGGTGCCGGCGGCGGATTATGCGGATCTGGTGATGATTGCCAATCTGCAACTGATTGCCGGGACGGAGCATCCCTGGACGGAAGTGGACTGGAAGACGGTTTCGGCGTTCGATCGTCTTGGGCTGGATCCGGAGGTGGATATGAGCGAGGAAGAGGATCTGAACGCGCAGATGGAAGCTGCTATGGCGCTTCTTCAGTAGTTCTTTTTGGGGGCTGGCCAGGAGGCTGAGGTATTTTTTCTTTGGGAAAAGAACTCGCTTCGCTCAGACACCTTTTCCTGGCAGAAAAAATACCCCAGCCCCCTGCCCGTTCATTCCTATTGCGGGCCGCTCTTTCGGGCCGCTTCATTTTTCAGGACTGGCTCTTACCGTATTGTTCCAGCAGCTGCGATTTGTTTGGCAAAGACCAATCAACGGTCGGCAGCCCTTTCTGCTGTAACCACTCGTTCGCCCGAGAAAAATGCTTGCAGCCGAAGAAGCCGCGGTAGGCGCTTAGAGGCGATGGATGCGGCCCGTCCAGTACCAGGTGTTTGCTGCGGTCGATGTGCTGGCCTTTTTTCTTGGCGTAGCTTCCCCAGAGTAGAAACACTACCCCCTCACGTTCCCGGTTGATGGTTTCGATGACGCGGTCGGTGAAGGTTTCCCAGCCTTTGCCCTGATGGGCGCCGGCCTGGCTTTGGACGACGGTGAGGACGCTGTTGAGAAGAAGAACGCCCTGCTCGGCCCAGGGTTGCAGGCAGCCGTGGTCGGGGGGCTGAATGCCGAGGTCGGCGTGGATTTCCTTGAAGATGTTGACCAGCGACGGCGGCGTGGCCACGTGCGGGCGCACGGAGAAGCACAGGCCGTGGGCTTGGCCGGGGCCGTGGTAGGGGTCCTGGCCGAGGATAACCACGCGCACCTTATCCAGAGGCGTACTGTTCAGGGCATTGAAGCAATGGTGGCTGGCGGGGAACAGGGTTTTTCCGGCCTGCTCCTCCTTTGCCAGGAAATCAGCCAGCTGTTGCATGTAGGGCTGGCTGAACTCGTTACCAAGGTGCTCAGTCCAGCCCCGGTTAGGCTTGAGCTGGCTTGCCAGTATCTCCACCGGCTGCATGTTCAGTCCTCGTCTTTCTTCGTTTCAGCCTTGTGCTCCGGGCGCATGGCGGGGAACAGGATGACGTCGCGAATCGAGGCGGAATCGGTTAGCAACATAGCCAAACGGTCGATGCCGATGCCTTCACCTGCGGTCGGTGGCAGGCCGTATTCCAGCGCCATGACGTAGTCTTCGTCATAGAACATGGCTTCGTCATCGCCCGCATCTTTCTCGGCCACCTGGTCCTGGAAGCGCTCGGCCTGGTCTTCGGCGTCGTTGAGCTCGGAGAACCCGTTCGCAATCTCGCGGCCACCCACGAAGAATTCGAAACGTTCGGTGACGAACGTGTCGTTGTCCTTGCAGCGGGCCAGCGGTGACACTTCTTTCGGGTAATCGGTAATGAATGTGGGCTGCATCAGGCGATGTTCAGCGGTCGCTTCAAAGATTTCGATCTGTACCTTGCCCAATCCCCAGCCTTCTTTGAGGTGAATGCCCAGATCCTTCGCCACCTGGCGGGCACTGGCTTCATCGGCCAACTGCTCAGCTTTGATATCAGGGTTGTATCGCAGGATGGCGTCTACCACGGTCAGGCGCTCGAAAGGCTTGCCGAAGTCGTACTCAATGGTTTCCTCTTCGCCGTCGGACAGGGTACGGGTGTTCACCACCGTGGTGGTACCGAGTACTTTCTGGGCGATGGTGCGCAGCATGTCTTCGGTCAGGTCCATCAGGTCGTTGTAATCGGCATAGGCCTGATAGAACTCCACCATGGTGAATTCCGGGTTATGACGGGTGGAAAGCCCTTCATTACGGAAGTTGCGGTTGATCTCGAATACCCGCTCGAAACCACCGACCACCAGGCGCTTGAGGAACAATTCCGGAGCAATACGCAGGTACATGTCGATACCCAAGGCGTTGTGGTGAGTCACAAACGGGCGCGCCGTGGCACCGCCAGGAATCACCTGCAACATTGGGGTTTCGACTTCCATGAAGTCCCGGTCAGTGAAGTACTGGCGCATGACGCTGATAATCTTCGAGCGCGCGTAGAACACCCGGCGACTGTCTTCGTTCACCATCAGGTCAACGTAGCGGTGACGATACCGTGCTTCGGTGTCGGTCAGGCCCTTGTGCTTCTCCGGCAGCGGTCGAAGCGACTTGGTAAGCAGCACATACTCGTCCATGCTGACATAGAGGTCACCCTTGCCCGACTTGCACAGAATGCCCCGCACACCCACGATATCGCCAAGGTCCCAGTGCTTGGTGTCTTTCTGGACATCCTTTGAGGCATAGATCTGAATGCGGCCCGTCATGTCCTGAACCACTTTGAACGCTTTACGATCAAGCATCATGCGGCCGGCAACGGCTACCTGAATGCCCATCTCAGCCAGCTCTTCCTTACTCTTGTCGCCATATTTGGCCAGGAGCTCGGCCGCAGTGGCGTCGCGACGGAAGTTGTTGGGAAAGGCATTGCCCTGATCACGCATCTCCGCCAGCTTGGCGCGACGCTCGGCGATCAGCTTGTTGTCCTCTGGCTGTGCATTCGGGGTGTGTTCAGTCATGTTGGCTCGCAAAATCGGGAATTGTCCGGGTTAGCATGGCGAAGGCGCTGTTTACAGCGCCATCTTCAAACTGGCTTCGATGAACTTGTCGATGTCACCGTCCAGCACCGACTGGGTATTGCTGGTTTCCACCTTGGTGCGCAAGTCCTTGATACGGCTGTCGTCCAGCACGTAGGAGCGAATCTGGCTGCCCCAGCCAATATCCGCCTTGGCGTCCTCCGCCTTCTGTTTCTCGGCGTTACGCTCCTGCATCTCGCGCTCAAACAGCTTGGCCTTCAGCTGTTTCATGGCCTGGTCTTTGTTTTGATGCTGGCTTCGGCCAGCCTGGCAGGCCACGACAATGCCGGTGGGATTGTGAGTCAGACGTACGGCTGACTCGGTCCGGTTAACGTGCTGACCACCCGCACCCGAGGCACGGTAGACGTCCACGCGGAGATCCGCCGGATTGATTTCAATCTCGAAGCTGTCGTCCACTTCCGGCGATACAAAGACGGATGAGAACGATGTATGACGGCGGTTGCCGGAATCAAACGGCGATTTTCGCACTAACCGATGCACGCCGGTTTCCGTGCGTAGCCAACCAAACGCATAGTCGCCCTGAATATGGATGGTGGCACTCTTGATGCCAGCGACATCGCCTTCCTGCAATTCGACGATCTCAGCTTTGAAGCCACGGCGCTCTGCCCAACGCAGGTACATGCGCAGCAGCATATTGCCCCAATCCTGGGCCTCGGTACCGCCGGAACCTGCCTGAATGTCCAGGTAGGCGTTGTTGGCGTCCATCTCGCCGGAGAACATGCGGCGGAATTCGAGCTTCTCGAGCTCTTTGTCAAGCCCGGCCAGATCAGCTTCGATCTCCGCAGCCGTGCCCTCGTCCTCTTCCTCGTCGGCAATTTCGAGCAAACCCTCGGCGTCTTCAAGGCCGGAGGTGAGGTTGTCGATGGTCCGTACAATCAATTCAAGATCGGAGCGTTCCTTGCCCAGCGCCTGCGCCCGTTCGGGATCTTCCCATACGGAAGGCACTTCCAGTTCACGCTCTACTTCGGTCAGTCTTTCACTACGTTGATCGTAGTCAAAGATACCCCCTGAGCGCTTCAGTGCGCTCACGAAGGTCTTTTATCTTCGTAACAATGGGATTGATTTCCATGAAATCCTTACTCACGCTCAGAAAATGGATGCGTTCAAAATCAGAGGCGAGATTCTACCGGAAATCTGTTTTTAAATCAGCCGGTGGTAACCGCTACTTCGGTGAAAGCGTCAGGCAGG